>CAUJIO010000061.1 GCA_963205315.1 Pseudomonadota bacterium | reverse complement strand
TTGCCTCGAACTCGCGGCAGAGTATGCAACATACATTTGCGAGGAGGCCGTGATGATCCGAGTTGGCGTGGACGTCGGAGGAACCTTTACCGACATCGTGCTTGAGAAGAGCGGCGGCAAAGGCGGTCAGTCGATCTTCGTCCACAAGGTCTCGTCGACTCCCGCCGACCAGTCGATCGGTGTGGTCAAGGGCATCATCGAGATCGCCCGGATTGCCGGTGTCCAGCCGGGCGACATCGACATGGTGTTCCACGGCACAACGGTTGCTACCAACATGGTGATCGAGCGCAAGGGTGCCGAGGTGGGCATGATCACCACGCGCGGCTTCCGAGATATTCTTCACATGGCGCGCCACAAGCGCCCACATAATTTCTCGCTGCAGTTCGACGTGCCTTGGCAGTCGAAGCCTTTGGTCAAGCGCCGCAACCGCATTGCGGTGGACGAACGCCTGATGCCGCCCACCGGCGAGATCGAGACGCCGCTGAACGAGGCCCAGGTGCGCGAAGCCGCCGAGACCTTCAAGAAGCGCGGCATCAACTCCGTCATCGTCTGCTTCCTCTTCTCCTTCCTCAACAACGCGCATGAATTGCGCGCCAAGGAAATCGTGAAAGAGGTAATGCCCGACGCCTATATCTGCTGCTCTTCGGAAGTCGTGAATGTCATCCGCGAATACGAGCGGTTCTCGACGGCGGCGATGAACGCCTATATCGGGCCCCGGACGGCGCTCTACCTCCGCAATCTCGAAGACCGGCTGCGCGAAAATGGCGTGACCGCCATGGTCCGCATCATGCAGTCGAACGGCGGCATCTCGACCATCGAGAATTCCTCCCAGCGCCCTGTGGGCCTGCTGCTGTCGGGCCCCGCTGGCGGCGTCATCGGCGGGCGCTGGACGGGCGAGGCCTGCAAGACGAAGAATGTCATCACCATCGACATCGGCGGCACGTCGGCTGACATCTCTGTCATTCAGGACGGCCAGTTGCGCATCAAGAATCCGCGCGACACCGAAGTCGCCTCATTGCCTGTGCTGGTGCCGATGATCGACATCGACGCGATTGGTGCCGGTGGCGGGTCAATTGCCTATCTCGATCCGGGTGGCGCGTTCCGCGTCGGCCCGCGCTCAGCGGGTGCCGATCCCGGTCCCGCCTGCTATGGCAAGGGCGGCACGGAACCCGCGGTGACAGACGCGCAGGTGGTGCTGGGCCGCCTTGACCCTGAGCATTTCCTCGGCGGCGATCTCCAGATCGATGCCAAGCTGGCGTACAAGGCGATTGAAGAGAACATCGCCAAGCCGCTTGGCCTCTCGGTCAAGGATGCGGCACTCGGTGTGCTGAAAGTCATCAACAACAACATGGCGCTGGCCATCAACGGCAATTCGGTGGCCAAGGGCATCGACCCGCGCAACTTCACGCTGATGGGCTTCGGCGGTGCCGGCCCCTTGCATGCCGTGGCACTGGCCGAGATGATCCACGCCAAGGATGTCATCGCGCCGCTGCATCCCGGGATCACCGCGGCCATGGGCCTGCTGCTGACCGATCTGCAGTATGAATTCACACGCTCGGTCCTGATCGTCGCCGACAAGGCATCGGACGGTGACTTCAAGGCGGCCAACCGCATTCTGGATGGCCTCAAGGATCAGGCCCGGCAGCAATTGCTGGCCGATGGCATTCCGGCGTCGAAGCATCACTTCACGGCGATTGCCGAGTGCCGCTATGTCGGCCAGGGATTCGAGCTGCGCGCGCCCCTGCCGAAAGAGGCATTGTCGGCCAAGAACATCGGCACGGTGATCCGCAATTTCTACAATCACCACAAGCAGGTCTACGGCCACGCGTTCGAGGATCAGTCGGTGGAGATCATCACGCTGCGCGTCATCGGTGCGGCGGCAGTCGAAACGCTGAAACTGCCGAACCTGAAGAAAGGCAACCGGCGCAATCCGGCCGCGGCCAGGCTCTACACCCGCAACACAGTGTTCGATGATGGCAAGCCGGTCGCCACGCCGCGCTTCGATCGCGGCCAGTTGCTCGCCGGTGATGTCATCAGCGGTCCGGCGCTGATCGTCCAGCACAACTCCACGACACTCGTGCCGCCGAAATATACCGCCAGTGTGCTGTCACACGGCGACATCCGTATCGCCAAGCGCTGAAGGGGGAAAGATCATGGCCAAATCAGCGAAGAAGACCGTGTCGAAGGCAAAGAAGCCCGCTGCCCGCAAGGCGAAGACGAAACCCATTGATCCGATCTCATTGCAGGTGATCGGCGGCGCGCTACATGCCATCGCCGAGCAGATGGGCAACGTGCTCTATCGCATGTCCTACTCCTCGATCATCCGCGAGAGCCAGGACCTTGGCGCCGGATTGTTCGACACGCGCTACAACACGCTGTGCGAATCCGACTCCACACCGATGCACATCGGTTCGCTGCCGGGCTATCTGCGTGGGATCGAAAAGCGCATCGGCCTCAAGGACTGGAAACCGGGCGATTGCGTGCTGCACAATCATCCCTATTTCGGCGCCAGCCATTCGCCTGACATCGCCGTCGTCATGCCGGTGTTCTTCAAGGGCGAGCTCGTCGGCTTCTCGGCCAACACGGCGCATCACGTCGACATTGGCGCGGCGACACCGGGCCTCATCATCGACGTGCCGGACGTTTTTGCCGAAGGCATGCTGATGAATGCGCTGAAGCTTTCCGAGGGCGGAAAGCGCAATGAAAGTGTGTGGAATTACATTCGCGACAACACGCGTGTGCCGGGTCTCGTCATGGGCGACCTCGAAGCGCAGATCGCGTCCGCCGAACTCGGCGTCAAGCGCTTCCAGGAACTGCTGGCCACCTATGGCAAGGACACGGTCATGCAGGCGACCGAGCAGCTCATGGACTATACCGAGCGCATGCTCCGCCGCGAGATCGAGAAGATTCCGGATGGCGACTATGTTGCCGAAGGCTTCATGGACGATGACGGCCGCAACCGCGACAAGACGTTGCCCATCAAGGTGACAGTGCGCGTGAGAGGCGATGGCGTCGAAGTCGATCTGACCGGTTCCGCGCCGCAATCGCCCACCGCCTTCAACGTGCCGTTCGAGGGATCGACCAAGGTCGCCTGCTTCTTCGCCTTCCGCGCGCTGCTGCTCGATACCTATACGCACAGCGAGCACATTCCGCAGAACGAGGGCTCGTTCCGCCCGGTGAAGGTGACGGCCCCTCTGGGTTCGATCTTCAATCCGATTGCGCCGGTCGCTGCCGAAGCGCGCTTCTGCCAGATCCAGCGCGTCGTCGATCTCATCATCAAGGCGTTGGCGCCCGTCGTGCCGGACCGGTGTACCGCAGGCAATTCAGCGACGCTGTCGTTCGCCGCCTTCTCCGGCGTGCGACCCAATGGCGACTATTGGGTGTTCCTCGAAGTGAACGAAGCAGCAATGGGCGGCCGGCCGATGTCGGATGGTCCCGACACGGTGGAAGAATTGATGCGCAACACGCGCAACAATCCGCTGGAAGATCTCGGCATGCACATCCCGCTGATCTGCGACCGCTACGAGTGCCGCAGCGACGTGTTTCCAGGTGCCGGCAAGTTCCGTGGCGGCCAGGGCGTGGTCAAGTCGCAGCGATTCCTGACGCCGGGCTTCGTCACGCATGAGTCGGACCGCCACAAGGATGCGCCGTGGGGCATCTTCGGCGGCAAGCCGGGCTCGGTCGGCAAGTTCGAGACTCATAACAGTGCGGCGCCAGATGACGTCACGCAGCAGCATGCGAAGTTCTCCGGGCTTCGCGTCGAGCCGGGCGATGTCGTCTCCTATTATTCGCCATCAGGCGGCGGCTATGGTGATCCGCTCGACCGCGATCCGCAGCTGGTGCTTGACGATGTGCTGGACGACTTCATCGACGCCGAACACGCGCATGACGTCTATGGCGTGGTGCTGCGCGCCGCCGACAATGGCTATGCCTGGGAACTCGACGGCGCGGCAACGGAAAGACGCCGCGAGTCCATGCGAGGTTAGCGGCCTGCGAAATATTTGAGCGAGCGCTTTAGCTGGTCTGGCGTGTATCCGCGGCCGATGACGACGATCATATTGTCCTCGCGCGTGTCGCCCTGCTCGGGAAGGATTTCGGGCGATTGAACGACCTTGCGCACCGTCTGCAGCAACAGGCGTCCGGCGGGCGTGCGCACGACTCCCTTCACCCGCACGATGTCGTCGCCGCGCGCGTGCAGCAGCGCGGATAGCCACACCGTGAAAGCAGTCCAGTCGATGCTGTCGTCGATATATAGCCGCGCTGGCGCGATCGGCGGGCGGGCCGGTTGGTTCGCGAGGTCTGGCAGCGCTACCGGGGCGATGCCATCGAAACTTGGCAGCGGCACCTCAACGCCCTTTGACGCTCCCGATATGACCGCCAGGGGGTTGAGCGTGCGAAGCGTTGCGAGCAGCGCCTTCACGGCCCCCTCCTCCGCCACATCCGCCTTGGTGATGATCAACCGGTCGGCCACCTCGATCTGCCGGCGGCCGAGTGGCTCCGTCGTCAATTGACTCAAGGCATGCAAGGCATCGACGGCGACGACGACCTCGCTGACGACGATATGATAGACCAGCACAGGATCGGCTTTGATGGCCTCGACAATGGGACCAGGATCGGCGAGCCCACTGGTCTCGAGTACGATCTGCTCGAGACGGGGATCATCGGACAGGCCACGGCTGCGCTCGTCACAAAGACTTCGCAGCAGGGCAATCAAATCGGCCTTGGCCGTGCAGCAGACACAGCCACCGGCCAGAACCGAAAGCCGTGTGGACTGGCCCAGCAGTGCATCATCGACGGGCGTTTCCGCCGCCTCGTTGACGATCACATAGGCGTTCCTGAATTTGCCCTCATGCAACTGATGGCGGAGCCATGTGGTCTTGCCGGACCCCAGATAGCCGCCGAGCACGGTGAGGCGGATACGGCCCTCAGTCTTTGCCGTCATCGTCGCCGATAAAGCGCGGATCGAGCGGATCGACGGGTCCGCCACTCAACTTTTCGGCCAGCGCCCAGACCTCGTCGAGATCGCGCACGATGGTCTCGCTGCCTGACAGGGTGGAAATCTGGATGCCCGGAATGACGCCGCCATCGAAGGCCTTCAAACCGTAGGCGGGCAACACGTTCTGCAGCACCTGGGCGCGGCGGAATTTGGCGCGCACGCGATCATGCGGGGTAGGCGAGCCCGCTTCGGTCCAGTGGCCGGGTGCTGCCGGAAATCCGCAGGCAGAGCACATGAGAACCTCGACACAAATGCAATGGGCGGCATATCGGATGCCGCCCAGGCTCATTCAAGCGTTCAGATGACTTCGGGGCGCTTGCCGCTGGCGAAGGGATAGCGCTTGCGGAAGTCGACAGCCACATCCTCGAAGGTCACCCAGTCGATGCCGGAATGCTTGCTGATGTATTCGATCAGCCGCTCGAGCATCAGCAGCACCTGAGGACGGCCGGCAACGTCCGGGTGGATGGTGAAGGCAAATACCGCATAGTCCATCTCGCGATAGACCCAATCGAACTGGTCACGCCACATCTGCTCGATGTCGCGCGGATTGACGAAGCCGTGGCTGTTTGGCGCCTTCTTCATGAACATCATCGGCGGCAGGTCGTCGACGTACCAGTTGGCAGCAATGTCGACGAGGTCGATTTCCTTGCCATGCTTCAGCGGGTGCATCCACTCCTTGGCAGTCTTGGAATAGTCGATGGTATTCCAGCTGTCGCCGACCTTGGCATAGAAGGGCTGGAAGTCGCGGTAGCCCTGGCTATGATCATACTTGAAGCCGTGCTTCAGCAGCAGGGCGGCGGTCGAGTTCGACATTTCCCACCACGGCGCCACATAGCCACGCGGGGCGTCGCCGGTGAGCTTCTTGATCAACTCGATCGACTTCACCAGAACGTCCTCTTCCTGGCTCGGCGTCATGGCGATGGGGTTTTCGTGCAGATAGCCGTGGGCGCCCACCTCGTGACCGTCCTTGACGATCATTTCCATTTCCTTCGGGAAGGTCTCGAGCGAGTGGCCCGGCGCGAAGAAGGTGGTCTTCAGGCCGTAGCGCTTGAACAGGCGCAAGAGGCGCGGAACGCCGACCTCAGACGCGAAGATGCCGCGCTGGATGTCTGAGGGCGAGTCGCCGCCGCCATAGGAACCGATCCAGCCGGCCACCGAGTCGATGTCGGTGCCGAAGGTGCAGAGGATTTTCTTGGCCATGTTTATTCTCCTTGTTGTCGCGCCGCTCCCGCGGCGGAGTTTCGAAAAGCCGTGGCTACCTGTCGGTCGGCCACTTGGGGTCGGTGAGGCCCAGCGGATAGGCATGGGCGTAGTCGAGTGGCGGGCGGATGACGTATTTGCGGTCGAAGTCGCACCACGGATAGGGCTGGCCCGAGCGCACGATATAGGGCCAGTCGGGATGCGCGAAGATCGGCCGGCCGATGGCAACCATATCGGCAGCACCACTCTTCAAGGCGGCCTCGGCTTGTGCTCCCTCGGCAATGCCGCCGTTGGTGATTATCGGCAAACCGCTGGCCTTGCGGATCACCGTGGGCATCGGCACAGGGCTCGAAGCATCGCGGTTGTCGAGATAGTTGAAGCTCGACCAGTGCAGCGCATCGTAGCCGGAGTCCTTCAGCGCCTTGCCGATGGCCGCGGCATATTTCACGCCGCCCGGCCATGCGCCGACGAAATCATCGACACCATCCTGCGAGATACGCAGCGTGATGATCTTCTTCTTGCCGATGGCCCTGCGCACCTTCTCAGCGACGAGCTTGGCGAACCGCACGTTGTTTTCCGGGCTGCCGCCAAATTCATCCGTCCGCTGATTGGTTTTCGGATTGATGAACTGCCAGAGAAGATACCCGTTGGCGCCATGAATCTCGACACCGTCGAAGCCGGCCTCCACGGCGCGCTTGGCACCATCGGCAAACCCATCGGCCACGGCGTGGATTTCCTTGACGGTGAGGGCGCGCGCCGGACCGAAGGTCACCTTGGGCCAGGCACCCTCGATGTTGCGGATCTTCTTCTCATAATCGTTGTCCGTGTAGAGCGTCCAGCCCGGGCTTTGCGTCGCGGAGGCACTGACTGGCGCCTTGCCGCCCAGAACGCGCGGATCGCTGACGCGGCCACCGTGCATGAGTTGAAGGATGATCCTGCAATCGTGGGCGTGAACGGCGTCAGTGACCTTCCTCCACGCCTTGACATGTTTCGCGGTGACGATGCCGGGCTGCGAGAGATAGGCGCGGCAACCGAGCTTGTTCTCTTCGTAAGTGCCTTCGGTGATGATGAGGCCGGCGCCGCCGCGCGCGCGCCTGGCATAGTAGGCCACCATCTCGCCGGTCGGCGTGCCATCGGCCTCGGCCATCTGCCGGGTCAGTGGCGCCATCGCAATGCGGTTGCGGATGGTTTGTCCAGCCAGCGTGTAGGGTGAAAACAGGCGCTTGTAGACCTCGGCCATCAATTATCCCCTGATCAATGTTTCGAGTGTGAGCGCTGCCGACAGGATTGCGGCGTCGCGGCCATGGGGTGCCGACAGCAGGAAGCCGGTCGGCATGGCATCGGCATCGGTGCCGTTCGGAATGGAAACGCCGCACCAGTCGAGGAAATTGCCGATCGTCGTGTTGCGCAAGGTCTTGGCATTGTTGCGGAAGAAGACATCGTGGTCGGCTTCCAGCGGGGCGACCGGCATTGCCACATGCGGCGTCGTCGGGAAGGCGAGCAATGCATCGCCGACCAGCGCGTCGGCCGCGGCGATCATGCGCTTGCGCTCCTGCAGCACATGCACCAGATCGACGGCGGTCATCTTCTCCGCCATCAGGATGCGCTTCACCACGCGGGCGTCCATGCGCTCGGCGTCGGGACCATGAACGCGATCCCAGTGCACGGCCAAGGCCTCGGCACCTAGAATGTGCCCTCGCCTGGCGGCGAGATCGAGCACATCCTGGAGCACCGGCAGCTTGATGCGCCGCACCTTGACGCCGGCCTTCTTCACGCGGGCAATCGAAGCCTCGAAGTTGTTCAGAACCGCGTCCTCGCAGTCATCGAATACCACGGTTTCGGGCACCAGCAGTTCGAGCCCCTTGGCCGGTGCCGCCTTGATCTTCGGTTTCGTCAGCCCACGGAGCACCGCGTCGGCCAGCACGCAGTCGGCAACGGAATGCGCGAAGGGGCCCAGCGTGTCGAGCGTCCGCGACAGCGGGAAGACGCCGTCCATCGGATAATGTCCGGTCGAAGACTTGTAGCCGACGACACCGTTGAAGGCAGCGGGAATGCGGATCGAGCCGCCGGTGTCCGTGCCGATCGACAGTGGCAGAATGCCTGCGGCCACGACGACGCCGCTCGCCGATGAGGAGCCGCCGGGTGCCCGCGCCGGGCCTGTGCCATTGGGATTACGCGGGGTGCCGTAGTGCGGATTGAGGCCGATGCCGGAATAGGCGAACTCGGTCATGTTGAGGCAGCCGACCGAGACGAGGCCTGCCCCCTTCGCCGCAGCCACAAGAGCCGCATCGGCTTTTGCCGGAGCGTTGGATTTCAGCACGACAGAGCCGGCCGTCGTCACACGGTCTTTCAGGTCGAAGAGATCTTTCCAGCCAATCGGAACGCCATCCAGCAGGCTCGCGGGACTTCCAGCCTTGAGGCGTTTGCGCGAGGCCTTCGCTTCCGCCAGGGCGCGGGGTTTCAGTGTCTCCGTGAAGATCGCCTTGTCGCCGCTGGCGTCGATGCGGGCAAAAACCTCTTCGGCGAGTTCCACCGGATCGGCCTTGCCCTTGCGCAGGTTCTGTCCGAGCTCGGTAGCTGATGGTCCGCGCATGTTGGATGATCCTATTGCAGAATGACGGTTGCGCCCGACGCTTTCCAGGCGATGCGGGCCTTGTCGCCGGCCGTGAAGCGGCCGCCATATTTGTCGGCATGGCCTTCGATCCCGATGCTCTCGCCATTGGGCAACGTCACCGCCATCTGAACGAGATGGCCGATCTGCTGCAACCTGGTGATGTTGCCGGTGATGGAGCAATGGCCATAGGCCTTCTGAATGTCGGCATCGGTAGCCGTGAAAGGGATGACGTCAACCGACTCGGCCGGCAATACAAGGCTCGCCTTGGCGCCAGGCGTGGCAGTCTTTGCCACCGCCGAGCCCGATAGAATTCCAAATGCCGTGTCGAGAGCCGTCTCGGAGGCGCTCGATTCCCTCACCGTGCCCGGAATGATGGTATTGCGGCCAATGAACTGGGCGACGAAGAGGCTTTGCGGCCGCGTGTAGAGTTCATAAGGCGGGCTGATCTGTTCGATCTTGCCCTGGTTCATCACCACGATACGATCCGACAGCGCGAGTGCTTCCGATTGCGCGTGGGTGACGAAAACAAAGGTGATGCCGAGGCTGCGCTGCAGCAGCTTCAATTCGTTCTGGATGCTCTTGCGCAGATTGGCATCGAGCGCGCCAAGCGGTTCATCGAGCAGCAGGATATCGGGTTCGACAACCAGCGAACGGGCAAGCGCGATGCGCTGGCGCTGGCCTCCGGAGAGACGGTCGGGGCGGACGTTTGCAACGTCGGTCAGGTCAAGCTTGTCGAGGATGCGGTCGACCTTCCTGTCGCGCTCGGCCGGCGCCATGTTCTTCACGTCGAGTCCGAAGCCGACATTGTTGCGCACACTCATGTGCGGAAACAGCGCGTAGTTCTGAAAGATCATCGAGGTGGGGCGCTGCTCGGGAAGTAGGTCGTTGATGCGCTTGCCGCGAATGAACATGTCGCCCGAGGAAATGCCCTCGAAGCCGGCGATCATCCGCAGCGTCGTGGTCTTGCCGCAACCCGAGGGGCCCAGAAAGGCGATGAACTCACCCTTGTCCACATCCAGGTTGAAGTCGATCACGGCAGCGGTGCCGTTATCGTAAACCTTGCCGATGTGCGAGAGTTGGAGGTCGTAAGCCACGCGCGCGGTGTCCCCTGTCGTTTGAGAGACCGGCCGGGGTACTATGCCCCGGCCGGCAGAGTTCGAGATCAAGCCGAGAGGAACTCGTCCCACTTCTGCATGAGATAGTCATACTCGTCGGGCCACTGGTGCCAGTAGGCGACGTTGCCCGCACGGGTTTCGAGCGAACCGCCGTCGCGGAGATCACCTTCCTTGATGCCGCGGTCGGGAGCGCCGACCCACGGCTTGCCCTCGTACCAGAAGGCATATTTGTCGGCGGGCATCGCGTCCTTGATGTTGGTGGTGGGCGAGTAGTAGCCCTGCTCCGACACGGCGATGGCCGGCGGACCGGACAGCCAGTAGTCGGCATAGGCCGTAACCGCTTCGAGGTTCGGCGTTCCAGCAATCGGCGATACGCCAATGGCCCAGCCGCGATAACCTTCCTTCATCGTGGCGTAGGAGCACTGCACGCCTTGAGCCTTGACCGCCATCACAGCCGGCTGCCAGGCGTCGGCGATGATCATCTCGCCGGAGGCCAGCAGGTTGACGAGTTCGCCGAAGTCGCCCCACAGGGCGCGGAACTGGCCTTCCTTCTTCTTCGCAATGAGGAACTTCGAAGCTTCGTCGATCGAAGCCTTGTCGGGATTGCCCGGGTTCTCGACCTTGAGAAGGCCCAGCGTGTTCATCGCCATCACGGCCTGGCCGAAGGCGATGAGCGGATCGACGTTGAGGCCGGTCTTGCCCTTGAACTTCGGGTCGAACAGTGCCGTCCAGCTCGATGCTTCTTCGGCCGAGACGAGATCCGGGCGATAGCCGATCGAGTCGTAGTTATAGACGGTCGGAACCATCCACAGTTCGGTCTGGCCTTCGTCCTTCCAGATCTGGCCGACGATCTGCCGCTGCTTCTCCCAGCGGTCGGACGGCTTGGTGAAGGTCTCGCGGATGTTGGCCCAGTTCTTCAGCGAGGACGTCGCGATGGGCGTGATCTTCTCGGTGGCGACCACGGCGGCAAGACGCTCGCCAATGGTTTCCCAGCAATCGTAGGCGGTGGAGCCCGACAGCAGTTCGGTCTGGGTGTTGGGGAAGATGTCGGCCTTGCCCGACACTGCCTTGACGCCGGACTTTTCCTTGAATTCGTTCAGGATACGCTCCTGAACCGTCACCGACAGGCCGACGGTACGCAGCTCCTGATCGGCGAGGCCAGCAGCAAATGCCTGTTGCGCGCCCCACGGCGAGAACGGCACGCCGGCCGCCACTGCCATGCTCCCCGCGGTTCCCTGCAGGAACCGGCGCCGGGAAAGATGATAATCACGCATTGTAGTTTCCTCCTTGTTTATGGTCTTTACTTCGTTGCCGTCATTCGGGTCTCGACGTTCTCTGCCTCGTCAGTAGCGGCCGACGAGGAGGCCACCGTCAACCACCACCACTTGCCCGGTCATGTAGCGAGCGGCGTTGGATGCCAGGAACAGGATGACATCGGCGATGTCTTCGGGCTCGCCGATACGGCCCATGGGAATGAACTCTCCCGCCTTGTCGGCATCGGGCCCAAGCGAATGCTCCTTCGAGAGCAATTGCGCGGTACGAATGTAGCCAGGTGCTATGCCATTGACGCGGATGCCGTCACGGGCGAGCTCGACGGCGAGGCCGCGGACGAGGCCGACGACGCCGGACTTGGCAGCGGAATAATGCACGTGTTCGTCCCAGCCATAGGCAACGCCCATGATGGAGGAGACACAGATGACCGCTCCCTTCTTCGCCTTCTTCATGCCGGCTACGGCGGGACGGACGACACGGAAGATGCCCTTCAGGTCGATATCGAACGTATAGTCCCACTTCTCGTCGGACAGCTGCGACAGCGGCACCTTGTGGGCGATGCCGGCATTGGCGACGATGACGGCGATGCCACCATGTTTCTTCTCGATCGCGGCAACCAGCGCATCCGCCTGTTCGGTCGAGCGCACATCAAGCTTGTGGAATTCGGCGGAGCCTCCTGCCGCAACAATCTCTGCCGCGACCGCGCCGCCTTCCTTGTCGAGGACATCGGTGACGACGACATGATAGCCCGCCTTGCCGAAGGCCTTGGCCGTCGCACGGCCAATGCCGATGCCGCCACCGGTAATGAGAACGACTTCGCTCATAACATCACATCTCCGGAATTGGGGCCAATGGTCTGGCCGACGAACAGCGAGGCCTCGGGCGACAACAGGAAGGCCACGGCGGCGGCCACCTCTTCGGGTTCGCCGAACCGGCCGAGCGGCAGTTCGGCGGCCTTTCGGTTGCGCCACTCGTCGGAGAGCGCCATGACCAGCGGCGTATTGATCGGGCCGGGAGCCACGGCGTTGACGCGCACGCCATCGGCGCTCACTTCACGCGCCAGCGCCTTGGTCATGCCGATGATGGCAGCCTTGGCGCCGGAATAATGCACAAGGTCGATGCCGCCGATCTGGGCGAGCTGCGAGGCGATGTTGACGATGGCTCCGGACTTCCGCGCCAGCATGCCGCGCAGCACACCGCGGATGCACAGATACGTGCCGCGCACATGCACCGCGAACATGCGGTCGAATTCGGCAGGCTCAAGATTGATGAAGCGGGCCTGGTGCACATGGCCGGCGCAATTCACCAGATGCGAACAGGGACCGAACTTCATTTCGCACGCGGCGACGATGGCCGCGACATCGGCTTCCTTCGAGACATCGCCTGCGACCGCATGAGCGGACTTGCCGATTTCGGCTGCCACGGCCTTCGCCGCATCGAGGCGGAAATCGTTGACGATCACATTATAGCCGTCCGCTGCGAGCCTGATGGCGATGGCGCGGCCAATTCCCGATCCGGCACCGGTAACGATGGCGTTCTTCAAACGATGTCCTCCTGCATGGCGATCTTTTTCGCGCGGCGGACGCTGAGGCTCATCAGAATGGCGTAGACCGAGAGCAGTGCGAACGAGAAGACCGTCGTCAGCACACCGAAGGCGAAGACGTTGGGATGGATCTCGACCGAGAAGGTGCCATAGATCGCCAACGGCAAGGTCTGGTCGCGGCCGCTCGCAAACAGCGTGCGGGAGAACTCGTCATAGGACAGCGTGAAGGCAAACAGCATGGCAGAGAGGACGCCCGGGAAGATCAGCGGGAAAGTCACTTTGCGGAACGTTTTCCACGGTGAAACACCCAGTGACCAGGCCGCTTCCTCGACCGAACCATCGAAGCGGTTGAGGATCGCCAGCATGACCAGGAAGGCGAAGGGGAAGGTATAGACGACATGCGTGACGAAGGCCGTGCTCCACCAATGGCGCTCGATGCCGAGGATGTTGTTGGCGAGCAGCGACGTGCCAAGGCCGGTGAGCACGCCGGGCACCATCATGCCGAGGACGATGAGATAGAACACCAGGCCTGAGCCCGTGAACTTCTTGCGGAAGGCCTGGGCCGACATGACGCCAAGCACGGTCGAGGTCACCATCGTCATGAAGGCCAGCGTCAGCGAGCGGAACAGTGATTCACCCAGTGGCAAGGGCGCCACACGCGATGGCGGCGTCAGTCCGAAGATGTGGCGGTACCAATAGGTCGACCATTCGATGATCGGGAACTGCGGTCCACCTTCCGGGCCCTGCTGGAAGGACAGAATGCCCAGCACGAAGAACGGCCCGTACAGGAACAGGATGAAGAGCACGACATAGACAGCGAGGACGGGCTTCAGGACGCGGGACTCCATGGCTCAGAGCTCCCGCTTCAGATCGACGATACGCAGGAAGCCGGCGATCACCAGCCCCATGACGATGGTGAGGATGACGCCGACGACCGAGGCCAGCGCCCATTTCAGCGAGCCCACCTGCGTGACGATGATATTGCCCAGCAGGTTCACCTTGCGGCCGGAGAGTGCTGCGGCGGTTGCGAATTCGCCCAGCACCATGACGCTGACGAAGATGGCGCCGACGACAACACCGGGCAGGCTCAGCGGGAAAATGATCTTGCGGAAGATCCGTCCGAAGCCGGCTCCCAGGTCGCGCGCCGCTTCAATGATGTTGGGATCGATGCGGCCGAGCATAAAGGCAATCGGCCCGACCATGAACACCACATAGATCTGCGTCATGCCGATAATCACCGAGAGTTCGGTGAAGAGCAGCGCCTCGATGGGCTGCGAAATGATGCCGGCCTTCTGCAGAATAATGTTGATGGCGCCTTCCTTGCCGAGCATCGGCCGCCAGGCCAGCACACGGATCAGGAAGGAGGTCCAGAACGGAATGACGCAGATGACCAGCAGCACGGTCGACAGCGTCTTGTTCTTGATGAAGAGGCCGACAAAGAGCGCCGTCGGATAGCCGATCACAAACGTCGTGACGAGGACGATGAGCCAGATGCGCAGCGTGGTGAACAGCGAGGAGATATAGGTATCGGAGCCAAAAAAGGTCTTCCAGCTCGTCAGCGTCAAAGTCGGTTCGATCTTGAACGTCGTTTGCGTCCAGAATGACACGTAGACGATCAGCGCAATCGGGGCCACGAGGAACAGCGCCATCCAGATGGCGCCGGGAGCGATCAGCCACCAGGTATTGGATTTGCGGGGACGGGGTGCGGTGTCTGCTACGCTCATGTCTGTCACATCCTAGCCGAATACAATGGCGTCATCCGGCTTCCACCGCAGCATGTAGCGCGACTTCGGCTCGTAGGTTTTCGGCGCCCCGAGACTGAGATGATGTTCGACTTCGATCACCTTGCCCTCGGCGGTTTCAAAGAAATACATCACGGAGGAACCAAGATATTCGCTGGCCACAAAGGTCGCTGGAATGGCCGGGCCGGACCCCTTGCTGCCGTCGGGCTCGACCTGCATGCGGTCATAGCGCACAGCATAGGCGGACTTGTCGGAGGGTGTCGTGGCACTGACGGCCAGACTGCCGAAGGGACCGGTGAAGGTCTTGTCCTTCAGTGTGCCGTCAAAGACATTATAGCGATTGAGAAAATGCGCCACATTGGGTGTGGCAGGCTTGGCATAGACGTCGTCCGGCTTTGCAAACTGTGCGATGCGGCCGCGGTCAAGCACCACAACGCGATCGCCCATTGCCAGCGCCTCGGTTTCGCTCCCCGTCACATGCAGGAAGGTCACGCCGAGGGTCTCGCGGATGCTGCGCAACTCGTTGCGCATGCGATTGCGAAGATTGGCGTCGAGTGCGCCCAACGGCTCATCGAGCAGCACGAGGCTTGGCGCCATGACGAGCGTGCGAGCCAGGGCCACGCGCTGCTTCTGGCCACCGGAAATCTGATGCACCCCGCGGCCTTCCATGCCGGCAAGGCCGACGAGGCCAATTGCTTCGCGCACGCGGCGGTCGATCTCGTCGCGCGAAACCTGCTTCTCGCCATTGGCCAGGCCGAAAGCGACGTTGTCGTAGACCGTGAGGTGCGGAAACAGCGCGAAGTTCTGGAACACGAAGCCGATGCCGCGCTCGTGCGCCGGAATGTTGGTGATGTCTCGGCCGTTGAAGAACACGCGTCCGCGATCGGGAGTCTCGAACCCGGCAATGACACGCAGGAGAGTGGACTTGCCGGAGCCACTGGGGCCAAGCAGCGAAATATATTCGTTGCCGCTCACCGACAGCGACACATCACGCAACGCCGTCACGCCGCCGTAGGTTTTGGTGACGCCCTCAAGGCGGAAAATTGCCGACTCTTCTGCCATTCAGCTGGCTCCGCGCCCGGCTTGTTTGCCGATGCTTGGCGAAGCACTCCTCCCCGAAACAGACTACCACCGGGTCTCGACGCAGACGTGTTGCCACAGTGCAAGAAACCTTGGCTTTGAATGTAATCAAAATTGTCTAACGTATGCAAGAGGAAAACGATTGCCGCCCATTGGGCGCAAAACTTGGGCAATTGCCGCGAAATTAGCGCCTCAAAAAATGACTAATGAATCCAAAACTCATTTATTTTGGGGTCAGGTAGGTTGCAATGGCAGAAGATTGGCTGATCACTGCAACGATCTTGAGGCGGGCAAGATTCTTGTCGCACATCACCCGCAAATGGCTCTCCAGATACTCGGCTGCCGAATCGACCAGATGCCTTGCCAGGAGATCGAACAGCGTATGATATTCACCGTGCGCGACGCGGTCGCGGGGCAGCCCGAGGCGGTTGAGGGCCCGGCTGGCGGCGGACAGCAGGAGCTGATTGTTGCGGATCAGTTGAACCAGTTCGCCATTCGGCACCTTGGCAATGCAATGTTCCATCAGCGTGTCTTCGAGCATTTCCCATTCGAGATCTTCGCCCTGGGCCAATCTCGCCCGCACCCGCTCGACTTCGGCATAGTCGATGTGGGCAAAGGCCAAGCGCAGGGCGGCGGGTTCGAGAATGGCGCGCACCGCGAATTTCTCGCGCACCGACTGGGCGGTGAGGGGTCCGGCGATCCAGTGCGAGCTCTGGTTCTTGCGAATGAGGCCGCGCTCGTGCAGGCGGCTAAGCACGTCGCGCACCACCGTGCGGCTCACGCCCAGATAGTCGCCCAGTTCCGTTTCCACGATGCGGAACTCACCGAAGATCAGGCAGGAGGCAACTTGCTCTTCCACCCGGTCATAGACCAGTTCCCATGTGCCGCGGCTCTGCAGCGCTTCGTCGATCTCGACCGAGATCTGTAAATCGAGCTCGCGGATATCCCTGCGCAGCGGCTCTGCGTCCAGCCCGGCGGGACCGACCAGAAAGCCACGCCCGGAAAACCGGTGCACGAGGTTTTCGTCCTCGAGGATCTTCAACGCCGTCTGTACCGGCGCCCGGCTCGACTGCATGAGTTCGGCGATCGGCCCCTCGAGCAGCACGAACCCCTTGGGCAGCTTGCCAGACAGAATGTTGAGCCGCAGCACGCGGGTGATCAGCTCATAGCGTTTCTGTATGGCGAGCGGACTGGCGGGCGGGTTCATCATGGCGTTTCACCCCGCACCCGCATGGCAAAGCGATCCCAGGCACGGGCGGCATAATTGTGCTCGTCCATGGCTGTATTCCACACGGCGATGTGGCTGGCACGCTGCCAATAGGAACCGCCTGCGCGGCTGGCCCCGGCCCTGACCACGATGTTGCCGCCAGGGCCCGGCAGATCCACCGTCGCTGCGGCACCTTCATACCAGTAGGCCCATTCGGCAGGCGGCATCGCCTCCTGCACGCGCTCCAGCACAGACATGTAATAGCCCTGCCGTGCCATGACACCGCCCGGCCAGCCCGAAAGCCACCAGTTCATATAGTCATAGCCCATGTCGAGCCGCGGTCCTGCGAGATGGCGCGACAGACTCATGCCGCCGTGCCAGGCGCGATAGCCTTCGACCGGGACGGCCTCGGCCATTACATCCGCCATGTCACCCAGATCGCCGTAGACCGGCGACCACATGCTCTGGGCGGAGACCTGGTCATCGCGGATCAGCCGGCTGGCTTCTTCGGCGTTGCGCCAGACGGCCCGGAAAAAACCCTGTTGGCGCAGGTCGTTGAGGAAGGCCATCAAGGCGTCGACTTCGGCCACCGTCATGTTGCCGATATCGGCAAACTGCAGGTGGCCCGCCGCCTCGGCGGCCAGCGCCACGTCGAAGATACCGATTGCAGGTTCGTCGACCAGCGCAATCCGGCCCTTGGCACGCGGATCGAGGAGCCACGCCCAGCTCTCGCGGCGGCGGCCGGACTTGCTGAAGACCCGTGTGTCGTAGGCAAAGGAATCGAGATTGTGCACCGTCGGCAGCATGCTGATATGCCGCGAGGGTTCGGGGCCGAGGAATTCGCCGGGCTGAACATAGAGCTTGCGCACCGGCGCATCGCCATGCCCGCGCCAGGCATATTTGTTGATGCCGCCCTCGCGCGTCAGGCCGGTCAGGCGGTCCCACTCGGTAATCCGCTGCGTGTCGATAGGCTGCAGCGAACCCCAGAACCAGACGATATCGAGATTATGGAAGCACTGGTCATAGATATCATAGGTCTCGGGCTCCAGCGCCGCGCGGCGCTGGCAACTGAGGAAGTCCAGCACCTCGAACTCGATGTTGAATCCGAGATCCGCCTGGGCGCGGGCGCGCACCTGCTCCAGCAGGGTGATCTCGGTTCCGAGAATCCGGAGCGTCCGGCGTTCGATGTGTGGCGGAGCGGCTAATTCGCTGCGGACAGTCTGGGGCATGCACCCTGACTATCATTGCATGGTCCGGGCCTCAATGCTGTCACGGCCCAAATTCGGCCCGGATACGCGCCGTGTGTTCGCCAAGCTGTGGCACAGGGCCCGGATCGAAATCATCCCGGCCGGCCGGGCGCGGCATCAGCACGCTTTCCGCACCTGACAGGGGCACGGTGAAACGCCTGAGGGCCGGATGGGCCGCGACATCGGGAACGGTCGAGACCTTGCCCCAGGCGATGGTGTGCGCCTCCAGTTTCGAAATCGCATCGGCCCGGGTCAACCCGGCGAAAACGGCAGATATGATCGCATCCAGTTGGTGGCGATTGGCGAGGCGGTCGGGATTGGTGGCAAAGCGCGGATCGTCGGCAAGAGCCCCCTGCTCCAGCACGCCGGCGCAGAAGCGGCGCCATTCCGAGGGTTGCTGAATGGCCACGATCACATCGCCATCGCGGCAGCGGAACGGCGCATAAGGGTAGATTGCGGCATGCGCCATGCCGTGGCGCCGCGTCTCCTTGCTGGCGCAGGTCCAGTGCAGCAGCGGCACGCTCATCCAGTCCGCCATGCCGTCGAACATTGCCACTTCGATGGCCCTGCCCTTGCCCGTCCGCCCGCGGGCGATGAGGGCTTCGAGCACCAGAGCATGGGCGTTCATGCCGGTCGCAATGTCGGCAATCGACACGCCGACCTTGGCCGGAGCATCGGGGGAACCGGTGACCGCACAGATGCCGGCCTCCGCCTGCACCAGCATGTCATAGGCGCGCATGCCGCGATAATCCGTGTCCTGACCATATCCGGCAATGTCGACGGCGATGATGGATGGATGGCGGGCCAGCAGCGTTTGCGCATCGAGGCCCAGGCGGGCGGCGGCACCGGGGGCCAGATTCTGCACGACGACATCCGCCTTCGCCACCATGCGGCGCACGATGGCCAGATCACTGTCGCTCTTGAGATCAAGCGCCGCACTCTCCTTGCCGCGATTGAGCCAGGCAAAATAGGCGGAGACGCCGTTCACCGCCTCGTCGTAGTGGCGGGCCGTGTCACCATCCTCGCGCTCGATCTTGATGACGCGGGCGCCAGCATCGGCCAGCCGCAATGTGCACATGGGTGCCGCCACCGCCTGCTCGATGGCGACGACCAGCAGGCCTTCCAGAGCACCACCCATGATCAGTAGGACCGCGGCAGGCCGAGGACGTGCTCGGCGAGATAGGACAGGATGAGATTGGTCGAGATCGGCGCAACCTGGTAAAGCCTGGTCTCGCGGAACTTGCGTTCGATGTCGAATTCCTCGGCGAAGCCGAAGCCGCCATGCGTCTGGATCGCCGCATTGGCAGCCTCGAATGATGCGTCTGCCGCCAGCATCTTGGCCATGTTCGCTTCGGCGCCGCAGTCTTCGCCGGCCTCATATTTGCGAAGACCCTCGCGCACCATCAGTTCGGCGGCGCGCATGTTGGCATAAGCCTTGGCGAGCGGAAACTGGATGCCCTGATTTTGTCCGATGGCACGGCCGAAAACCTTGCGCTCTTTGGCATAGGCGCTGGCCTTGGCAATGAACCACTTGGCATCGCCTACGCATTCGGACGCGATCAACAGGCGTTCGGCATTCATGCCGGACAGGATATAGCGGAAACCCCTGCCCTCTTCGCCGATGAGGTTCTCGGCGGGCACCTCGACGTTGTCGAAGAACAGTTCGGTGGTCGAATGATTCATCATGGTGCGGATCGGGCGGATGGTCAGGCCGCGTTTGCGTGCCTCGCGCATGTCGACGATGAAAACCGAAAGACCATCGGTGCGTTTGAGCACCTCCTCGCGCGGCGTGGTGCGGGCCAGCAGCACCATGAGGTCGGAATATTCGGCGCGGCTGGTCCAGATCTTCTGACCGTTGATGAAGTAGCGGTCACCATCCCGCCTGGCAAAGGTGCGGATCGAGGTGGTGTCCGTGCCGCTACCCGGCTCGGTCACGCCGAATGCCTGCAAACGCACGGCTCCACTGGCAACACCCGGCAGATATTTCTGCTTCTGTGCTTCCGAGCCGTGGCGCAGCACGGTGCCCATGACATACATCTGCGCGTGGCAGCTGGCGCCATTACAGCCAGAGGCCTGGATTTCCTCGAGGATGGCTGCGGCGGCCGAGAGCGGCAGACCGGAGCCACCATATTCAGCGGGAATCAGCGCCGCGAGAAATCCCGATTGCGTCAGTGCATCGACGAAACCTTGCGGATAGGCCATGTCGCGATCCAGCTTGCGCCAGTATTCGCCGGGGAACTCTTCGCAGAGTTTGCGGACGGAGGCTCGAATGTCATCATATTCCATCATGACACACTAATCCGTCCGCGCGCCGTAACACAAGTTCGCTACTTCTTCCTGTGCGTGATGACGTAAGAGCCCGACGCGTCCAGCTTCGCGGTCCAGCCGGGTTCGACGACAATGGTCGTTGTCACTTCCTCGATGATGGCGGGACCGGCAATTGCTGCCCCGGCACCGAGTTTGCTGCCATCATAGATCGGCGTCTTGGCGGCTTTGCCGGAGGCTTCGAAGATGGCCTTGCGATAGCCCTTCAGGGCCTTGGCTGGTGTTGCTCCCTTGGCGAGCTTCGGCGCCCTGGGCTTGTCGATGCGGCCAAACAGGGTCGACTCGATGTTGACGACTTCCACCGGGTTGTGGCGCTCCGAATAGGTATAAAGTTCCTCGTGCCGGGCGTGGAAGGCCTCTTTCACCTTGTCGATGGTCTTGGCGTTGATTTCGAAGGTGCCGATGTCGACGGTGCATTCATGCACTTGGCCCACGTATCGCATGTCGAGGCTGCGCTTCACATCGATCTGCGCCGGCTTGAAGCCGTCGGTTTTCAGATGCGCCACGCCTTGCTTCTCGATCTGTTTGAACAGCGTGTCAATGCGCGTGTACGCGGCGGCATTGTCGAGGCGCAGCGGGGCCGTGGCCATGTAGTTGTATTTCACGTCCGAGATGATCTGTCCGAAGGCGCAGAGTCCCGAGGCCAGCTTCGGCAGGATTATGGTATCGATGCCCATCTCGCGGGCCAGGGCCGTGATGTGGGCGGCCGTCGCGCCACCCGCACCCACCAGCACGAAGTCACGCGGATCGTAGCCGCGCTCGACGGAGACGCGGCGAATGCCATTCACCATGTTGTTGTTGACGATGGTGTACATGCCATAGGCGGCACGCTCGATGGAGATGCCAAGCGGATCGGCGACCTTCTTCACCGCCTTGCGCGCCTTCTCCAGATCGAGCGGCAATTTTCCACCAAGCAGACCGTCCGGATTGAGATAGCCCAACACCAGGTTGGCGTCCGATGTCGTTGGTTCCGTGCCGCCCTGACCGTAACAGGCGGGGCCCGGTTCCGATCCCGCCGATTGCGGACCGACCTGAATGAGCCCCAGCGAGTCGATCCAGCCGATCGAGCCGCCGCCGGCGCCCAGCGTTTCCACCTGGATCATCGGCACGCCGATGCGATAGCGCAGGAAGTCGATGTTCTTGTTGAGATTGGTCTGGCCGTCCTTGGTCAGCGTGATGTCAAACGACGTGCCGCCCATATCGACGGTGATGACGTTCTTCTTTTTGAAGGGTGCGGAGACATAGAGACCAGCCTGCGGCGCCGACGCAGGCCCGGAATTGATGGCGTAAACCGAGCGATCTGTCATCGCCTGGCCGATGGCCAGACCACCGTTGGACTGGAAGTAGCGCACCGGCTGTTTCGCACCCAGTGCCTTGAAATAGGCATCGACGGCGTGCACGTATTTCCGCATCACGGGGGCCAGATAGGCATTCACCACCGATGTGGAGGTGCGGGTATATTCGCGCACCTGCGGATAGAGATCGGAGCCGACCGTCAGGATCGCATCCGGCATCATCTCGCGGACGATCTCGGCGGCGCGCAGCTCGTGCGCCGTATTGAGCACCGACCAGACGAAGGAGATGGCAACCGTTTCGACGCCTTCCTTGAGGAACAGATCGCAGGCGGCGCGCACGTCGGCTTCCTGCATCGGGGTGCGGATCGAGCCATCGGATATCACCCGTTCGCGCACGCCCTTGCGCAGGTAGCGCGGCACCAGCATGGTGGCGGCCGGATAGTCCGGATCATAGCGGAAACCGTCTTCCTTGTGGCCGTTGCGGATCTCGATCGAATCTTCATGGCCCGCCGTGCAGATCAGTCCGGTCTTGCCGCCGCGATGGGTGATCAGGGCATTGAGGCCAACGGTCGTGCCATTGATGCAGAGATCGCAATTCGAGACGAGGTCCGATGGTGTGATGCCGAAGTCATCGGCGATCAGCTTCAAGCCGTTCTCGATGGCCTTGGTCGGATCGGACGGCGTCGAGAGCGCCTTGAAGAGCTTGACGTCGCCCGACTCGCGGTCGGCGACGACGAAATCGGTGAAGGTGCCGCCGGCATCGATGCCGAGACGATATTGCGTGCGCATGGGTCAGGTCTCCTTCAGGCGGCGGCGCGCAGGGCGTGGGTTGCGGCGATGTCGACATCGAGGGTTTCGGGATCGGTGATGACGACGCCGTAGTCGTCCTTCGCGCCTTTCACGGAGACGAGGCCGTTCTTGACGTCCCACACCACCTTTTCGACCGGGCGCTCGAACGGATTGCCGTAACCGCCGCCGCCGGGATTCATGTTGGTGACGGTGTCGCCCGGCTGGATGGTTTCCATGATGTTGGTACGCTTCACTTCCGCCTTGCCGCCGCGCTTCAACTCAACACGGCCGACCTTCGAGTCGATATCCTTCGACACCGCACCCGCCGCACCCATGGCCGGAATGCGGCGGCCTTCGCCGAAGCCGATGCACAGCATTTCCTTGTCGAGCGGTTCGACTTCCCAGGCGGTGCCGGAGCCGCCGCGGAATTTGCCCGCGCCGCCACTATCGGTCATCAGCGAATATTTGTGGATGATGATGGGGTAGGAATATTCGAGCAGCTCGACGTCGCCGGAGGTCAAGGCGCCGAAACAGCATTCGGGGCCCACCGCGTGCCAGCCGTCCTGCTTCGGCGTGGCACCACCGCCAGAAATGATGGTGGCGAGCACCATGGTGACGAATTCCTCGTTGGTGCGCGAGTCCCAGCCGGCGACATTCAAACCATTGGCGTGGCCCCATGAAGCTGAGACCTTCGATGGCATGGCCTTCTCGAAGGCAAGGCGCACGGCATCGGTCAGCGTCTCCATCGGCGTCGTCGTGCAGTTCATGTGCGGGGCCGGCTCCTGCGCATTGCAGATGGTGCCCTTCGGCCCGAAGTCGACACTCACGCAGCGATAGAGGCCTTCGTTGTAGGGGGGCGGCAGGGCCGCGAACATCATCAGGCCCAGGTAGACGCCCGAGTGCGAATTGCCCTCGTATGAGTTGATGAAATAGGGAATCTGCGGCGGGCTGTTGATGACGATGTGGCACGTGTCTCGTCTGATCGTCACTGTCGCCTTGATCTCGAAATCGCCGAAGCCATGGCCGGCGTCTTCGAGGATGGCGACGCCTTCGTAGGTCCCGTCCGGCACCGTCTTGATCAGGCTCCGCATATGGTGGTCGGCCATGTCGAGCAATTCGTTGATGCAGGCATCCACCGTCTTCTGGCCATACTTGTCCAGCATCGCCAGCAGATTGCGCTCGCCCACCTGACAAGCACCGATCAGCGCGTTGAAGTCACCCTCCTGGTCGCGCCGGGCGCGCATGTTGGTGAAGATCATGTTGAGCACGTCGTTGCGCGGCTTGCCCCGGTCCCAGATCTTGACCGGCGGAATGCGCAGGCACTCGGCGTAGATTTCCTTGGCATTGGGATTGTAGCCGGCTGGCACCGGGCCGCCGATGTCCGTCAGATGACCCTTGCACACCGTCCAGTAGACGAGCTTGCCCTTGTAGAAGACCGGCTTGTACATGCAGGTGTCGATGGCGTGGCTGCCGCCGAAAGCGGGGTCGTTGTGGAGGATCAGGTCGCCCTCGTGAATGTCGCCCTCGAAGAACTTGGCCACCGCCTTCATAGCGGGAATGAGCGAGCCCAGATGGATCGGAATGTCCTGACCCTGCAGGATCATCTCGGGCCTGGCATTGAACAGCGCCGTCGAATAATCATGCGCCAGATTGAACACCGAGGAGCGGGCCGTCTTTTCGAGCGACAGCGTCATTTCGCGCTGGGTGGTCTCCAGCACGCCGCGCACCACGGAGAGCGTGATCGGGTCAACCTTGGGATTTCGCTTGGCGGCCATGATGTCCTCACTGTTCCGGTGTCTTTGCGCACGTCTTCGATCTTGGACATTAGGCGGCATCCGCTCCGCCAGTCTTTGCAGCCTGCGAATCCTCATTTGATCTGTGGCGCAGTCCGAAGGGATAATGTTGCGCTCGGTGCGCGGCGGGCATAGTGTTTTTCATCCGCCGGAGACTCCGCGATGAAGACGACGATCACCACGTCCAGAACCGCCACGCAGGACCGCAGCCGCCATTGGCATGATGCGATCGCCAAGACCTATTTTCCGCTCGACTTGCAGTTTCGCAATGCCGACAGTTTTTCCGGCGACCTGATCTCCTGGACGCTGGGCGACGTGTCGCTGTCTCGCCTGACTTCGGACGCGCTGCAGTACCGGCGGCTGCCGCAGCACTTCAAGGCGGAGCGCGATGAGCAGTTCCTGGTCACGGTTCCCGCCCGCTCGGAAGTCTTCTTCTCGCAATGCGGCAAGGATGTGCGCTGCAATCCCGGCAGTTTCATTCTTGAACGCAGCCACGAGCCCTATGAGTTCAGCCACGCGGAAGCCGCCGATCTCTGGGTGGTAAAGGTCGAGGCCAAGGCGTTGGGCGGGCGCATCCGCCAGCCGGACCGGTTCTGCTCGCTGCAGTTCAACGCAGCCGATGGCGCGGGCGGCCTGTTCACCGACATGCTGCACCTGATCCCCAACCGCTTCGACGCCATGAGCCCGGAGACCCGCTCGACGGTCGGCCAGCAGTTGATCGATCTTCTGGTATTGGCGCTGAAGGCCGACGAGCGGACGCTGACCACCGGCAATTCGACAGTGCGGGAGGCGCATCTGACGCGCATCGAGGCCTTCGTCCGGAAGCACATGAACGACTGCGAACTCGATCCCGATACGATTGCGCGCGGCTGCGGCATCTCCACGCGCTATCTGCACGAGTTGTTCCGCGACACCAACCAGACACTGGGAAGCTGGGTCCGCGACCAGCGGCTGGAAGCCTGCCGTGAAACCTTGCGCGATCCGTCAAACCGCCAGACGGTGGCCGAAATCGCCTATCGCTGGGGTTTCGGCGATCAGGCGCAATTCTCGCGCGCCTTCAAGGCGCAGTTCGGCCTGCCGCCAAAGGAATATCGGGAAAAGGCGCGGGGCAAGGGCTGAAGAGCCCTCATCCCCCTGTCGGGACCTTCTCCCACCTCCGGCGGGAGAAGGCATTTGTCTTTTGGCCTTCTCCCGTTCGCAGAATGGGAGAAGGTGGCCGAAGGCCGGATGAGGGCCCCTTCCCTTAGAGTCCCGCCTTGATCTTCTCGATCAGCTTGGCCCGGTCTTTCCGGGCCTTCAGCGCCTGCGCCATGGTCACCTCGACGAAGCGCGCCGGGGTATTGGGCTGCATCTGGCCGATCAAATCCATGTCGGCGGAGATCACCGCACCCACCATGAAGTAGCCGCCGCCCGACACCGCGTCGCGGTGCAGGACGATCGGCTCTGTGCCGCTGGGGATCTGGATCGAGCCATAGGGATAGCAGGCATCGACGATGTTCGAGGGGTCCGAGCCAGCACCAAAGGGCTGTTCACGCGCCACGAACTCCAGCGGCTTGCCGCCCTTGAAGCGATAGCCGATGCGGTCGGCCTCATTCGCCACCTTCCAGGTGTCGGCGAGGAACTGCTTGCCGGCGGCTTCCGTGATGCGATGCCAGTAGAGGCCGGGGATCATGCGGAGTTCAGCCGGCTGGCCCGGGCCGCGGCGCAGCTTCTCCGGCACGCTGCGGCCTTCCTTCACCGCACGGCCCTTTCCGACAGGCAGCTTGTCGCCGGCTTCGAGCTTGCGGCCCGTGAAACCGCCAAGCGCTCCCAGCGCATAGGTCGAACGCGAGCCGAGCACCACCGGCACATCGATGCCGCCGGAAATGGCGATATAGGCGCGGGCACCCTTCTTGAGGAAGTCGAAGGACAATGTCTGGCCCTTCTTCACCTTGAACGAGGTCCAGGTGTCGCGGACCTCGCCATCGACCTTCGGCGGCAGTTCGGCGCCAGTGACGGCGACGGTTGCTTCCTCGGTGAATTTCAGTTCCGGCCCCATGAAGACGGCTTCGAGAACGGCAGCGCCCTCCTTGTTGCCGACCAGCCAGTTGGCGGCCTTGGCGGCCAGCCTGTCCATGGCGCCCGAGAGCGGAATGCCGATGTGATAGTAGCCGGGGCGGCCCAGATCCTGAACCGTGGTCGACAGGCCGGGCTTGATGACATTAACGGCCATTGAGTGCCCCCATCAGCTTGGCGTTTGTGCCGTCCATGTCCTTCTTGAACTCGTTCAAATCGAAGGTCACGTCCTTCATCTTGAGATTGAAGCGGCCCTTCTCGACGGCGGCGACGGTGGAATCATATTCTTCGCGATCTATGGGCTTCCACTTGACGATATCGCCCGGCCGGAACAGGCACATGAAGTCCTTCAGGTGCTTGATCTTCTGGTTGGGATCATAGATCGGCACCGGGGTGATGCCGAACATCTGGTAGCCGCCGGCACCCCGCACCGAATAGATGCAGCCGAAGCAGCCGCCGTGGCCCACCGTGAGCTTCGGCGTGTCGGTGCGGGGACGCAGGTATTTCGGCGACTGGATCTGCCGCTGGCGGTCGACCATCTGATAGAGGAACGGCAGCCCGGCGACGAAGCCCACCATGGAGACGAACCAGGGCGCTCCCGAATGCGCCTTCACGAAGCCGTCGACGCCATCGAGATTGTTGATGCGCGCGGTGTATTCGATATCGGTCGATGACGGATCCTGATGGCGCTCGCGGAACCGCATCAGCGTCTCGTGCGTCCACGGGTCATTGTAGAGCACCGGGATCTCGATGATGCGCGACTTGATGACGGGCTTCGACTTTGCCGCCTGCTTCTCGATCGCCTTCAGCTCCTTCAGCATGTCCGAGGGCTTGATCACGTCCGGATTGAACTTGATCTGGAAGGAAGCGTTGGCCGGACAGATCTCGGTGACGCCCTTGATCCGCGCCTTCTTCACCGCCGTGGTGATGGAGAGCGATTTGAAGAAGGCCTCGAGCGACATCTCCTCGTCGCATTCGACGAAAATGTGCTCGTCGCCCCCGTAGCTGTATCGTGTCTTCATGTGTGGGCCACCTCCCTCATGAGCTCAGCTTGTGTGCATTGGCCTCGAGCCACGGCTCGAGCCAGCGCGTATGGAAGTCCGCACGTGCCACGCTCTCGTCCGTGGCCAGCAATTGGTGTAGCGGCTTGGTCGTCTGCAAGCCACCGACTTCAAGTTCATCGAGCGCGCGCCGCATGCGGGTGATGGCCCGCTCACGCGTCTCATCCCAGACGATCAGCTTGCCCAGCAGCGAGTCATAAAACGGCGGCACCTGATAGCCTTGATAGAGCATGGTGTCGAAGCGGGTGCCGGGACCGCCGGGCAGGCGCAGCGACGTGACCGTGCCGGGTGCGGGCATGAAGTTCTTGGCAGGATCTTCGGCATTGATGCGCACTTCAATGGCGTGGCCCTTCATGCGCACTTGGTCCTGCGTGTAGCGCAACGGTTCGCCGCCGCAGATCAGGATCATCTCGCGCAACAGGTCGATGCCGGTGATCATCTCGGTTACCGGATGCTCGACCTGAATGCGGGTGTTCATCTCGATGAAATAGAAGTGCTGCGTCTCATCGTCATAGAGATACTCGAGCGTGCCGGCACCGCGATAGTTGACGGCTTCGGCAAGCGCCACGGCCGAGGCGCAGAGCTTGTCACGCACATCTTGCGGCAGCACCGCCGAGGGCGCTTCCTCCCAGACTTTCTGGCGCCGCCGCTGCAGCGAACATTCCCTCTCAAAACAATGAATTGCGCGCCGTCCATCACCCAGAATCTGAACCTCGATATGGCGGGCCTTCTCGATCACCTTCTCGATGTAGAGACCGCCGTCGCCAAACGCCGCCTTGGCCTCGGCACTGGCCTGCGGCATCAGCGTTTCGAACTCGTGCATGTCATGGGCAATGCGGATGCCACGGCCGCCGCCGCCGGCCGCCGCCTTGATCATCACCGGAAAGCCGATGGCAAGCGCGATGGCCTTGGCCTGTTCGGGATCATCGATGCGGCCGTCGGAGCCGGGCACGACGGGCACGCCTGCGGCTTCGGCGGCAACACGCGCCGCCACCTTGTCGCCCATGACGCGAATGGCATCACCCTTTGGTCCGACGAAGATCAGTCCTGCTGCTTCCACCGCATCGGCGAATGCGGCGTTCTCGGCAAGGAAGCCATAGCCCGGATGCACCGCATCGGCGCCCGTCACTTTCGCTGCTTCAAGTATGTTGAGAACATTGAGATAGGATTTCGCAGCATGCGGCGGGCCGATATTCACCGCCTCGTCCGCCATCTTCACGGCGAGTGACTCGGCGTCTGCCGCCGAGTGCACCTGCACTGTTCTTATCCCAAGCTCCTTCGCCGCACGGATGATGCGGACGGCGATCTCGCCGCGATTGGCAATCAGGAGTTTGGTGATCGCCATGCTCAGACGATCTCGGCCAGCGGTTGGCCGGCCATCACCGGTTCCTCGTTTTCGGCCATGAAGGTGATCTTGCCATCTGACTCGGCCTTCACCTCGTTGAAGGACTTCATGACTTCGATGAGGCCGATGACGTCGCCCTTGGCGACGCTGTCGCCGTCCTCCTTGTAGGACGGCTTGTCGGGCGACGGCTTGCGGTAGAAGGTGCCGGGAAGCGGTGAGAGCAATTGAGCCATGGTGTCCTCGTCTGGAATTCAGGCAGTGATATAGGGTTTGACGGCCGCGCGCACGGCCTCGGCGATGGCGACCGCGTTGGGCGTATCGGAATGAACGCAAATCGCATCGGCGCGCACGGCGACATCCTTGCCGCCGGTGCCTGCCACCTTGCCCTCGCGGATGGCGCGCAGGCAGAGGGCCGCGGCGCGCAGCGGGTCCTTCGCCTCGTGCTCCCGGGTGATGATCAGCGAGCCATCGTCGCGGTAGTCGAGATCGGCGTAGAACTCGGCGATGAAGCCGTGGCCGCGGGCCGTGTAGACCTTTTCGTGGAAAGTATTGATCATGCCCATCAGCGGCACCTTGAAGACGTCCGCCGCGTCGCAGACGGCATGCGCCATGTCTTCCATGCGCGCCGCCATGCCATAGAGCGACCCATGCGGCTTGATGTGGTTCAGGGCCATGCCCTCGGCCTCGAGGAAGCCCTTCAACGCGCCCACCTGATAGATGATGCAGTTGGCCAGTTCCTCGCGGCTGATCTTCATTTCACGGCGGCCAAATCCCTGGAGATCGGGCAGCGAGGGATGGGCCCCCACCCTGACGCCATGCTTCTTCGCCAGTTGCACGGTGGAGCGCATGTGGTTGAAGTCGGAGGCGTGAAAGCCGCAGGCGACGTTGGCGACGTCGATCAGCGGCATCAGGCCCTGATCGTCGCCCATCTTGTAGAGGCCGAACGCCTCGCCCATGTCGCAATTGATGATGGTCACGCTTTCCGCCTCCTGCCCCACGCGCGCGTTGCGCCGATCTTGGCCTCAAGTCTTGCTGCAGAGCCAGAATATTGTAAAATCAGAAAAACTGTATTTCCGTATCGAAAAATCAGATAATGTCCCTGTCGCTCAAGCAAGTCCGCTATTTCATCGCCACGGCGGATCAGGGCCAGGTGAGCCTCGCCGCCATCGCCCTGAACGTGTCGCAGTCGGCCGTCACCGCCGCCATCAAGCAACTGGAGGAGGATGTCGGCGTCGCCCTGTTCAAGCGCCTGCCGTCCGGTGTGGCGCTCACCGCCGAAGGGGCGCGCTTCCTGCAGCACGCGCGCAACATCATGGCGGCGGTCAATGCGGCACAGCATGCACCCCTGACCGAGGACAGCGCGATTGCCGGCACGGTGCGGATCGGCGTGTCCTATACCGTGGCGGGCTATTTCCTGCCGCGCCACTACACCCGCTTTGCCCGCAGTTATCCGCGCATCAAGGCAGAACTCTATGAATTGCCACGCGACGCAATCGAAGGCGGATTGAAGGATGGCAGCCTCGATCTGGCCGTCATGCTGGTCTCCAACCTGGCTGACAAGAAACGGCTGGCCTATGAGACACTGATCCGCTCCCGGCGCCGGCTGTGGCTGCCGGTCGAGCACCGTCTCCTGTCGGCGGAAGCCATCACGCTCGGCGACATTGCCGCCGAACCCTACATCATGCTCACCGTCGACGAGGCCAACCAGACTGCGAGCCGCTACTGGAAACACACGGGTCTCAGGCCTTCCACCGTGTTCAAGACATCATCGGTCGAAGCTGTACGCAGCCTGGTGGCCGATGGCATGGGCCTCACCATCCTGTCCGACATGGTCTACCGGCCGTGGTCGCTCGAAGGCCAGCGCATCGAATTGCGCAATGTGGTGGCCGACATTCCCACCATGGATGTCGGCATTGCCTGGAACCACACGCGCCCACAGGCGCCGGCAACACGCACCTTCCACGAGTTCATGAGCCTGTCCTTCGGCGGGGCCGGCAGTTCGGGTTGAAAATCATTCAACCAATTGGTTGACAATAACGCGTGATGTTCTATATTCAACCACATGGTTGAATTACAGACATCGCAACTCGACACCGTCTTTCATGCCCTGGGAGATGCCACGCGGCGGCAGATGCTGCGTGATCTTTCCTCAGGTGAACGGACCGTCACGCAATTGGCGCAGCCTCACGCGATCTCGCTGGCGGCAGCCTCGAAGCACATCAAGGCGCTGGAAAGCGCCGGGCTGATCCGCCGCCAGGTGCGCGGCCGCACTCACATCTGCCGGCTCGAACCCGGGCCGCTGGCCAGCGCCCAGGCGTGGCTGAACTTCTACGAGCGGTTCTGGACCAGCCGTCTCGACATCCTCGACCAGCTCCTCCGCGAGGAGGACGCCCGCAAATCCCCCAACCCCACAGGAGACAAGACATGACCGATCTCGCGACACTCGACGCCTATGGCACCCTGACCGAACCCGCCACCTTGAAGATCCAGCGCCTGCTGCCCGGTCCCATCGAGCGTGTCTGGTCCTATCTGACCGAGAGCGACATGCGCCGCAAATGGCTGGCCTCGGGCAAGATGGAGATGAAGGTCGGCTCGTCCTTCGAATTCATCTGGCGGAACGATGAGTTGACCACGCCCACCGGCGCCAAGCCCGAGGGTTTCGGTGAAGAGCATCGCCTGACCTGCCAGATCACCGACCTCGATCCGCCGCGCAAGATTGCCTTCACCTGGGGCAGCACTGGCGGCGTCTGCTTCGAACTGCAAAATGCCGGCGGCAAGGTGCTGCTCACCGTCACCCACCATCGCGTTCCGGAACGCGCCATGCTGCTGATGGTCAGCGCCGGCTGGCACATGCATCTCGACGTTTTGGCCGCCCGCCTCGCCGGCACGGAGCCGGAGCCGTTCTGGGACGGCTGGCTGCGGCTCAAGGCGGATTACGACAAGCGCCTGCCGGGCTGAAGTCACTCAACTCTCAATCTGCCTTGGAGTGCAGGCTCTAAGGCAGATTGTCGCGCAGGAAGATGTCGATGCGGATGCGTTCCTGGCTTTCGATCAGCGGCACATTGTCGGCCTTGGCAATCAGCACGCGGATGGCGCTTCTCACTTCATGTCCGGGGTCCTGATTGATCACCGCATCAATGGTGCCGCGAATGAGGGCTTTGCGATTGGAATCGCTCAGGTCGTGGGCCAGCAGCACCACTTCCTTGGCCCGCCCGGACGCCTCCAATGCCGAGACGATGCCGCGCGTGCCGCCGCCGACATTGTAGAGACCGACGAGGTCGGGA
>CAUJIO010000060.1 GCA_963205315.1 Pseudomonadota bacterium | reverse complement strand
CGCTGAAAATCACGCAGTGCCGTGGCAGATGGGCCTGCAGGAGGCTGCCTCGCCTTCCATGGAAGGCATTCACAGCTTCCACAATGGCTTGCTTCTGCCACTGATCACGGTGATCACGCTGTTCGTCCTGGCGTTGCTCGTCTACGTGATGGTGAAGTTCAACGCCAAGGCCAACCCGGTTCCCTCCAAGACCACCCACAACACCTTGATCGAGGTTGTCTGGACGGTGGTTCCGATCCTCATCCTGGTGGTGATCGCCATTCCATCCTTCCGCTTGCTCTATCTGCAGCGCGACATTCCGGTTGCCGACATGACCATCAAGATCGTCGGCAATCCGAGCTGGAACTGGTCCTACGAATATCCGGACCTGGGCCTCAACGAAGATGGCACCGCCAAGGCCAGCTTCACGGCCTATCTGAAGGAAGAGGCCAAGGACCTGGATATCGCCAGGGCTGCCGGTGTGCCCTATCTGCTCGCCACCGATGTTCCCGTGGTTGTTCCGGTCGGCAAGGTCGTCAAGCTGGTCGTAACATCGGATCCCGACGGCATCATCCACGCCTGGACGATCCCGTCCTTCGGCATGAAGATCGACGCAATTCCGGGCCGCCTCAACGAGGACTGGTTCAAGGCATCGCGCGAGGGCACGTTCTACGGTCAGTGCTCTGAACTTTGCGGCAAGGATCACGCCTTTATGCCGATCGAGGTCCACGTCGTTTCGCAGGACAAGTATGATGCCTGGTCGAAGTCTCTTCTGGAGACTGGCGATCCGGCGGCCGCCGCTAAACTTCTGGCTTCGCTCGAAGCCGGCCAGAAGACGCTGGCGCAGAACTAATTCGGGGAAGGGGCTTACAAACAATGGCACACGCGACCGCTGCGCATGACGATCACGGCCACCCGACCGGGTGGAAGCGCTACGTCTACTCCACCAACCACAAGGACATCGGCACGATGTATCTGTGGTTTGCGATCATCGCCGGCATCATCGGCACCATCCTGTCGCTGTTGATGCGTATGGAGCTCGCCGAGCCCGGCATCCAGTATTTCACCGGCCTGGCCTCGATGGTCTATGGCACGCCGGCGGATGCCGCCGTCGATGCCGGCAAGCACATGTACAATGTCTTCGTCACGGCCCACGCGCTGCTCATGATCTTCTTCATGGTCATGCCCGCCATGATCGGCGGTTACGGCAACTGGTTCGTGCCGCTGATGATCGGCGCGCCCGACATGGCCTTCCCGCGCATGAACAACATCTCGTTCTGGCTGCTGCCGCCGGCTCTCGGCCTGCTGCTAATTTCGATGTTCGTCGAGGGCCCCGCCGGTGCCCATGGTGTCGGTGGCGGCTGGACCATCTATCCGCCGCTCTCGACCACCGGCCAGCCTGGCCCGGCCATGGACTTCGCTATCCTGGCGCTTCACCTTGCCGGTGCCTCCTCGATCCTCGGCGCCATCAATTTCATCACCACCATCTTCAACATGCGCGCCCCCGGCATGACGCTGCACAAGATGCCGCTGTTCGTGTGGTCGGTGCTGGTCACCGTCTTCCTGCTGCTGCTGTCGCTGCCGGTTCTGGCTGGCGCCATCACCATGCTGCTGACCGACCGCAACTTCGGCACGTCCTTCTTCGTGCCCTCGGCCGGTGGTGATCCGGTGCTGTTCCAGCATCTGTTCTGGTTCTTCGGCCACCCGGAAGTCTATATCCTCATTCTTCCCGGCTTCGGCATCATCTCCCACATCGTTTCGACCTTCTCGCGGAAGCCGGTCTTCGGCTACCTCGGCATGGCTTATGCGATGGTGGCGATCGGCGTCGTCGGCTTCGTCGTCTGGGCTCACCACATGTATACGGTGGGCATGGATGCCGATACGCAGGCCTATTTCGTGGCGGCCACCATGATCATCGCCGTTCCGACGGGTGTGAAGATCTTCTCCTGGATCGCCACCATGTGGGGCGGGTCGATCGAGTTCAGGCCGCCGATGGTCTGGGCCCTCGGCTTCATCTTCCTGTTCACCGTCGGTGGTGTCACCGGCGTCGTGCTGGCCAATGCCGGTGCTGACCGCGTGCTGCACGACACCTATTACGTCGTGGCTCACTTCCACTATGTGCTCTCGCTCGGCGCCGTCTTCGCCATCTTCGCGGCGTGGTACTTCTGGTTCCCGAAGATCACTGGCTACATGTACAATGAAACCATTGCCCACGTGCATTTCTGGGTCACGTTCATTGGCGTGAATCTGGTGTTCTTCCCGCAGCACTTCCTCGGACTGGCCGGCATGCCGCGCCGCTACATCGACTATCCGGACGTCTATGCCGGCTGGAATCAGGTCTCGTCCTACGGCGCCTATATTTCAACCGTCGGCCTCGTCATCTTCCTCTTCGGTGTGTTCCAGGCCTATGCCCGCAAGGTGCCGGCTGGTGACAATCCGTGGGGCGTTGGCGCAACGACGCTCGAATGGACGCTGTCGTCGCCGCCGCCGTTCCATCAGTTCTCGACCTTGCCGGTCATCAAGTAACTGACGCGACCGATGAGCGACATCAACATGCAAGGCACTGAAACCCGGGCCGCTGAAGTTGGCGGCCAGGGCACAGCCGGAGATTTCTTCGCGCTGCTCAAGCCGCGAGTGATGTCGCTCGTTATCTTTACAGCCCTTGTCGGACTCATTGCTGCGCCGGGCGGCATTCATCCGTGGATGGGGTTTGTCGCCCTTCTTGCAATCGCGGTGGGTGCAGGAGCGGCTGGCGCCCTCAACATGTGGTATGACGCCGACATCGATGCATTGATGAAGCGCACGGCCAAGCGGCCGGTTCCAAGCGGTGCCGTGCTTCCCGGCGAGGCGCTGGGCTTCGGCCTCACGCTGGCCATCGGTTCCGTGCTCGTGCTCGGCCTCCTGGTCAATCTGGCGGCCGGTGCGCTTCTGGCTTTCACGATCTTCTTTTACATCGTCATCTACACGATGTGGCTGAAGCGCCTGACACCGCAGAACATCGTGATTGGCGGGGCGGCCGGTGCCTTTCCTCCGATGGTTGGCTGGGTCTCGGTGACGGGCAGCATCGACCTGGGCTCGATCGCCCTGTTTCTCATCATTTTCATGTGGACGCCGCCGCACTTCTGGGCGCTGGCGCTGTGGAAGAAGATCAACGCCGACTATTCCAACGCTGGCGTACCCATGCTCCCCGTCGTCGCAGGGTCCGATGAAACGCGTCGGCAGATCCTGATCTATACGCTGATCCTGGCGCCGGTCACGCTGCTGCCCTCGCTCACCGGCACCACCGGCTGGCTCTACACGCTTGCCACCGTGGCGCTCGATCTCGTCTTCATTCATCACGCCGTGCGCGTCTTCCGCGTCCGTGATGGCGCTGAAGGCGAGCAGGCCTGCAAGAAACTCTTCTTCTTCTCCACCCTTTGGCTGTTCCTGATTTTCGCACTCGTGCTGGTCGAGCGGGCCTTGGGGATCCCCTCCTTCCCGGCAGTTCTGGGATGAATGGCCAGATGACCAACGCACCGTTCAGCAAAGAGGACATGGCCCGCCGCAAGAAGCGCGCGTTGGTCATGGCGCTTGCACTTGGTGGAATGGTGCTCCTGTTCTTCATCACAACCATCGTCCGTCTTGGCGGCGGCGTGATCGAGAGGGGGATGTAATGGCTGTCCCTGCAACCGGCAGAAACCGCCGCGTCGCCCTCTTGGCAAGCGGTGTTGCGGTGGCCATGCTTGGCCTCGCCTTCGCCTCGGTTCCGCTCTACCGCATGTTCTGTCAGGTGACAGGCTTTGGCGGCACGACGCAACGGGCCGAGGCAGCGCCGCAGGTGGCATCTGCCAGTTCGGTATCCGTCCGCTTTGATGCCAATACGTCCAATCATCTCGCGTGGTCCTTTCATCCCGCGCAAACCACGATGAACGTGAAGTTCGGCGAACAGGCCATGGCCCATTACCGGGCCCGCAATACCTCGAACGAGACCATCACCGCCTCGGCGATTTTCAACGTGACGCCGCCCAACGCCGGCGTCTACTTCAACAAGATCCAGTGCTTCTGCTTCACCGAACAGACGCTGAAGCCGGGCGAAAGCATTGACATGCCGGTCGTGTTTTTCGTCGATCCCGATATGATCGACGATCCGGACGCCGCCGGCATCAAGGAAATCACCTTGTCCTACACGATGTATCCGGTGGACAAGCCCAGGACAGAGCCGAAGGCGCAAGCCCCAACCGGCACCATCACGAATTGAGGAGTAGGGGAAATGGCTGACACCCACGCGAAGAATCACGATTACCATTTGGTCGACCCGAGTCCGTGGCCCTTCGTCGGCTCGGTCTCAGCCTTCGTGCTGGCGATCGGCGCCGTCGTCTGGATGCACAATCACGCCAATCCGTGGACGATGATCATCGGCTTCGTGCTGGTGCTCTACACGATGTTCATGTGGTGGCGTGATGTCATCAAGGAAGCCAATCAGGGCGATCACACACCGGTGGTCGGCCTCCACCTCCGCTACGGCATGCTGATGTTCATCGCTTCGGAAGTGATGTTCTTCGTCGCCTGGTTCTGGGCCTTCTTCGATGCCAGCCTGTTCACCGGCGAAGCGATCCAGGCCTCGCGCGTTGCAGCCACTGGCGGCGTCTGGCCGCCGAAGGATATTGCCGTCTTCGATCCGTGGCACCTGCCGCTGGTCAATACCCTGATCCTGCTGACCTCGGGCACGACCGTCACCTGGGCGCATCACGCGCTGCTCAACAACGACCGCCAGGGTCTCAAGTGGGGCCTCATCGCCACCGTTGTTCTGGGCGCGCTGTTTACCTGCGTTCAGGCCTATGAATATGCCCATGCTGCCTTTGCCTTCAGCCGCGACAGCGGTGGCAACATCTATGGTTCCACCTTCTTCATGGCCACCGGCTTCCATGGTTTCCACGTTCTCGTCGGCACCATCTTCCTGCTGGTCTGCCTGTTCCGGGCCTCTGCTGGTGCCTTCACGCCAAAGCAGCATTTTGGCTTCGAGGCCGCCGCCTGGTACTGGCATTTCGTCGACGTGGTCTGGCTGTTCCTGTTTGCCGCCGTCTACATCTGGAGTTCAGCCGGCGCCGTCATTCCGCACGAATGAACTGACCCTTGGCAATTCAGGGCCGCGCGGGCACACTCCCGCGCGGCCTTTTTATTTGGAGGCTCCAGATGAGCGATAATTACTATCCTGACATTTCCCCACTGAAGACCGGCCTTGCCGGAAAATGCCCGCGATGCGGCCGCGGCAACTTGTTCGCAGGCTATCTCACCGTTGCCCGCAAATGTTCCAGCTGTGGCCTGTCGTTTGAGTTTGCCGATGGTGGCGACGGCGCCGCCTGGTTCGTCATGCTCTTCGTCTGCGTCGTGGGCGTGGGCTCGATTCTGGGAATCGAAGTCGCTTATGCGCCGCCCTATTGGGTCCATGCCCTCATCGCCATTCCTGTCCTGATCATCCTGCCGCTGGTGCTGCTCCGTCCAGTCAAGGGCATGCTGCTCAATCAGCAATGGAAGACAAATGCGCACGAGGGCCGGCAGCAACCGTGAGACACCATCCCCGACCGCCGCCCCGGCTCTGGCCGATCATCCTGGCAACACTTGCTGGTACCGCCATCTTGCTGGGGCTCGGCATATGGCAGGTGCAGCGGCTGCACTGGAAGGAAGGCCTTCTGGCCGAACTGGCGCAGAAGGCAAAGTCCGAACCAGTCGATCTCGCCACGGCGGAAGCTGTCTACCGCGCCGGCAATGCCGAGTTTCTGAAAGTCCGCTTCCGCGCCACCTACAAGCACGACGCCGGGATGAAGATGATCTCGACCTATGAAGGCGGGCAGGGGTGGACCATCATCACCCCTGCGGCGTCGTCAGACGGCTTTGCCGTCATTGTCGATCGCGGCCGCTTGCCCGGCCAGAGACTGGAACATTTCGACAAGCCGCCAGGCGAGGTGGAACTGACCGGAGTCGTTCGTGTCTATAACCATGGCCAGGCGTATTTCGATCCGGATAACGACCCGAAGGCCAACAATTGGTACTGGTGGGACGTACCGGCGATGCTCGCTGCCGCACAAATGCCGGCCGGTCTGAAGCCGCTGCCCTTCGTCGTGCAGCTGCTGCCGGGAACCGTCGTGGCCGAATTCCCCCAGCCGCCGGAACCCAGGGCCAACCTCGCCAACCATCATCTGGGCTATGCCATCACCTGGTTTGGACTTGCCATCACCCTGCTGGCCGTTGCCGGCGTGTATATCCGTACACTGAGGAACGCGGACGAAAGTCAGCCGCTGCCGCCGATCTGATGAGAAAATCCACCGCTTGATGCGGCCGTGCCAGACCGCTAAAGGTGCGCCACGTTCGAAAGAGGGTCTGGCATTGCGCTATGTGTCCACCCGGGGCGAGGCCCCGGAACTTGGTTTCGAAGATGTGCTGCTGTCCGGCCTCGCCCGCGATGGCGGCCTGTATGTGCCGGCCGTCTGGCCGCAACTATCGTCCCGCGACATCACGCACCTGCAGGGCAAGAGCTACGAAGACATCGCCTATGCGGTGATGCATCCATTTATCGGTGGCGCCGTTCCCGATCACGACCTGAAACAGATGATCGCCGCCGCCTATGCCAGTTTCGGGCATCCCGCCGTCGCGCCGCTCAAGCAACTCGACGACAATCAGTGGCTGCTCGAACTCTTCCATGGCCCCACCCTTGCCTTCAAGGACGTCGCCATGCAGCTGCTGTCGCGGCTGATGGATTGGGCGCTGGCCCGCCGCCGCAGCCGCGCCACGATTGTCGGTGCCACCAGCGGCGACACCGGGGGCGCCGCCATCGAAGCCTTCCAGGCCAGCCAGCACGCTTCGATTTTCATGCTGCATCCGCACGGCCGCGTGAGCGACGTGCAACGCCGCCAGATGACGACGGTCGCGGCACCTTCCGTTCACAATATTGCACTCGAAGGCAATTTCGATGATTGCCAGGCCATCGTGAAGGCGCTGTTCAACGATCTGGCCTTCCGCGACACCATCGGACTGGCCGGTGTCAATTCCATCAACTGGGCCCGCATCATGGCCCAGGTAGTTTACTACGTGTCCGCCGCCGTGTCGCTCGGTGCGCCCGGGCGCGCGGTGAGCTTCTGTGTGCCGACCGGGAATTTCGGTGACATCTTCGCAGGCTTCGTCGCCAAGCGCATGGGGCTGCCTATCGACCGGCTGGTGATCGCCACCAATGTCAACGACATCATCGACCGCACGCTGAAGACCGGGCATTATGAAACCCGCGGCGTGAAACCGTCGACCAGCCCATCCATGGACATTCAGGTCTCGAGCAATTTCGAACGCCTGCTCTACGAGGTGCACGCCCGCGATCCTTACGCCGTGCGCCGCCTGATGCACAATCTGCAGCAATCCGGCAGCTTCACCATCGGCAATCGCGAACTCGACCAGATCCGCCATGAATTCGACTCAGGTGCCACCGATGAGGCTGCAACGGCCGCCACAATCCGTGAGACGCTTGCGGCCACGGGCGAATTGCTCGATCCGCACACGGCCGTGGGTTACGCGGTCGCCCGCAAGTCTGCGCCGTCATCGAGTCCCATGGTGACGCTGGCCACAGCGCATCCGGCGAAATTCCCCGATGCAGTGGAAAAGGCCAGCGGCACGAGGCCCGGCCTGCCGCCCCGGCTTGCCCACTTGATGACTGCGCCGGAACGGTTCACAGTGCTGCCAAATGACGTGGCCAGGGTCCGCGACTTCATCCTGTCGCACCAGGCGCGCTGAAGAAAAAGAAAGAGTGGCGTATGAGTGTTGAGATCACCCGTCTTCCCAATGGCATCAATGTGGTCACTCACCACATGCCGCATCTGGAGACGGTGGCTCTCGGCATCTGGGTCAAGGCCGGTGCCCGCGACGAACGTGCCGACGAAAACGGCATCGCCCACTTCCTCGAACACATGGCCTTCAAGGGCACGCCGCGCCGCTCGGCGCGCGACATCGCCGAGGAAATCGAATCGGCAGGTGGCGAGATCAATGCCGCCACCGGCATGGAAACGACCACCTATTATGCGCGGGTGCTGAAGAACGACTGGGCTCTGGCGCTCGACATCCTGGCCGATATCTTCACCTCCCCTGAACTCGACAGCGATGAGCTTGAACGTGAGCGCGACGTGATCCTTCAGGAGATCGCCGCCGCGCACGACCAGCCCGACGATCTCGTCTTCGACCTGGCACAGGCCGCGAGTTTTGGCGAGCATCCGCTCAGCCGCTCGATCCTCGGCACCCATGACTTGATCGGCGCCGTCACCCGCGAACAGATCCTCGACTGGCGCAATCGCAATTACTGGGGCTCGCGCATCGTCGTCTCAGCCGCGGGAAACATCGATCATCGCGCCTTCGCGGCGGAAGCCGAGCGCATGCTGGGTCACATCGAAAGCGGCCAGCAGCCGCAGCGCGATCCTCCAACCTTCACGCCAATTGCATGTACTGCTGACAAGCCGCTCGATCAGGCACATCTCGTTCTGACCTTCGAGGCGCCAAGCTACCGCGATCCCGAAATCTATGTGTTACAGGTGCTGTCCAATATCCTCGGGGGCGGCATGTCCTCGCGCCTCTTCCAGGAAGTGCGCGAGAAGCGCGGTCTCTGCTACAGCGTCTTTTCCTTCGGCTCGGCCTATGAGGACGTTGGACAGGTGGGCGTCTATGCCGCCACCTCGCCGGAACATTCCAACGACCTCGTGTCGCTGACCACCGACATCATGATGTCGGTGGCCGCACAGGTGACGGATGCCGAAGTGGCCCGCGCCAAGGCGCAGCTCAAGGCGAGCCTGGTGATGAACCTCGAGAGTGCGTCGTCACGCGCCGACCAGATTGCCCGCCAATTCCTCGCCTTCGGCTACGTGCCCGCCATCGGCTCGCTGGTGGCAAAGATCGAGGCGGTGACGCCCGAGCAGGTCCGCAGCCTCGCCGAACGGCTGTTCCGCTCCAAGGCTCCGGGGTTCAGCGCGGTCGGCCACATCTCGCAACTGGTGGGCTACGACAAGATCGTCGCCCACTTCGCGTAACCGCCATGTCCTTCCTGCGCTCCCCCTTCGCCGCTGATCCGCCGCCGGCGTTGCGTGATGCCCACGTCGTCCTGCGCGTACCCGACATGGCCGATTTCGAGCAATGGGCCAATCTGCGCCTCGCCAGCCGGGATTTCCTCACACCCTGGGAACCGGTGTGGCCCTCCAACGACCTGACGCGCGGCGCCTTCCGGGCCCGTGTGCGGCAGTATCACCGCGATGTCGATGACGATGCCGCTTATCCCTTTTTTATCTTCGATGCCCGGGGTGGCCATCTGGTCGGTGCACTGACTCTTTCCAATGTCAGGCGTGGCGTCGCTCAGGCCGGAACGCTGGGCTACTGGATTGGCGCACCTTATGCGCGCCATGGCTACATGAGTTCCGCGGTGCGGTTGGTTCTTGGATATGCTTTCGGCCAATTGGGGCTGCACCGCGTGGAAGCAGCCTGTCTGCCGCACAACGCGGCCTCCATTGCCTTGCTGCGCCGCACCGGGTTCGAACATGAAGGCCTCGCCCGCGCCTATCTCAAGATTGCCGGCGAATGGCGCGATCATCTGCTATTTGCCAAACTTGCATCCTGACGGCATTGACCGTCTTGTGTATCGTGACTTGCCATGAGTTCAGCAGCCAGCTTAGCTGTCAACATGAGTCGAGGTCGACATAGGGTCGGAGGCATGATTCGCCTCGCGGCCTTCTTTGTGTTGCTGATTGCAGCATTTGCCGCTGCACAGCCATCCTTTGCCATTGATCTCGCCGACGTCGCCAATCCCGCACCTTCGCGGGACCTGGCGCCCTATCTTGCCGGTCTGCAGACCGGCAGCCGCGAAGTCCAGATCGAGCGGCCGGATTCGCATTCGTCCCAGCGCACCACCATGGAGCTGAAAGCCAAGGGTCCGGGTCCACAGTTCCGTTGGGTGGCAGCCGGATTTACCAACACCGGCCCCGAACCGCGCGACGTCGTCATCACCATTCCGTCACAGGGTTTCCTTGGCTCCGGTTTCATGCCGCTTCGGCGGGTTGGCAATCGCATCATCAGCCATAATCTTGCGGGCCCCATCGAACTGGTGTCGATGCCGATGCTGGGCGAAAGCGCCTATGCATTCACGCTGGCGCCCAACACCACGGCGGCCATCGCATTCGAGATCGCCGACGGATCGGTGCCGGCCTTCACACTCTGGCAACGCGATGCCTATGACGCCAAGAAGGACTATTTCTCCTTCTTCCGCGGCGCACTGCTCGGTGTTTCGGTGCTGCTCGCCCTGGCGCTGTTCGCGCTCTATGGTTTCCGGTCGCGCGCTGTCTTCCCGGTCGCAGGCGGATTTGCCGTGGCCAGCGTCGCCTTCATGATGTTCGAGGCAGGCCACCTCCCCTCCGTCGTCGAAGCGGCTTCGTTGCAAGGCCTGGATTTGCAATCGGCACGCGCCATCATCGAGGGAGCTATGGCAGCCTTTCTGCTGCTGCTGCTGGCGACGCAGTCGGAACTGCAGCGCATTTCGCGCATGGCGGGAAATCTCTTGCTGGTGCTGGGCGGCTTGGCCTTCGCCATCCCGATTTACGGCTTCGCCGAACCATTGCTCGCCACCACCATCGCCCGTGGCCTGTTTGCCGCCACGGCGGTCGGCGGCTTCTTGCTGATCTTCGTGCTGTGGCGCCGGCAGGAAGCCAAGGCCGAAACCGCACTAGTCTCCTGGAGCGCTATCCTTCTGTGGACGTTTCTGGCCGCCGTGGCCGCCTTGTCGGGGGACGGCAGTCCCGCGTTCTCCGGCATCCTGCTCGCAGGTCTCTGCGCCGTGCTCATCGTGCTCGGTTTCACCCTGGCGCATTACGCCTTCAGCCAGGGCTTTCTGTCGCGCAATTTCTTCCGTGAAGCGGGCCGTCATGCGCTGGCCTTGGCCGGCGCACGCACCTATGTCTGGGACTGGCAGGCTGAGGACGGCGAGCTCTACGTCAGTCCCGAAATCGAGCGGGCGCTTGCCCAACCGCCCGGCATATTTGCCGAGGCCGGAGCCGAGGCCTTCATCGAACTCATGCATCCAACCGACCGCAATGCCTATCTCGCTGCCATCGAGGAGTCGGGTTACGACGGCCGCATGCCCATCGAGAAGGACTTCAGGCTGCGCCACGCCGACGGCAGCTATCGCTGGTTCCAGCTCAAGGCGCGGGCCATCCCCGGCCATGGTCAGCGCGCAGCCCGATGTATCGGCACGCTGGCCGATGTCACCAATGCCAAGATCGTCGAAGAACGCCTGTTGCAGGATGCGGTCTATGACGTGGTCACTGGCCTTCCCAATCGCGCGCTGTTCATTGACCGGCTGGACCGTGCCCTGGAGGCCGGGCGCGAAACCCTTGCCAATCTGTTCGTCCTCATTGTCGACCTCGACCGCTTCAAGATGGTCAATGACGCGATGGGCCATGATGCGGGCGATGCGCTGCTTGCCGTGGTTGGCCGCAGGTTGAAGGCCGAAGCCGGCCACGCCGATTCGATTGCCCGGCTGCCCGGCGACAAGTTCGCCATTCTGTTCCATGAAGATGTTGAGGCGCGGGATGCCGGGGACTTCGCCGAAACGCTTCTGAAAGCGGTAGCCCGCCCGATCACGCTCGACGACCAGGAATATTTCCTCACCGCCTCGATTGGTCTTGCGCACCTGCGCGATCCCGCCATGACGGCCGAGCAAATCATGAAGGATGCGGCCGTCGCACTCTACGAAGCCAAGCGCCACGGCTCGGGCTCCATCGAGCTGTTCAATCCGGCGATGCAGGATGACCGCGCCGAGCTGATCGTCCTCGAGCAGGAATTGCGCCGCGCCATCGAGCGCAACGAGATCGAAGTTCACTACCAGCCCATCGCCCGCCTTGCCGACATGCATCTCGCGGGCTTCGAGGCGCTGGTGCGCTGGCGCCATCCGAACCTCGGCCTGTTGTCGCCCGAGAGTTTCATCGGGCTTGCCGAGGAGACCGGCATGATCCGTGACATCGGCCGCGCCGTGCTTAATGAGGCCGGCCGCCAGCTTGGCATCTGGCAGCGCGCCTATCGCCCCGCCGAGCCTGTGTTCGTCGCTGTCAATATCTCGTCTGCCCAGTTGATCGAACCAAGCCTGCTTGATGACGTGAAACTGATCATCAATCGTGAGAACCTGCAGCGGGGCAGCTTCAAGATCGAAGTGACCGAGTCGCTTGTGATGCAATATCCCGAGCGCGCCGCGCAGATCCTCGAGCGCTTTAGCGAGCTGGGCGTGGGCATTTCCTGCGATGATTTCGGGACCGGCTATTCGTCGCTCTCGAGCTTGCGCAAACTGCCCTTCGATACGCTCAAGGTCGACCGCAGCTTCATTGCTGCCGATGCCCAGGACCAGCGTGCCGTGATCATCCTCGATTCGATCATCGCCATGGCTCATGCACTGGGGCTGGCCATCGTTGCCGAAGGCATCGAAAACCAGGACCAGGTGGATCGTCTCGGCGAACTCGAATGCGATTATGGCCAGGGGTTCTTTATCGGCAAGGCAATGACGGCGAAGCAGGTGAATGAGGCGCTGGCGGGACTGCCCTATGCCTCGTCATCGGGACGCACCGCCATTACCTGGCTCTGGGAGCGGGCGCTCAAGGATCCGCCGCCGGTGCCAATACAGGCCCGCGTGACCGCTGAGGATATCGAGGATTCGCGTGCCGCCGCGCGGCCCAAGCCGCAACCCCCGGCTCCGGTTCCGCCAGTCAGGGTGCGCAATCCGATGCCCCCCGCCGCAGCCGTTCCGGGACAGGTGATGGCCATAGAGAAGCCGCCCGACAGCTCTGCTGATATTGCAGAGACGCAGGATTTGCTGGATGAACCGCCGCCGCCGCCTCCACGCCGCCGCAAGAAAAAGCGCCGTGCGCCGGTGCTGGATGCGCACCTGAACTGAAACTCTTCAGGCGTGCCCGGCGTCGCTCGACAGCATGCCGGGATCGATCTTCAGCTTGCGAAGCGCAGCCGTATACCGATCCTCGTAGGCAAGCCCGAACAGCAGCTCCTCGTCCGCCGCGCAGGTGAGCCAGCCATTGTGCTGGATTTCGTTTTCAAGCTGACCCGGCGCCCATCCGGCATAGCCCAGGGCCAATATTGCCCGCTGCGGGCCCTCTCCCTTGGCCATGGCCCGCAGGATGTCGAGCGTTGCCGTCAATGCAATGGTGTCGGCCACCGGCAGGCTCGAATCCTCGGTGAAGTAGTCTCTGGTGTGCAGCACGAAGCCGCGCCCCTGTTCCACCGGTCCGCCGAACAGCACCGGCATTTCCATCAGTTCTTGCTGCGGTTCCAGCGTTTCGTCCGGCAACAGGTCAAGCTGACCAATCAGATCGCCGAAACTCATCATGGGCGTGGTTTTGTTGATGATAAGGCCCATCGCGCCCTGTTCCGAATGGGCGCAGAGATAGATGACGCTGTGCTCGAAGCGCGGATCGCCCATGCCCGGCATCGCGATCAGCAACTGCCCGTCGAGGTAGGCACTTTTCGTCATGCTGCTTTCACCTGCATCCTTGAGAGATTATCGTGTCTTGGCTCCCAATCAAAGCCCCAGATGGTGACGTGAAGGTGATTGGCGATAACTCACATATATTCCATATAGGTGCGATGCGACTGCGTTCAATCATGGCCATTGTGGCCTGTTTCATTGTGATGGCGCCGGCTCACGGCGCACAGACGCCTTACCGTGTCTCACTCATCGGCGACGGCTATGATGGAACCGCGTGGCACACCGGTGTCCTGATCGAGCTCGACGATGGCTGGAAGACCTACTGGCGCATGCCGGGCGAGGCCGGCATTCCGCCTGAGTTTACCTGGAAGACATCCGTGCCTGCGGACATTGCGGTGCAATTTCCCGTGCCCGGCCGTTTCCGCGATGCCAGCGGCGAGACGGTCGGCTACGAAAACGCCGTGGTCTTCCCCGTCACCGTGAATGCGGGCGCCGCAACCGGCGTGAAGCTCGATCTCGGAATCTTCTTTGCAGTCTGCAAGGACGTTTGCATTCCGGCACAGGCCACAGCCCGGATTGAGCTTGGCTCCGCCGTCCTTGATCCGTCCGGTTCCGCGAAGGTCGGCAAAGCGGAGGCCTCACTCCCGGTCCCGGGTACGATCGCAACATCCGCTTCCGTCGAGTTGGACGGGACCAGGCCCACCCTGGTCCTGGCTCTCGAGAACAAGCCTGATGACATCTTCGTCGAGACATCGTCCTCGGCCTATTTCCGCGCGCCGGAATTCTCGAACGGAGGCCGCGAAGCCCGCCTCATCATCGACAACGTGCCGGACATCGCCAAGCTGAAGGGCGTGCCAATCAGGCTGACGGCCGCCATCGGTGGCCGGGGGGTTGAACAGACCCTCACACTCCCCTAATGCCCAGTCTTCAATTCAAAGGACCATGACCATGACCATCAAGATCGGTGAGAAGCTGCCTCCTTCGGAATTTTCCATCATGACGCCGGATGGCTTCAAGCGCGTATCCGGCGACACCATTTTCGCCGGCAAGAAGGTAGTCCTGTTCGCGGTGCCCGGTGCCTACACGCCCACCTGCACCAAGAATCATTTTCCGGGCTTCCTCGAACATGCCGCCGAGATTCTTGCCAAGGGTGTGGATACCATCGCCTGCACCGCCGTCAACGACGTACACGTGATGAACGCCTGGTCTGTCGCCAGCGGCAACGACGGCAAGATCATGATGCTGTCCGATGGCAACGGTACGTTTGCCCGTTCTCTGGGCTTGAGCGTCGATCTTACGGCATCGAACATGGGTGAGCGTTCGCGCCGCTACTCGATGCTCGTCGAGGATGGTGTTGTGAAGACATTGAACGTCGAGGACAAGCCGGGCCTGAACGTTTCCGATGCCGGAACGATGTTGACGCAATTGTAGCGTCTGGCCCTACCGCCGCTTGAAGGGTGCCATGCCCTCGCGCGCCAATTCGTCGGCGCGCTCGTTGTCATCGTGACCGGCGTGGCCCTTCACCCAGTGCCAGGAGATCTTGTGAGTGGCCAGCGCCGCGTCGAGGCGCTGCCAGAGCTCGGCGTTCTTCACCGGCTTCTTGTCGGCGGTCTTCCAGCCGTTTTTCTTCCAGCCGTGAATCCACTTGGTGATGCCGTCCTTCACATAGTTGGAATCGACATGCATCTGCACGCTGCATGGCCGCTTCAGCGACTCCAATGCGCTGATCGCCCCCATCAGCTCCATGCGGTTGTTGGTCGTATTGGCCTCGCCGCCCGATAGTTCCTTGCGTGTTCCGTTGTATTCGAGGATCACGCCCCAGCCGCCCGGCCCCGGATTGCCAGAGCAAGCGCCATCCGTGTGCACGATCACGACATTCTCGCTCATGCGGAGGCTGGCACGTCACGCAATTCGCGCGGCAGCTTGAACGAGATGTTCTCGTCGCGCAGCGTCACCTTCTCCACGGTCACATCATAATGCGCGCGGAAGGCATCGATCACTTCGTTGACCAGCAACTCGGGGGCCGAGGCACCCGCGGTAAGGCCGATGGTCGTGAGCCCCTGCAGGGTGCTCCAGTCCAGCTCGCTGGCACGCTGCACCAGAATGCCGCGCGGAGTACCGTTCTTCACTCCAACCTCGACGAGGCGCTTCGAGTTCGATGAATTGGGCGCTCCGACCACCAACAGCAGTTCGATACGATCGGCGATGGCCTTCACCGCCTCCTGACGATTCGTCGTGGCGTAACAGATGTCTTCCTTGAACGGCCCCTTGATCAGCGGGAAGCGGCGCTGCAAAACGGCGATGACGTCCTTCGTGTCATCAACCGACAACGTCGTCTGCGTGACGAAGGCGAGCCTGGCGGGATCGCGTACGTCCAGCGCTTCCGCGTCTGCCACGGTATCGATCAGCGTCACTGCGCCTGGCGGCAACTGCCCCATGGTGCCGATCACTTCCGGATGGCCCTTGTGGCCAATGAGAATAATGTCGAGCCCTTCGGCATGGTGGCGCTGCGCCTCCATGTGCACCTTGGTGACCAGCGGGCAGGTGGCATCGATCTGAAACAGGTGCCGCGCCGTGGCCGCCGCTGGAACGGACTTCGGAACACCATGCGCCGAGAACACCACGGGCCAGTCGCCGTCGGGAATTTCGTCCAGTTCCTTGACGAAGATGGCGCCCTTGGATTTCAGGTCGTCGACCACGAACTTGTTGTGCACGATCTCGTGGCGAACATAGACGGGTGCGCCATAAAGCGCGAGGGCCCGTTCCACGATATCGATCGCCCGCACCACCCCGGCGCAAAACCCGCGAGGTGCCGCAAGCAATATGGTGAGTGGCGGTTTCGTCATTAGGCGTAAATGCGGGGAGTGGCGGGCGATGTCAAGGCGAGCTAGATTCCATCTGAATTCTGGATAGGTGAAAGCATTCTAATCTGGAGTCACTTCGAAGCGAGGCGACTTGACTACTCCGGCGGAACTCTTGTTCTGTAAATATATCGCACAAACCAAAATACTGTGACGCTACCCAGTGCAAAAAAGAAGATGGCTGAAAGAATTCCTCCAGTGACGAAATGAATTGAAATTTCGTGACCTTCGCCGAACTGAAAATGATTCAAGGACTGAACAAGCACACTGGATATACCAGAAGCAACCGCAGGAAATAGAATCGTCTGAATTGGGGGCTTTCGTAAGCCATTGAAAAAGAAAAACAATCCGTAGAATAAGATGGAAATTAGTGACACTAATAGGTGGTGCTGAGTAGAAGGATCGAGAAGATCTTGGCTGGCCCGCTGCCAAATAGTCGCTGTATCCATACTCGAGAGCGTTTCTTTGACCCAACTATAGATATCCCGCCCGAGTTCGGCTGCGAGCCCAAGGGAGATCGCAACCACCAACCATTTTGCTAGTCTGAGTCCATTCTGCATTTCGACCGGTCGCCTGCCATCATCCTCGCATCTCTACAAAGATTCCATGGTATGAGCAACGATCTGCAGTCAGGTAGAGACGATCAGATTTCCGATAAACAAAGCTACTCATCCCAACAGCTTGACATCTCCACGCATCCGCCTAGTCTCCCGTCATCCACACAACGCCTTGTGCGGGAGAGACCGGGTACGCCCGGCGCCGAAGGAGCAACCGCCCCGGAAACTCTCAGGCAAAAGGACCGCGAGGCGTTCTAGAATCTGGAGAGTAGCAGGTTCAACTCGAACCTGCT
>CAUJIO010000059.1 GCA_963205315.1 Pseudomonadota bacterium | reverse complement strand
TTCCAGCCCGCCGACTTGCGTAAGCAGATGGTGAAGGAGAGCCGCAACGAAACCGGTTCGGCCATCAGCGATGCAAAGCTCACCAAACGTTTCGAAGAGTTCAGGCGGAATGGGTTTTCGATCTCCGAAAGTCACGATGTCATGGGTGTCGTCGACATCTGTGCGCCCATCCTTGACAAGCAGGAAAGGGCCATCGCTGCCATCGTGATCCCCTGCCTCAAACGGCATGGCATCGCGGAGCGCTACACAGAGGTGGCGGCCGCATTGGTTGCCACCTGCCGCGAAATCTCAACTGAACTCGCCTGAGGGGCTTATGAAAAAAAGCCACATCTTGCTCCAGCCGTGGCGAGATATCTCCGGCATCTCTGCTGCAATAAGGATTGTGAATATGCCGTAATTCATAGGTCGAGCCGGATTCATCAAGCCTGTGATGCCGGACAGCCGGATCGCGGGTTCGCTGTTTCAGCAGAGTTTCGTTCGGTGTTGTGGCTGTCTGCGGCACAGCGATGGTGTGCGCTTGCCGAATAAGTTATTGTCAGTTCCAGTAAAAGTGAGATCGTTGCCGAAATATCGTAGAGGCCGCGCAACAGCACTTGAAATAAGTTGATACTCCATATAGCGTGCCGATTGTCCGGGAAACAAAGTTACGATCGACTATACCGGAAATTCAGAATGGCTGGCGTGTGAAGACTTTGGCGGGACATACCGTTCATCTCGCGCAGGACCGTAAGGCTCGATTCAATCCCGGGCGCCGCAATGAAAACAGTAAGGGAAACGTCATGATGAAATCATTGTTCTGTTCGACGGCAAGTGCTCTTTGTCTGGCTTTGGCTTTCAGCATCGGAGCCGCCTCTGACGCGAGCGCGGCCGCCAAATGTATCAAGGGAGACCGCAAGGCGCCCTTCACGATTGGCTGGGCCAACATCTATTCTGTTCCAACCTGGATGAAACAGACTCAAGGTACAATCGAGGCTGAGGTCGAGGAGCTGAAAAAGCAGGGCCTCGTCGACAAGCTGGTCGTGACTGACGCGCAGGGCGACGCCAACGTGCAGATTCAGCAGATCCAGTCGATGATCGATTCGGATGTTGACGCCATCATCCTGATCGCCGGCTCATCGACGGCTCCGGCGCGCGTCGTGGCCGATGCCTGCGCCAAGGGTATCGCAATCATCAATTTCGACAGTCTCGTCGACAGCGAGGACGTGACTGCGAAGGTCAACACTGACTCGAACCAGTGGGGTGACCAGGCCGCCAAGTTCCTGATCAACGCCATTGGCGGCAAGGGCAAGATCTTGGTCCTCAATGGCCCGGCCGGCATTTCGGTGAGCGATGACCGCCGCAAGGGTGCCAATGCGGCGCTTGCTGCAAATCCGGATGTCAAAATCCTCGCCGAGACCAACACGGCCTACAATGTCGCCCCTGCCCAGGAGGCCGTCACCAGCCTTCTCTTCGCCAACCCCGAGATCGATGGCATCCTGTCGCTGGGCGGTGCCCTGTCGGCAGGCGCCATTCTTGCTCTCGACAAGCAAGGCCGCCCGATGGTGCCGATCACCGGCGAGAATGCCCGGCAGTTCCTCGAGCTGTGGAAGGAAAAGGGGCTGACGTCCTGGGCGACCATGCAGCCGAATTGGCTTGGTGCCTTCTCGACCTATATCGCCGTCCAGGCGCTTCAGGGCAAGGACATTCCCGCCTTCGTCAAGGTGCCGCTGCCGATCATCGACAATTCCAACATCGACCAGTATCTCGCCAAGGCGGGAGATTTCCCTGCCGATGGTTACATCTACTCGCCCTACGATCACGCCCTGTTCGACAAGATGCTGGCCGAACAATAGTCCATCAGACTCCCGGCCGTGGCAACGGACGCTCCCTACCTGGCGGCGCGCGGGGTGTCGAAGTCGTTCTTCGGCAACCCGGTGCTGCGCGATGTCTCGATCGAGTTGTATCCGGGGCGTATCCATGCGCTGCTGGGCGAGAACGGCGCCGGAAAATCCACATTGATCAACCTCCTGTCCGGGGCAATGCCTGCGGACAGGGGGACGATCGAGATTGACGGAAATCCCGTCCCGCGCATGTCACCTGCAGCGGCACAAGCAGCGGGGATTGCCGTCGTTCAACAGGAGTTGAGCGTTACGGGAAGCCTGTCGATCGCCGAAAACATCGGCCTCGGCTCCTATCCCCGCCGGTTCGGCATCATTGATTATACTGAACTGTCGGCTCGCGCCGGGGCTGCGGCAAGCCTCGTGGGCCTCCATGAGCCCTTGTCAATGCCAGTCGGAAACTTGCCGCTTGGCCGAAGGCAGATGGTCGAGATTGCCAAGGCCCTTTACCGCAAGCCGCGCGTCCTCATACTCGATGAGCCGACATCCTCCCTGTCTGCATCTGAAGCCCGGATCCTGACGGAACTGTTGCAGAAACTCAAAGGTGAGGGAGTGGCCATCCTGTTCATCTCGCATCGCCTGCCCGAAGTCATGGCCCTGTGCCAGCATGTGACCATCTTGAAAGACGGAGTACGGACGGCTGACCGTTCGATTGCGGGAATCGATGCCGATGGACTGGTGCGGCTCATGGTCGGGCGTGATCCCGGCGACCTCTTTCCGCATTGGACGACCGCCCGCAGCCGCGCAAAGGCGATAGTAATCAAGGGGTTTTCATCAGGTCTCATCCGGGAGGCCGATCTCGAGATCAAGACCGGCGAAGTTCTTGGCATTGGCGGATTGGCGGGGCAGGGCCAGGAAGACCTCCTGCTTGGGCTCTATGGTGCAACGCCGGCAGAGACATCGGCGGCGGAGGTCAACGGCAACGCCGGACTTCCCCGCAGCGTATCTCAAGCCAACGCCATGGGCATTGCCTACGTGCCGGCGGATCGCAAGCGTGAGGGCCTGCACATCAGCCATCCGATCATCACCAACCTCTTGCTGCCGGGCTTCGCGCGTGCTGCGGCACTAAGACTGCGGAACCGCATCAAGGAAGGCGAGATTGCCAAAGGTCTGGCAGCACATTTCGCCATCAAGGGTGATCTCGACCGGCCAGCCCAAGCCCTTTCGGGAGGCAACCAGCAGAAAGTGGCACTCGCCAAATGGATGCCACACCAGCCGCAGGTGCTATTGCTCAATGACCCGACCAGGGGTGTCGATGTTGAGACCAAACGCGAGATCTACATCATGCTCCGTCAGTTTGCGTCAGACGGCAAGGCTGTCGTGTTGCTCAGTTCGGACACGCCCGAACTGGTTCATTTGTGTGATCGCGTCGTCGTTATCCGGGAGGGCCGCATTGTGAGCGAATTGCAGCGCGCTGACTTGAGCGAGCAGGCGATCGTCGCCGCGGCGGTCGGTGCAGAACCCACGGTGACGGCTGCATGAGCGGCGCCACGACTCCCGCTGAACAGGCCGCCCCGCCGCTCTACTGGCAGGTGCAGCGACGCCGCAACGGTGATCTGTTCGGTCTGTTCGCAGTGGTGGTGGTTTTCCTCGCCGCCTATGGATTTCTGTTTCCCGGCTTCTTCACCCTCCCGGGCTTTGCGAAATTCACCCAGAGCTGGTTTCCCCTCGCACTCGTCGCCATGGCCCAGGCAATCCTGATGCTGACAGGTGGCATCAGCCTCGCGATCGGTGCCATGGTGAGCCTCGGCGCGGTAATAGCCGCAACCACGATGGCTGGTCCCCTGGGTGTAGGCGGCGGCACAGCCGTGGTTGCACTCGCGGGCCTGGGTATCGGCGCTGCGACGGGCCTCATCGTGGTGAAACTCCGGCTGCCAGCCATCGTCGTGACGCTCGCTGGCTCTTTCATCGTGGGAGGGGCCGCCTTGCTTATTCTGCCACGCCCGGGCGGTGCCGTGCCGATGTGGCTGTCGGATATGCTGGCCGGCAACACACCAGTTGCCTTCTTGATCCTTGTCGTGATTGTCGTGCTCTGGAAGATCTACCTCGCGACGCCGCTGGGCCTTGCAATTTATGCCGCTGGCGAAAACCCGGTTGGTGCATACCGCTCCGGAATCAGGGTCGATCGCGTGCTGGTCTCTGCCTATGCGATCAGCGGGCTCTTGTCGGCCTGCGCGGGCCTGTTTGTTGCCGCACAGACAGGCTCGGGCGATCCCGTGATCGGAACGGCCTTCACTCTGAATTCCATTGCGGCGGCGGTGCTCGGCGGCATCGGGTTCCTCGGCGGTCAGGGATCGATGCGCGGCGCGCTTGCAGGAAGCCTGCTGCTCAGCCTCATGATCAGTGTCATGTTCTTTCTGGGCTTCACGCCGGTTGCGCAATATGTCGCGCAGGGACTGATCATTATCGGGGCGGTGGCCATTCCGCAATTCCGGAGGAAGAGATGAACTCGAGCACATCAGCTGCATCTTTCACCCGCCGCGCCTCAATGGTGCTTCGCAGCCGGCCGTTTCTCACCTTCGCCACGGTGTTGCTGGTCTGGGCCGTGGCAAGCGTGATGCGGCCCGGCTTCGGCGCCTTCGGCCATCTTCGCTATCTCGTCGAACTGGCATCGGTGATTGGTCTCGTCGCGGCGGGCCAGACCTTCGTCGTGATTGCCGGCGGCATAGATCTTTCCATTGCGGCGATCGTCACGGTCAGCGCCGTCAGCCTTCCGCTGCTTTCGATCGACGCTGATCCGACTGGCCTCACAGCGATCCTGGCGACACTTGTCATGACGACCTTCATCGGCCTCGGAAACGGCCTCGGTGTGGCTTACCTGCGTGTCCATCCGATGATCATGACCTTGGCTATGGCGACTTTCCTGCAGGGCCTGCTCATCATCATCGCAGGCGGCAGCGCAATATCATCGCAAAACCCGCTGGTGGCGTGGCTGGGCAATGCGAGGCCGGCTGGCATCCCGGCAGGGGTCTTCGTGTGGCTAGGCGTATCGGCGCTCGTTCTTCTCATCATGCATGCAACGCCGCTGGGCACCCGCATCTATGCCATCGGAGCCAATCCGCTCGCCTCCAGGTTATCGGGTGTTCCGCTACAAGCCACGACGACTGTGGTCTATGCCATCAGCGGATTCACGGCAGGCCTTGCAGGAGTCTTGCTGCTCGGCATGAACGGGCAAGGCTATGTCGGGATCGGTGATCCCTATCTGCTGGCATCCATTGCGGCGGTCGTGCTGGGCGGTACATCTATTCTGGGCGGGCTCGGCACATATGCCGGAACCATGCCCGGCGCGCTGCTGCTTGTCACGATTACAGCTCTCATCACCGTCGTCAATGCTTCCGCAGGCTGGCGCAGCATTCTGTTCGGGTCTCTCGTCTTGATCCTGTTGCTGCTCTCGGGCCGGGAGAAGGTCCGGCGGTGATGCAGCCTAGAGCCGATAGATGCGTTTGGCCGTGCCATAGAACAGCGCGTTCTGTTCATTTGGCGTGAGGTCACTGACAATGGTCTTGAAGCTCCCGTATACTTCGTCAAACGTCGCATGCAGGCCGGCAACCGGGAAGTCGCTGGCGAACATTGCACGATCAGGACCGAAGCAATCGATGCAGTGCCTCACGACCGGCCGCAGGCTATCGAGAGACCAGTCATGGTCGTAGGCAACAAGATCGGAAATCTTGATCGCCACATTGGGCTGGCGCGCCAGAAGCAACAGGCCGTTCCGCCACGCCTCCATGCCCGCCTCATCCCGGTCGATGGGGCTGCCGCAGTGATTGAGGACGAACTGCTGGTCCGGAAAGTGCGCGGCCAGCCTGGCGGCATCCGGCAACTGACGTGCGAACACCATCAGGTCGAAACTCATGCCGTGGCGCTTGAGACCAGCGAGGCCTTGCCGCCATTCGGGCTCATTCATGATTCCGTCACGTGCCGCAAACCGCCTCGCAGGATCAGGATCCCAGCTGAGGATATCGCGAATCCCCACGACCCGTTCAAATGCCGCCTGCTCGTCGAGCAGGGCCTGAGCGCGAGGACTGCCAAGCGGCACATGCGCGACATAGCGGGTTGCGACGCCGCCAGGCTTGTCGATGCTTTCCAGCCATCTGGTTTCGCCGACGCAATCATCAGCCTGCCAGCTGGCTTCGATATGGACGGTCGCGACGATGTTGAAATTGTGCGCGTCGCGCCGATAGTCCGCAGCGAGATAATTCCGCCTGATCGGATCGAGCGCACCGAGACCACTGCGCCCCGCGGCTTCTGGACTGAGCCAGGGATGACGCTTGAGCTCCAAATCCCACAAGTGATGATGGGCATCGATGATCGGACCGTCATAGAGCTTTGTCATGTTTGCGAGACTATCATAACATGATCGCGAGTCCATCCACATGCGTGCCTGAGTTTGATCGGGATGAAGAGCGAAATCAGAGAGAAGGTCCGATAACATGATGAGTGCTTCGAACGATCGCCGTTGTGAATGCGTGAGATGAAGTGATGCATACCGGAGTGATTCACACGCTCGACTTCGACCGCGAGGGCCGCACGCTCGGCCACATCGGCATTCCGTTCTCGATCGACCGTTCCCCCTATTACCAGATCAAGATCCCTGTTTGCCGTATTCGTAACTCTCATGGCCCATCGATCCTCCTGATGGCCGGAAACCATGGTGATGAATACGAAGGCGAGCTCTGCCTGGCCAAGCTCATCCGCAGGCTCGATCCCGGGAAAATGACGGGGAGCGTAACGATATTGCCCACAGCAAACATGCCGGCAGTCATGGCGGCCAGGCGCTGCTCGCCTCTGGACGGAGGAAATCTGAACCGGGCTTTCCCCGGTGATCCGGCCGGCACACCCACCAGCCGTCTCGCCCACTTTCTCGAAAAGGAACTGTTTCCGCGCCACGATGTCATCTTCGACCTGCATTCCGGAGGAACCTCGATGGAGCATCTTTTGACGGCCTTGGTTGAGCGAAACGCCGATCCGGCGCGCAATCGCAAGGCAATAGATCTGATGATGTCGCTTGGCATCCCCCACGCCTTCATCGCCGACAATGGTCCCCACGCCCCCACTTCAATGGGAGCTGCAAGCCGGGCCGGATCGATTGGCATCAGCGGCGAGTTCGGCGGCGGCGGTACAGCAACCGTTGCCAGCGTGGCTGCAACCGCAAACGCCATTGACCGGCTTCTGATGACTCTTGGCGTGGTTGCGGCACCTGTCTTGTCGAATGGGTTGGCTGCTGCGGCATCGACCCAACTGCTCTCGCTCGCGCGCCATAGCCAGGGCATTTACGCCACGCGGCGCGGATGGTTCGAACCAGCGGTCCGCTTGGGTGAAACTGTCGAGGAAGGCCAGATTGCAGGCTGGCTTCACGATTTCGAACGGCTCGACGAAACAGAGCAGCCACTTCGTTTTGCCGAGGGCGGAATCGTGATCTCCCGGCGGCTGCACACCATGTGCGAAGCTGGCGACTGTCTGGTGCAGGCCGCGGAACCGATCAGCCGGGAGAGCTCCATCGATCAGTCGATCTACACATAATCTCCTTCGTTCGCGTCCTTCGGTTCGTTGTACGGATTGCCTCCAACACGAGCCTGCCTTGCATTGTTCAGCACCTGAATCTCCGCACGATCGTTGACAGAACGCATCTGAATCTTAGGTCTGGACCAACGACGATGACACCGCCTGTTCTCAGCCGAGTTCACCGACCTGTGGACCCCAGCTGTCAGAGAGGGCAAATCCTCGCGGAAAAGGATCTGACTCATCCAATCGGAGTTCCTCGCGGCCATAGATCCATGCTTCGCCAGTGATGCGCGGCAACACCGCCCGGTGCTTGCCGATCATGATATCGCCAATGGCTTCGGCCGTGAATGTGCCATCGATGATGGAGCGGGACAGAAGTTTGTCTCCCGTCTTGACCAGACCCCTGGCATGGAGGACGGCAAGATTGGCGGAAGATCCCGTGCCGCAGGGACTGCGGTCGACACGTCCCGGCTTCAATGTCGTGCAGGTGCGAACCGCGCCATCGGGATCCCGGTCGCGGAACATGACATAGGCCACCTCGTCGAGCCCTGGAATGTCTGGATGGGAAACGCGGGTTTGCTCCTTGAGCAGCGACTTGATCTCGATCCCTGCTTCGGCGAGCGCCCTGGCGTTGTCACGCGTGATCGTCAAGCCGATCTGCGCCACATCAATCAGGGCGTAGAAGACTCCGCCGAAGGCGATATCGGCCTTGATCGTTCCCCATTTCGTCGTGCGAACGGGGGCGTTAATCTCCACGGCGAATGCCGGTACATTGTCGAGGCTCACCGATTTGCAGCGTCCGTTCTCGCAAGCAGCACGGGCAGTGATGAGGCCAGCGGCCGTATCCAGCTTCACGATCGTCGTCGGCTCCACCATCTTCACGCGTCCGGTTTCAAGCAGTGCCGTCACAACGCAGATGCAGTTCGATCCACTCATCGGATGAGCGCGATCAGCTTGCAGAACGATGAACGCGGCATCGGCATCAGGCCGGCATGGCGGCAGCAGAAGGTTGACTGTCATTGCCACATGGGCGCGCGGCTCGAACGTCACGAAGCGGCGCAGACTGTCATCGACGGTGTTGATGTAATTCATCTTGTCGAGAATCGTGTCACCGGGAATCCCGGGCGCACCGCCGGTGACAACTTTTCCGATCTCACCCTGGCAATGCACCAGTAACAGTTCAAGGCTGTTCTTCCACATGATGCAGGTCTTTCAAAAGCGGTTGATGCGATACGGCCGCATGTCGATCGGCGGCTTGGCACCGGTCATGAGATCAGCCATCAGCCGCGCGTTGGTCGCGGCATATGTGAGGCCCAGATGGCCGTGACCGGTTGCATAGAACAGGCCTTTGGTTTTCCGTGAAGCCGACATGACCGGAATCGTGTCGGGCAACGCCGGGCGATGCCCCATCCATTCGGTGAAGTTTTCGCACGTCAAATTGGGCAAGGCCTCCTTTGCGCGCCTCACCGTGACCTTCGACCGCCGGTAATCGGGTGGCGCGTCGAGTCCCGCCATTTCGACAGTGCCGCCGACCCGGATGCCGCCCGCAGTTGGCGTCACCATGAAGGCGCGTGCCGGCCAGATGATGGAATGCTTGATCGCGATGCCCGGCGACATGATCTGCGTATGATACCCACGCTCGGTTTCCAGCGGGATCGGTTCGTCCAGCATGTCCGCGAGCCGTGCCGAATGCGCTCCGGCGCAGATGACAATCTCGTTTGCTTCAATGCGGCGGCCATCGCGCAGGATTGCCGCCCGCATACCTTCACTGCGTTCAAAACCGGTAACGTCGCCAGTGACGGTCTGTCCGCCAAGAGCGGAGAAGCGCTCGGCGAGCTTCACAACCAGGCGATAGGGATCGCGCACTGAGCGATTCTGCGGGAAGACAACCGCCATGCCGATCCTGTCGGAGATCTCGGGCTCCAGCATCTTGATTGCCTGCGGGCCGATGACCTCATGTGGGAAACCGAACCGTTCGAGGATATCGATGTGCTCCCGGTCGGCCTTGAATTCGGCTTCATCCGCATAGAGCGAAAGGCAACCTACGTCCGTGAGCTCGCTTTCGAGGCTGGTGTCGCGTAACAACGGCAGCAAGTCGTCGTAGACGCGTGCGCAGAGAGCAGCGCCTTGCGCTTCCAGCTCTCGAAGGACCGAAGGTCGCGATGCCGCAATGAACCGCAGGAACCAGGGAAGCAGTTTCGGCATATAAGACGGCCGCACCCGCACCGGACCTTCGGGGTCCAGCATCCAGCCCGGGATCTGCTTCCAGATCGATGGCCGTGACGCGGGCATGAACTCGGTGACGGCAATTGAAGCCATGTTGCCGAAGGATGCGCCTTTGCCCGGCGCGTCGCGCTCGATCATGACAACATCGCGGCCCCGGCGTTGCAGCTCATATGCCAGTGTGGTTCCAATTACTCCGGCGCCGACGATAACCGTAGTCATGTTCGCATCACGCTGACTGGAATTGATCGTGCAAGTTCCTCACGGCCGCTGTCATTTCCAGTTGATGATTGGCTCCATGGCGGCCCGGAAGGCAGACTTTTCGTCATCCGTCAGCGGACCAAGCGGCGCACGGCATTCGCCGACGGATGTTCCCAGCAGTTCGCAGCCATACTTGAGCTTCTGAACGAACTTTCCCGATTCAAGGATGTTCATCGCGGCATAGAGAGTTGCCATCTGGGACCGGGCCTTGGTCATGTCGCCCGAACGGTAGGTGCGGTCAAGATCGCACACGGCTTTGGCCATGCAGTTTGCCGGACCGCAGATCCAGCTGTCAGCCCCCCAGAACATGAAGTCGAGCGCGATATCGTCAGAGCCGGAGACGAGCTGGATGCGGTCCTTGTAGCGGGTGGCGATGCCAATTGCGCGCTGCAATACGCCCGAGCTTTCCTTGATGCCAATGACGCGCGGATGATCGGCCAGCGCGTCGAGCAGCTCCCATTCGAGTTCAACGCCATCTTTCGCGGGATAGCTGTAGAGCACGATGTTGACATCCACCGCATCAAGCACCGTGTTGAAATGCTTGATGAGCTCGGTCTGCGATGGCTTGGTGTAGAACGGCGTTGCCAGAAGCACGGTATCGTAGCCGATCTGTTTGGCGCGCTTGGTATTGGCGATCACACCTTTGGTGTGAGGTGCATTTGTGCCTGCAATCAGCGTTTCACCGGGCTTGGCGAAGGCCTTGACGAATTTCAGAACCTCGTCGCGCTCGTCATCCGACATGAGATTGTATTCGCCGGACGATCCGCAGGGGACCCACCCTGAGACACCGGCCGCCCGCAGGTTGGTCAGGTGTTTTTCGAAAGCCTTGAAGTCGATGTTGCCTTGCTGATCGAACGGAGTGACGAGGGCCGGGAGCACGCCAGAAAGCTTCATGATGGTTTCCTTAATTGTCGACCTATTGTCGACAATTGATCGACAAAGTCAAGAGGGTGTGCGATAGTGAGGTCAGATCAAAATTGATCATGATTATTCAATATCTTGGAGTTTGATAGCCATGGCAGGGCAGGTCAGGACGATGGCGACGGGAGGCAGGGCAGCCGGCTGGAAGAGCGTTTATGACGTTCTCAGCAAAGACATCCTGTCACTCACCCTGGCGCCTGGGGAACTGTTGGACGAGATGAGCCTGTCGCGGCGTTTCGGGTTCTCCCGCTCGCCTATCCGCGAGGCGCTGATCCGCCTTGCCGGCGACGGGCTTGTGGTCACCCTCCCGAACCGGACCACCATCGTGACGCCTGTGGATATTGTCCAGTTTCCGAAATATGTCGACGCGCTCGATATCGCCCAGCGGGTGAATACGCGCCTTGCCGCCGAACTCAGGACCGAAGCCGATCTAAAGGCAATTGCAGAAGCGCAAGTGGACTTTGTCGCAGCAATCGGCTCGGGCGATCATCTTGCGATGTCTGGCACCAACAAGGCTTTCCACATGGCCATCGCGCGCGCTGGACGAAATTCCTACATGATGAATTTCTATGAGAGGCTCCTCGATGAGGGCCGCCGCATCCTGCATCTTCACTTTGACTACATTGAACGCACGCGCGATGGACGGCTTCTCACCGACGAACACGAAGACATGATCGACGCAATTCGGGCGCGCGACGTGGAGCGGGCAGACCGGCTGGCCCACATGCACACACGTCAGTTCAGAGACAATTTCCTGGATTTTCTGCGTATGAATTACGCGTCATCGGTTGATCTCGGCACACCGCGTTCCTAGCCGTCCAGATGTTCTGCTGCTGGCTTCCGGCTGGTGAGCAATTCCATTTACATTGCGGAATCGGTGCGCATCATGGCGTGCGGACACCTCATTTTCCTCGCGATTGCACGATCAACAGATTGGTAAGAAATGTAAGGAGTTGTAAATAGTTGTTGCGGTGCAGCAACGAATATTGCTAAAATATATTGTCTCGCAATTTTACTTGTGCTTCCTTGCGGTCATGGGGGAGCACGCAGAAAATCTGGCTACGCCGCTGATGGCAAACGCAGTTGCCGCAGTCCGCGACATGATTGCATTGCCTGCATATGCTCACGGCTCGCGCTTGCCGTCGGAATCCGTGCTCGCCGAGCGGTTGGGCATATCGCGGCCCGTGCTGCGCCAGGCTCTGGCGGTGCTGAAACAGGAAGGCCTGATCGAATCGCGGAGAGGCTCCGGCACCTTCACCTGCGGAAAGACCCCGGCAATCCTGCCCTTCGGCCAGCCTGAGTCGCTTGCCGATCTGGAAGATTGCATGCGTTTCCGCATGGTCATCGAGACCGCCGCGGCAGGCCTCGCCGCGCGCCGGGCTGATCCAGCCGCCGTGGCAGGGATTCGCCAGAGCGTCCAGGACATGGAAAATGGCCAGGTCAAAGACTCGTCAATCCTGGAGTCCGATCTGGCGTTTCACATTGCCATCGCTCAGGCCACACGCAGCCGCTATTACGTCATGACGCTCGAAACCCTGATGCCGCACATTCTGTTTGGGCTCAAGTTAGCGCGGCAATTGCGTCAAGTTGCACCAAACGCCACCTCGAGGCGCGTCGCAGCAGAGCACCGGGCCATTCTCTCAGGCATCGAGAGCGGCAACGAATCTGCTGCCGCAAATGCCATGCGCGAACATCTGAACTCCGGCATTCAACGCATCTTCGGCAACAAGAGCTGGTGAGCGGTGGCGCAGCGGATGAGTGCGCATCACAGAATATACGAATCTGTTCCGGAAGCGGTCACCGGGACATGCGAAAATCTGCTGGCCGCAAACGGGAGGAACCCAATGTCGATGATCAAGAAATTGCTGACAGGTACAGTCATTGCGGGCGCCGTGGCGCTCGCCATGCCAACGGTGTCGATGGCTTTCGACTCCGATCACAAGGAAGAATGGTCGAAGATCACCATTCTCTTCGTTCCGTGGTCGCAATCGTCCAATCCCTTCTTCGAAGCTGTCGTCAACGGTGCGAAGGATGCCGCTGAACAGCAGGGCGTCAAGCTCGATGTGCAGTTCGGCGAAGAGGACCAGAAGAACCAGCTCGGCATTCTCGAGACCGGCATCGCCAATGGCGTCAGCGGCATTGCGGTGAACGTCGCGGATGACGACGCGTATGACAAGCTGCTGTGCGATGCCGCTGCCAAGGGCATGCCGATCGTCACCTTCAACATCGACGACTCGAAGGGTGCCGAGGGTCTCTGCCGCATGGCCTTCATGGGCCAGAACTTCGTGGAAACGGGCTACCTGATCGGCAAGCGGATGATCAAGGAGCATGGCCTCAAGAAGGGCGACCACGTTTTCACGCCTGTCGAAGCGCCGCAAGCTACCTATGCCGTCCTCCGCCACGCCGGCGTGAAGAAGGCAATGGATGAAATCGGTGCCACGACCGAAATTCTCGGTACCGGCAACGATCACGCCAACGCCTTGAACCTGATGACACAGTACCTGCTAGGCCATCCGGAAACCGATGCCGTGGTCGGCCTCGGCCAGACGCCCACCAGCCAGGCCGTTCAGGCCATCAAGGACGCGGGCCTCAAGATTCCGGCCGGTGGCTTCGACGTGTCGCAATCCATTCTGGAGAATATCAAGAATGGCGAGCTCACCGCCACCGTCGACCAGCAGCCCTACAGCCAGGGCTTCTATGCGGTCACGCAGCTCGCACTCAATATCAAGTACGGCCTCTATCCTTCCGAAATGGATACCGGCGGTCTCGGTCTGATCGACAAGACCAACTATGAGTTCGCCGTGAAGTGGGCGGGCCCCGTCCGCTAAGCGGCGGCGGCTGAAACAAGCTGAGACTGGCGGCCAAGGAAAGTGCCGCCAGTCTCAATCGAAATCTCTTGGGAGGGGAACATGTCGAGCGGCCAATCTGATCACATCCGGAAAGCTGTGGCGGAGCGCAACAAGCGCCCCCTGGCGAACAAGTTCATGGACTGGATCCGTGACAATCCCGAAGGCGGCATTTTCATCATGTTCATCGCGGCTCAGGCTGCGGCGATCATCTTCGGCCTGCTCTTCCCCGACCAGTTCCGTTATCTGGCGCCTGCCAATATCACCGTCGTTCTCAAGTCCATCGCACCGCTTGGTATCATGGCGCTGGGTGTCGGAATCTTGATGATTGCCGGCGAATTCGACCTCTCGGTCGGCGCCCTCTACTCGTTCACGGCCATTGTCTGCGCCACCGTCAGCAATAACCTGCTGGGTGATGTCGGCGAAGCAGAAGCCAGCGCCGTGGCACCGTTCATCGGCATGGCCGTTGCACTTGGCGTCGGCACGCTCGCCGGTATCGTGCATGCGTTCGTGACGTTGCGATTCAATATTCCATCCTTCATCACGACCCTCGGCGCCATGCTGATCTGGAAAGGCGGGACGCTGCTGTATCATGGTGCGCGGGCTCTCCGTTTCAAACCCACGGAGCCGTTTGCGACGATGTTCGGCGGTGAAGTCGGTGTCGTTCACGCCTCGATGATCTGGTTTCTGATCTTTTGCGTGATCTTTTATTATCTCCTGCATCATCACAAGCTCGGCAATCACTTCTACGCCGTCGGCGGCAACCGCAATGCGGCCGTTGCCATCGGCATCGATCCCGCCCGCACCAAGTATATTGCGTTTGCAATTGCAGGCTTCATGGCGACGCTCTCCGGCATCGTCGCGGCAACACGCGTCGGCTCGATCCAGCCGGGCGGCGGCCTGGGCATGGAACTGCAGTCGATTGCGGCCTGCGTCATTGGGGGGCTGGCGCTCAATGGTGGCCGGGGTTCCATCCTCGGAATTCTGTTCGGCACGGCACTCGTCTTCACCATCCAGGATGTGTTGCTGCTGCTGCAGGCGCCGGCCTTCTACTTTGAAATGTTCGTCGGCACGATGATCGTCATCGCCGTCATCATGAACACTGCGGTCCGCCGCGCCAAGGCCTGAGGAGGGACATCATGGCTAGTAACACAGAAGGCTCCTCGGATTGGCTCTACGAGGCTCGCAACATCACCAAGAAATACGGGTCCTTCACTGCCCTTGACAGCATGAACTTCCATATCGCGAAAAATGAAGTGGTGGGTTTGCTCGGCGACAATGGCGCCGGCAAGTCGACCTTGGTGAAGATGATCTCAGGCATCAATCCGCCCACCTCGGGTGACATTTTTGTCAACGGCAAGAAGACCGAGATCCGGACGCGCTCGGATTCGGAAGCCGCGGGAATCGAAACGATCTATCAGGATATTGCCCTGGTCGATTCCATGTCGATCACGCGCAACATCTTCATGGGCCGCGAGATTACCAACCGCTTCGGCTTCATGGATCACAAGAAGATGGAAGACGTCGCGATCGATATCCTGGGGAGCGCAGTGCAGATTTCCGGCATTGACGATCCGCGCAAGGAAGTGGGCTTCCTGTCCGGTGGCCAGAAACAGGCCGTCGCCATTGCGCGGGCGGTGCATTTCAAGCGCAACATCCTGCTGCTCGACGAGCCGACGTCCGCGCTGTCCGTGCGCGAGACAGAACATCTGTTGAAATATGTGGGCGACCTCAAGAAACAGGGCACGTCCAGTGTGCTCGTCACTCACAATCTCTACCATGCCTTCATGGTCTGCGACCGCTTCGTGGTGATGAGCCACGGTACCAAGGTGTTCGAGGCCACCAAGAAGGACACGACGATAGAAGAACTGACGGATCACGTGATCCGCACTTGAGGTGATCGATGCCATGGCCATGATGGGAAGTGACGACACGCGATATCCAGTAGCCTCACGCCGGTTGCGGCTGGGGTTTGTGGGTGGGGGCAAGGGCGGCCTCGTCGGTGACTGGCACGCAACCGGGATCAGGCTGTCGAACCGTTGGGACATCGTTGCCGGAGCGATGTCTTCCAACCCTGAGAACGCCAGGGCCTCGGCCGCTGCGTGGCTGATCGCACCCGACCGCGCCTACACGGATTACAACGGCATGCTCCGTGCCGAGGCAGCTCGCGCCGACGGTATCGAGGCTGTTGTCATCTGCACGCCGAATTATCTGCATTTCGAACCGGCGGCTGCTTTCATGCGTGCCGGCATTGATGTCATTCTCGACAAGCCGATGACAATTTCGATGGATGAGGCGTTGGAACTGGTGCGCATCCGCCGCGAGACCGGCATGTTTCTCGGCATGACCTATCCCTACACCTACCATCCGATGGTGCGGCAGGCGCGGCTGATGGTGGCGGACGGAGCCATTGGTGATGTCCGGCAGATCGTCGTTGAATATGCGCAGGACTGGGCGACGGCGCCCGACGACCCGAGTTTCAAGGGGGCGGCATGGCGGCGCGATCCGAAGAAGGTGGGCCGCGCCTCCGCCACGGGCGACATCGGCACGCATGCCTTCCATCTGGCGAACTATGTGAGTGGTCAGGCGATTACCGATGTGCGTGCCGACTTCCATGTCTGCGGTGCGCCGAAGAATCTGGAAGACACGGTGTTCATGAACATCAAGCTTGCCAATGGCGCACCGGGATCGATCTGGATCACCCAGGCGGCTCCGGGCAATTACTGCGGGCTTCGCCTGCGTATTTTTGGTCTGAAGGGTGGCATTGAGTGGAATCAGGAATTCCCAGAGCAGCTGCGCGTCAATTACCTGAACCAACCGGAGCAGGTGATAGTTCGCGGCCACGGCTCAGGTGTTCTGCCTGCCGTGGAACGCCTCATTCACCTGCCGCGCGGCCACGGAGAATCACTCAGTGACGCCTGGGGCAACATGTACACTGAACTCGCTCTGGCTGTTGAAGAGCGGCGCGGGCAAAGAAGCCTTCCCGGTGGCTTCCTCGCTGTGTCGACGGCAGAAGATGGCGCGCGAGGTGTCAAGTTCATTGACGCCTGTGCCGACAGTCACGAGTCTGGCGGCATCTGGACCAAGTGCTGGATCGATCCATAAACGAACGAGGACATGACATGACACAGCCTGCAATTCAGTTTGCGATCAACCGAATGGTGGCGCCGCGCTTGCCCCTCGATGACTTTCTCAATCTCGCCCGCCAGGCCGGCGCAACAGCCGTCGAAGTGCGCAACGATGTCGAAGGCCGTGAATTCGCCGATGGCATGACCGCAAGGGATCTCAAGTCCCGCATCGCGGATGCCGGGCTTTCGGTTGCCTCCATCAATGCATTGCAGCGCTTCAATGACTGGACACCGGAGCGCGCGCAGGAAGCTGAAGCCCTGTTTCGCTATGCCGCCGAACTTGGCGCACCTGGCATTGTGATGTGCCCGGTGATCGATCTCCATCATGGGTGGAGCAAGACCGAGCTGGCGGCCAAGCTCCGCCAGTCCCTGGAGGCCATCAAGGCTCTGGCCTCGGACACCGGAGTCATCGGATATGTTGAACCGCTTGGCATGGCGGGCAGTACGTTGCAGAATCAGCACATCGCCGCCGAAGCCATCGGTGATGTGAACGGGGCAGGGCCACTGCAGATCTGTTACGATACGTTCCAGTATTACCGCTGCCGCGATCAGAAACTGTTTCCTGAATTGATTGGTCTCGTTCATGTCTCGGGCATCAGCCGGACCGATCTGGCACCCGAGGCGTTGACAGAGCCTGACCGGGGATTTGTCGACGGCTCGGACATTACCGATACTGGAGGGCAGTTGAAGCGCATCGTCGCATCTGGATATCGTGGCTATGTTTCGATGGAGCCGTTCGATCCGAAGATTCATCAGTTGGAGGATGCGAGCGAGCCGCTTTCGAAGTCCTTTGCCTATCTGCGGGGTTTTCTGTGACAGGCGATTTCGCGCATCGATACACCAACCACCCTGACTTCAAGGCAATACAGGGAGATCAGCAATGACGTACGAAACCGCAAGCGCTCCATACCCGCGCAACTACAGCCTTGAAGGCCCTCTCAACCGGCGCGCCGTACAGATCGGCCTTGCCAATGCGGAGTGGTACAAGACCCCCATTACGCGCGCCCGCATGAAGGAACTCATGCAGAGATCCGATGGGCCGGCGACGCGCGACACGATCATCTGGTTTCTGGCGTTGGCCGTTGCAGGCGGACTCGGAGTCTATTTCTGGGGATCATGGTGGTGCGTTCCCTTCTTCATCGTCTATGGCGTTCTGTATGGCTCGGCCGGCGACTCGCGCTGGCATGAATGTGGCCACGGCACGGCTTTCAAAACGCCGTGGAAGAATGATGCCATCTATCAGCTTGCCTGCTTCATGACGGTGCGCAATCCGACCGTCTGGCGCTGGAGCCACTCGCGCCACCATACCGATACAATCATTGTCGGCCGCGATCCGGAGATCATCTTGATGCGCCCGCCGGAGCTTGCCAAGGCGCTGCTGAACGTCTTCGGCCTTCTCATGGTCCCACAGGCTTGGTGGGCCATGCTCCGCTATGCCGCGGGCCGGTTGACGGCAGCGGAGCGCGATTTCATTCCGGAGGCGGAGCAGGGGAAGGTGATCTTCGTCGCCCGCGTCTGGACTGTGATCTACCTCGGCGTGATTGCGGCCTGCATCGCCATGGGTTCGATTCTGCCCGCCATGCTCATCGGCCTGCCCAGCATGTATGGCGCCTGGCACATGTTCATGACGGGCCTTACCCAGCACATCGGGCTGGCCGAGGATGTGCTCGATCACAGGCTCAATTGCCGGACCATGTACATCAACCGTTTCAGCCGCTTCGTCTACTGGAACATGAACTATCACGTCGAGCACCACATGTTCCCGATGGTGCCCTATCACCGGCTGCCAGAGCTTCACCGCGAGATCCTGAAGGATTGCCCGCCGCCTTATGTGGGCTTCTGGGCCTGCTACCGGGAAATCATTCCGACCCTTCTGCGCCAGGTCAGGGAGCCCGACTACTTCGTGCGCCGTCATCTGCCGGCAACCGCAAATCCAACCCCGCCGCTGCCATCTGGCATGATCGGCTGATCCATCATCTCCACGCACTCAGGACAAGGACACTACGATGCAACGCCTCAGCCCCCCGACGGTCGCAGACGTTTTCGCCAACAAAGGCAAATATCAATACTCGATGATGCGCGTGACAAGCTGGGACGAACTTGCGGCCGCGCAGGCGGCGGGCATCGATATGTGCTCGGTCCCGCCTGAGATGTTGGTCGATCCAAAGTTCCGTGATGTCGCACCCGGCATCTTTGCTGTTCCGGGACAAGCGTTGTGGGAAGCCGAAGGGCCCACTGACGATTTTCTGCGATGGGGTTTCAGGATGATGCGGGCTGGCGCCAATGCCGTCTATTGCGCGGCCTCGTTCCAGACTGTGCGCCGCATGGCGGACGAGGGCATTCCGGTGATCGGCCACGTCGGACTCATCCCGCACACGTGCACGTGGACCGGCGGCTTCAAGGCGGTCGGCAAGACGGCTGACAGCGCCATGAAGGTCTGGGAGAAGGTCAAGAAATACGAGGAGGCCGGCGCCTTCGGCATGGAAATCGAAGTCGTGCCGCCTGACATTGCCGCGGAGATCTCGAAGCGCACGCCGCTGTTCATGATATCGATGGGCGCTGGCACCGGTTGTGACTGCAACTATCTGTTTTCGGACGACGTGTTGGGTCAGAATCGCGGCCACGTTCCCAAGCATGCCAAGGTCTATCGCAACTTTGCCGCGGAATACGACAGGCTGCAGCAAGAGCGGATCGCCGCGTTCCGCGAGTTCCACAACGACGTTCAGAGTCGTGCCTTCCCGGAACCGGCGCAAGTCGTGAAGTCAATTCCCGGCGAACTTGAAAAATTCAAGGCGCTGCTGGCCAAATCCGGTGTCTGACAAGGAGGGCACGACATGAAGATCGCTCTCGATCCGCACATGCATCGTCATTTGCCGCTGACGGAAATTCCGCGGCTGGCCGCAGAGATGGGCTATGAGTACATCGAACTTTCTCCGCGGCCGGATTTTCTGGCCTGGTGGGTGCAGCCACGCGCCTATCCGGAGCGCATGGCGGAATTCAAGAAATCACTGAAGGACCACGGTGTAAAACTCGCGTCACTGCTGCCCATGTACCGCTGGGCCAGCCCGCATGAAGACGAGCGCAAGACGGCGGTGAGCTATTGGAAGCGGGCCATCGAGATTGCCGTCGAGATGGATTGCCCCGTGCTCAATTCGGAATTCGGCCGTGGCCCTTCGCCAGACCGCGCCAGCCACTCCAATTGCTGCGGCGGGCATTATTCGGTCGAAGCCAGCGAAGCGGCCTGGTGGCGCTCGATGGAAGAACTGGTGCCCGTCTTCGAGAAGGAAGGGATCGCGCTGCATGTGGAGCCGCATCCGGAAGATTGGTGCGAGACGCTGCATCCTGCCGTCGATATGATCCGCGTCATCAATTCGAAATACGTGAAGTTTCTGTATTGCGCGCCGCATACATTCTATTTCGGTGACGACATGGCGCAGATGATCCGGGATTGTGCGCCGGTGCTGGCGCATGTGCATGTGGCTGATACGTTGAACCACAAGGCCTCGTCGGGCCTTCGCTATATTGTCAATCCGCCGGGTGCCAAGGTCACGGTGCACCAGCATCTCGACATCGGACAGGGCGAAGTTGACTGGGACGTGTTTTTCGGGACGCTGGCCGAGGTGAAGTTCGACGGCATCATGACGGCTTGCGTGTTTGCATGGGAAGACCGTGCCGAGCAGTCTTCGCGGTTCATGCGCAGTGAGATCCAGAAATACGTCGACAAGTACTGGCCGTAGCGGGGTCTGCCTCAGACGGACGACGCAGGTTGTGGAACACGCGACAGGGCGTGCCCTACGATGAATAGGTTTCAAACCCAAGGGCGGCGGGATCAAATTCCGCCGCCTTTTTATTGGGCGGAAGAGAAGGAGTGAACCGAGCGCAGGTGATTTTGAAGACAATCCACAGCCGTGAGCATGCCCTTGACGGGTACATTGTTTCAAGACAATCTCAAGTGGTCTGATAACCTGACCGTTGGAGCAATGTGGGTGACGAAATCGAGCGGCCGTGTGACGGAAGGACTTCTGAGGCCCGTCCGCCCCAAGTCGTTGGACACCGCGGTGCTCGATTCCCTAGCGGCATTCGTTGAACGCGCGCACATTCGGCCCAACAGCAAATTGCCCAGCGAGCGGGTACTTTGCGAAACCTTGGGTGTTGGCCGTTCAACGGTACGGGAAGCCCTGAAGCGTTGGGAGGCCTTGGGCATCGTCGAGATGCGGCAGGGCAGTGGCGTATATCTTCGGGTAGCGGTCAGCCCCAATCTGCTGCATGTGCCGCTGGTGCTGGCCAGGCCTTCGAAGGTGAAAAACCTGCTTCAGATATTGCAGGTGCGCCGCGCGCTCGAAGGCGAGGCAGCCGCTGTCTGCGCCAAATCGGCAAGCGAGGATGACATCGCATCGATCGGGGACGCTCTTGCCCGGATGGAAGCAGCCTATATCGGGGGCGGCGGTTCTGAAGAGGACTGGCAGTTCCATCAGTCGATTTATCACGCCACGGGCAATCCCTTCTTCCCCCAGATCATTCAGTCGATGCACGATCTGTTGCATCAACTCTGGGAGAATGCGCTGCACCTGCCGGATTTCGCCGCCGCCTCGCATCCCTTTCACCGTTCCATGTTCGAAGCCATTGCCCGGCGCGATCCTGTGGCGGCGCGCAACGAAGCCTGGAAACTGATCGACTCCGTTGAAACCGAAATCCGCGAGGCCTTTCCCGATGAAGCATGATCCGCGCCTGGCGTCGGCGGCAATCGCCGAGGCCTCATTGATCGTTTGCGACGATGCCGAACACGAGCATGACCCCGTCGTTGGCCCGATCTATCAGACGTCGCTATTCACCTTCAAGAATTTCGAAGCCATGCGTCAGGCATTTGCGGGCGAGGGTAGCGGCTACATCTATTCGCGTGTCGGCAATCCCACGGCCCACGACTTCGAACGCCGGATCGCGGCGCTGGAGGGCGCGGAGGCGGCGCGCGGTTTCGCCAGCGGCATGGCCGCAATCAGTGCGACCGTTCTCTCGATTGTGCAGTCCGGTGACCGCATCGTCGCAGTGCGTCATTGCTATGGTGACGCCTACCGGTTTTTCGAGAAGCTCTTGCCGCGCTTCGGCGTCACTGTCGAGTATGTCGATGGAACCGACGCCGAGGCTGTCGAGGCAGCGCTGCCGGGCGCCAGGCTTCTTTATCTCGAGAGCCCCAGCTCGATGGTATTCGAATTGCAGGACATCGCACGGCTGGCACGGGCGGCCAAGGCGCAGGGTGTCGTCACCATGATCGACAATTCCTGGGCATCACCGGTATTCCAGAAGCCGATCCTTCACGGCATCGATCTCGTCGTGCATTCGGCCTCCAAATATATTGGCGGCCACAGCGATACGGTGGCTGGCGTGGTGGCTGGCCCGAAGGCGATGATCGCCCGGCTCAACGAACTGACGCATCCGTTTCTCGGGGCCAAGCTATCGCCACTCGAGGCGTTTCTGCTGACACGCGGGTTGCGCACCTTGCCGCTGCGCATTCGCCGGCATATGGACAGCGCGCTGCTGATCGCTGATCGCCTCCGCCAGCACGGCATGGTCACCAAGGTTCACCATCCGGTTTATTCGAACCATCCCGGCCGCGCGACGCTTACCGGTTTCACCGGCCTCTTCACGTTCGAGGTCGATGAGCGGATCGATGTCGCCCGGTTCTCCGATGCTTTGTCGTTCTTTCGCCTTGGCGTGAGTTGGGGTGGTCACGAAAGCCTGATCGTTCCGGTCGCCGCTTCGCTGGCGCAGACGCCGGGCGTAAACTCATTCGGCCGCTTCGGCGTCTCGCCGCGCGCCATCCGTCTGCATGTCGGACTTGAGGATCCGGAGATTCTCTGGGCCGACCTGGAGAAAGCCTTAGCTACAAGTCAGAAACCCTAGGGAGGTACAAATGAAAAAACTGATGACGTCGATCATGTTGGGGGCGGGCCTGCTCGCGCTTGGCGCGGCTTCGGCCTGGGCCGAAACAAAGGTGCAGCTGCTGGAGGTGATCACCAGCCCGCCGCGCACCGAATTCCTCAAGAGCCAGATCGCGGAATTCGAAAAAGCCAACCCGGACATCAAGGTGGAAGTGATATCGCTCCCGTGGGGTCAGGCGTTCGAAAAGTTCCTCAGCATGGTTCAGGCCGGTGAAACGCCCGACCTCGTCGAAATGCCGGAGCGCTGGATGGGTCTCTATGCGAACAACGGCCAGCTCGAGGATCTTGGGCCCTACATGAAGGACTGGGCCGGAAACGCGACGCTTGGCGACCGCGCCAGGGAGTTTGGCTCGACGGTCAAGAACACGCAGTTCATGATCCCCTATGGCTATTACATCAATGCGATGTTCTATAACAAAAAGCTCTTTGCCGAGGCTGGCATCGCCAATCCCCCCGCAACCATGGATGAATTCGCGGCCGCCGCCGAAAAGATCTCGGCGCTTGGCAATGGCAAGTACGGCTACTGCCTGCGCGGCGGACCCGGCGCCTTCGGCTCGATCCAGCAATTCATGGACAACATGGCCGGAAAGCCTGGCTACTTCAATGAAGACGGCACGTCGATCTTCAATGAGGAAGGTGCTGTCAAGGGCCTGCAGATGATGGCCGACATCTACCAGAAGGGTTGGGCTCCCAAGGACTCGATCAGCTGGGGATTCAACGAACTGGTCACCGGCTTCTACAGCGGCACCTGCGCCATGTTGAACCAGGATCCTGATGCGCTGATCGGCATCGCCGAGAAGATGAAACCCGAAGACTTCGCGGTGGCGCCGTGGCCGGTCGGCCCTGGTGGCAAGGCCTTTCCTGCACTGGGTTATGGCGGATGGGCAATGATGTCCGACAGCCCCGTCAAGGCCGATGCCTGGAAGCTCATGTCCTTCCTGCTCGACAACAAGCAGAACCTTGGCTGGGCAAAGACCGTTGGCGTCATGCCGATTCACAAGGGTGCCGAACAGGACGAGCACTTCAAGACCGAGCAATTCAAGGGCTGGTTCGACGAACTGAACAATCCCGAGAAGTATGTGATGGTGACGCCCCCGACCCATCTCGAGAACCTTGGCGTCTTCTATGACTCCATGGTTCCGACCGCCTTCCAGGAACTGCTGCTGGGCAAGAAGTCCGCCAAGGAAGTGGCTGATGGCTGGGCCGCTTTCCTGACGGCTGAACAGCAAAAGTATCTTGCTGAACACAAGTAATTTATATTGACGCGCGGCGCGCACCATAACGGTTGCGCGCCGTCCTTCATCTTCAGGGCGGGGCATGGTGGCGGCGGCATATTCGGCGGAAGGTGCACGGATTAAGCGCTGGAGCGTGGTGTTCGAGCCATGGGTCTACCTCAGTCCAGCGCTGCTGATCATCGCCAGCGTGCTCATTGTGCCGCTGATCATCGGCATCTCGTATTCTTTCTGGAAATTCTCTGCGTTCAAGTCGCAGTTCGCGGGATTTGATCAATATCGCGCGCTCTTGACCGACGAGGTGTTGCACGGCGCTCTTGTCAATACAGCGTGGTGGACGGCGGGCAGCCTGTTCTTCCAGTTCTTTCTCGGGCTCGGCCTGGCCTTGCTGCTCAACAAGCCCTTCTATGGCCGGAAGCTCGTTCAGGCGCTGGTATTCCTGCCCTGGGCGGTTCCGACATTCCTGACCGGCCTCACATGGTCGTGGCTATTCAACCCGATCATTGGGCCGTTGCCGCATGTGTTCTACTTCTTGGGGCTGCAATCCGAACCGGTTACGATCCTGGCCAGTCCGTCCACCGCGATGTGGGGGCCGATCATCGCCAATGTGTGGTTCGGAATCCCATTCTTCGCCATCACGCTGCTGGCTGCGCGCAAATCGATTCCGGCTGAACTCTATGAGGCAGCAGCCATTGACGGCGCATCAGTCTGGCAGCAATTCACCAAGGTGACGATGCCCTTTCTTGCGCCGACCATTGCCATCACGGTGATGCTTCGAACGGTGTGGATCGCCACTTTCGCAGATCTGATTTACGTCATGACGGCGGGTGGTCCGGCGGGATCGACCAACACCATTGCCACCTACATTTACGTGTCGGCTTTCAAGATGCTGGACAAGGGCTATGCCTCGGCGATTGCCGTGCTGCTGCTGGTGCTTCTGGTGCTGTACTCGCTCATCGTCATCCAGATGCGCCGCAGTCTGATGAAGGACGTCTGAGATGGTGGGTCAATCACGCTTGCAGAAGACACTGGGCGCCATCGGACTCTACGGCGCGGTCTTTCTCTATGTCGCCTTTGCCATCCTGCCGATCTACTGGACGGTGAAGATCTCAGTCACGCCGCAGAGCCTTCTCTATAGCGAGGGCATCAAGCTGTGGCCGAGCCACATGACGATGGAAAACTATGTCAACGTGCTGCAGGCGAGTGATTTTCCCCGTTTCTTCCTGAACAGCCTCATCGTCTCGATTGCCACGGCCTTGCTCGTCACCGCCGTGGCCTCGCTGGCGGGCTATGCGCTGTCGCGGTTCCGCTTCCGCGGCAAGGCATGGGTCAGCCTCGTGCTTCTGCTGACTCAGACCTTTCCGCTGGTGATGGTGATCCCGCCGATCTTCCGCATCATGGGGCAATTGGGTCTCACTGATAATCTCTACGGCCTCATCGTCATCTACACGGCATTCAATATCGCCTTCGCCACCTTCCTCATGCAGTCCTTCTTTGACGGCGTGCCGAAGGACCTTGAAGAGGCGGCCATGATCGATGGCTGCACGCGCGTGACAGCACTGCGGCGGATCATCCTGCCGCTGACGCTTCCCGGAATGGGCGCCACAGTAGCCTTCGTGTTTACGGCGGCGTGGAGCGAGCTGCTCTTCGCGCTCATGCTCATCAACAGCGATGACCAGAAGACGTTCTCCGTCGGACTTCTGACCTTCATCGGCAAGTTTGCGGTTGACTGGGGGCAAATGATGGCGGCATCGGTCCTGGCCCTGATACCCGTCTGCGTTTTCTTTGCTTTCCTCCAGCGCTATCTCGTGACCGGACTGACCGCCGGCGCCGTCAAAGGATAATTCGCCATGGCTTCCGTGACACTGCAGAGCGTCAGCAAGACTTTTGGTGCCGTTAAGGTACTCTCCGGCATCGACCTATCAATCGAGGATGGTGAGTTCGTCGTACTCGTTGGACCATCGGGGTGCGGCAAGTCGACGTTGCTCCGCATCATTGCCGGACTGGAGGAAGCCAGCGGCGGCGACATCCGCATCGGGGAGCGGCTGGTGAATGATGTGGCGCCACGAGATCGCGATATCGCCATGGTCTTCCAATCCTATGCGCTTTACCCGCACATGGACGTTTCCCGCAACATGGCCTTTGGCCTCATGTTGCGCAAGGAAGCGCCTGACAAGATCAGCCGGCGTCTCGGCGAAGCGTCGTCAAAGCTGGGCCTGAACAGCTTGCTCGGCCGCTTGCCGAAGCAACTTTCCGGCGGCCAGCGGCAGCGCGTCGCCATGGGCCGCGCCATTGTGCGCGATCCCAAGGTCTTCCTTTTCGACGAGCCATTGTCCAATCTTGATGCCAAGTTGCGCGCCCAGATGCGGACCGAGATCAAGGCGCTGCATCAGTCGCTGAAAACCACGGCGGTCTATGTGACGCACGACCAGATCGAGGCCATGACCATGGCCAACCGCATCGTCGTCATGAACGAAGGCATCGTCCAGCAGGTCGGTCCGCCGCTTGATCTCTACGATCGCCCGGCCAACGTTTTCGTAGCGGGCTTCATCGGTTCCCCGACCATGAATTTTCTGGACGGCGTCGTCAGCCTGGCGGATGGACCGAATGTACGGCTGAAGGATGGAGGCCGGATCAAGATCGCAACGCTGAACGTTACAGAAGGTCAGCACGTCACTCTGGGGCTCAGGCCCGAGCATCTCGTTCTTGCGAAGGATGGAATCGCCGGTGAGATCTTTGTGGTGGAACCGCTAGGGATGACGACGCAAGTGTCAGTCAGAGTGGGCGGCGAGCTCCTCACCATCATGTTGATGGAGCGCATCGCAATTGCGCCGGGCGACAAGGTTCATCTCTCCATCCTTCCCGGGAATGTGCACGTCTTCGACAAGGGTTCCGGCCGCCGCATCGACTGAGGGCTTGATGCCTGGCCCCGGCTGGCGCGTCGTGGCCGCAGGACTGTCATCCCCGGGCTGAACGGCGGGTGGTTGTGGTGCTGGACATCTTTCTGGGTTTCCTGCCTGATGATTGCACACTGGCTGCGTTGGGGAAGTTGTTTTCCCACTGTCGCATGACGAAGATCGATTTTGTCGTCGTGACGCCCTTGGTGGCCTGCACGCCCTTCAGCATCAGATCTGCAAATTCCGTCAGGTCTTTTGCCAGAATTTCCAGAAACAGATCTTGCTCTCCCGTCACGACATAGCTTCTGATGACGCCGGGCAGTTTGGCCAGTGTGGCACCAAGTGTTTCAGCCGGAACCGAGGCTTCTCGGCTAACAGCCACCATGGCCCGCACCGTCAGGCCGATTGCAGAGGAGTTGATGCGGGCTGAATAGCCCTCCAGCACGCCCATCTCCTCCAGTCGTGTAATCCGGCGGGAGATCGCGGAATGTGACAGCTTGACGGTCTCAACCAGCTCCTTGTTGGTCTTGCGGCAATTTTCGGACAGTGCCCGAAGAAGCCGCATGTCAAACTGATCGAGTTCGTGTCCAGCCATGGTGCGTCTCCTGTTCAGCCATCCCGCGTCGCATATCCCAGCGAACAAGTTGGAATAAGAAAACCAGTATACCGCAACAAAGTTAATACCTATGCCGAACAGACGCAAACTATTTGCAACATGATACTTCGGCCAGAACGCCGACGAACGGAGTTTGATTTTTCGCGCAATCCAGCGGCGTGCCCCGGCATCTGGTAGATTCGGCAGAGTCAGGCCGTCTGGGCCGAAAGGTGGAGTGACTGATGCCCGCTGAGAAATATCTGGCCGAGATCGAGAAGCGTGTTCTGTGGCTCGCCATGTGGATGATCCATCACGCCAACCATATCCGTCCACCGGATGACGTGAAGATTGGCGGTCATCAGGCCTCATCTGCGTCGATGGTGACGATCATGACCGCGCTTTACTTTCAGGTCTTGCGGCCCGAGGACCGGGTTGCCGTGAAGCCCCATGCATCGCCGATCTTCCACGCAATCCAGTATCTCGCCGGAAATACCACTCGCGGCAAGCTGGAAGACTTCCGCAGTTACGGCGGCGCCCAGAGCTATCCGTCGCGGACGAAGGATACCGATGATGTCGATTTCTCAACCGGCTCGGTGGGACTTGGCGTGGCCCAGACGCTCTTCTCTTCGCTGGTCCAGGACTATGTGCGCGCCCATGGTTGGATGACGGAGCGGCCAGAGGGCCGGATGATCTCGCTTCTCGGCGATGCCGAACTGGACGAAGGCAACATCTATGAGGCGCTCATCGAGGGCTGGAAACATGGCCTGCGCAATTGCTGGTGGATTGTCGATTACAACCGCCAATCCCTCGACGCCGTTATTCGCGAGGGCCTCTGGGCCAAATACGAAGCCATGTTTCGTAACTTTGGCTGGGACGTTGTGGTGGTCAAGCACGGCAAGATGCAACAGTCAGCCTTTGCCGAGCCCGGCGGCGAACAGTTGCGCGACTGGATTGATCGCTGTGAAAACCAACTCTACTCGGCTCTCACCTTCCAGGGAGGTGCCGCGTGGCGCAAGCGGCTCACGGACGAGATCGGCACAGATGGGCTCGTGGCCGATCTGATCGGCAGGCGGAGTGATGCCGAACTGGCGGCCCTCATGGGTAACCTCGGCGGGCATGACCTCGCAACACTTCTGGAGGCGTTCGAGAAGGCCGGGCTCAACGACCACCCCACGCTGTTCATTTGTTACACGGTCAAGGGACATGGGTTGCCGCTGGCTGGTCACAAGGACAATCATGCAGGCTTGATGACGGTATCCCAGATGGCTGCGTTTCAGGAATCGGCTGGCGTCCGGCCGGGCTTCGAATGGGAGAAGTGGGAAGGAACCAGTCTCGCCGCCAACGATCTTCAGGACTTTGTGCATCGGGCCGCGTTTTTCAAGGCGGGACCCCGGCGTCATGCCGCAGCGTCTGTCACCGTACCTGACGTTCTCACCTTTCCGTCCGCTGCGGGGAAATCGATCTCCACCCAAATGGGCTTCGGCCAGATCCTCAATGAAATTGGGCGCGATGACAGCGATCTTGCCAACCGCATCGTCACCACTGCTCCGGATGTGACGGTGTCGACCAATCTGGGTCCCTGGGTCAATCGGCGTGGCGTGTATGCACGCAGTTCTCTCGCAGATATGTTCAAGGCTGAACGTATCCCCTCCATGTATGACTGGGACTGTTCACCGGCGGGCCAGCACATCGAACTAGGCATCGCCGAGTCCAATCTGTTTCTGACACTCTCGGCGTTGGGCCTTTCGCATACGATCAATGACGTGCGGCTTCTTCCCATCGGCACTGTCTATGATCCGTTCATTCTCCGGGGCGCCGATCAACTTAACTATGCCTGTTATCAGGATGCGCGGTTCTTGCTCGTTGCAACACCGTCTGGTGTCACTCTGGCCCCTGAAGGCGGCGCACATCAGTCGATTTCCACACCCCTCATCGGCATGGCGCAAGATGGACTTTGCGCCTTTGAGCCGGCCTACCTCGACGAACTTGCAGTCATGATGCAGTTTGCCTTCGACTACATGCAGCGTAATGGTGATGCTGATCCCGAAGAGCGGACGTGGCTTCGCGATCAGACCGGAGGTTCGGTCTATCTCCGGCTATCGACACGGCCAATCGAACAACCTCTGCGCACGATGACCCCGGAGCTTTCTCAAAACATTGTCGATGGTGGTTACTGGATGCGTCCTTCTGGACCCAATACCCAGGTTGTCATTGCCTATTGCGGCGCGGTGGCGCCGGAAGCCATTCAGGCCGCCGGTCTATTAAGCGAAGACAGGCCGGAGACCGCAGTCCTCGCCATTACATCTGCCGACCGCTTGAATGCAGGTTGGACGGCAGCGCAGCGGGCACGCGAACGCGGCGTTCGGCACGCCGAGAGCCACGTTGAACGCCTGCTTGCCCAGGTGCCGCGCAATTGCGCCATTCTCACGATGCTGGATGGCCATCCAGCGACGCTCGCCTGGCTCGGTGCGGTTCGTGGTCACGTGTCGCGCTCGCTTGGCGTTGAGCACTTCGGCCAATCAGGCACGATTGCCGAACTCTATCGCCACCATGGGCTTGATGCGCAAGCCGTTCTGCGCGCAGTTGAAGCTCTGGTTCCCGGCCGCCCAATTACTCAGCGAACGGCGCTGTCCTAGTGCGTTGCGGAAAAAGAGGAGAGGGAACTATTGCTCTTCCACCGTGTTGTCGAGATGTCCAATGCGGTCGCCGGGCGCTGCGCTCCAATATTGCGAAAGGCCGGTCGCACCGCGGCAATGTAAATGGGAGAGACCGATATGAAGACTCTGGCCGATGCATTTGAACATACCCTCAAGGATGTCTACTACGCTGAAAATGCCCTGACCAAGGCGTTGCCGGTGGTGATCGAGAATGTCACTCACGCAGAATTCAAGCAGGCGCTGAAGGACCACTTGGTCGAGACCAAGGACCAGATCAAGATTTTGAACAAAGTTTTCAAGACGATCGGCGTCGAGGCCTCGGGCGTCAAGTGCGATGCGATCGACGGGCTGATCAAGGAAACCGAAGGCGTAATTGAAGAAGCCAAAGGCACCGTAGCTCGTAACGCCGCGTTGGCAGGCGCCTGCCAGGCTGTCGAACACTATGAGATTGCCCGTTATGGCACATTGCGCGAATGGGCAAAGGTTTTGGACAATGCCGAAGCCCATACTTTGCTGTCCGAGATTCTCGACATGGAAAAAGCTGCGAACAGCAAGCTCACCGCAATCGCCATCGACAGCCTGAACCAGACGAAAAACTGATCCGCGGCCATCTGCCGTCTTCAGGAGCAACGCCTGGCATCGAGAGATCGATGCCGGGCGTTGTTGTGCATTGCCAAGGTAGAACGACAGCTTCACACGTCCGGGAGCTTGAGCCACGCTTCGTAAAGCAGGCCGTCGCGCCGCCAGGTTGCCTTGGCGTGGCCGTCAAACTGCTCCGGCATCGCCGACATCAGCATTCTCGTCCCAAATCCCGATCGCCTCGGCTTGCGGATAGGTAGGGGTGAGCGCTCTTCCCACTTCAGGTGCAGCACTTTTGCACCGTCATCTCCGGGCGGCTGCAGCGAGGCAACAACGTTGACGCTGCCGCCATTTGCGAGAGCGCCGTACTTCGAGGAGTTGCTTGCGAGCTCGTGGAGGGCGATTGCAATTGTCTGGGCTTGCTGCGTCGGCAGCTCCACATCCGGAAGATTGACTATGAGTTCTCCTTGCCTGCGGTCCTCGGGCAGGAAGGGTTTGATGATCGCTTGTGCGATTCGCGACAGCGGTGCCGACATCCAGTTGCGATCGAACAATATGTCCTGTGCGGCGCTCAATGCCGCCAGTCTGCGGTGGAACTTCAGGTCGTAATCCTTGACGGTACGGGCAGTCGCTGCCGTTTGACGCGCCAGGCTGGAGGTCAGTTGAACCGTGTTGCGAACACGATGTGCCAACTCCCGCGTCAGCAGAGCCTTTGTCGTCTCGTCACGCTTGCGGTCGTCAATGTTGATGATCACGGTCATGTAGGACTTCGGCTGACCCGCGCCATCAAAATAGAGCTTGGAGTTCACCAAACCCCACATGATGGACCCATCTTTGCGCAAGTAGCGCTTCTCGAACTGAAGGCGGGAATTGGGCTCCCCCTTCTCATCGAAAAGCGCCGAGCGGCTCAAGGCCAGATCGTCGGGGTGGGTTATCTCGTTGAAGTTGCGTCCGACCAGTTCTTCGCGGGAATAGCCAAGCATCTGGCACAACGAGTCATTGACCCGCACGATCTGACCCGTCGCGAAGTCTGTTTCGCAGTTGGATGTGCCGGCATTCTCGAAAAATGCAATCTCACGTCTCTGCGTTTCGGCGAGCCGTTCTTCGGTCGAGTTCAGGATCGATCCAAGTTGCGTCGCCCGTGCGCCGACGATGAAGCCCGACCGAAGTGCGGCGTACAGGACGGTCATGAGTATTCCGGCAAGGATAACCAGCAGCCACCAACCCGGACGCGTGTGATTGCGCGGCATCGAGAGTGCCACCAAGAATTTGTGGTCTCCAACCGAGAATTCTGACGGCGACAACCATCCGGCTTCGGCGGCATTGTCTCCGATGAGCATGAGTGGCCGCGGGGGGTCGGATGAATTGTCGATCAGGCGTAACGATTGTCCATCCTTCAACTGAGCGGATCTTGCAATATTGGCAGTCGTGAGTCCGCGCAGTATGACGCTTGGCCGCTGTACCGCTAACGGATGATCGCTGGCCGAAATGGCATAGCGCGTCAAATACACCGTGTCTGGCGGAAGGCCCTGGAATGTGAAACGGAAGAGTGGCTCATGCAACTGCGACGCCGGCGACTTGGCCGAGTCCTCCGCTAGCTTTGCCAAGTCGGGTTGAGACAGTACGTCTGAGCCAATCAGGCTGGCGTCCGTCGTCCCCATGGCGTAGACGACAGGCGCGACCAGATTTGTATTTTCGCGTGATATTCTTACGGTGAAGGCTTGCATCGAATCCTGGCGGCGGATCTCGCTCTCAAGCGCAACAACGTCGCTAGGCTTAGCCACATAAGCCCAGAGCCAGGGTACATTTCTCGACTTGGAGAGTGCCAGACCATTGATGTAATCCCTGAGTACATTAACGGTCGGATGAGCCTGCGAGATGAGCGTAGCCGTTGAATCGAGTTCGGCGTAGGCGAGAGCGATCCGCTCTTCAATCTCGCCCACTTGTTCGGCCGTCACGCGCGCCATCTCAGCCTGCAATTCCCGGGCTTCCAGGCCATAGGTTGCGAATCCAGCTGCCCCCGAGAAAATCAGTCCTGCGACAATCTGGTACTTAACCCGGTTTAAGGCGGCCTTCACGTCTCAAGTCCCAGCTGAAAACACTATGTTGCGTCCACCAATGCGGGATACTCGCCTCCGGTTCCCACCAGAAGAAGATATTTTTTCGCTGACTGGCACAAGCAGTTTCAAGCGACTGCAAGCGCTGCATTTGGGCCGGAACCGACCATATTGCCGAGGCGTTGAAATCAATCGAAAGCACGGCTCGCGATGGCAGGGTGATCTTGTCCAATCGCGCTGTCCTTGCGTCAGCGTGATCTGCACAAACTGATATGTTTCAAACCAATCTTTCATCCACGGTCAATCATGAAGCCACTTCCGTTTCCGGCCCATCGCGTATTCTCGAACCCCAATGAAAAAGGCGAACTTGTCGCCAACCGGCTGATTATCTTCGTTGTCCTCTGCACGATACTCTATTTTGGCCAGGACATTTTCATTCCAATCGTGCTGGCGCTCCTGCTCGCTGTGTTACTGGCACCTCTCGTACGCGGTTTGCAGAAGATCAATTGTCCGCGCAGCATTGCCGTGCTGCTGGTGGTGATATTGGCAGTCTTCGCCATTTCTGCCACGGGCTTTCTGGTGGGGCGGACGCTTGCCAATCTTGCTGCGGAACTTCCCTCCTATGAGGCTAATCTGCGCGAAAAGGCCAGGTCGCTGAAACTTGCAACGGCCAGTGGCGATGTGATCGACAGGGCCGCCGGCGTTCTCAAGCACCTGCAGGTTGAACTGGAGCGGCCGGTGCCAAGCGCAGCACCTGCTGAACCTTCTGCGCGGCCCATACCCGTCGAAGTCCATGATACCCGCTTTGGCGCGCTGCAACCCCTCATCGGCATGATCGACGTTGTCGCTCATCCTTTGGTGCAGCTCGGCATCGTCATCCTCATGCTGACCTTTATCTTGTTCAACCGCGAAGATCTGAGAAACCGGTTGATACGTCTTGCCGGCACCGATGACATTCACCGCACGACATTGGCACTCGACGAAGCAGGCCAACGTCTAAGCCGATTGTTCATGGGGCAGCTAGCCATCAACGCATCGGCCGGTCTCTTCATCGGCGTTTCACTTTTCCTGCTCGGCGTTCCTGGTGCATTCTTATGGGGGTTGCTCACCGTCGTATTGCGCTTCGTACCTTTCATCGGGACGATCATGGGGTCCGTGTTTCCAATCGTCATTGCGCTCGCGGTGAGCGACGGCTGGTTGCTGCCGGCGTCGGTCGCTGGTGTCGTTATTGGCGCCGAGTTGATTGCTGGCCAGGTTCTCGAGCCTGTCTTTCTTGGCCGCATGACGGGCGTATCGTCGACCGCTATTGTTGTTTCTGCTGCATTCTGGGCCTCACTGTGGGGTCCGATCGGGCTTATTCTCGCCACCCCCATCACCATTGGATTGCTGGTCGTCGGCCGCCACATCGAGGCGCTCCGGTTTCTCGACATCATGCTTGGAACTGAAACGGTGCTCAGTCCCGATCACTCCTTCTACCAGCGGCTACTGGCGGGAGACTCAATGGAGGCCGTGGAGTCGGCGCAGGACTACAAGACTGAAAACAACCTGCAGGGTTTTCTCGAGACGGTTGCCGTGCCGGCGCTGCAGATGGCTTTGGCGGACCAGGTGCGAGGCGTACTCTCTCGAGACAAGGCTCACGAGGTGGCCAGTACGTTCTCCGACTCCCTCGACGAGATCTGGGCCGACATTCCTGCAATTGAAAACGCCAATCCGCCGGTCATTGTCGTGTCGCAGCCAGGCGTCTTGAACTTCGCCGCCGCGGCGGCCTATTCGGCACTTCTTACCCTCAAGGCCGTGCCTCATCGCATGCTCCCTCAGGATGCCGTTGCACCCGGTAAGTTTCCGGACCTTGCGACTTCGGATGTCAAAGTGATCTGTATCACCGGCCTTCGTGGACCAAGCGCCGCGCAAATCCGCTATCTCGAGCGCAGGATCAAGCCGCATGTTGGTGAGGCCCGCATCCTGAATATCGCCTGGTCGTCAGGAGAAGACCGGGCCGGTGTTCATTCGCCGGCTTCGGCGGTGAGCCTGTTGCCTGCCAGCCCGGTTTCTGCTCTGGCGCCCTCTGCCTCTTAAGGGCATTTACTTTCAACTGGCATCACAAGCATCGTCAGTACGAAGGAACAACGGCCCACTCCAGGCGTTTCATCGCTATGCCGGACACGTTGTGAACAGGGTCCGCATGTCGAGTAACTTAACAGGAGCATTCTCATGAACTGGGACCGTATCGAAGGCAACTGGAAGGAATTCCGTGGTAAGGCAAAGACGGCTTGGGGCAAGCTGACGGATGATGATCTGGATGTGATCGAAGGACGGCGCGACGAACTCGAAGGGCGCCTGCAAGCGCAGTACGGCTTTGCCAAGGATCGGGCCAGGACCGAGGTTGATAACTGGCTGAACCGGCTTTGACCACCGAGAGGGGCCGCAGTTGCGGCCCCTTTTCTTCATCAGGAGGAGATGACGATGAAAGCATCAAAAATGTCCAAGGCCAAGGAAAACCCAACGAGAGTGTTCGATACGCCTGCAGAGGTGATCGCCGCGGATATCCCCCAGAAGGAAAAAGCCGAGATCCTGAAGAACTGGGAAGATGAAGCGCATCAGCTCCAGGCGGCCGCCAACGAGAGCATGACCGGTGGAGAGTCATCGAGGTTGGGCGAAATACGGCGCGCCATCGATGCGCTGAAGAAATCCGCACAGGACTGAGCAGGGAACATTTCAGCTATCTGCCCGTTATCACAACAGAATTTGATAGATAGGAGCAGATGATGCGCTTTGTACAAGTCCTATTTCTCGCAGTCTGGCAACTGACGGCAATTCCCTTTGTGGCCGTTCTTTCAGCCAATGCCCTGAAGCCAGCGGTAAGCACCCCGGTGTCTGCGAACCAGACGGTGATCTACAAGATGCGGACAAACTGAAGGAGTTTCGTCGCGTTCCTATTGGATAGAAGTTTGAAGGGCTCCTGGAGGCAGGGGCCCTTTTGTTGTGCCCAGATGCAGAGGAAAAAGAATGACGCGAGTCAGAGAAGATCTTTGCGGTGGCACGTAACATGCACCGAAGGCCGGTCACATGACCGGCCTTCGGTTATCTTGCAAGTAGCGAACGGCAGTGAGGTGGCTAGGCCCTTCGGACCAGGCTGATAACGAACGAGATGATGGCGATGACGATCGCGACCCAGAAGACCAGCTTGGCACCCTCCATCGCAGTGCCGGCAAGTCCGCCAAACCCGAGCAAGGCCGCGACGATCGCAACCACGAGGAAGATCACAGCCCAATGAAGAAGGTTGGAAAAATTCATATCATGCTCCTGATGAATAAGCTGGATGCATCCCATCCATAAGTTGACAATGCGATTTATGAAGTGTTGTTCCATGATTGTGACAGGCGTGAACAAAAAAAGGCCACATCGAGAGATGTGGCCCAAGGGGAGGGATCGTTCACAATTCTATCGTCGGCCGACGAATCGTCCGAGGATGTAACCTGTTCCCACAATTGCCATAAGATTTCCAATCGAGGGCGGATTCATATCGGCAGCCCACCGCGGCTGTGACAAGAAAGGATCAGCAGGACCAGCCAGAACTCCGACCCTTGCATCGGAACGGTTCGAGATGAGCGCCATGATATAGACAATGGCCGCTATGACCAGGAACAGAGCTCCGACAACCAGACTGCCGATCAAGGCTGTCGATTGCATTGTCACCCAGATCCACAATGCTGCTGTGAGAAAGCCCAGTCCCGTGACCGCAATGACGGAGACCGCCACCAGCAGCGCTCCATGGCGGACGGCACGCTTCGCGCGCCGCTTCGCCGTGGAAACTGCAAAGGACGTTGCAGCCATTCGCAAGAGCGCGTGCATGGCTTACTTGCGTGCCATGAGGCCGAGCACCAGCCCGATGCCGAGTGCGGCAACCAGCGCACCAACTGGGTTGCGGGCAACGAGTGTATCAATACCGGCAAGGGATCTTCCTGCGCGATCCGCGGCATCGCGATAGAGTTCCTTGCCTGATGCGGTGGCATCCTGAATTGCCGCCTCGGCTTTGCGGGCAGACTGACGGACTCCGTCCGCTGCGACTTCGGCCGCATCGTGCACACCCTGGTTTACTGCTGCACCGGCCGCCGTCAGATGCTCGCCGGCGTCACTCGCAGTGTCCCGCAACTTGTCGGAAATCGTCGAAATCGTATTGCTAGCGCGCATGGCCTTCTCCTCTGAATTGAGTTACAGTTTTGCAACGCGGCTTACGCTATTTTGTTCCTTGCCCACGTGAGGGTGAGTGGCCGGGCGCGGGCTTCTAGCGCGACGCGATAATGGCCTGGGTGGCGGCGTCCGGACCGAACTCGTGCGCCTCACCCACCTTGAGCAGCTCGCTCAACTTGGCGCGGGCGCGATTGACGCGGCTCTTGATGGTGCCGACCGCTACGCCGCAAACGGCTGCGGCCTCTTCGTATGACATATCCGATGCCGTCACCAGCACCAGCGCTTCGCGCTGATCGACCGGCAGACGGGACAATGCGTCTTGCATGTCGGCCAGATCCATATGGCCGTCCTGTTCGGGATGCACGCCGACGGATGCCGCGATCATGCCATCGGCATCTTCGACCTCGCGGCGGCGCTTTCGGAACACCGTGTAAAATTCATTTCGCAAAATGGTGAACAGCCAGGCCCTGATATTGGTGCCAGCTGTGAAGCTGGTGCGATTGGCCCAGGCCTTCATCACTGTTTCCTGAACCAAGTCATCGGCGCGGTCCATCTTGCCGACGAGCGAAATCGCAAAAGCGCGAAGCGATGGCAATTGCTTCATCAGATCGCGCTTGAATTCAGCGTCTGGCATTGGCGGATCGTTCCGCTCGGTAGACGCGGCCAATGCAGAAAGTGGCGCTGTCACTTTGATTGCTCATCAAGTTTGTCAAGCAGCTCGATGAAACGGTCAGGCACTTGCTGCCCGGCGATGTCGTCATAATAAGCTTTTAGCTTGCTTGAAACAGCCTTGTTGACCACCGCAGAAGCCTTCTTGCTGGTAGCCTTCAAATGGGGTGGCTTGGTGTCACGTTCTGTCATCGTCATCTTTTCATTGCCGGCGAGATGCCAGTCCACTTTTTTGATATATAGCCAATTGCGGTTTAATTCGATAATTCGTCCTCCGAAAAATTGTTCCACTCCGGAAAAAACTTTTGGAACAAAGTGCTGTAGTGGGCATTGTCGGAGTGTTCAATGCAGAGGGAGAGCTTCGGCCGAAGGTCTAAGCTATTGAAACAATGAAATTATCAGAACGTATTGGTCCGCACCTTCCATATCTCCGCCGCTTCGCGCGCGCCCTGACCGGGTCCCAGAAAAGTGGCGATACTTACGTCGCCGCTCTTCTGGAAGGTATCGTCGCGGATCCATCCATGGTCAAGGATGCGCGAAATATTCGTGTCGCGCTCTATCATGGATTGTGTTCGATGTGGGGTTCGCTCGCGATCAACGAGTGGCCGGACAATGGCCAGCCGGTTTGGGAAGCGACCATTCAGGGACGGCTTGTGAACATCTCGGGCCGCGCGAGGCAGGTCTACCTCCTTAATGCAATTGAAGGATTTGAGTTCGAAGACATCGCGGAGATTCAGGGTATCAGCGTGGAAGAGGTCACAAAACTGCACCAGTCTGCCACGCAACAGATCTCCGAAATGATTGCGAGCGACGTGCTAATCATCGAGGATGAGCCGTTGATTGCGATGGACATCGAGGATCTGGTTACGTCACTTGGCCATCGGGTGGTGGGAATTGCGCGCACCCATCGTGAGGCAATAAAGATGGCGGCCGGGCGCAAACCTCAGCTCGTTTTGTCTGATATTCAACTGGCTGATGGCAGTTCTGGCATCGACGCCGTCAACGACATCCTCAAGGAATTCGACGTTCCCGTGATCTTCATCACGGCCTTCCCTGAGCGCCTGTTGACGGGTGAAAGGCCAGAGCCGGCTTTCCTCATCACCAAGCCATTTTCGCCCGATATGGTGAAGGGCGTGATTTCGCAAGCCCTGTTCTTCGAGGTCAAGTCGCGTCAGGCTGCTTGAAGTCGCTTCGAAGCACTCGATTCAGCGCATCTGCCAACGATTGCCTGTCGAACGGAACGCTCAAGCTTTCTGCGCGGGTCAACTTTGGCAAGGTTTCGACAAGGCTTATGCCAGATGACACAATAAGGATTGGAATGCGGCGGCGTTCCAATGCATCGACGAGTTGTTGGCACTGCGGCCCTGTCACATCCAGTCCCAGCACAAAAGCATCGCAGGACTCACTGTTGACTGCGGAATAGGCCTGCATGGCCGTCGACGCGGCTCGCAACTGGATGATGCCGAGATCTCGCAGGGTGTCGAGGGCATCAAGCCGCACGAGCGGACTTTCGATCGCGACGATAACCCTCAGGGCGCTAAAATCTGGGATATTGCTCACGCTTGATGCTTTGCTGAAGGAGTTGGGGATACGGTGGACGTCCGGCATAAAGCCAGAAATCCGGTGGAACCTCCGGTTCCCCGAAGACTTGAGATGATAGGCGAACGAAACACTTGGGCGTCATGTTGCCGTCGGGCTGCACCTCCAAAGTGGGAGAGATCCGCCAGCGTATTGGCTTGTGGCAGCAAGAAGGTGTGACGTGCGTCCAGTCGTCATGCCCATGGAGCTTGCAGCGACAGACCAACTATGGGCGTCACGAACGTCCGGCAATCAGAATGAGGCGTCAGTTTCAACTGCCCGCCACAAACCATCCGCATGCACTTATGCACACACGTCGCGTCGATGTATGCGCACAAATGAACATAGGCAGGAGATCGCAGATGCGGGACGAGTG
>CAUJIO010000058.1 GCA_963205315.1 Pseudomonadota bacterium | reverse complement strand
GCTCTCCGACTCCAAGGGCGATCTGGCCGGGACGGTCGAATACACCGAAGTCCTGGGCAGCGATTCCTTCCTCTATGTGAACACCCCGCAAGGCATGCTCACCATCCGCGAGGAAGGCAAGACCGGCTTCAAGCCGGGCGTCACCGCTTTCGTGACGCCGCAAGCCGCCAGGGTCCACCGCTTCGGCGAGGACGGCAAGCGTCTCGCATAAGGAATTTAGCGGGGTAGCCGCGGGTCGCGCTGTGAGGGGGCAGCGTGGCCTTCGCTGTTGACGGGATTTCTCAGCCCTGGCAGCACGAATGCCCGGTAACCGGTGACGTGAAGGGCGGTGCCACACCAACCGCGTGATGTTACGAAGGATCGCTCGTAGGACGCTTTCCCGAGGCGGCAAGTCCGAGTCCCGCAAGCACCAGTCCCACACCAACGCCAAACATCACGCCGAGCCTGTCGCCGAACAGCAAGGCGCTGACACTGATGCCGATGATGGGTTGAAGATATTGGACGCTGGCCGCGATACGAGCCGGAACGACCTTGAGAAGATAGAGCCAGAGGATCAGGCCGACGACTGTTACCATCACACCCAGATAGATGATGGCGGTCAGTGCCTCGAGGTGATCTCGACAGGTTGATGCGCCAGTTCCCAGCCAGCCATCGGCAGAACCGTGACAAGGCCCACGAGCATGTTCCAGGCCGCCACCGGCATGAGCCCGTATCTATCTGAAAGCTCCTTGCTCCAGATGTAATAGGTTGCGATTCCCGCAGCGGAGACCAGCATCCAGATGACACCTGTGGCCGTCGTTTTCGACATGTCATCAGCACCCGGTCCGCTGCCGGTGGCCACAAGGGCAATACCGAGGAATGCAGCCACCAGGCCGCACCATTGCAAGGCCGTCACCGGCTGCTTGAGGCGGATCGCCGCCAGGATCACCATGAAGATTGGAATGGTCGCCGACAGGATCGTCGCCACCGAGGCCGAGGAACCTTGCACGCCGAAGGACTGGGCGACATTGCCGAGCGTGATCCCCATGACGCCGAGGCCGATGATGCTGGGAATGGCCTTGCGCTGAACCCGAAGTTCATGGCGCGCGAGAAACATGAACAGAGGCACGGCGACCATGAAACGCAAAGCCGTAAACGTCATTGGCGGAATGGTGCCGAGGCCAAGCTTGGTGATCGGGATGGAAAGCCCCCACATGACGGCCAGCAGGAGCATCGCACCTGCACTTTTCATGGAAATGGCCGTTGAGGGTCGCGAAAGAAGTGCGGTGCTCTGCGTCATAACGTGTTGATTGTCTATATGTGTGCGTGGGTATCATGGCTACGACCCTGAGGTGCCCTGATACAAACCATTTGTTTTCACAAAGTGTGTGAGTCAACTTCACGCATGACTGATCATCTTCCACCCCTTCAAACCCTCCGCGCCTTTGAGGCGACAGCCAGGCGGCTGAGCATGACGCTGGCTGCGGAAGAACTGCATCTGACCCATGGCGCCGTGAGCCGGCAGATCAAGGCCCTTGAAGATAATCTGGGAGTTCGGCTGTTCCGGCGGCTAACCCGGAAGCTGGAACTCACGGATGAAGGCGCGAGCTTCTTCGCCATCGTCACCCGGTCGCTGTCCGAACTGGCCCGTGAGGCGGAAGACATTCGCCGCAAGAACGACACCGCCCGGATGATTGTGAGTTCGGGTGTGTCCTTCGCCAGCAAATGGCTGACGCCGCGCTTGCACAGGCTCATGGCAGGGCACCCTGAATTCGACGTTCATCTGGAAGTCACCGACGCTCCCGTGGATTTTGCGGCAGGCCATGTCGATGTCGCCCTGCGCTATGGCACGGGCGTCTATCCCGCTGCCATGGCCGAACGCATCATGAATGAAACGGTATCACCGGTCTGCACGCCCGAATACCGAAGCCCCATGGGCGGCCTCTCTTCTCCTGCCGATCTGGCACGTTGCCGGCTCATCCACGAGATCGGCATGACAACCACATGGGAGCGATGGTTTGCATTGATGAAATTGCCATATCCCAAGATGCGCGGTCCCGGGTTTACGCACGGCAGCATGTCGATCGATGCGGCCATCCGCGGCGAGGGCGTGGCGCTTGGGCGGAGCGTGCTTGTAGCAGAGGATCTCAGAGACGGCCGTCTCGTGGCCCTGTTTCCCTCTGCGAGGCTTGAAGTCGAATGGGGGTATGATCTCGTCTACCGCATTGGCAACGAACATCATCCAAAAGTGCGGGCCTTCAGAAATTGGCTTGCCGAAGAGGTTCGGGAATTTGCATCCGTTGCAACTGCTCGGTGACCTTGGGTGCATGCCTCGCGTCAGCGACCGCAATCTCCACCGGATTGCAAGATGCGCATGCCCACCATCCGCGAGGAAGGCAAGATCGGTTTCAAGCCGGGCGACACCGCCTTTGTGACGCCGCAAGCGGCCCAGGTGCATCGCTTCGGCGAGGATGGCAAGTGGCTGGCCTGAGATCGAGCCTAGAGCACGAAATCATCGCTGGTCAGCAGTGCCGCGGTGAAGTCACGCAGGACAATTTCCATGTCCACTCCGCCGCCGTCGGCATCGATGGCGATGATGGTATCCAGGCCGGACTGATAGGCCCGAATTTGTGCGCCATGGTTGAACGGATTGGAGCCCACAAAGGTGAAGGCCTCGTCGATTTCGGTATCGAGATCGGGATCGATGCCCGAGACATCGATACGGTCGATGGTATATTTCTCAGCCGACGGCCAGACAGCAAAATCGTGAATGATATCGCGGCTGCGACCCGCCAGCGACTCGTCAACCGATTCATAGACGATGCGGTCGTGGCCATCGCCGGTGCGCAGCCGGTCGCCGCCGAGACCACCCTGCAGCACGTCCCTGGAACTGCCGCCGGTCAGGTTGTCGCTCCCCAACCCGCCGTAGAGCCAGTCGCGGTTGATGCCGCCGCGCAGCACGTCATCGCCACCTCGGCCATACATCACGGCGCTGTACTCGTCGGTGATAAAGGTGTTTGCGGCGGCGTCACCATCGCTGATCCGCACGGCCTGCACCAGCGTCTGATTGCCGATCGAAACATTCAGCGCGTTGCGATCGTAAATTCCGACCAGGCGGCCGACGCCGATATCTGCGATGGTGCCGCTCGCCGTGTCGTCATAACCGCCGCCTTGGTTGCTAGAGATGGTCGCCTGCGCCAGCACCACTCCATGTGCGGGATCGAGCAAACGGATGACCTGCTCCGTGCGGGCCGTGGTGTTGTCGCCGCTGATAAGCCCGAGAAACCCGTTGCTGAACCGCGTCAATGACGGCTGCTCGTCATCGCTCGCACCGCCGGCGTTGAACCAATTGCCGAACACGCCGTCGGCCGCGAAGGTCGCAACCGTGATGTCGACAGTGCCTGTCGCCCAGCCATTGTCTTCATACGCCACGGCGAAACCGCCGTTGTCCATCGCCGTGACACTAACATTGCGATTGATCGAACCGGTGGAATCGATCAGAGTTGGACCCTTCACATAATTGCCGTTGTTGTCGAGCACCGCGAACCAGGCTTCGGTGCTGCCGTTGCCCTTCGTACGGGTCCAGGCTACAGCCGCGCCGCCGCCGTCCAATGCAGCGATGCTCGGCTTGCCATCGTTCTCCGGGCCATTGGCGATTTCGAAGGCGTCCACGAAGCCCCCCGCCGCATCGCGCATGAGGATTTCGATATTGCCATTGCCGGACGAGGGCGTGTTCTCGCAGGCTACGAAGAACAGGCCGTTGGAGAGGGCCGCCGCATCGGGGTTGCTCCGGTTCGTCAATCCAAGGTCGATGCTGGCGGTCAGATCCGCACCAGTCCCCTGATTGAAGAGTTGCAGTACGATCGAGCCGGCCGACTCCGCTGCCACGACTAGGCTTCCGGATTTCAGCTGGGCAATGGTCGCATTCTGGCCGGTTATGTCATTCCACGACCCATTGTTGGGCGACAGATGCGCTGCGATTACGCCGCTTGGAGGTGAAATGACCCCCGCAAGATGCGAGCCACGGTCGCCGATATAGGCGTATCCCCGGCCGTCCAGACTGGTGCAATCGAAGCTGCCGCTCGCCTGCGTGCTCCACTTTGTATAGATATCGAGACGATAGGAAATATTCACAGCCAAAGCCGCTCTCCCAACAGGACCTCGCACCCTCGAGGGCCACCATAAGCTGCAATTTGCCGGATGGTCAACGCCATCCACCTTCCCCGCTGCCGGTCTTCAGGCTATTGAACGGGTCTTTCGCAGCAGAGGTTTCAATGAATTTCGCATCCGACAATGTCTATGGCGTTCACCAGCAGATTCTCGACGCCTTGAGCAAGGCCAATGCCGCCACGGCGCCCTCTTACGGTGGCGACGACCTGACGAAAAAATCCGAAGAAAAACTCGCCGAGGTTTTTGGCTGCGATCTGCGCGCCTTTCTGGTGACCACCGGCACCGCCGCCAACGGCCTGTCGCTCAGCGCAATCACGCCGGGCTACGGTGCCATCATCTGCCACGGCGAAGCGCATATCGCCGTCGATGAATGCAACTCGCCGGAACATTTCACTGGCGGTGCCAAGATCATCGGGCTGCATGCGCCGGGCGGCAAGATCACGCCGTCGATGGTGGAAAAAACGCTGAAGGGCTTCATCCGCGGCGAACATGACCCGAAGCCGAAGGGCGTTTCGCTGACCAACGCCACCGAAATCGGCACCGTCTATACGCCCGATGAGGTCAAGGCGATGTCTGGCCTCATCCGCCCGCGCGGTATGAAGCTGCACATGGATGGTGCGCGCTTTGCCAATGCCGTCGCCGGTCTCGGCGTTACACCGGGGGAACTCACCTGGAAATCGGGCGTCGACGTCCTCTCCTTCGGCGCCACCAAGAACGGTGCCATGATGCTTGAGGCCGTGGTGTTTTTCGATCTCGCCCTGGCCGAGGACTTCGCCTACCGCCGCATGCGGTCGGGCCAGCTGATTTCCAAGAGCCGGTATCTCGGCGCCCAGATGCTGGCCTATCTCGACAACGGCCTGTGGCTCGACAATGCCCGCCGCGCCAACGCGCTGGCCCAGAAACTGGCCACCGGCCTCCGGCAGATCAACGCCATCCGCATTCCAAATCCGGTGCAGGCCAACGAAGTCTTCGCCATTATTCCGCGAAGCCTTAACGACCGGCTATTGGCATCCGGCGCGAAATTCTATGACTGGATGCCGGACAGCCTCGGCGGCGGCATCGGAGAAGACGAGATCTTCGTTCGCTTCGTACTCTCTTTCGCCACTCCCGAGGCCGACGTCGAGAATTTTCTGAAACTCATCGCGAACGGATAAACAAACGGGGCGCCCGTTGCGGAGCGCCCCTCTGTCTTTCTTTGCGATTGCAGCCGGATCAGGCGGCCTTGCGGGCCTCGATCACATTGCCCTGCACGACACCGTTGACGGGAATGCTGCGCGGCTTGAGGGCTTCCGGAACTTCGCGCTTCAGCGAAATGTGAAGCAATCCGTTCTCCATGCTGGCGCCCTGAACCTGAACGTGGTCGGCGACCTGGAAGCGGCGCTCGAATGCACGCGATGCAATGCCCTGATGCAGGAACTCGGCCTTGCTCTCGGGCTTGTCAGCCTTCTTGCCGGAAACGGTCAGCGCAGCACCCTTCACTTCGATGCTGATATCCGACGGGGCAAAACCGGCAACCGCCATGGTGATGCGATATTCATCGTCGGACAAACGCTCGATGTTGTAGGGCGGATACGTCGGGGCCTCGAAAGTCGACGCTTCATCGAGCATGCGGGCGAGGCGGTCAAAGCCGACGGTAGAACGATAGAGGGGGGTGAGGTCGAACATGATCACATTCTCCTTGAGCAATGTCATAAATACGCCCGCCGACTGGGCCGGGCTGTTTGGACGTCATGGACCCGATTGGCATCCACAGCCGAGAGATGGGAGTCCTCCCACGAAATTCAAGACCCCCTCAAACCTGCCGGCTTGGTGAATGGAAAATGAATGGCGTCTTCTGTCTGGGTTCAAGAATGCGCCGCTAGTTTCGGCTCCAACGATGGCCGATCGGGCCGTCGAAACCTGAACCTCAAGGAGCACTCACATGATCACCAAGTCCCTCATTGCCGCCGCCGCCATCGCCTCGACCATGGCCGTCGCGCTTCCCGCCTCGCAGGCCCAGGCCGGCGACGTCAACATCAAGATCGGCGTCGGTTTTGGCGGCGGATTCCATGGCCATTATGGCTATGGCCCAAGCCACATCAGCTGCTGGAAGGGCGCCAAGATCGTCGACTGGTCGGGCTTCAACAATGTGAAGGCGATCGACTGCCACCTGCCGGGCTACAAGTACACGGCCCGCAAGAATGGCCACAAGTTTGTCGTCCGCGTCAACGGCTACGGCAACATCACGAACGTCGACAAGATTTTCTGATGACGTTCGCAGCGTGACTGCCAGAGGGCGCCTGAGGGCGCCCTCTTCCGTTGTGCCTCAGATTCGCCGCGATGCTGAACCACAGATGAACGGGGCAGTCGAGTTCCGTTCAGGACTGATGCTCTAGTGACGTATTCAAGCGGCCGGGGGGTCGTTCTTGAGAGGAGGCCGTAATGGCATTGAAGACAACAATCGCTGCAGCCCTTGCTGCAGTCACGCTGGGCCTGTTTGCAGGTTCGGCGGCCGAAGCCAAGACCCGCGTGGTCATTGGCGTTGGCAACGTCGGCTGGGGCGCTCATGGCTGCTGGAACGGCCGTCGCCACCACTGCGGCTGGCACAACGGCAGGCGATACCATAACCGCGGCTACGTGTACTTGGGCGGCCATTATCGTGGACCACACAACCGGGTTGTCGTGTACACCAAGGGCGGTTACGGCAGCCGTGGTGGTGTCATAAGCTGCGGCAGAGCTGCCGGCATCGTAGACCGCAACGGCTTCTCTGCCGTCCGCGCCAAGGATTGCCGGGGTGAGGTCTATTCGTTCAACGCCCGCAAGCATGGCAAGTCCTATCGCGTGAAGGTCAACGCGTATACCGGCCGTATCATCGGCAGCGGCCGGCTGTAGTTCAGCCATTTCAAGCGACTCGCAGGGCCGGGGTCCGGCCCTGCATTCATCCAGTCGAGGCAGTCTTATGCGCGTTCGTGGTGTTGTTGTCAGTCTGACCGTAGTGTTCGCGGCTGTGGCGCTTGGCGGCGGAGCTGAAGCTGGTGAGCAGCGGAAGTGGCGCCGGGTCGAGGCGCCGCCGGACAACTATTACGCTGGACCGGGCTTCGTTCACCGCGTGCCCGGTTTGAGGGTATTGTTTGGCGACTACGCCCTGTCGCCCGAGGAATATGACCGGCTCTATGGCGAGGGCACGAATTTTGACGAGAGCTATTACGAGCCTCAACCCCTGGTGAAAGCCAAGCCAAAGCCCAAGCCGGTCGAGAAAGCTGCCAAGGCTCCCCCGCCGCCAAAGGCACCTAGCGCGGATACGACTGCCTCGGTCGGCAAGCCCGCCGCGACGGGGTCGGCCGTGAAGAAGCCGGCGGCCAAGGCTGCGGCAGTGGCAACGGCCAAACCCGCGCCGATTGCAGACGTCGACGAGGCACCGATCCAGTCCGGCACGTCGTCCGCTTCCGCCTCGCAGCCCAAGAGCACGGCAGGTATGAGTTGCGAGAAAGCAACGTCCATCGTCGCCGGTTACGGATTTTCTGCCGTGAAACCCGACAGCTGCAGCGGCAAGATCTATGCATTCAATGCCACCCGCGATGGCCGGACCTTTGCCATCAAGCTCGATGCCGGGAATGGCGAGCTGACCGAGGTCAAGAAACTCAACTGACCGCGCCGTGTGATGGTTGATCGGAATTCACGCCGATGCAATGATCCGCCAATCGCACAGGCGGAGACGTGGCCATGGATGACAGCGCATTCGGATCGGAAGATGCCCGCGGTGCCTGGTCGCCAAAACAACCCATAACCTACGGTCCGGCTTTCGCCTGGCCGCCGCAGCCCCGCGCTTTGCTAAAGTGGTTCTTCGGTTTTCCCGGCTATCTGCTTCCGTGGAACGTCGTCTATGCCGTTGCTGCCCTTGTCATCTGGCAGGTGCTGACGCCGCCGCTGGAGACCATGAAGACCCTGTCGCCCGGCTGGATCGGCCTGATCCTGCTGCGGAATATCGCTCTGGCATTTGCCGTGTATGGCGGCTGGCACCTCTGGCTCTATGTTTGGCGCAGGCAGGGCACGGCCTTCAAGTATAACCGGCAGTGGCCCAAACCATTCCCTGCCTTCCGCTTCGGCAACCAGACCTACGACAACATGTTTCATACGCTGGCGAGCGGCGTGCCGATCTGGACAGCCTACGAGGTGTTGCTGCTTTGGGCCTACGCCAACGGCATGGCGCCATTGATCAGTTTTGCCGATCATCCGGTGGGCTTTGTGGCACTGTTCTTCCTGGTCCCGTTCATTCACGAGGTGGGCTTCTATTTTGCGCACCGGCTCCTGCATGTGCCGGCACTCTACGAGGTGGCGCACAAGCTCCATCACCGCAACATCAGCCCCGGCCCGTGGTCGGGACTGTCGATGCACCCGATTGAGCATGTGATCTATTTCTCGACCATCCTGCTGTTCTTTCTCATTCCTTCGCATCCCATCCACATGATCAATCTGGCGTCGCGCCTGGGACTTGCGCCCGCACAGGGGCATACGGGATTCGACCGCCTGGCCATGGGCGAGAACGCCAGCATGGACGTCTCCTATTATGCACATTACCTGCATCACAAATATTTCGAGGTGAACTATGCCGATGGCATGGTGCCCCTCGACAAATGGTTCGGTTCGTTTCACGACGGCACGCCCGAGGCGCACGAGGCGATGAAAGCCCGCCGCCAGATGCGCAGCGCGTAGCGGCGGAGCGCCGTCGTCATGCAGCTATTTCCCACTGCCGAAAACCCGCTGCCGCCCGGTGCCCGGTGTGTGCAAGTCTTGACGCGCGACCGGCAGCTCTTGCGCGGCATGCTCGCCTGCCCGCCAGGAGCGCAGGGCACTGTGGTGGTCATCGGCGGGCGCGGCGATTTTGTTGAGCGCTACTTCGAGACCATGCGGGAATTGATGGCGCGCGGCTTTGCTGTCGCATCGGTCGACTTGCGCGGCCAGGGTGGCTCCGAGCGCCTGCATGCGGAAATTTACCGTGGCCACCTGCGCAGTTTCTCCGGCTTCGATGAGGACGTACGGGCCTTTATGGAAGAGGTGGTGCTGCCCGGGTGTCCTGCGCCCTACTATGCGCTGGGGCACTCGACCGGCGGCCATGTCCTGTTGCGTGTACTGCGGACCCAGACCTGGTTCCGCAAGGTTGTTTTGATCTCGCCGCTGGTCGATGTCATCTACGGCGCCTGGCCGAGGCCTGTCGCCGCGGCGCTGGTTGTTTCCGTCAATCTGCTGGGGCTTGGCTGGATGTTTCTGCCAGGCGTCAGCAAGCGGCCTTTGGGCCGTGCGGATTTTGCCGGCAATCCGCTGACGTCGGACCGCCGCCGCTGGCACCGCGACAGCGGCACACTGGAAGCCGCACCTGAACTGGGCCTGGGCGGAGCAACCTTTTCCTGGCTTGGGGCCGCCCGCAAATCGCTGGCCTCCGTCGCTTCAATGCGCCGGCGGCCGCAATCGCCCGTCCTCATCATTGCGGCTGAACGCGACCGGGTGGTCAGCAATGCCGCCATCCGCCGGTTGGCCCGCAATGTGCCAGGTGTGGCACTGGCCTTCATCCCCGGCGCAATGCACGAAATTCTCGCCGAACGCGACCCGATCCGCCGCCAGTTTTTCGCGGCCTTCGACAGTTTCATCAGGTCCGGAGAACAGGCCTAGACCGATCGGCTCTGAGACTCTTGAAGGATTTACCGGAAAGTCATGACGATCTAGCTGCCGATTTGCTCATAGGCGAGGTTGATGCGCACCAGCATCGCTGCCGCGTAGTCCTTCATTTCCTTGGGCAAGTCGAGGGCTGAAAAGCGATCCGGGTGGTAGGCCTTGACCTTGGCGTGATAGGCCTGCCGGATTGTATCTTGATCGGCACCGGTCTCGATCCCCAGGACCTGGTAAGGGTCGAACTGCTCGCGGTCGCCATTGCGGCGCTGCAGGTTCATTTGGCTGGCCTTCGGCACCTCGATCAGTTCGACGCTGGCGATCGAGGACTTGGCGACGAAATATTGTTTCCCGGCGCCGTTCACGACATCGAGGAACGCATCCGTGCTGTTCAGGGCATCGTTGAGCTTCGAGGTCAGCGTCAGACGCACCGACACCTTATCGGTGCGGCCGTCCGCGAAGGTGATGGCCACAAGAGCCCTGATCGCATTGGTTTTGCTGCTCTGGAACACCGGTCCTTACCCTTTTGGCTGTTGCAACGGTAGTTTTAGGCCTTCTGCCGCCAAACAACCGTTAAATTGCCTTTGCATGCTGCACGTGCTAAGCGCGCCCGCAACTCCCACAGTGAAGAAAGTCTGTGCGCCCTCATGAAACTGCGCAACATTGCCATCATTGCCCACGTCGACCACGGCAAAACCACATTGATCGACCGGCTCCTGTCGCAGTCGGGCTCGTTCCGCGAGAACCAGAAAGTGGCCGAACGCGCCATGGACTCGAATGACCTCGAGCGCGAACGCGGCATTACCATTCTGGCGAAGGTCACTTCGCTGAACTGGAAAGACACCCGCATCAACATCGTCGACACCCCCGGCCACGCCGATTTCGGCGGCGAGGTGGAGCGCATCCTCAACATGGTCGACGGCGCAGTATTGCTCGTCGACGCTGCCGAAGGCCCGATGCCACAAACCAAGTTCGTGCTGCAGAAGGCCCTGAAGATCGGTCTTCGCCCCATCGTCTGCATCAACAAGATCGACCGTCCGGACGAGCGCCACAACGAGGTCGTGAACGAGGTTTTCGACCTCTTCGCCAATCTGGACGCGACCGAGGAACAGCTCGACTTCCCAATCATCTATGGTTCTGCCAAGCAGGGCTGGATGTCCGATAGCCCGACCGGCAGCCAGGAGAACATGGCGCCGTTGTTCGACCTCATCGTCAAGCATTTCAATTCGCCAACGGTCGAGGAAGGTCCCTTCCGCATGCTGGTGACGACGATCGAGGCCAACCCGTTCCTCGGCCGCGTCCTCACCGGCCGCATCCGCTCCGGCTCGATCAAGGCCAACCAGGCAGTGAAGGCGCTGTCGCGCGACGGTACGATTGCCGAGCAGGGCCGCATCTCGAAGGTGCTGTCCTTCCGTGGCCTCGAGCGCGTGCCGGTCGATGAAGCTGAGGCTGGCGACATTATCGCCATCTCGGGTCTCACCACCGCGACGGTGGCAGACACCATCTGCGATTTGAGCGTGACCGAGCCCATCCACGCCCAGCCGATCGACCCGCCGACGCTGACCATGACCTTCCGCATCAACGACGGCCCGCTGGCTGGAAAGGAAGGCGACAAGGTTCAGTCGCGCGTCATCCGCGACCGCCTGCTGCGCGAGGCCGAAGGCAACGTCGCCCTCAAGGTCACGCCATCCGTGAACGAAACCGATGCATTCGAAGTGGCCGGCCGCGGCGAATTGCAGCTCGGCATCCTGATCGAGACCATGCGACGCGAAGGCTTCGAGCTGACCGTCGGCCGTCCCCGCGTCGTCTTCCGCACCGATGAGGAAACCGGCGAGAAGATGGAGCCGGTCGAGGAAGTCATCATCGACGTCGATGAGGCCTATACCGGCGTCGTCGTGCAGAAGCTCTCGGAGCGCCGCGCCGAAATGCGCGACATGCGCCCCTCGGGTGTTGGCCGCCAGCGCATCGTCTTTCACGCGCCGACGCGCGGCCTCATCGGCTACCAGTCGGAACTTCTGTCGGATACGCGCGGCACGGCCATCATGAACCGGCTGTTCCATTCCTATGCGCCCTATTTCGGCGAAATCCCCGGCCGCCACACCGGCGCCCTGCTGTCGAACAGCGACGGTGAGGCCGTGGCCTATGCCATCTTCAACCTGCAGGACCGCGGGCCGATGTTCATCGAGCACGGCACCAAGGTCTATGCCGGCATGATCATCGGCGAGCACACGCGCGGCAACGACCTGGAGCTCAACGTCATCAAGGGCAAGAAGCTGACCAATGTCCGCGCCTCAGGCAAGGACGAAGCCGTGGTGCTGACGCCGCCCATCAAGATGTCGCTGGAAAAGGCGCTGGCCTACGTCGGCGAGGACGAACTCGTCGAAGTGACGCCGAAGTCGATCCGCCTGCGCAAGACCATCCTCGATCCCAACGAGCGCAAGCGCGTCAGCCGCCAGAAGGAAGCCGAAAGCGCGGCCTAATTCAGTCAAGCTCGTCGCGGCGCAGGGCCAGCAATGATCCCAGCGCCGCGATGAGAGCTGCCACCATCACAAGTCCGCCAGCTGTGGCGAATGTCAACGTCGCCGCAGACCCGGTGACTGCTGAGTCACCCGCTGCGGTTCCAGCCGCACCACCGGCACGGGCGAAGAGCGAGCCCATCAGCGAAGCGCCGATGATCAGTCCGAGATTGCGTGACAGGTTCAGCAAGCTCGATGTCACGCCTTGTTGTGCCGCTGCCGCCCGGCCCATGACCGCCGAGTTGTTCGCAGCCTGGAACATCTGATACCCCGGTGCCAGAAAGACCAGCCCGACGACATAACCCGGCACACCGAGAACGGCCGGCAGGAACGCCAGGCCGAGCACCCCCGCCGTCATCAGTGCCAGTCCCGCCAGGATGGCGGCCTGGCTGCCGAAACGGTCAGACAGGCGGCCAGCGGGAACTCCCGTCAGCATCGCCATTGCCGGCCCAACCGACATGACCAGTCCGGCCTTGACGGTATCAAGGCCAAGGCCAACTGTCAGCTCGAATGGACCGACAACCAGTGTGGTCATCATCACTGTCGAGACCAGCGCATTCATGAGCAGCGATGCACTGAAGGCCGGATCGCGGAAACGGCGCACGTCCACCGCAGGGACCGCAGCTCGCAACTCGACAACGGCAAAGACCAGAACCCCGACGGCGATCGCCGCGAACGTGAACCATTGCGTCGATGCAGGGGCGTGAGCACCCGCCGTCATGGCCAGCGAGAACATGGTGAGCACAACACCCAGCAGCAGCAGTCCGGTCAGGTCGAACGCAGGCCTGCCATCACGCGTTTTGGCAGTGTCCTCAGGTACGAACCGCCATGTGAGCGCGAGACCCGCGAGGCCGAGAGCAACCAGCGCGAGAAAAGCGGCCTGCCAGCCAAAACCACCGATCAACACTCCCCCGAATGACGGACCAAGGGCCGTGCCGACAGCAGACATGGTGCCGAGCAGGCCCATGCTGGCGCCAACATTCTCCTTTGCCACCGTTGAGCGGACGAGCGACATGGTGAGCGCCAGCATGGCCGCGGCGCCGATGCCCTGAACCGCACGCGCCGCCACCAGCGCAGCAAGTTCGGTAGCCGACGCGCAGGCGAGGGAAGCAGCCGTGAAAATCAGCAATCCGCCCAGCAGGACGCGCTTGCGGCCAAAAACGTCGCCAAGGTAGCCCGCCGGGACGATGGCAATGGTGGTCGCGAGCAGATAGGCGAGAACAATCCATTGAGCGCCATCCAGCGTGGCTGCCAGTGCTGCCGAAAGCGCCGGCAATGCAACGCTCACGACGCTGACGGCGAGCGACGACAGCAGCATCGATACGGCCAATGCCGCGATGGCCAGCCCGGATGCATGTACTTTTGCAGTTTCACTTTCAGCTCGCATGGAAAACACCTCTTGATCCTGTTCGATTGAGGCTGCAGGCTACGACTTCAAGTTCACTTGAGGTCAAGCATGAAATTACTCGACATCGGAGAAATCTCGCGGCGGTCTTCCATTCCGCCCTCGGCGCTGCGCTATTACGAGGAGAAAGGGCTCATTGCGCCCGTTACCCGGCATGGCCTGCGGCGTCAGTACGCTCCTGAGACGTTGCTGCAACTGGGGATCATTTCCCTCGGCAAGTCGGCGGGATTCACGTTGTCCGAGATTTCCGGCATGTTCCGTAAGGATGGCACTCCCGATTTGCCCCGCAAGGCATTGGCCGCCAAGGCCGATGAACTCGAACTGCAGATCCGCAAGCTCTCGGCCCTGCGCGGACTTCTCCAGCACGTTGCTGAATGTCCCGCACGCACGCATCTTGAATGTCCGAAGTTCAGGCGCCTGCTGCGCATCGCCATGCGGCGGAAGACAGCGTGATCAACTCATCGCTCAAGAGGCCGCCGGTTGCTACTGCTTCGCAAGTTCCTCGCAGGAGAAGAACAGTTTCGGCGGAGGCGCCGCCGTCGACTGCACGGTTGCGGTCCCCGTTTCGCAGTTGAAGCCTTCCGCCAGACTGTCCGCCGCCTGCCGCGCGGCAGCGTTGGCCTGGGGGAACGACCCTGCCACGTAATGCATGTGGCACGAGTTGCCTGACCGCAACGCACTGACGACCAGCCAGGTCGCGGTGTTGCCGTTTTCATCCACAACCATCCGCCAGCGCTCGATGGCGGCAATCGGCTTGCCATCCTTGAGCCGCCATTCCACGGGACTCAAGGCATCGTTGAGCGGCGTGAAGGTCTGGCGATAGGCACAGTGCTTCATGCCATCCTTGCCGAACGCCACGAAGTTGCGTGCATCGGCACTGGCGATAACGATGTCGATATCCTTGTAGCCGTTACAAGCCCAGGTTCCGTCATACATGAACCCGTCACCGGCTTCGATCTGCCTGCAGGCAGAGAGATCGAAGGCGGTATAGACACTCGAATACTGGGATGCAGAGGCCAGACCCGGCCACAGGCAGAACACCACGACGGCAGCGGCAGATCTCATTCGAATTGCCTCATCGCGGACCGCAAACGCGCCGGCCTACTCTTTGCCGAGGTCCTTGCAGGCATCCATATTGATGCCGGGTTCACCGACCTTCGAGTCGACCGTCGGCGCATCGGTATCGCAGTTGAAGTCCCCGGCCAGATCGTCGGCGGCCTGGCGCGCATGTGCGTTGGCATCGGGATAGGAGCCCGCGATATAATGCGCGTGGCAGGAATTGTTTTTCTTCAGCGCGTTGATCACCAGCCAGGTCACCGAATGGCCCTCGTCGTCGGTCACCACCGACCAGCGCTCGATGGCCGCAAACGGCACGCCGTCCTTGAGCCGCCATTCGATGGGCGAGAGCGCCGTGTTGAAGCGGTTGAAGGTCTTCTTGAAGGCGCAGTGGTCCTTGCCGTTCCTGCCGAAGGCAACATAGCTCCGGTCGTCCGAACTCGCCTGGATCACGTCGATGCCCTTGTAGCCCTTGCAGCGCCACGTGCCGGCATAGACATATTCGTCGCCCTTCTCGATCACCTTGCAGGTATCGAGATCGAATTTGGTGTAGACGCTGGAATATTCGGCAGCCGAGGCTACCACCGGCCACAGACAGAAGACGGATAGTACAGCTGCGCGTTTCATGGCAGAAACCTGCCACAAAGCCCTGTTCAGAGGAAGACCCATGCGCATTGATGCCATTTCGATCGGCAAGAATCCCCCCAAGGAAGTCAACGTCATCGTCGAGGTGCCGGTCGGCGGCGAGCCGATCAAATACGAGATGGACAAGGAGGCCGGCACCCTGGTGGTCGACCGTTTTCTCTATACGTCGATGCGCTATCCCGGAAACTACGGCTTTATCCCGCACACACTCTCAGGAGATGGCGATCCGGTCGATGTGTTGATCGCCAACCAGCGCGGCATCATCCCGGGTGCCGTGGTGGCTTGCCGTCCGGTCGGCGTTCTTATCATGCAGGACGAGGCCGGCGGCGACGAAAAGATCATCGCCGTGCCGACCCCCAAGCTCACCCGCCGCTATGAGAACGTCCACAACTACACCGACCTGCCGGAAATCACCCGCCAGCAGATCGAGCACTTCTTCGAGCACTACAAGGATCTCGAACCCGGCAAATGGGTGAAGGTCGTCGCCTGGGGCGATGCCGCCAAGGCCGAAGCCATGATCTTTGAAGGCATTGCCCGTTACAATGAAGCAAAGGCAAAGAAGTAGTTTCCTTCTTCCATTGCGGGAGAAGGTGGCGCGGAACGCGCCGGATGAGGGGAGCGGGCAGTAGTTCACCTAAGTCCCCTCACCCGTCACGCTGTGCGTGACACCCTCTCCCGCGAGGGGAGAGGAGCTCTTCTGTTGCTTACATCTCTGGCTGGGCGATGCCCTTGGCGGCACAGGCGGCCTTCACCGTGTTGTAGAGCAGGCAGGCGATCGTCATCGGGCCGACACCGCCCGGCACCGGCGTGATAGCGCCCGCCACCTTCTCGCAAGAGGCATAGTCGCAGTCGCCCACCAGCTTGCCCTTGCCGTCGCGCTCGATGCGGTTGATGCCGACGTCGATGACCGTGGCGCCGGGCTTCAGCCAGTCGCCCTTGACCATTTCCGGTCGGCCGACAGCCGCGATCACCAGATCGGCGCGGCGCACGACTCCGGGAAGATCCTTGGTGCGTGAATGCGCGATGGTGACCGTGCAATTCTCCGCCAGCAGCAACTGCGCCACCGGCTTGCCGACGATGTTGGAGCGGCCGATGACCACCGCCTCGAGCCCGTCAAGCTTGCCCAGCACGTCCTTGGCCAGCATGACGGAACCGACCGGCGTGCAGGGAACGAGCGAATCCTGTCCGGTGGAGAGCTTGCCGACGTTCACCACATGGAAGCCGTCGACATCCTTGGCCGGCGAAATGGCGGTCAGCACCTTCATCGAGTCGATGTGCTTCGGCAGCGGCAGCTGCACCAGGATGCCATGCACGGCGGGGTCATTGTTGAGCTTCTCGACCAGCGCCAGAACGTCAGCTTCAGGTGTTTCGGCGGGCAGCTTGTGCTCCCAGGAATTCATGCCGACTTCGACCGTCTGCTTCGCCTTGTTGGCGACATAGACCTTGGAGGCCGGATCCTCGCCCACCAGCACCACGGCCAGGCCCGGCGTCAATCCATGCGCGGATTTGAGACCCGTAACCGCTTTGGCGATGCGCCCTCTGAGGCCTTCCGCATAGGCCTTGCCGTCGATGACTTTCGCCATATTCACTATTCCTTCCCTGCATTCACGCGCGCCGCAATCCATGCCTCAAGTGCCGCCGGATTTCCAGTCACCAGAAGCGTCTTGTGACGCTCCGTCTCACCGGAAACCAGGGACAGGGACGATTTCGGCAGGCCCGCCGCCTTCGCGATGGTCTCGATAACCGCCTTGTTGGCCTTGCCCTTGTCCGGCGGCGCCGTGACTTTCACGGCCAGCGACACAGCCCCATCCGCAGCGGCGTGAAGGCCCGTCACTTCATCGCGCGACGACTTGGGCGTCACCCGCACGGCCAGCAGCAACCCGCCCTTGCCAGGGCGGAGCGGCGAGGTCACAGCAACTGCACGCCGTAATAGGCGACGAGATACTTCACGAACTGCAATGCCAGCAACAGGACGATGGGCGATACGTCAATGCCGCCGAGGTCCGGCAAGGCCCGCCGGATGGGTCCCAGCAACGGCTCGGTCAGCCGCCTGAGCGCCATGCCAATTTGGCGCACGTAGGGATTGGAGGCATTGACCACACCGAAGGCCACCAGCCAGCTGAGGATGACGGTCGCCAGGATGACGTAGAAATACAGGTCGATGATCGTCAGGATCAGCCAGAGAAACGGGTTCAGCATCATCACGTCCGGTGCAGGGTTCAATTCCCCTCCATGTAGGACGTGACCCGCACGCAAGCAAGCTTGACGCTTCTGCTGCCACTGGACTAAAAGCCGGATCACCTGTGGAAGGGGCGGTAGCTCAGTTGGGAGAGCGCGGCGTTCGCAATGCCGAGGTCAGGGGTTCGATCCCCCTTCGCTCCACCAGGACCCCTGGTTGCTATATGTGACACGCAAGACCTGGGCGGCCACCTGATCTCCGGGGCCGATGGCGCCACCGGAGCTACACTCCGCGAATACATCTGGCTAGCCAGCAACAACAATGAGCCGGTCGACGTGCCGCTGGCGCTCGTCAGTGCCGTCAACACCGCCCCGCCGGTGCTGTCGATGGTGCATGCCGATCACCTCGGCCGCCCACACCTTAACCTCTTTGTAGTTAATCAGAATCCAAATGACTGCAGGTATCGCTGGAACAAAAGAACAAAGCCCGGTGATGTTGCACCACTGCCACCAGATCCAGCCTGGGTTGATCTCAACGGCGGCTTTCCGGTGCTGACACCATAAGGAGATGAGAAATGCGGTATATGAGCGGAGAATTGGTTCGACTAGGTGACAGAGTTCGACTGGCTAATGACGATGTGGGAAGTGTTGTTTTATCGATAGATACAGGAGAATTCACCGAAGAGTTTCCCAAGGTTGCCTGGCAACAGTACAGTGAAGGAATCGTAGTGAAAACGGACGCAGGCGCGCTTGTCATGCTCCGGGACCCGAATGAACATGAGCTTTGTAGGTTAAATTAAGAAAACACGTGCTGACGCATTTCAGAGCTATGGGGATTGCGATACAATGAAAGAAGCGAAGAATGCCGCGGAGAAGGCCGCAAAAGAAAAGCTTGGAGCCAAGTCCACTCACCATCCACAATGCCGCTGTACAGCTCCGAATGGGCAACGCATTCGCCCGCATGGGTAACTGATCAATGAAATTCGCGTTCAAACTCGCTGACATACAGTACCTAATTGAAGAACAAGGGGATACGAGGCGTGCAATGGATTTACTGACTCCACTAATCGCTAGACGGGAACCTGAAGCACTGTACTGGTACTCACAATTCAGCGTTTCAAACGAGGAAACGAAAGATGAATTTGAGTCCCGCAGTATAAGGCTACTTACGGAGTCCGCGGAGGCCGGATTCCCCCCAGCAAATTTCGCTTTGGCTGTCTGCTATCAACAAGGGGATCTAGTTGAGAAAGACGAACGCCGCTCGGCCGAACTTTTTCGCAAGGCGGCTGAAGGTGGTTTGCCCCAGGCACAGTTTGAACATGGCCTCAATCTAGTCTATTGTACCAACGGGATAAAGAAAAACAAAGAGCGCGGGTTGGTTATGATTAGGCGAGCTGCAAAACAGGGGGTTGAGGCAGCGGCCGAGAGGCTTGGCGAATTTACCAATCGACTTTAGCACAACAAAGAAATACCCTGATTTGCGGTGAGACCCGAAGCTTCACCCATGACGCGGCGGGTAACATCACCGTCGATGTCAAGGGTGGCGACACCTTCACCACCACTTACAATGTGCGGAACCGGCAGGTGAGCGTGGTGCGCAGCGGCACCGTGCCAAGACAGGTCTACATGTTGGTGTTGTGATGATCCAATGCGTTCTTGGGCCACCACATCCAATCAATAGGTAATTCAAGAAGCTGGTTTCATCCTCCTCCCGGTGTTCTGGATGGCGGCTCTTCCGTGGCGGTGATTTCTCCTTCTTCTCCAGTTCCACCAGTTGCATCGCGCGGCAAGTCTCCTATTGTTCGGGTCAACCCCGCCAACGCGATTCAGGACGATATGATGACCACCCACCGCTTTTCGCCGACTGCCTTCTACAACACGCTCGGCAGCCATCCGCCCGCGCTGAGGATCGCCGATGGCGACACTGTCATCGCCGAGACCGTCGATGCGCGCGGGTTCGATCGCCATGGCAACAAGCCGGGCGAGCGCCCGAACCCGATGACCGGGCCGTTCTTCATTGAAGGTGCTGAACCCGACGACACGCTCGTTGTGAACATCGGCGCCATCCGCATGACGCGTCCCACCGGCTGGACCTTTCAGGTGCTGAGTCCCAATGTCGTCGATCCAGGCGCTGTGTCGCGCTTCCCCGAGCGCGAAAAGACCGAGTGGATCATCGACATCGCGGCGAACCGCGCGCGGCTGCAATCGCCGCCACCCAGCCTGAAGGACTGGTCGGTGGCCGTCGAACCAATGATCGGCTGCTTCGGCGTGGCGCCCGACATGGGTCAGGCGATCTCCACCGCCACCAGCGGGCGTTATGGCGGCAACATGGATTATCGCGGCTTCTGCACCGGCGTCGATGTCATGTTCCCCGTTTCGGTTCCAGGCGCCCTCTTCTATCTGGGCGACGTCCATGCCCAGCAATGCGACGGCGAGATCGTCGGCACCGGCATCGAGACGGCGGCCGAGGTGACCTTCTCGGTGAAGGTCGTGAAGGGCAAGGCCATCGGCTGGCCGCGCGGCCGCAACGCCACCGAGATATTCACCGTCGGCAATGCCCGCCCGCTCGATCAGGCGCTGCAACACGCGACGACTGAAATGCTCGACTGGCTGATCGCCGATTATGGGCTGGACGAAGTGGCCGCCAGCCACATCATGGGACAGGCCGTGCGCTATGACATCGCCAATGTCTTCAACCCGGCCTATTCGGTGGCCTGCCGCATCGCCCTCGATGCGCTCAAGGGCGTGACACGATATGCTTCTTGAGCGTGTCGAGCGTGTCCGCCTCCGCCGCTGGCTTGTCCCAGCGGATGCGGGCGATGCGGGGAAAGCGCATGGCGATGCCGGACTTGTGGCGCGTTGATGCCTGCACGCCATCGAAGGCCACTTCCAGCACCAGCTTCGGCGTGACAGATCGCACCGGGCCAAAGCGGTCGATGGTGTTCTGCCGCACGAAGCGGTCGATCTGTTCGAGTTCGGCATCGGTGAAGCCGGAATAGGCCTTGCCGACCGGCACCAGATAAGGTGCACCGTCCTTCTCGCCCCAGGCGCCGAACGTATAGTCGGAATAGAACGACGAGCGCTTGCCGGAACCCTTCTGCGCATAAAGCAGCACGCAGTCAGCCGTCAGCGCCGCGCGCTTCCACTTGAACCAATGCCCCTTGGGCCGGCCCGCCAGATAGGGACTGTCCTTGCGCTTCAGCATCAGGCCCTCGATGCCTTCGGCCCGCGTCGTTTCCCAGATCTGCTGCAATGCGTCCTTGCTCTGGACGTTCAGAATCTCGGAGACATCGCTCTGCTGTGGCGCATGCTGATTGTGCCAGGCCTCAAGCAGCGACCGCCGTTGCACGAATGGCAGCCCACGCAAATCTTCACCGTTGATTTCGAGCGCATCATAGAGTCGGACATGCACCGGATATTTGCTCGCCATGGCGCGCGTCACGGTCTTGCGGTTGAGCCGTTGCTGCAAGTCGGCGAAGGGTGCAACGTTTCCATCGCGCATCACAAGAAGCTCGCCGTCCAGAATTGCATCACCCCGGAACTGTTCTGTAAGCTCTGGAAAGCCGGCCGTGATGTCGTCGCCACTGCGCGAGAATAGACGTGTGACGCCGCCTTTCGCCGAAACCTGAATGCGAATGCCATCCCATTTCCATTCCGCGGCGACATCCTCAATTCGCAGCGCTTGCCAGTCACTGTCTTCCAGCGCGTGCGCCAGCATCAGCGGACGGAACACGGGCGTTGCAGCGAGGCGCGGCCGTTCGGCCTTGTCCTCCAGCCACGCGAACAACGGCTCGTAAGGGGGGCTAAGTCCGTGCCACAGTTCCTCGATGTCATCGACATTGCGGCCGAATGCATCGGCCACCGCCTGCTTGGCCAGGCGCGCCGAAACGCCAACGCGCGCCGCGCCGCCGAGGAATTTCAGAAGCGCCCAGCGGCCCGTTGCATCAAGCCTGTCGAGCCATTGCGTCAAGAGGGCTGCATGGCCGTCACGCCCCACGGATTCCAGGCCCATGACAACGTCCGGCAGCGACAGCGTGTCGTCAACGTTTGAAGAGCCGGGCCAGATCAGCGCCACGGTCTCCGCCGTGTCGCCCACATCATCGCGAGAGAGGCGAAAGAGTTCGGGATCGAACCGCGCTGCACCGATCTCACCGAGCACACGGCGAAGCGGAAACGGCTGCGGCAATCCATCCGTCAGCGCCGCCAGCGCGAAGCCACGGTCCGGATCCGGAGTGGCGCGGAAATAATTCCGCATCAGCAGCAGCTTGCCGGACCGCGATGGCGTGTAGGTCAGGCGGTCGAGAAGATTGGCGAAGGACCTCATTCAGCCTCGTCCTCGCGGCCCACCAGCGCCAGGGCGCGCGCAGTAATGCCGCGCTTGGTCATCTCGTGGACCAGCGCCTCCTCGCGCCCATGCGTGACCCACACCTCGCCTGCGCCTGTCTCCGTGATGGTCTGCAGCAGCTCCGGCCAGTCACAATGATCCGAGATGATGAGTGGCAGCTCCACGCCGCGCTGCCTCACTCGTCCGCGAATGCGCATCCAGCCCGAGGCAAATCCGATCAGCGGATCGGCGAACCGCCGCGACCAGCGGTCCCCCAGCGCCGAGGGCGGCGACAGCACGATTTCGCCCGCCAGCTTGTCCTTTGTCTCGGCGACTGACGGCACATCGCCCAGATCAAAACCACGCGACACATAGTAATCGGTCATCGATCGCAACGCGCCATGCAGATAGATTGGCTTGCCGTATCCCGCCTCCCGCAACGTCGCAATGAGACGTTGGCACTTGCCAAGGCCGTAGACACCAATCTGATGGGTGCGTTCCGGGAAATCGGCGAGGGACTGGATGAGTTTCCGGACTTCGGCGAGCGGCGCCTCGTGCTTGTAAACCGGCAGTCCGAACGTCGCCTCGGTGACGAAGAGGTCACACGGCACAAGTTCAAAGGGCGCACACGTCGGATCAGGATACCTCTTGTAGTCACCCGAGATGACGGCACGCTGACCCTTGTAGTCGATCACCACCTGGGCGGAGCCGAGGATATGACCAGCCGGCACCAGACGGACCGTAACCTCGCCGATACGCAGGCTTTGGCCATAGACAGCGGCCTGCAGGTGGCCGCCCGCCCCGGAACCGAGCCGAAGCCTCATGATGTTGAGCGTGTCGTCCGTCGCCAGCACCGCCGCGTGGCCGGGCCGCGCATGATCCGAGTGGCCATGCGTGACGATGGCCCGCGCCACCGCAGCATGCGGATCGATGTAAAAATCTCCGGGCGCGCAATAGAGCCCGTGGGCATCGGGCCTCAGCCAGGAATCGAAGGGGAGCGGATTTGACATTCAGAGCGCAATGTCGTGCGTGGGCCGCAGTTCCGCAAGCTTTCAGTATCCACCCGGAAAAGCAACGAGGAGCACTCCCTGGGGAGGCCCCTCGCTCAAACTGGTGTCCGGGTACGCAATACCTGATCCCGAACTGCCCCTGGCGCTTGCCCCGCTCCGGGTCTGCTTGCCATGTGCTCATGTTGACATGGCAGGAGTTTCCAAAGAGTTTCGAGCGGTGGGAATTGCGTTAAGATTGGGTTTCCGCGCTGCTCCAAATGGAGCATGGCAGGAGCGCCATTTACACTCTGACCGGGATCATCTGCTGCGGCAGCCACGTGACGAGTGCCGGAAAGGCGATGAGTACGAAGACCATCAGCACCATGATAAGAAATTGCGGGGCAGCCCAACGTGCAATCTTGAAGATGTCGTAACCGGTCATCTGCTGCAGGACAAAGAGATTGAAGCCGACCGGCGGCGTGATTTGCGCCATCTCGACGACCAGGACGACGAAGATACCGAACCAGATCATGTCGATCCCGGCCTGACGCACCATCGGCTCGATGATGGCAATGGTGAGCGCCACACACGAGATTCCATCAAGGAAGCAGCCAAGGATTGTATACATCACCAACAGGCACATGATGAGCCAGAAGGCCGAAAGATGAAGCGAACCGACCCAGGCGGCGAGCGCTTCCGGCAGGCCCAGAAAACCCATCGCCAGCGACAGCCCGGAAGCAGAGGCCAGAATGAGCGCGATCATCGCCGAGGCGAGCGTGGCGCTCATCAGGCTCTCGCTGAAACTCTTCCAGTTTAGGGTTCCCTGCATCCACGCCAGCACGAAGGACCCGGCAACGCCGACAGCCGCGGACTCGGTCGCCGTGGCATAGCCGGCGAACATCGAACCGATGACGAGGAACAACAGCACGAAAACCGGAACAAGCCGCCGGCTCGCCCAGACTTTTTCCCACAGGGTCGAGACCGGTTCGACGGCGGGCGTGTAGTCCTTCATCGTCTTGGTCTTGAGGACGATGTAGCCGCTGAAGAGAAGCGCAAGCACCAACCCAGGAATGACGCCGGCAATGTTGATGGCGGCAATCGACTCGTTGGTCATCACCCCATAGACCACCATGATGATCGACGGCGGGATCATGAGTCCGAGCGTGGCGGGACCTGCCAGCGTGCCGATGAAGGGCCTGACGCCGGGCGCCTCCTACACATTCCGTTACGCGTCCCCAAGCGCTCAGGTGGTCGAAGTGCGCCGCCGCCGCTTGACCAACGGTTCTGTGGTCGAAACCGTGCGCCAGGTCGAGGGACAGTCGACGGAACTGGACCTCAACACCCAGTTCGAAATGATTGCCGAGAAGTCGCGCTCGCGCCTGATGCATGCGCTCGACGTGATGGCCGACGGCTTTGCGCTTTACGACGCCGACGACCGGTTGATTCTCTACAATCGCAAATATGTCGACTACAGCCCGCTTGTCTCTGACATCGTCATGCCCGGGGCACCCAAGGAAGAAATCCTCCGCCACTCCGTATCGCGTGGCGCCCTCGTCCTCAATGGCATGGACCCTGAGGACTATATCGAGTGGCGTCTGCATCGCCACCGCAATCCCGGTGAACCGCTTGAAGTTCAATTGGCCGACGGCCGCTGGTTGCTGATCACCGAGAAGCGTACCCTGGATGGCGGCGTCGTCGGCACCCGGTCCGACATCACCGAGATGAAGCACCGCGAGATGGAAATGCTGCGCATTTCCCAGCAGCTTCATGCCAAGAACCTGCAGTTCGATACCGCCCTGTCCAACATGGTCCAGGGCCTCTGCATGTTCGACAAGGACCAGCGGCTGATCGTCGTCAACCGGCGCTACCTGGAGATCTACGGCTTCTCGGCCGATGTCGTGAAGCCAGGCATCACCTTGCGCGGACTGATGGAATATTCCGTCAGCCTCGGCAACTACACCGCCGAGGAAGCAGAGCGAGCGCTCGCCGAACGCAACGATCCGGCACGCCTGCGCATCCGCACGGTCATCAAGCAGCGCCTCAAGGATGGCCGCGTCATCGCCGTGATGAGTGAGCCGATGTCGGACGGCGGCACCATTGCCACCTACCAGGACATCACCGATCTCGAAACCACCACCGACAAGATGATCGAGTACACCAAGAAGCTTGAGCGGTCGAACCGGGAACTGGTGGACTTCGCTTACGTGGCATCTCACGACCTGCAGGAACCGCTGCGCAAGATCGAGGCCTTTGGCGACCGTCTGGTGAAGAAATACATCTCCGTCCTTCCCGAGGAAGGCCAGATGTTCGTCAATCGCATGCAGAGTGCGGCCAACCGCATGCGCCAGTTGATCAACGATCTCCTGTCCTATTCGCGCGTCACCACGGCGGCGGCACCGATGCAAAACGTATCGCTGAACGATGTGCTGAGTGGCGTGCTTTCGGACCTGCAGATCCGCATCGAGGAAACCGGGGCGACGGTCGAGGTCGGCGATCTGCCGAAGATTGAAGCCGATCCGATGCAGATGCGGCAGCTATTCCAGAACCTGATCGGCAATGCCATCAAGTTCCGCAAGAAGGATGTCGACCCGGTGGTGAAGATCACCGCCGAGTTCATCGAGACCCACGACCTGCCGGTCAGCGGCCGTGCCGTGAACATCCGCATTGCCGATAACGGCATTGGCTTCGAACAGCAGTTCAAGGAACAGATCTTTGTGATCTTCCAGCGCCTGCACAGCCGCACCGAATACGAAGGCACCGGCATTGGCCTCGCCACCTGCCGCAAGATCGTCGAACGCCATCAGGGCCTCATCGATGCCCTCGGCGTTCCGGGCGAAGGCTCGACCTTCGTCATCACCTTCCCCCTTTCGCAATCGAACAAGGAATATGCAGCATGAGCCGCAGCACCCTTCCCATCCGCATCCTCGTCGCCGAGGACGATGCTGACGACCGCATGATGATCAAGGACGCTTTCGAAGAGTCTCGCCTGGGCAATCCGGTCGATTTCGTCGAAGACGGCGTTCAGCTCATGAATTATCTGCAGAGGGAAGGCGAATACGCCAATTTGAGCGACCATCCCTATCCGGGCTTCATACTGCTCGACCTCAACATGCCGCGCAAGGACGGCCGCACCGCGCTGCGCGAGATCAAGGCCTCGCCCGTCCTGCAGCGCATTCCGATCGTCATCCTCACCACCTCGAAAGCAGAGGAAGACATTGTCCGCACCTATAACCTTGGCGTGAACTCCTTCATCTGCAAGCCGGTGACGTTCGACAGCCTTGTCGAGATCGTCAAGACGGTCGGCCGCTACTGGATCGAGATTGTGGCCTTGCCGCCGGAGTGCCAGCGCGCCGTGGCTTGAGTTCTACGCGGACGGAGACGTCAGCCAGCGGTCGAGGAAGCGTGACAGCCAGTCCTTCACGGGCCCGTCATGGACGAGATTGGCGTCCAGATGGGCCTTTGAATTTTGAGCGCCCGGCATGTTGAAGCGGTGCGCTCCCAGCACACCCCAGCGATGCATGGTAAGGCGGGTCACCTCGGGATGAAACTGGATGCCGAAAGCCTTTGGCCCATAGCGGAAGGCCTGGTTTTCGAAAGTCTCGCCCGTCGCCATCCGCGTCGCGCCATGCGGCAACGTCAAGCCTTCGCGGTGCCAGTGATAGACGTGCTCCGGCCATGGCCCGAAGGCCTTGCCCTCGTCCGTCGGCCTCAATGGATAGTAGCCGATTTCCACAAGCCCGTCGGCATGCGGCCCGACGCGGCCACCCAGTTGCTTCGACAGCATTTGCGCGCCCAGGCACACGCCAAGGAACGGCTTCTCCTCTTTCAGCGGCAAGCCGATCCAGTCGATCTCGCGGGCAATCCAGTCGTCGGGATCATTGGCGCTCATCGGTCCGCCGAAGATGACGGCGCCGGCGTGATGTTCCATGCTCGCAGGCAGCGCCTCGCCAAGGCATGGACGGCGCAGGTCGAGCCGGTAGCCCTTCTCCACCAGCATGTGGCCGATGCGGCCGGGAGAAGAGACGTCCGAATGCAAGACGATGAGAATGTTCTTGGTCATGGCAGGGGAATCATTGCGATTCTTCTGCCATGATTTGAGCTCGGCCGTCGAGAGGCGGATTCAGCGGCGGTAGAGGATGTGATCGACCGACAATGTTCCCGGCCCGAATTTGATCAGCATCAGCAGCACCGCCGCCCAGGTGCCATGCACGACATAGGCATTCGGATAGACAAAGATCTGGATGACCAGAGTCATGATCAGCAGGCCCAGCGCCGAGAACCGTGTCGCAAGGCCAATGATGATCAGCGCCGGCAGCACATGCTCGGCAATCTGCGCCGCCAGCGCTGCCCACTCCGATGGGACATACGGCAGCTTGTACTCTTCCTTGAACAGGAACAATGTCCGGTCGTTGACGTGAAAGATGTTCCAGCCATCGACCTTCGAGCGTCCGGAGTTCCAGAATGCAAGACCGATGGCCAGCCGTCCGATGAGCGCGATGATGGAGAACGGGATGCGGGCCAGAAGCCCGATCACCCAGTCGACGAGACGTGTCATAGGGAAAATCCTGTTGCGAGATCGGCTGCGAAAAAGGCGGCCAGTTCGGTTGCGATATCGAAGCCTGGGCAGAGGTCAAGTGCTGCGTCCACCGCGTCAGCCAGAGAGGCGCCATGCTGGAGTTCGTGCAAGAAGGTGAAACGCTCTGGCCGAATAAGGCTGACGCAGACTTCGGCGAAGGGCCGTCTCACGAGAATACATTCGGCGTCTTCACTATTCAGCGAAGACATCACGGGTCCGCCATGATGCGCCTGCCAGATGGAGCCCGCTGCAAAAGGTGATCTCATAACAGCGGCCGAAGGATGGAACGTGAAATGAAGGCCGCCTAGCGCCTCTGCTTCGATCCCCTCCAGCGCGGCGGCCTGCAGGGGTGTGGCATCGGCAGCGTGATACGCCCGCCACCACAAGGACTCGAGCGCCGCGACATCGGCAAGATATGCTATAGTGCGCGCTGGTTCAAAACCACGTATGAAATCTGCGAAACCGCTGCCGTAGTTGATCAGCACCGCGTTGCTTGGCCTTTCGCCCTCGGCATAGGCCAGCGCCATGGCGGAAAAGAATTCCGTTCCCACGAGTTGTTCTGTCACCGGGAACCGTACCTTCAGTGCCGTGACGAGGCCCACTGCAACATTATTGCGATACACCGCCATACGCCTGTGCGGCAGCGGCTCCGACCAGTTGCCGATCGCATCATGAAATTGCCGGGCCTGCATCACGATGCCTTTGCCATGCGCCGCATCAGCCGGTCGGCTTGCCGGGCTTCGGCTACCAGCACGTCGAGGGATGGCACATTGTTGTCGCGCTCGACAAGCGTCGGAAGCGCGCCCGTTCTGGCGATCACCGCGGCATAGAGATCCCACACCTCGTCCACCACTGAAGCGCCATGCGAATCGATCAGCAGCGGATGGCCGGCATCGTCACGCGTCACGTCATGCCCGGCGATATGAATCTCCTGCACATGTGAAAGCGGATACGCATCGATATAGGCGATGGCCGGGAACTTGAGATTCACCGCTGATATGAACACGTTGTTGACATCGAGCAACAACCCGCACCCGGTACGCCGCACGATCTCGGCAATGAACTGTCCCTCGGAATAGGTGCTCTCCTCGAAGTCGAGATAGCTCGACGGATTCTCAAGCAGCATCTGGCGGCCCATTGCGGTCTGGGTTTGCTCGATGTGATCGCAGACTCTCTGCAACGTTCCCGAGGTATAAGGCAGCGGCAACAGATCGCAGAGATAACCGCTCTCATGCGTCGACCAGGCGAGGTGTTCCGAGAAAAGGCCCGGCTCATAGCGGTCGCTCAAGTCCTTCAACCGCTGCAGATGATCGCGATCCAGTGGGCGATCACCGCCAATCGAAAGCCCAACGCCATGCAGCGAGATCGGATAGTCAACGCGGATGGCCGTGAGGTATCGATGTGGAGGACCGCCGCCGCCCATATAATTCTCTGCATGGATCTCGAAGAACCCGACATCCGGCTTTGCAGCCAGAATATCGCGATAGTGCTCGGCCTTCAGTCCGAGGCCGCCGCGATCGGGTAGGGATGAGGGCACTCGCATCGTGGCAATGAGGCGCAGAATTGACCCGCGCCCCGTCAATCTCAGGCTGGACGCTTGATCGGCTCGAGCGAGCCTGGGCCCAGTGGTGTTTCGGTGGTGACGCATGTGCCCTTCGGCACCAGCTTCCAGGAGTTGCCCTGATAGTCGATTGTCGACGTGCCTGCGCAGCTGGTGCCCTCCCCGGCGGCGCAATCATTCTGGCCCTTCAGCGCAACGCCGTAGCACTTCTCCATGTCCGCCGCCTGGGATGCGGTCGATGCGGCGGTCGCGGCGATGGCGGCCGTCATTGCACCGGCGATGGCAAGAAGCGTGTTGCGTCGTGTCGTTGTCATGGATTGTCCTCCTGTGGTTCCAATGAGCCGTTCTTGCCCCAACCCATGGTCAACTGGAAATCACTTGGACGTCAAGCTGCAGGTGACGCCCGTTCACCTTGCCGTGTCCGGCCTTCCAGCATCACCACCGCAAGGCCAGCCAGCAGGATGAGGGTCATGCCGCCGATGGCAAGCGCATTGGGAACTTCATTGAACAACAGCAGGCCTGAAAGCCCTGCCCACAACATGAATGCGTAGTTGAACGGAGCCACCACGCGCGCCGGCGCCATGCGATAGGCCAGGAAGATGAAGGCATGGCCGCACATCAGGAAGATGCCTGCAACCGCCATGAGCCCGGCGTGCCGCAATGTCGGCTGCACAGGTGTCTCGAACAGCAGAAGGCAGACGAGGGCCGAAAGCATCACGGTGAGCAACGTCGAGAAGGTGACGATCAAAGCCGGCGTTCCGCTCGGCACCTTGCGGGTGGCAATGTCGCGGCCAGCCGCACCGACGGCACAGAAGAAGCCGAAGATAGCGAAAGGCGAGGCCGCGTCGCCACCGGGCTGTGCCACCAGAATGGCACCGGTGATTCCAACTGCGATCAGGAAGAATCGTAGCGTGCCGATCTTGTCGCCCCAGATCAGCCAGGTCCCGATCAGCACGATGAGCGGAGCCGTCTGCGCAATCGCCGTCACATCGGCAATCGGCATCTTGGCCAGCGCCAGAATGAAGCTGAGAATGGCGAAAACTTCGCTGAAGGAGCGCAACAGGACCCAACGGTTGAAGGTTTTCGGCAGGTCGCGGCCAAAACCGGCGAACAGCACAACCGGCAGGCACCACAGACAGGCGGCGATGCCGCGCATCACCAGCACCTGAAACGGCGGCGCATCCGACAGCGCCAGTTTCATGCAGCTGTCATTGGCCACGAAAGCACCAGTGGCAAGGAGCACGGCACCGATACCGCGAAGGTTGGTAGACACTGCCATGTTGTCCTGACGGCCAAAGGGGTTGCTGCCCCCTCACTAGCGATCAGGAGTCAGCTTGGCAAATCAGCCATGTTCAGGACGCAAGGGTGATCGGCACCCGCAGATAGTGCACGCCATTGGCGTCAGCGGGCGGCAGATTCCCGGCCCGCATGTTGACTTGGATGGACGGCATCAACAACGTCGGCGCGGCAAGCGTCGTATCGCGCGCCATCCGCATCTTCACGAACTCGTCCTCGCTCACACCCTCATGCACATGGACGTTGTGAGCCAGTTCCTCTCCCACCGTGGTTTCCCATGAATAGTGGTCGCGGCCGCCCCTGGGGAGATAGTCGTGACACATGAACAGGCGCGTCTTTTTCGGCAGCGCCAGCAGCTTGCGGATCGAGCGGTAAAGTTCACGCGCGTCCCCGCCCGGAAAGTCCGCGCGCGCCGTGCCATAGTCCGGCATGAACAGCGTGTCGCCAACGAAGACGGCATCCTCGATCTTATAGGACACACAGGCTGGCGTGTGGCCGGGCGTCGCAATCACTTCGCCGCCAAGCTCGCCAATCTTGAAGCGGTCGCCGTCCTTGAACAGAATATCGAATTCCGATCCTTCCCCGGAGACGTCCATTGCATTGAACACCGGGCGGAAGATTTTCTGCACTTCGCGTATGCGCTCGCCGATTGCCACTTTTGCGCCCGTCTTGAGTTTGATGTAGGGCGCACCGGACAAATGATCGGCATGCACATGGGTCTCCAGGATCAACCCAATGGTGAACCCGTCCGCACGGGCCTTTTCGAGAATCTGATCCGCCGACTTGGCCGAGGCCTTGCCAGACTTGTGGTCGTAGTCCAGCACCGGGTCGATCACCGCAGCCTGACGGGTCACGGGATCAGCCACAAGATAGCTGACGGTATTGGTGGGTTCATCGAAGAAGGCGTGAATGATTGGCTGGCGCATGACGACCTCAGGTATGCAACTTCGCTTGACAATATATTAGAGAATTATATATTAGCAATATCTAATTCACGAGGATCGGATGACCGTACCAATGATCGACCAGTCGCTGGCGGGCTTTGAGGAAAAGGCCTCGGAAGCCGCGACACTGCTGAAGGCGCTGGCCAATGAGAAGCGTCTGATGATTCTCTGCAAGTTGCTCGAACACGGCGAAATGGGCGTCATGGCACTCAGCGCCGAGGTTGGATTGAGCCAGTCGGCGCTGTCTCAGCACCTCGCCCGCATGCGCGATGAGAAAATGGTGGCATTCCGGCGCGATGCGCAGTCGATCTTCTATCGCGTTGCCGATCCGCGCGTCGGCCAGCTCCTCACCACGCTGAAAACCCAATTCTGCTGAAAGGAAACCAAACATGTCACTGAAACATATATCCGCCAAAGACGCCAGGAAGCTTGTCGATGATGGCGCCCTGCTCATCGATATCCGTGAGCAGAATGAGTATGCGGCCGAGAATATTCCCGGCGCCCGCAACCATCCGCTGTCGCGGATGGGGGTGCCACTGAACGATGCACCGCCGGTAATCGTCTTCCACTGCAAATCTGGCGCCCGCACCCGCATGAACGAACGCGCGCTGGCCAATTGCACGGATGCCGAGACCTACATTCTCGATGGCGGAATCGAAGCCTGGAAGGCGGCTGGATTGCCGGTCAAGCGCGGCTAGCACCAGACGCCCATGCAAGACCTGCTGAGCATCATCTCCGGCTCGCTCGTCGGCTTCGTTCTGGGCCTGGTGGGCGGCGGTGGCTCGATCATCGCCGTGCCTCTCCTGCTCTACGTTGTCGGCATCGGCTCGCCGCATCTCGCCATTGGCACCAGCGCAATCGCGGTGTCACTTAGCGCGGCAGCCAATCTTGTGAACCATGCCCGCAACGGCATGGTGAAATGGCCTTGTGCCGTTTCGTTTTCGGCCGCCGGAATAGCCGGCGCGTGGGCAGGATCGACGATTGCGATGAAGGTGCCGGGGCAAAACCTGCTGGCGCTTTTCGGCGTTCTCATGCTGATCGTCGGCACGGTGATGTTGCTGAAAAAAGATGCCGAGGGCAATCCCGACATCCGCCTGACGTTCTCGACCGTCCGGGAACTCTTGCCCCTGTTGCTGCTCATCGGGTTTGCTGTTGGCATGCTCTCGGGCTTCTTTGGAATTGGCGGCGGCTTTCTCATCGTTCCCGGTCTAATGCTCGCAACCGGAATGCCGATCGCCTACGCCATAGGCACTTCGCTGGTGGCAATCACCGTGTTTGGCGCAACGACCGCAGCGAACTACGCGCTCGCAGGCCTCGTCGACTGGCGCATTGCAGGCCTCTTCATCGCCGGCGGTGTAGCGGGCGGAATAATCGGCACATTTGCAGGCAAGCATCTCTCAGGTTCCAAAGGCACTTTGTCCATGGTCTTCGCCATCTTCGTCATGCTGATCGGCGCATACGTGACATGGAAGGGCGTGGCGCCGCTTCTCTAGATCTCGCGCGTGAGGAATACGCTGTTGGGATCAAGCTTGTAGTCACCGAAGGGTGGGCATTCCACGAACCCATGCGCCTTGTAGAGGGCAACGGCCGGTTCGAAATATCCGAATGAACCGGTTTCGAGGCTGAGCCGCTTGATGCCCCTGGAACGAGCCGTCTCGATGATGTGCCGGAGGATGGCGCCGCCAACGCCACGGCGCCGTGCAGCTTCGGACGTGTGCATTGACTTCACTTCCCCGAATGCATCGTCGGAATACTTGACGGCACCAACGCCCAGCAACGTGCCGCCGCCCCAGGCTGCGAAGAAATCAATGCTTGGATCAGCAAGCCGTGATACGTCCAACACATGCGCGCTGCCCGGCGGCGACACTTCATGGCATGTGTCGAAGTGATAACGCAGCAAGGCAAGAATACGTGCGTCTTGCAGGTCGCCCTTGCGGATGTCGATCATCGCGTCCCCCTCATACCACAAAGAGAAAATAACGAGCACCAGCATGTGGAGGCGTCATGAACCGGCTCGCCCCTTGCAGCCGATAGCGCAAGCAGTCGCCCGGCAGCAGCCTGTGGCTCTGCCCGTCAACCGTGATGTCAAGCTCGCCCTCCATCATCACCAGATGATGTTCGAGGCCGGGCCGCGGCGGCCGTTCATAACAGATTTGCGTATCGGGCCTCAGCTCACAGTCGATCACTTCGCCTGCCAATCCTTGCGCCGGGGGCGACACTGCGCGGCGGACGAAGTCCGCGTCCGCATCCGTCCACACCGGCTGGTCCTCATGCGCCAGCCGTGCCGGGAACTGGTCCTCAAGCAGGAACATCAACCGCGACAGCGTCAGGCCGAAGGCCGCACACAGCTTGCCGAGGACACTCGCGGTCGGGCTCACCTCGCCGATCTCTAGCCGCGACAGGCTCGCCCGGCTGACGCCGCTGCGCGCCGCGAGGTCTTCCAGCGACCATCCCCGTTCCGCTCGCAGACTTCGCAAGCGTTGCGCGATGCGCTGGTCCATGCTGACGTCGCTTAGGTGCTCCGTTCTCATATTCAGGAAATTATCTCAAATATGGGAAACTGAGAATATCAAACGCGCGCAATATTATTGCGTATTTTTCCCGTAGCCGATTCCTTCCTTGCGCGGCGCCCCTCAATCTGCTTAAAAGAAATAGGACAGTACCCCTGTCCTTTCGCGGTGTTAATCAAGGCTAGTGGACCCGGATGCTCCGGAATACGACCACATCCAACCTGAAAGCGACGGCCAAACCGGCCGTTGACGCCGCTTGCATGCCCCGAGCTACGCTCCGCAAACGCAAGTAAGGGTCAACTCGAAGGGCAGACGAAAGCCCAGGAGTTTGATCGCCCGGAACGGGTCCGGCAGCCACCCAAAGGCTCCCCCGCCCAAGATCAGCCCCTGCGCCAAAGACGACGAAAAAAGACGCCAGCCGGTTCAATGACGGGCCAGTTGGAGATAAAATGGACTGAGGAAGAGACAAGGAGTTGGCCATGAACATCCAATACCGGCCAGAAGGGCTTCCCGAGGCGCATGGCCTTTATGACCCGCGCAACGAACACGATGCCTGCGGCATCGGCCTCATTGCCAATATCGCCAACACCAAAAGCCACCGCATGGTGGCCGATGGCCTTTCCATCCTCAAGAACCTCGAACATCGCGGTGCCGTGGGTGCCGACCCCAAGGCGGGCGACGGCGCCGGCATCCTGCTGCAGATCCCACACGGCTTCTTCAGCGAGGAGGCCAAGCGCTTGGGTTTCGAATTGCCGGGGCCTCAGCATTATGGCGTCGGCTATCTCTTCATGCCGCGCGAACCGGTCTACCGTCAGGACATCGAGCGCATCTGGTGGGAAACCGCCCGCGAGGAAGGCCTCAAGGTCTTGGGCTGGCGCGACGTGCCGGTTGATTCCGGCGTCCTCGGCTACTCCGTCAAGGGCACCGAACCCGTGCACCGTCAGGTCTTCATCGGCCGTGGTCCCACCATCCGCGATGAAGCCCATTTCGAGCGCAAGCTCTTCGTCTGCCGCAAGGTGGTGTCGAACCGCGTTCTGGAAGTTCTCGGTGCCAAGGCCCGGACCTATTACCCCGTCTCGGTCTCGGCCCGCACAGTCGTCTACAAGGGCCTCGTCCTCGGCAAGGACCTCGGCGCCTATTACAAGGATCTCGAGGACCCGCGCATCGAGTCGGCCTTTGCCATGGTCCACCAGCGCTTCTCGACCAACACCTTTCCCTCCTGGCCGCTGGCGCATCCCTATCGCTTCGTCTGCCACAACGGTGAAATCAACACCGTGCGCGGCAACTACAACTGGATGGCCGCCCGCCAGGCGACGATGAGTTCCGACGTCATCGGCGAGGATTTGTCCAAGCTCTGGCCCATTTCCTACGAAGGCCAGTCTGACACGGCCTGTTTCGACAATGCGCTCGAACTGCTCACCATGGGCGGTTACTCGCTGCCGCATGCCATGATGATGCTGATCCCGGAAGCCTGGGCCGGCAATCCGCTGATGGATGAAGACCGCCGCGCCTTCTACGAATATCACGCCGCTCTCATGGAACCGTGGGACGGGCCCGCCGCCATGGTCTTCACCGATGGCCGCATGATTGGCGCTACGCTTGACCGCAATGGCCTGCGTCCGTCGCGCTACATGACCTCCGACGACGGCCACATCCTGCTCGCCTCGGAAATGGGCTGCCTGCAGTTCGCCGAGGAGAACATCACCCACAAGTGGCGCCTGCAGCCCGGCAAGATGCTGCTCATCGACCTCGAGCAGAAGCGCATCATCTCCGACGAGGAGCTGAAGAAGCAGCTCTCCAACGCGCATCCCTACAAGGAGTGGCTGCAGCGCACGCAAGTGGTTCTGAAGGACCTGCCCAAGGCGAAGACGAAGCGCGCGAAGTCGACGGTCGCACTGCTCGACCGCCAACAGGCCTTTGGCTACACCCAGGAAGACCTGAAGGTCCTCATGACGCCGATGGCCCAGACGGGCCAGGAAGCCGTGGGCTCGATGGGCAACGATGCGCCGATCTCGGCACTCTCGGACCGCCCGAAGATGCTCGACACCTATTTCAAGCAGAACTTCGCGCAGGTGACCAACCCGCCGATCGATCCCATCCGCGAAGAACTGGTGATGTCGCTGGTGTCCTTCATCGGGCCGCGCCCCAACCTCCTCGACCTCAAGGGCACCTCGAACCACATGCGGCTGGAAGTGTCCCAGCCGATCCTGACCAACGACGATCTGGAGCGCATCCGCACGATTGCCGCCGTTGCCGACAATCCGTTCCGCACCGCCACCATCGACATCACCTATGATGTGGCGAACGGCCATGACTACATGGAAGCAGCGCTCGACTCGGTGTGTGCGCTGGCCGAACGCGCCGTGCGCGATGGCTACAACATCATCATCCTGTCGGACCGCGCCGTCTCCGCCGAACGCGTGCCGATCCCGGCGTTGCTGGCAACGTCCGCCACGCATCATCACCTGATCCGCAAGGGCCTGCGCACCTCGGTGGGCCTCGTCGTTGAAACCGGCGAAGCCCGCGAAGTGCATCAGTTCTGCATGCTGGCGGGTTATGGTGCTGAAGCCATCAACCCCTATCTCGCCTTCGAGACGCTGGAAGACATGCTTCCGACTCTCGAAGAAGAGATGACCGCCTATGAAGCTGTGAAGCGCTACATCAAGGCCGTCGACAAGGGCATTCTCAAGGTCATGTCCAAGATGGGCATCTCGACCTACCAGTCCTATTGCGGCGCGCAGATCTTCGATGCGGTGGGCCTCTCCACGGATTTTGTGAAGAAGTATTTCACCGGCACGGCAACCCAGATCGAGGGCGTCGGCCTGCTTGAAATTGCCGCCGAGGCGTTTACGCGTCACGAGAACGCATTCGGCGAGAACCCGGTGTTCCGCTCCAGCCTCGATATTGGCGGCGATTATGCACAGCGCATGCGCGGCGAAGCCCATGTCTGGAACTCCGACACCATCTCGAACCTGCAACACGCGGTTCGCGGCAACTCCAGGGACAAGTATCAGACCTTCGCCAAGCTGGTGAACGAGCAGTCCGAACGCCTCAAGACCATGCGCGGATTGTTCCGCATACGGACGGCCGAGGAAATGGGCCGCAAGCCCATCGATATCTCCGAAGTCGAACCCGCCGCGTCGATCGTCAAGCGCTTCTCCACCGGCGCCATGTCCTACGGCTCGATCAGTCGTGAGGCGCATACCACGCTGGCCATCGCCATGAACCGCATCGGCGGCAAGTCCAACACCGGCGAAGGCGGCGAGGAAGCCGACCGTTTTGTGCCGATGTCCAACGGCGACTCGATGCGTTCGGCCATCAAGCAGGTGGCATCGGGCCGCTTCGGCGTCACGGCGGAATATCTCGTCAACTCCGACATGATGCAGATCAAGATGGCGCAGGGTGCCAAGCCCGGCGAAGGCGGTCAGCTGCCCGGCCACAAGGTCGACGCGACAATCGCCAAGGTGCGCCACTCGACGCCGGGCGTCGGCCTCATCTCGCCGCCACCGCATCACGACATCTATTCGATCGAGGATCTGGCACAGCTGATCTTCGACCTGAAGAACGTCAACCCCGCGGGCCAGGTCTCGGTGAAGCTGGTCTCCGAAGTCGGCGTCGGCACGGTTGCCGCTGGCGTGTCCAAGGCACATGCCGATCACGTCACCATCTCCGGCTACGAAGGTGGCACCGGCGCCTCGCCGCTGACCTCGATCAAGCACGCTGGCCTGCCGTGGGAAATCGGCCTTGCCGAAACCCAGCAGACTCTCGTGACCAATGACCTGCGCGGCCGCATCGCCGTGCAGGCCGACGGCGGCATCCGCACTGGCCGCGACGTGGTGATTGCGGCCCTCCTCGGTGCCGACGAGATCGGCTTTGCGACAGCGCCCTTGATCGCCGCCGGCTGCATCATGATGCGCAAGTGCCATCTCAACACCTGCCCGGTCGGCGTGGCGACGCAAGATCCGGAACTCCGCAAGCGCTTCAAGGGCCAGCCCGAGCACGTCATCAACTACTTCTTCTTCGTCGCCGAGGAAGTGCGCGAGTTGATGGCCGCCATGGGCCTCAGGACCTTCGGCGAGTTGACGGGCGAGACCGCCTGGCTCGATCAGTCGAAGGCAATCGCCCACTGGAAGGCGCGCGGCCTCGACTTCTCGAAGATCTTCGCCAAGCCGGATGTCGTCGGCCCCATCGCCACCAGGAAGGTGACGGGACAGGATCACGGCATCGACAAGATCCTCGACCGCAAGCTGATTGCCAAGGCGGCCCCAGCCCTCGAAGGCGGCACGGCCGTCGAGATCGAATCGGAGATTCACAACTACGACCGCACGGCGGGCGCCATGCTCTCCGGCGAAGTGGCCAAGCGCTATGGCCACACGGGCTTGCCGGAAGACACCATCATGGTGAAGTTCAGCGGCATTGCCGGCCAGAGCTTCGGAGCCTGGGCGGCGCGCGGCGTCACGCTCGAGCTGACCGGCGAGGCCAATGACTATGTCGGCAAGGGCCTGTCAGGCGGCAAGCTGATTGTCCGTCCGCATGACAAGATCGGCTTCGTGCCGGAGAAGTCGATCATCGTCGGCAACACCGTGCTCTATGGTGCCATCACCGGCGAATGCTACTTCCGGGGCGTCGCTGGCGAACGCTTCGCCGTGCGCAACTCCGGCGCCGTAGCCGTCGTCGAGGGCGTCGGCGATCACGGCTGCGAATACATGACCGGCGGCTGCGTTCTGGTCATCGGCGAAACCGGCCGCAACTTCGCGGCGGGCATGTCAGGCGGTGTCGCCTATGTGCTCGATGAGGCCGGTGACTTCGCCAAGCGTTGCAACCTCGCCATGGTCGATCTCCAGCCCATCCCGGCCGAAGAAGCGACGATGGAGAAGCTGCATCACTGGGCAGGCGATCTTCACAACCACGGCCTTGTCGATGTCACCTCGCAGATGGATCGCAAGGATGCCGAGCGCGTGTGGGAGCTACTCTCGCGGCACTACAAGTACACCGGATCGTCACGTGCGAAGACGATCCTCGACAATTGGTCGGCCTACCTTCCCAAGTTTGTGAAGGTGATGCCGGTCGAATATGCCCGTGCCTTGCAGGAACTCGAAAAGGCGCAGGCGACCAGCGATGGCATGACGATCGGCGTGAAGAGGAGCGCATAACATGGGCAAGGTCACAGGTTTCCTCGAGATCGAGCGGCAGGACCGGAAGTACACGCCGGCCGCTGACCGATTGCGGCACTACCATGAGTTCGTCATTCCTCTGTCGGAGGAAGGCGTACGCAATCAGGCGGCGCGCTGCATGAACTGCGGCATCCCCTTCTGTCACAACGGCTGCCCGGTGAACAACCAGATCCCCGACTGGAACGATCTGGTCTATCTGGGCGACTGGGAAGAGGCCTCGCGCAATCTGCACTCGACCAACAACTTCCCCGAATTCACCGGCCGTGTATGCCCCGCACCCTGCGAGGCGTCCTGTACGCTGAACCTCGAGGATACGCCGGTCACCATCAAGACCATCGAATGCGCCATCGTCGACAAGGCCTGGGAAAACGGCTGGCTGAGACCGGAGAACTTCCGCGACAAAACCGGCAAGAAAGTTGCCGTCGTCGGCGGCGGACCTGCAGGATTGGCCGCCGCCCAGCAGTTGGCCCGCGCCGGTCACTCCGTCCATGTCTTCGAGAAGAACGCCAAGGCCGGCGGCCTGCTGCGTTATGGCATCCCCGACTTCAAGATGGAAAAGCACCTGATCGACCGCCGTATCCAGCAGATGGAAGCCGAGGGCGTCACCTTCCACTATGGCACCCACATCGGTGTGACGCAGGACGCCCAGCAGCTGGTCGACAGCTTCGATGCCGTGCTGCTGTCTGGCGGTTCGGAGAAGCCGCGCGATTTGCCGATCCCGGGCCGCGACCTTGCCGGTGTGCACTTCGCCATGGAATTCCTGCCGCAGCAGAACCGCCGCGTCTCGAAGGAGGCCCCGCTCGACAATCACCCGATCCTTGCAGCGGGCAAGCACGTCGTCGTCATCGGCGGCGGTGATACAGGCTCGGACTGCATCGGCACCTCGAACCGCCAGGGCGCGCTCTCGGTCACCCAGCTGGAAGTCATGCCGCAGCCGCCGGAGAAGGAAAACAAGCTTCTCACCTGGCCGAACTGGCCCTTGAAGATGCGCACGTCGTCATCGCACCTGGAAGGTGCGGAGCGCGACTTCTCGGTGCTGACCAAGTCCTTCTCGGGCGAGAACGGCGAAGTGAAGAAGCTGCATTGCGTCCGCGTCGATGGCGCCATGAAGGAAATCCCCGGCAGCGAGTTCGAGCTGAAGGCCGATCTCGTGCTGCTCGCCATGGGATTCGTTCATCCGGTGCAGGATGGCATGTTGCAGTCGCTCGGCGTCGCCCTCGACCCGCGCGGCAACGTCAACGCCAATGTGATGAACTACAAGACCAGCGTCGAGAAGGTCTTCGCCGGCGGTGACATGCGCCGTGGCCAATCACTCGTCGTCTGGGCCATCCGCGAAGGCCGTCAGGCCGCCCGTGCCGTCGACGAATACCTGATGGGAGAAACCATCCTCCCGCGTTGATGCCAATCAAGGCGCGCCAATCCGGCGCGCCGCAATGTGGCTCCGAGAAGGAGGAGGCCACATGGGTTTCGTTCACAATATCGACCCCGTGATGTTCACCATCGCGGGGTTTCGCGTTTACTGGTATGGCTTCGCCTATACCTTTGGTTTCGCCTTCATGCTGTGGTGGCTGTGGCGGAAACGGGAGACCTTGGGCTGGTCCCCTGCCCAGGTCGTCAACCTTTCCATCATCTTCGTCGTGCTGATCCTTGCCGGTGGCAGGGTGTTCGAAGTCATCGTCTACGAGTGGGCCTGGTATCGCGATCATCTGAACCAGATTCCTCAGTTGTGGGTTGGCGGCATGGCGACACATGGTCTCCTGGCGGGCTCGGCGCTCGCCGCTCTCCTTGCATCACTGTGGACACGAACACCCATCCTCAAGCTGCTGGACATCCTCTCGGTCGCGGCCGCCTTCATCTTCGGCGTCGGCCGCATCGGCAACTTCATCGAAGGCGGCGTCATCGGTACGGTGACATCCATGCCATGGGGCGTGAAACTCCCCGACGTCGAAGGCTTCCGCCATCCGGTCTCGCTCTACGATGGCGCCAAGAACCTGGCGCTCGTGCCGCTGCTGATGCTCATCCCCCGGCGCTGGCCGGCTGGTCAGGGCGTCGCCACCTCCGTCTTCCTCATTGGTTATGGCGGCCTGCGTTTCCTTGTCGACCAGTTCCGCGACTACGAATCTTCGCTCGGTGGACTGGGACCAGGCCAATGGTTCAACATCGGCATGGCCGTCTTCGGCGCCGTGATGCTGGCGATCTGCCTGTGGCGGCCTGTGTACGAGCAAACAGACCAACCTGACGGTACCACACCCGTCTCGCTGCTCAGCGCTATCGTCCTGCTGCTGCTGATCCTCTTCCCGCTGTCGATCCCGACGAGCTGGACGACGGACTATCTCGCCATCAAGCGCGGAACGGCAACGGAGGCAGCAACTCCCTAAGCCAGCAGCTTTCGGACTGCGTCCTTCCAGCCGTCATACTTGGCCTCGCGCACATCCGCCTTCATCTTTGGCACGAAGCGCGTCTCGCGCTTCCATGTCTTGGCGAAGACCGAGGGCTTGGGCAGCAGTCCGGCCTGATGGCCTGCAAGATAGGCGGCGCCAAGCGCCGTTGTCTCCAGCACTTGCGGCCGGTCGACCGGCGCATCGAGAATGTCGGCGAGGCGCTGCATCGTCCAGTCGGATGCCGTCATGCCACCGTCGACACGCAGGATGGTTTTGCCCTGCGAGCCCCAATCCTTCTGCATCGCCTCGAGAAGATCGCGCGTCTGGTAGCACACAGCTTCAAGTGTGGCCTGCGCCAGTTCCTTGTTGGTCGTGCCACGCGTCAGCCCGAACAGCGCGCCGCGCGCCTGCGGGTTCCAGTAGGGTGCTCCAAGGCCCACGAAGGCGGGAACCAGATAGACCTGCTGGTTCGGATCGGCCGACTTGGCCAACGCGCCAGACTCGGACGCTGACTTCACCAGCTTCAATCCATCACGCAGCCACTGCACCGCGGCTCCGGCAATGAAAATGGCCCCTTCCAGCGCATAAGTGCGCTTGCCATCAAGCTGATAGGCCACCGTCGTCAGCAAGCGGTTCTGCGAGGCAACAGCTGTGTGTCCGGTATTAAGCAGCGCAAAACAGCCCGTGCCATAGGTGGATTTCATCATGCCGGGCTCGAAACACGCCTGCCCAACGGTTGCGGCCTGTTGATCGCCGGCCACACCGCAGATCGGAATAGCCGAACCCAGAAGCCTCGCATCGGTGCTGCCGAAATCCGCCGCGCAGTCCTTCACCTCGGGCAGCAGGCTCGCCGGCACGTCCAGAATGCGCAGTAGCGCCTGGTCCCACTCGCCGGCGTGGATATTGTAGAGCAGTGTGCGCGAGGCATTGGTGGCATCCGTGGCATGCACCTTGCCGCCGGTCAGCCGCCAGATGAGAAATGTATCGATGGTGCCGAATGCAAGTTCGCCCTTTTCCGCCTTGGCGCGCGCACCCTTCACCGTGTCGAGCAGCCACTTGATCTTGGTGCCGGAGAAATACGGATCGAGCAGCAACCCGGTCTTCTCCGTGAACTGACGTTCGTAGCCTTCAGCTTTCAGCTGCTCGCAAATCCCCGCCGTGCGGCGGTCCTGCCAGACGATGGCCTTGTGAATCGGCTTGCCGGTCTTGCGGTCCCAGATCACCACCGTTTCGCGCTGGTTGGTAATGCCGATGGCCTTCACGGCGTGCGGCTTTGCCTTGGCCTTCCTCAGCGCCGCCTTGCAAACGGTGAGAACCGATGACCAGATCTCCTCCGGATCATGCTCGACCCAGCCGGATTTCGGATAGAACTGCCGGAATTCCTTCTGGTTCGATCCCAGCGGCTTCAGCTTCGCATCGAAGACGATGGCCCGCGATGAGGTCGTGCCCTGGTCGATGGCTAGGATCAGATCTGGCATATCCGTTTATCCCTGTGCGAGAGTCATGTCCTTGGCGTCAGGTACGGCCGCCATGTGCTGACGCAGCAAATCCTGTTCGTCTTTCGACATGTGGAGACCGAGCTTCGAGCGCCGCCAGAGAATGTCATCAGCGCTTCGCGCCCATTCCCGTGTTTTGAGCCACTCCACTTCGCGCTCGGTCAACGGCCCGAAACTCTTGCCCATGTCGGCGGCGAACCGCGCGCCATCGAAGATCTGCTCGGCATCGGTGCCATAGGCGCGGAACATGCGGCGCACGTTGCCCGGCCGCAGAAAGGAGTACTTGCGCGACAGTTCCGCAATGCGCGCCTCAACCTCCGTATACGGAAAATCACCGCCCGGCATCGAGGCGGTGGATGTCCAGGGCTTGCCCATGGCGGGGAAGAAAGGCGCGATCTTCTCCATCGCCGATTCCGCCAGCTTGCGGAAGGTGGTGATCTTGCCGCCAAACACCGAGAGCAACGGGGCGCCCCCTTCGGGATGATCGAGCTTCAGCACATAGTCGCGCGTCGCCTCCTGCGCCTTTGAGGCCCCGTCGTCATAAAGCGGGCGAATGCCGGAATAGGCCCAGCGCACATTCTCCCGCGTCACCGGCCGCCGGAAATACTCGCTCACCGCGCCCAGCAGGTAGTCCGTCTCGGCATCCGAAATCTTCGGCGCTCCCGGATCACCCTGATGATCCTGATCGGTGGTGCCGATAAGCGTGTAGTTTTGCTCGTAGGGAATGGCAAAGCAGATGCGCCCGTCCGCATTCTGGAAAATATAGCAGCGGTCATGATCATAGAGCTTGTCGACAACCAGATGGCTGCCCTTGACCATGCGGATCTTGTCGGGATCGTTGCGCCCGACCACGGCACCCAGCACCTGGCTGACCCAAGGCCCGGCCGAATTGATCAGCGCCTTGGCCCGCACTATCTCCTCAGCGCCGCCTTCGGCAGAGATCGTCAGTTCCCACACACCATCGACGCGGCGCGCTGAAATGCATTTGGTCCGTACACGGATTTGTGCGCCTTTGGCCTCGGCCGCCCTGGCGTTCAACACCACCATGCGGGCATCTTCCACCCAGCAATCGGAATATTCATAGCCGCGGGTGAATTCTTCCTTCAGCGGCCGCCCCACCACATCGCTGCGGAAATCGACGCTGCGCGTCGGCGGCAGAATCTTGCGGCCGCCGAGGTGATCATAGAGAAAGAGGCCGAGCCGCAACACTGGCCAGGGCCGCAGTCCCTGATGGTGCGGCAGCACGAAGCGCAGGGGCCAGATGATGTGGGGGGCCGACTTCAGCAGCACTTCGCGCTCGATGAGGGCTTCGCGCACCAGCCGGAATTCATAGTGTTCCAGATAGCGCAGGCCGCCATGAATGAGCTTGGTGGAAGCCGAGGACGTGCCGGAGGCAAGATCGCCCTGCTCCGCCAGGAACACCTTGAGGCCGCGCCCCGAGGCGTCGCGCGCGATGCCGCAGCCATTGATGCCGCCGCCGATGATGAAGAGGTCATAGATCATTCGGCTGCATCCATATCGGTGTCGGTTTGAGTTCCATCTCCGGCAATCTCGAGATGCACGCCGCTATCGCGGCACAGTTCGACGATCGGCTCGGGAGGCGTGCGGTCGGTGACGAACGTATCGACGTCCGAAAGATGGCCGATGCGCACCGGCGCGGTGCGCGTGAACTTCATACCATCGGCGACCAGCATCACATTGCGGGCATTCTGCATGATGGCTTTGGCCACACGCACTTCGCGATAGTCGAAGTCGAGCATGGCGCCGTCTTCGTCGAGTGCGGATGCACCGATTACGGCGTGATCGACCTTGAACTGCGAAATGAAATCGACGGCCGCTTCGCCAACGATGCCGCCATCGGCCTTGCGCAACATTCCGCCAGCAAGGATCACATCGATCCGCGGGCTGGGCATCAGGATCGTCGCCACATGGATGTTGTTGGTGATGACCAGCAAACCTTCATGTCCGACAAGTGCCCGGGCCACTTCTTCCGTCGTGGTGCCGATGTTCATGAACAGCGAACAGTTGTTGGGAATGAGACTCGCCGCATGGCGCCCGATCACGCCTTTCTCGCTTGCCGCAAGATTGCGCCGGGCTTCGTAGGCGACGTTCTCGACGCCCGATGAGAGCATCGCCCCGCCATGGGTGCGAGCCAGCAACTTGCCGTCACAGAGCTCATTGAGATCCTTGCGGATGGTTTGCGGCGTCACATCGAAGCGCACAGCAAGATCGTCCACGGTGACGTTGCCCGTCTGCCGGGCAAGTGCCATGATCTGCTGCTGACGGGGGCTTACGATCTGCATCTGGAGTCCACGGTCTTGGCCAGCCTGGCCACACGTTCAAGAGTGTCGCGTTGTCTACACGAAAGCCGTTATTTCACTTCCTTTCGCTATCCGCAAGAGGCAGCCGACAATTCGCCAAAAATCGAAAGATAAAGCATTCGTTTTCGTTCGAATGCCGGGATAAAACGCCCCCCCGGCCGCAATGTCACAGGCGCGCGTTCAGGCCGGTATCGATATGCGGCTCCCAATAGGCCACCGACTCCCGGATCATGTCGACGACATTGCTGTCGGTCGGCTCCCGCTCGCGGAAGGACAGTTCCATGCAGATCTCGGTGTTCACGCCGCCCGCCGCCTTCACGGTGTCGATAAGCTTCTTCGGCTGGATTCGGCCATCCTTGTTGTGTTGGGCCGTGAAGGGCCAGTGACCGCCCTTGTTCATGGAGGATTGCTTGACGTGGATGATTGGCGATTCCACAGGGAAGGCCGCGGCCCAGGCATATGGATCGGTATCTGCCGGGTTGGTGGACGTCACGTCGCCATGGTCGATGTCGACGATCATCCGGAACGGAATCGCCAGCCCAGCCCTTTCAAGCCGTTTGTCGAATGACCGGCACTCGGCAATCGTATGCCCGAACTCGCGGCCGACCGACATCGGTTCCCAGAAAATGAACTTCAATCCGGCCGCCTTGGCGTGTTCCGCAACCTCCCGCCAGCACTCGATCACCGTCTCGATCAATTCCTCGCGGCGGACCGCGTCATTGTAGTCCTTCTGGGTGAAGATCGCGAACTGCGACCCCATGCTCTCGGCACCGATTGCACCGGAAATGTCGGCCAGCGTCTTGAACCAGTCGACATAGTAGCGCCTTACGTCGGCATCGGGATGCCCCATGTGATTGAGCCGGCTGTAGGTGCTGGTCATCATCGACGTGGCGCGGATGCCGTTGCGCGCAAAGGCTTTCTGGAATTGCCGCTCGCGCTTGCTGATGGTGGCCGCGGGCCATGATGGATTGAGCAGTTCCGGCACCAGCTGGATGTTGCCGATGCGGATCTTCTGCGCCAGCGTATCGCACAGGTCGTCGACATCGGCGAAGCGGTTGACCAGCGGGTTGGTGTTGAGCGACAGGCGCAGCGGCATTTTGGAATCCCTTTTTCGAGGCTAGGTCCGGGACAGCTTGTTGAGGACGTTGCGGATGGCTGCCGGAACCTGATTGAAGTGGTCGACGATCGCATCGGGCGAGAGACTTGCAAGCGGCAATTTCGAGTAACCGTAGCTCAGTGCGATGACCGGCATTTGGGCTGCCTTGGCGGCGGCGACATCGACTTCGGAATCGCCCACGAAAAGCACAGGTTCCCCACCGCCGGCAGCCTTCGCCGCCTCGAGGAGATGGCGCGGGTCGGGCTTGCCTACCCCAAACGTATCGGGCCCGGAAACAACGGGAAAGAACTTCGACATGCCGAGATCATCGACGATGGCTCTGGCGAAAAGCTCGCGCTTGTTGGTGCACACTGCCATGGTCCAGCCCTCTGCCGCCAGCTGTTGCAAGGTCGCCATCACGTTTGGATAGGGGCGCGTCGTCTGCGTCAGCCTTGCACCATAGATTTCCATGAAGCGCTTCAAGTCGGCGGGGCTGTCTTCCTCGCCATCGCGCGCACCCCGCAGTTTCAGGGCACTGCGCACCAGATTGGCAATGCCGTGGCCGATGAGCTGCCGCCCGATGTCGATGCCGATCGGCGCCTTGCCCTTCTCCTGCATCAGCGTATCGAGCGAGCCCGCGAGATCACCTGCGCTGTCGACCAGCGTACCATCCAGGTCGAACAGGAGTGTGCCGGCCATCGATCGTGTCCTTTGGAGTTGGTCTGTCTGTGAGGCTTCAAGCATAGCAGCCCGGCAACGGCAACCTCCAGAGACACCGAGGTCGAACTGACGGCTGGGCCGCAGCACCGGGCCAGCATACAGGGAGCAATGCTGGCCCGGCCTGGAGGTGAAACACCGGGCTAGCCGGCGCTTCGAACGGTTTCTGTAACGAGCCGCGCCACAAGTTGCGCCGCTTCGAGCTGCGGCAGATGCCCGGTTTGCGCCAGAACATGCACAGCCACCTGGCCTGGAACGGTCCGCGCATATTCCGCGGGAATGATTCGATCCTCCTGTCCCACGATGACGCGGGTTGGGCCCGAAAAGCGCTGCAGCGCATCGCGGATCGAAAACAGCTGCGTGTTGCCGGAGAAGACGCCAGACGCCAGACGCCTCTGGCTGTCGGCCAGCATCGACCCCTCGCGCGCCGCCATGGTCGCTCGCACCAGCGCCCCAGGCAGCTGCGCCGGATTGTGCACCAGCAGCCCGAGCCAGACATTGAGCGCAGCCTCGGAAGTCGACGACAGGAAGCCCGAGACGAAATCGCCATTGACCTTGGGACCAAGGCCTGCGGGCGAAATGAGCGACAGCGACCGCACATCGAGATCACCACCGCCAGCGAGGCTGGCCGCGACTGCCGCACCCAGCGAGTGCCCCACCAGATGCAGGCGCGTGACCCCGGCTTGCGCGATCAAGCCGCGCGCCATGCCAGTGAGCGCATCAAAGCCATCAGCCTGAACGTCGGCATTGGCGCCATGCGCCGCAAGATCGAAGGCCAGCACCGGATTCTTGATCCCCAGATGCAGCACAAATGGACGCCAGGCCGAGAGGTCGGCACCAAAGCCATGAACGAAGACCACGGGATCACCGGTGCCGGCCTGAAGCGTCCGCAATGCCCCGCTTGCTGCCGGCGGTGTTGTCACCGCGGGAGCGCTACGCCGCATGGCCTCGACATCCTTCTTGACCACCGCCCCGCCGGGACCAGACCCGGCGATGCCAGCGATATCCACACCCGCTTCACCGGCCAGCCTGCGCGCCAGCGGCGACGATCCGGCTTTGCCCTGCGATTGCCGAACGATGGTCGGCTGCTGGGCGGCTGCAAGAGGAACAGCGGAGGCCGCAGGCGCGGTGCCGGCATTCGCCGAGGCAATCACCTCGCCCTCTTCGCCAACCAGCATCAACGGCTGCAGCACCGTGGCCGTGTCACCGACCTTGTGCCGCACCTCAAGAATCGTTCCGGTCTCGAAGGCCTCGACCTCGAAGGTCGCCTTTTCGGACTCGACATCGGCGACGATGTCGCCCTTCTTCACTTTGTCGCCGACCTTGACGCGCAGCGCGACGATCTTGCCCTCGGTCAGATCCTGCCCGACCTGCGGCATGAGTATGGGACGTGCCATGTCTGTTCCTCTCTCAGGCCACCAGGCGCTGCGCGGCTTCCACCGACTGCGCCACGAAATCGACTGTCTTGCGGGTTGCGCCGGCAAACTCGGCAGCTGTGGTCACGAAGGCGCCGAAGCGCGAAAATTCTTCCGGCTTCATGCCGTCCGGCTCATAGGCCTGGCGGAAATACGGAATGCGCATCAGCTTGTCGATTGAAGCTGCGGGCGCTTCCTCGCTGATGGCTTCCGCATCAAACGCCGGCAACCGGTCCTCGGCCTGCATCAGTTGCGCAATGTAGCTCGGCGGACAGGTATAGACAAAATCGCCACCAGCCAGCTTGGAAATGTGCCAGCTGGACGCCGTGCCTCCAGGGCCCGCATCGCTCACCCGCATCGAACACTGCAGCATCTTGCTCGGGTGTTTGTTGTGCTGGCCCAGCCAATAGGCGCGTTTCATCACCGCCAGCTCGCCGTGAAGAATATCTTCAGGCGTCAACGCAATGCCGCGAGCCTCTGCCTGAGCCTTGAGATCGCCGACATTGCCGAGACGTGCCGACATATGCGTGATGACCGAGCGCCATGCCGACAGGTCGACGCCATTGGCCTTCGCCCGCGCCAACCCGCGCGACACCGCGTCCATGCAGGCAACATACTGCGGCACAGTGAACGACGTCGTATTGTTGGTCGAAATGCCCCGTGCCGTAAGCTCCTCGATGACCTGATAGCCTTCCATCGAGCCCGGAATCTTCACCATGACGTTTGGCGCGATCGCTGCAAGCTCAAGCCCCTGCCGCAACATGCGTTCGCCATCCGTCACGAAGCGCGGATCGACCTGCCCCGAGACAAATCCATATTTGCCGCCGGATACCTCATAGGCTTTTGAGATCATGGCCGCGCCGCGGCGCACCACGTCAAGGTAGATCTCCCAGTAGATGCCCTCGATATCATCCGCATCGTGGCCCAACGCGATCTTGCGGATTTCGTCGGCCCAGAACGCGGGATCGGCTTGGATGGCCTGGAGTGACAGCGGCGGATTGGTGGTCACCCCCCGAAAGCCCATCTGCCCGGAGTTCCGGACTTCGGTCTCGTCGAAGAGCCGCGTCAGCTGGTCCCGCCATTCCGATGACTTTCCGGCCGGCGCGTTCCTGAGGACGGAAGCCTTCCATCCGGCATAGACCAGGGGCGAGGAATCCCACCAGATTTCACATTCCGGATTGGTCGCCGCGAGCTTCTCGAGCACATGCATCGTCATTGTTTTGTTCCAGCTGCCTATCGGATGACGTGACTACTGTGCGGCGATGGCGGCGGGCGCCAGGTGCAGCGAGCGCCTGACGGCCGCCATGATGCCCGGCACCTGCGGCACACTGGCCTTTTCGAGCTCAAGATTGAACGGCACAGGAATGTTGAGGCCCGCAACAATCTCGATCGGTGCATCAAGCTGATAGAAGGCTTCTTCCTGGATGATCGATGCGATGTCGGACGCCACGCCTCCCCGGCGGACGGCTTCCTGCACGATCACCACGCGATTGGTCTTCGCAACCGAGGTCAGGATCGCTTCTTTGTCGAGCGGCACCAAGGTGCGGGGATCGAGTACTTCGGCATCAATGCCCTCTTCCGCCAGCTTGGCGGCGGCCTCAAGGGCCCGCGGTATCATGTTGGACCAGGCGATGATGGTCACATCCTTGCCGGGACGCTTGATGTCGGCCTTGCCGAACTCGATGATGTGCTCGCCCTCCGGCACCAGACCCTTGGTCATGTAGAGATGCTTGTGTTCGAGGAACATGACCGGGTCCGATTGGCGCAATGCATATTTCAGCAGGCCCTTGGCATCTGCGGGCACCGAGGGCATGACGACCTTGAGACCCGGAATATGATAGAACAGCGCTTCGAGGCTCTGCGAATGCTGTGCCGCCACACCGCCGCCGGTTCCGCCCTGCGTGCGCATCACGAAAGGCACGCGGCCGTCTCCGCCGGTCATCAGCCGGAACTTGGCGGCCTGGTTGACCAGCATGTCCATGCCGAGCATGGCGAAGTCGACGTAAAGAATTTCAACGATCGGCCGTGCACCCGCGATGGCAGCACCGACGCCGACGCCGATCATGCCTGCTTCGGCAATTGGCGTATCGCGGACCCGCTTCGGGCCATATTTCGCCAACAGCCCTTCGGTGACCTTGTAGGAGCCGCCGCGTTCAGCAATGCCTTCGCCGATGATGAAGACCGTCTTGTCGCGGGCCATTTCCTCGTCGATCGCTTCCCGAAGCGCATCGCGGTACATGATTTCTCTGGTCATTTGCTGATCTCTCTCAACCGGGCTCAATAGTCGGCGGTGAAGGCTTCAAATTCTGCGATGGTGATCTCGCGGCTGTTACGCGAAAACTCGACGGCATCCTCGAATTCCTTGCGGATTTCGCTTTCGATGGCCTCGATCTGCGCCGCGTCGATGCCTGACATTTCCGTGAGGTTGTTGCGCGCCCGGTCAACTGGATCGCGGGCCTTGTAGTAAGCAAGCTTGTCAGCCGGCATGTACTTACCCGGATCGTTCACATGATGGCCCATGTGGCGGAAGGTCTTGGCCTCGATCAGGATCGGCCCCTTGCCGGCCCTGCACTTGGCGACGGCGTCCTGCGTCATCTCATAGACCGCGAGCGGATCGTTGCCGTCCACCTGATGGCTTTCAACGCCGATGCCGAGGCCGCGCTTGTAAAGATCCGGCTCGCGCGTCGATTCTTCGATGGTGGTCGAAACCGCATACTGGTTGTTCTCGATGACCAGCACGAAGGCGAGATTCCAGATGGCTGCGAGGTTGAGCGATTCCATGAAGGTACCGTTGTTGGAGGCACCATCGGTGGAGAATGTTACAGTGACCGCATCCGAACCCTTGATCTGCGCCGCCAGCGCTGCACCCACACCCAGCGGTGTGCCGGCGCCGACGATACCATTTGCGCCCAGATTGCCGTTGCTGATGTCAGCGATATGCATGGAGCCGCCGTAACCGCGGCAATAGCCCGTCTCCTTCTGCAGAAGTTCGGCGACCATTTTCTTCACGTCGGCGCCCCACGCGATGCAGTGACCGTGGCCGCGGTGTGTCGAAGCGATGTAATCGCCCTCTTGCAGAGCGGCGCACACGCCGGTGGCGATTCCCTCCTGTCCGAGATAGGGATGGAAATAGCCGCGGATCAGGCCCTGACGGTAGAGCTTGATGCCCTCGGTCTCGAAAACCCTGATCTTGTAGGCCGTCCTGAAGAGTTTTTCCAGAAGTTCACGGGACGGAACATTTGGCCTCTTTGGTTGTGCGGACATGAAATTAAAGCATCCCTGTCATTGCAAAAATTGATCGTCAATCGTCAGTAACATTGGCCGAATTTCTTGTCGAGTAAAACTTTCTTCACAAGCTTCACCCCATCGTGTTTCGACATATGATTGATGTCCAGAATTTGATATAAGCAATTGTATTGTAATGATTATAGCAAACGCCTTCATGCCGGATGTGTCAGCCGCATCGCCACTGGACACGGGCGCACCGGTGGAAAACCCGACTGCGAGACCATGGCTCCACGGAAATTTTCGCCAAAGCCTTGGTTGCTTGCCCAGTTGATTTCACCGGTCCTCACCGCCGCTCTCACCAAACGGCAGGGCAGCGAAAGGTTCGGAGGCTCGTTGATGCCTATGGTAGGAACTTTTCTTACACGTCCGGAGGTGCTACTGGTCTTCAGGGCGTCCTGCCCCATTTGAAGTTTGACCGCGGACATTACGAATGACCGACAGCACCGAATGGACGGAACTCCGGCGGGGAAATCTGCTGGAACGCATTCAGGAGCGCTATGGTTCGCTGCGAAAATCCGAGCGGGTCGTCGCTGACTTCCTGCGGGAGAACGCCGGCCGACGGCTCGATTCATCCATCACCGAACTCGGCCGGAATCTTGGCGTCAGCGAAGCAACCATCAGCCGTGTGAGCCGCGCCCTGGGCTATGAAGGTTATCCCGATCTGAAGCTTTCGGTGGCGGAGGGCTCGCGGCCCAAGAGCTCATATGCCAACATTCCCGTGGAGATAGATGAGAGCGACTCCCTGATCAGGACCAGCGGCAAGCTTGCCTCGCTTCTGGTGTCCGGACTCGAGGGAACACAGCGCATGCTCGATGCGCATCGCCTCGAACAGGCCGTCGAGGCTCTCCAGTCGGCGCGAAAGATCGTCTTTGTCGGGGTCGGCGGTGGCGCGGCGATCTGCGACGAGGCGGCACATATGTTTCTCAAGGCGGGTTTCGACGCCGCCAGCTACCGCGACAGCTATACCCAGACGATCATGGCCGCTCAGCTGAAGCCCGGCGATGCCATGGTTGGAATTTCCCATACCGGCACGACGGCAACAGTTGCCGATGCCATGATGCTGGCGAAGAAGAACGGTGCCACGACAATTGCTATCACCAGCAACGCCCAGTCCGACGTCGCCCATGCCGGATCGGTCTGTCTGACCACGTGGGGCGCCTCACAGCAGGTCGTGCCGCTGCATGGCGATTTTCTCGAGGGCCGCCTAAGTCAGCTTTTCCTCGTCGATGTGCTCTATGTCGGTGTGCTGTTTCGGGCCGGCAAGACGACGGCCGAAAACCTTCGCCTCACCGGAGTGGCGCTGGAAGAGCACTACGGACGCCACAACAAGGACACCAGGCCAGACTGAAGGCCGCGCAGCCTAGGCCGCAAGCCCCCGGCAGACATCGATGCCGATCCCGTCATCGAGATCACGGACGATCTTGTCAGCGAGGCTGAAATCCTCATCCGCCGTGTAGGACGAGATCGTGACGATGCAATGCATCCCCGCAGCCTTTGCCGCCCGCAAACCGTTGTTGCTGTCTTCAACCACGACACAGGTCTCGGGCGCGAGCCCAAGAGTCCTGGCGGCGAGATGATAAATGTCCGGCGCCGGCTTCTTCGCCGCAACGACGTCGCCTGCAAACACTGTGATCTTGGCCGAGCGTGCCGGTCCCAGCAGCACATCTACGACTGACTGGACAGCTCTCTCGTTGGACGTCGAGCACACCGCCAGGGTCGTACCCGCGGCAATTGCTTCATCGACGAGGCGCTGCACGCCTGGCCGCAGCGGCAGCTTGCCCTTGCCGATAAGCTCCATGAAGATATCGGTCTTCAGTTTGTGCAGTTGCGCGATCAAGGCATCGCGGTCTGCCAATCCGTCAGGCCAGCCGGTCTCATCGAAATGACGGCGCATGCGTTCCTTGCCGCCCGCCGTCAGCAGCAATTCGCCATAGCGCTCGACGCTCCATTCGGTTTTGAGTCCTGCCCGGGCAAAGGCCTCGTTGAATGACACCCGGTGGCCATCGCGTTCGGTGTCGACCAGAACACCGTCACAATCAAAAATCAGTGCCTTCAGCATCTAGGCCGCCTTGCCAGCCACATGGGCCGCCTTGCCCTTGGATCCGAAGGCGACGATCATGTCACAGACGTCCTTCTTCATCGCGGTGTATTGGCCAACGATGAAAGGCAGTGGCTCTTCGAGCTTCGGCTTCTGCTTGCGCACCTCGATGAAGCCTTCGATGAATTGATGCTTGTGCATGGTCGAGATATTGACCTTGGCACAGCCGGCCGCGATGCAATTGTCGAACTGGTCCTGGCTCAGTCCCGTACCGCCATGCAGCGCAATCGGGATGGGAATGGTCGCCGTGATGCGCTTCAGCAGATCATACGCGATCTTCGGTTTGCCCTTGTAGAACCCATGCGCGGTGCCGATGGCCGGCGCAAACACGGCGAGGTTCGGCATGTTGCTGACGAATGCCACGCACTCGTCATAGTCGGCGAGAATGGAAGCATCCTCGGCCACAAACTTGTCATCCTCGACGCCGCCAATGGCGCCGATCTCGGCTTCGAGCCCGACGCCGGCCGCTTCGGTGATCTTGTAAACGGCTTCTGATTTCTGGCGGTTCTCGGCAAAAGGCAGAGCCGACCCGTCGAACATCACCGAGGTCCAGCCCGCATCGATGCAGCCCTTGATCACCTCGACGTCGCTACAGTGATCGAGATGCAAGGCGACAGGCACATCGACACCTTCCGCCAGCATGCGGACCCATGTGGCGATTGGCTTGAAGCCCCAGTGCCGGATCGTCTTGACCGAGACCTGCACGATCATCGGCGCATCGAGATCCGACGCTGCCTCGATGATCGACCGCGCACTGTTGTAGTCGATCATGTTGAAAGCGGCGATGCCGTAACCGGCAGACTGGGCACGCTTCAGCATCGGCCCCATCGTCACAAGTGTCATGTTCTCATCCGTTTGACTGGTTGCGTTTCGTCATCTCGCGCTGCAGTCTCATGTACCGGCAGAGGCCGCCGCGGGTGGTGCAGATCAGTCAAATCACCTACCAGACGTCCGCATTTCTGTAAATATTTTTCACGAACAACACCACGCATTCATGTCGGCTTTTCAGACGATACAGCCATGCACAGACCGAGCGCATCACGGAGTCCACAAGCAGGCATCAAGTCCGACCTAGTCTGCTGAAAATTCTTTCCATTTCCTCAGGAAATGTTCTCCCCAACAAAACACCGCCCGGAACAAGGTCCGGGCGGTGCAGTTTCAGTCGAAGGATCGAGGAAGAATTACTTCTTCCAGGACTTGATCAGCTCGTCGTAGTTGACGGTGATCGGCTTTTCTTTTTCGTTTTCGATCTTGAGCTGCGGAGCAAGGCCGCCGGCCTTTACAGCAGCGGCATTCCAGGTGGCCAGATCGCTCTCTTCGGCGAGCTTCGGACCGATTTCGCCCTGGACGCCGGCCTTCTCGAGGCGGCCGAGCACTTTTTCCTGCTCTGCGCACAGCGAGTCCATGGCTTCCTGCGGGGTCTTCGCACCCGAGGAGGCGTCACCGATGTTCTGCCACCAGAGCTGAGCCAGCTTCGGATAGTCAGGAACGTTGGTGCCGGTCGGCGACCACTGCAGGCGGGCCGGCGAGCGGTAGAACTCGATCAGGCCGCCGAGCTTCGGCGCACGGTCGGTGAAGTGCTGCAGATCGAGCGTCGACTGACGGATGAAGGTCAGGCCGACATCGCTCTTCTTGCCGTCGACGGTCTTCGACGTCACGAACTGTGCATAGAGCCAGGCGGCCTTTGCACGGTCATCCGGTGTCGACTTCAGGATCGTCCACGAACCGGCGTCCTGATAACCGAGCTTCATGCCGTCCTTCCAGTAGACGCCATGCGGCGAGGGAGCCATGCGCCACTTCGGCGTGCCATCCTCATTCACGACGGGAAGGCCCGGAACAACGGTGCCGGCCGTGAACACGGTGTACCAGAAGATCTGCTGGGCGATCGCACCCTGAGCCGGCAACTCGCCAGCTTCGCCGAAGGTCATGCCCTGGGCTTCCGGCGGAGCGTACTTCTTCAGCCACTCGAGATACTTGGCGATCGAGTAAACTGAAGCCGGGCCGTTGGTGTCACCACCGCGTGCCACGCAGGAACCGACCGGCTGCGACTTCTCGTTGACGCGGATGCCCCATTCGTCGACCGGCAGGCCGTTCGGGATGCCCTTGTCGCCGTTGCCGGCCATCGACAGCCAGGCGTCGGTGAAGCGCCAGCCGAGCGACGGGTCCTTCTTGCCATAGTCCATATGGCCCCAGACCTTCTTGCCGTCGATCTCACGGCCCGTGAAAAATTCGGCGATGTCTTCGTAGGCCGACCAGTTGACCGGAACGCCGAGATCATAACCATACTTGGCCTTGAAGTCGGCCTTGTTCTTCTCGTCGTTGAACCAGTCGTAGCGGAACCAGTAGAGGTTCGCGAACTGCTGGTCGGGCAGCTGATAGAGGAAGCCGTCCGGAGCGGTGGTGAAGGACTTGCCGATGAAGTCATCAATGTCGATGCCGGGGTTGGTCACGTCCTTGCCGGCATTGGCCATCCAGTCGGTCAGGTTGCGAGCCTGCTGGTAGCGCCAGTGCGTGCCGATGAGATCCGAGTCGTTGACATAGGCGTCATAGACGTTCTCGCCCGACTGCATCTGCGTCTGCAACTTCTCAACCACGTCACCTTCGCCGATCAGGTCATGAATGACCTTGATGCCGGTGATCTTTTCGAAAGCGGCGGCGAGGGTCTTCGATTCATATTCATGCGTCGGGATGGTTTCCGACACGACATGGATTTCCATGCCGGCAAACGGCTTTGCCGCATCGACGAACCACTGCATTTCCTTTTCCTGGTCGGCGCGCGACAGCGCTGACAGGCCATTGATTTCGGTATCAAGGAACGCCTTGGCTTCGTCCATTCCGGCGTAGGCCGGGCCGCACAGGGCCATCGCCAGCAAGGTGGTCGTCGCTAATAGGTGCTTTCGCATTGGATCCTCCCAGAGTTTACGACTTCATTGTCAAAGAGCGAACGGGACTGTTTGCCCGGCCACCCGCCACTACACGCCTAGACAAGCCTGAACACGCAATACGCATAGATCAGGGACAAGGCAGTAGCCCACCACAGATCGAGGTTCACGAACCCCAACCACGCGATATGAATATAAGCACTCCCGAGCAGGGAGAGGAAAAGCCGGTCGCCGCGCGTCGTCTCGAAGCGCAGGATGCCGATGCGCGGTGCGCCGCCCGGCGAGACATATTCCCACACCGCCATGCCGAGCAGGAATGCGATCATCGTTGCGAAGAACAGTGCCGTCGGCAGCGTCCAGGCCATCCATGAGAAATCCATCGCAATGACTCCTTACACGCGGCCCAGGGCAAAGCCCTTGGCGATGTAGTTGCGGACAAACCAGATGACCAGCACACCGGGAATGAGTGTCAGGGCGCCGGCCGCGGCAAGCACGCCCCAATCCATGCCCGTGGCAGAAACGGTACGCGTCATGATCGCCGAGATCGGCTTGGCAGACGTCGTCGTCAGGGTGCGGGCGATCAGCAACTCGACCCACGAGAACATGAAGCAGAAGAACGCCGCGACGCCGATGCCGGAAGCGATCATCGGAATGAAGATCTTTATGAAGAACTTCGGGAAACTGTAGCCGTCGATATAGGCGGTTTCGTCGATCTCCTTCGGGATGCCCGACATGAAGCCTTCAAGAATCCAGATCGCCAGAGGCAGATTGAACAGGCAATGCGCCAGCGCCACGGCGATATGCGTGTCGATCAGGCCGAATGCCGAATAGAGCTGGAAGAACGGCAGGGCGAACACCGCCGGCGGCGCCATACGGTTGGTCAGCAGCCAGAAGAACAGGTGCTTGTCGCCGACGAACCGGTAGCGCGAGAACGCATAGGCAGCCGGCAGCGCGATCAGCAGCGAGATCACCATGTTCATGAGGACATAGGTGATGGAATTGACGTACCCCAAATACCAGGACGAGTCGGTGAGAATGACCTTGTAGTTCCGCAGTGTCGGGTCCTGCGGAATGATCGAGAAGCTGTTCATGACCTCAAAATTGCTTTTGAAGCTGATGACCACCAGCCAATAGATCGGGATCATCAGGAACACGATGTAGACGAGCGGCACGATCCACGAGAACTTCGGCCCCTCGCGCTTGACATGCGCAACACTTGTAGCTGCCGCAGGTGAAGGTGACTGTTGCGTTGCCATTGGCGTTATCCTCAAGTCTCGGCATCGCTGCTGGTCATGACCGTATAGAAGATCCACGACAGCAGCAGGATGATCAGGAAGTAGATGAGCGACATCGCTGCGGCAGGACCGAGATCGAATTGTCCGATGGCCATCTTGACGAGATCGATCGACAGGAAAGTGGTCGATGTGCCGGGGCCGCCGCCGGTGGCCACGAAGGGCTCGGTATAGATCATGAAAGAGTCCATGAAGCGCAGCAGGAACGCAATCAGCAGCACGCGTTTCATCTTCGGCAGCTGGATGTAGCGGAACACCGACAGGCGCGAGGCGCCGTCGATGCGCGCGGCCTGATAGTAAGCATCAGGAATTGACACCAGGCCCGCGTAGGACAGCAGCACGACGAGACTCGTCCAATGCCAGACGTCCATCGCCACCACCGTGATCCAGGCGTGCAGCGGATCGGAAGCATAGCTGAACTGGATCCCGATACGCGCCAGCGCATATCCCAAAAGCCCGATATCGGAGCGGCACAGCAATTGCCAGATCGTGCCCACGACGTTCCACGGAACAAGCAGCGGCATCGCCATGGTCACCAGGCAGATCGGCACGCCGATGCCCCGCCGCGGCATGTTCAGGGCTATGAAGATGCCGAGCGGGATCTCGATCACCAGGATGATGAAGGAGAACATCAGGTTTCGGCCAAGTGAACTCCAGAACCGGTCGGAATCGAGAATTTCCTTGAACCACTCCGTGCCGGCCCAGAAGAACTCGTTGTTCCCGAACGTGTCCTGAACCGAGTAGTTCACGACCGTCATCAGGGGAATGATAGCCGAGAATGCAACGACGATGAACGCCGGCAGCACCAGGAACCAGGCCTTGTTGTTCCAGGTCTTGTTCATGCTCAGCCCTCCCGCTCGACACGCCAGGAATCGGCATAGATGTTGATGCCGCTATTGACGAAATCGACATGCGCGTCCGTCGGGATCTCGCCGTCTTCCTTGACCACGATCGAGACGGGTTGTCCGGCGAATGTGGCGCGGACGATTTTCTGCCGGCCGATATCCTCGACCTTGTTGATCTGCAGCGGCATTCCCTTGCGCGACAGCTTCATGAATTCGGGACGGATGCCGAGTTCGGTCTTCTGGCCCTTGCCGACCTTCGGCGCAAAACCGATGTCGATGCTTATGTCGCCAATGCGCGCGGTGCTGCCCTGGACATCGACCGAAAGCACATTCATGCCCGGCGAGCCGATGAAATATCCGACGAACGTGTGGCTCGGCTTCTCGAACAACTCGGCCGGTGTGCCGATTTGCACGATCTGGCCCTCGAACATCACGACAACCTTGTCGGCAAACGTCAGGGCCTCGGTCTGGTCATGTGTCACGTAGACCATGGTGTAGGCGAACTGCCGGTGCAGGCTCTTCAATTGCGAGCGCAGTACCCATTTCATATGCGGATCGATGACCGTCAGCGGTTCGTCGAACAGGATTGCGTTCACGTCAGAGCGCACGAGGCCGCGGCCAAGCGAAATCTTCTGCTTCTGGTCGGCGGTCAAGCCTCTTGCTTTCTTGCCCGCCCGGTCACTGAGATCGAGCATCTCGAGAATTTCCCTGACGCGCTTGTCGACCTGTGCCTCCGGCACCTTCCGGTTCCGCAGCGGGAACGCCAGATTGTCGTAAACGGTCATGGTGTCGTAGATCACCGGGAACTGGAACACCTGCGCGATGTTGCGTTCCTCCGTCGACAGCTGCGTGACGTCGCGGTCGTTGAACAGGATGCGGCCCTCTGACGGGCGCACCAGTCCGGAGATGATGTTGAGCAGAGTGGTCTTGCCGCAGCCGGATGGCCCGAGAAGCGCATAGGCGCCGCCGTCGTTCCATTCATGGTGGACTTCACGCAATGCATAGTCTTGCGGCGCCGTAGGCCTAAGACCGTAGGCGTGGCGGATGTGATCGAGATTGATTTTGGCCATGCCCCTGCCCTCACCCTGCCCGATGACTGTCGTCGTGAGGCGCCGCGGCAAGAGCCTTGCCGTCACTGCCGAATGCCATCAAGTGGCGGCTATCGATATAGACCTCGACATCGGTATCGGGTTCGAGATCGCAGACGCCATGTTCGATCATCACCCATCGCGATGGACCGAACTCCACGTGCACGAAGCTTTCCGACCCGGCGATTTCCGAAATCAGCGTCTTGACCCTGAGCTTTGGCGCTGACGGAAATGGTGCCGCGAGCGAAATATGATGCGGCTGGAACGCCAGTGTCACAGGACCGTCCGCAATGCCGGAAAGATGCGCCGGCACGGGCAGGCTCTTGTGTGCGGATGCCTCACCCGGGCCACTATCCGCAACCTTGAACTCGCGGCCGGATTTCACGAAGGCCATGGTGTTGAGCGGCGGGTCGGCAAAGGTACGCGCGGAAATGAGGTCCACGGGATTGCGGTAGACTGAAATGGTCTTTCCGAACTGGCTGATGTGTCCCTCATGCAGCGTCGCGGTATTGCCGCCGAGCAGCAGGGCCTCGGAAGGCTCGGTCGTCGCATAAACGAAAATGGCGCCGGAGGCCGCGAAGATCTTGGGCAATTCGGCGCGCAGCTCTTCTCTCAGCTTGTAATCGAGATTTGCCAAAGGCTCATCCAGGAGAACGAGGCTGGCCTTCTTGACGATGGCGCGGGCCAGTGCCGTACGCTGTTGCTGGCCACCTGACAGACTGAGGGGCTGCCGGTCGAGATAGGGCGTCAGCCGCATCAGCTCGGCAACTTTTTTAACCTCGCGGTCGATGGAGTCCTGGCTCTCACCCGCGACGCGCAACGGCGAAGCAATGTTTTCGTAAACGGTCATAGCGGGGTAGTTGATGAACTGCTGATACACCATAGCGACTTTGCGCTTCTGCACCGCCATGCCCGTCACGTCCGCGCCGTCGAAGTGGACCTCGCCCGCGGTTGGCTTTTCAAGCCCGGCCATCAGCCGCAACAGCGTCGTCTTTCCGGAGAGTGTCGGACCAAGAAGAACGTTCAGCGTTCCCCGTTCGAGCTTGAGGTTGGTGGGATGAATGTGAGTCTGGCCACCTGCAACCTTGGTGACATTGATCAGCTCAAGCATGGACTGCAGTACCTTTCGCGCGCCAGTGCGGGAAAGCCAAACGCAGGACCGGCATGGCTGAGGATTTCAATTGGCTTGCGCCTGGCATGCTTACTCCGCAATTTCAGAAACTTAGGTCCACCAAGGACTCGTCACAGGCACGTTCGCGAAAATCACAATTTCATTTATTTTCGACTTTCGCAACTTGTTTTCGTTGGAGACCTTCGTATTCGAGCAATCGATCTTCGTTTTGTTTCGAATTAAAGAATCCGCATCCGCTCGTTGTGCGATGCGAAACATGTCTTTGCTGCATTGCATTCACGCCGCAGAGACCTTCTGCGGGATGACATCTGCAAACTCCCCGCTGTCTGCGCCCCGCGACTTTGACCACGCCTGAACACTCGTTTCTATGGCTCGAATGTAGTCCTTGTACTTGGAGGCCAGCGCGGCGGCACGGCGAGGCTCAGGCTCGAAGCGGCGCTCAACCTTCACCATGTGCCGCATGGCGTCAGGCACATCGGAATAGGCGCCGATTGCCACAGCGGCGCAGATTGCACCGCCTTTGGCGCCAAGCTCACCGCCATTGGCGATTTCGATCGGCAGGCCCAGGCCATCGGCGAACATCTGCGTCCAGACCGCGCTGCGGGACGGTCCTCCTGCCAGGCGGATCACGTCCGGACGCGCGGCGTCGGGACCGGTGAGCAGATAGGTGAGATCGGTGCGGTGAGCGAAAACCACGCCTTCGAAAATTGCCCGCAGGAGATCGGCTTTCGTGGTGCTGGCGGTAAGTCCGGCAAACCCGGCCGGCGCTCCGCGCGGACCGTCGTACAAGAATGGGAAGAAGTGAATCCTGCTGTCTTTCTCAAGCGTCTGCTGGACCATCTGGTTACAGACGTCATAGACACTGCGGCCGTCTTTCTCCGCCTGTTCGGCGTCCGCCGTCATCACCGTCTTGCAGAACCATTCGAGATTGCTGGCCGATGTCGGCGTCGCGATCGTCGCGAGAATCTGCCCGTCCACAGGATAAGGAGTCTGAATGGTGGGAAGCGGATTCAGTGCCGGCTTGCGGTGCAATGTGGAGTGTATGCTGAAAGTACCGGCGACAGCCGCAAGCTGACGGGACTGGGCGACACCGGTGGCCAGCGCACAACCGACCACATCATAGACGCCGCGAACGACCGGTGTGCCGGCTTTAAGGCCGGTGGCGCGTGCGGCGTCGGCGCTGACCTTGCCGGCAATTTCCGTCGATGACGCAACAGGTGCCAGCTTGCCGTACCAGCCCGTCATCGCGGTTGCCTCGAAAGCCTCGCGTGAGACTTGCGACCGGCTCACATTCAGAATGCCGGCGCAGCCTGCATCGGTCGGATCCGTCGAGATGTCGCCGCACAGGCGCATGCGCAGGAAGTCCTTGCATGACAGCACATGTGCGGTGCGCTCGAAGGTAGAGGGCTCATGTGCCTTCATCCAGGCCAGAATGGCCAGGGTTTGGCCTGGCCAGATCTGCTGCTCGATGAGCGACGACACCTGCCGTCCGAGGCCGCTGGCCGCCCATGCCTCGATGATCGGAATGGAGCGCGTATCGGTCGACACCAGTCCATTGCGCACCGGCGTACCATCCCGCTCGACGAGATAGACCCCGCCGCCGTAACCCGATGGCGCAACTGCCACAACGTCGGCAGGATCAGTGCCAGTCTTCTCCAGAAGGTTGCGGATCGACAGACAGGTGGCCGACCACATGCGCTCGGGATCGCGCTCGGTCCAGCCTTGATGCGGCAACAGCATGATATTGGGCTGGCGTTCGCAACCCAATTCGTTCCCGGCCAAATCAAACAGCACAACTTTCGTCATTGTGCCGCCAGCATCAATGCCAATCAGGCGCTCGCGCATCTTTCCTCCCGTCCGGCCGGCGCCTGCTGCATTCACAGTCTGGGACGGGAGCGAAAGCTCCAATCCGGCCTTTGTTGACACTAGGCTATTTGATGGCGGGGAATTGTCAATCCAGTTCATAAGAAAATTTTCTTCACAACCAACGTATTGTTTAAAAAGAATAAAATTCTTGACCGTCCCAAGCGGCATAAATTACTGTCTTCCAATGGCAATAAACTGCCATTAATGCGGTCGCCATCATTGTCGTCAGGAAAATGCTATAAGATGCGCAATCGGGCCGAACTGCTGGGCAAACTGAAGGCGAGCCCCGGCGACGAGACTCTGGTCCTGATCGTCGGCGCCGGAATTAACGGCATCGGCCTGTATCGGGACCTGGCCTTGCAGGGTGTCCCCGCCATTCTGATCGACAAGGGCGATTTCTCCTCGGGCACCAGCGCCGCCCCGTCCCGCCTGATTCACGGCGGCCTTCGTTATCTGGAGACCGGCGAGTTCGCCCTGGTGCGGGAGTCCGTCATCGAGCGCAACCATCTCGTCCGCAATGCGCCGCATCTGGTAAAGCCCATTCCGGTCTGGGTCCCGGCTTTCAACTGGTTCGGAGGGGCTTTTTCCGCCGCATTGCGTTTCCTGAAGCTGAAAAAGACTCCGGGCGCCAAGGGCATTCTTGTCGTCAAACTGGGTTTGGTGTTTTTTGACTGGTTCGGCCGGGCGACGCGCAACATGCCGACACACCGCATTCTCTCGCGTGCCGCCAGCCACCGGATGATCCCCGGTCTGGCCGACAGGGTCTGCGCCGTGGCCGAATATTATGATGCCCGCCTGGTCCATCCCGAACGGCTGGCGCTTGAACTCATGAAGGATGCCGAACAGGATTGCCCACAGTCCATGGCACTCTCTTATGTCTCCTTGCAGAAAAGCCATGGCAGGAGCGTCACTCTTCGGGACGAAATCAGTGGCGAGACAATTTCGCTGACACCTCGCCTCGTGGTGAACTGTGCGGGCGCATGGGCAGACGCGGTCGACCGCAATCTTGGAATCGACAAGCGCCTCATTGGCGGCACGCGTGGCTCACATCTCGTCATGCGGCGGCCTGACATCGCGCAGCAGCTGGACGATGGCATGCTTTATTTCGAAACCCACGACTTCCGCGCTTGCCTCGTCTATGCCCTCGACAGCGAACTGATCCTGCTCGGCACCACCGACATCCGTGATGAGGCGCCCGATGATCCTGCCTGCTCGAAGGAGGAGATCGACTACCTCTTCAAGGTGCTCGATGAAGTGCTTCCCGGCAGCAATGCAAAGGAACATGAAATCGTCTTTGCCTATGCTGGCATCAGGCCGTTGCCGTGGAGTGGCGCATCGGCCACCGGCGCGATCAGCCGCGATCACGCACTGCATGTCTTCGATGCCGATTCGACGCGGCCCTATCCGGTAATGACACTGGTCGGCGGGAAGTGGACGACCTACCGCGCCTGCGCCGAACAGATCGCCGAAGCGGTCATGAAACATCTGGGCAAGGCGCATGCAAACAGCACACTCAGCCAGCCCATCGGCGGCAGCAAGGGCCTGCCAGGCGATCAGCCTGGACTCGAGAGCCTCCGCGCCGAAATAAGCAAGGAAAGTGGAATCGCCGAATCCGGTATCGCCCCATTGCTGCGCCGCTATGGCACCGCCGCCCGCGACGTGGCCAAGACCATGTCGTCTGCCGGTACCCAGCCACTTGGTGATGGAAAATACCACTCCGGCGAAATCCGCTGGATCATCCGCAACGAACGCGTGACGCGGCTTGCCGATATCATTCTTCGCCGCACACTCCTGCCCTTCGAGGATGGAATATCGGCAGGCGTCGTCGATGCCATCGCAGCGATCGCCGCAGAAGAACTGGGCTGGACGGATGAACGCCGCCGCGCCGAGATCGAACACACCAGCGTCATGCTGGGTGGACGCTATCGCGTGCGGGCGCTCACCCCAACGTCATCCACGCCGCCCGAGAGAAACTGACGCGCGCCGGATTTCCGGCATCACCTGCAACCAGTCCTGATAGGTGTCGGCATAGGCCTGTTGGTATTGCCGGTCGGGCTCGATCGTCCGGCTGATCTTCGGCAAGGTCAGAACATCGGCGGGATTGGCGCCCGTTGCTGCAATAAGCGCGAGGCGTGCCGCCCCGAAGGCAGCGCCCAGCTCGCTCGCAGCGGGAACGCGCAGTTCGACACCGAGACACGTTGCAATCATCGACAGCCAAAGATCCGAGCGCGAGCCGCCGCCAATGGCGAGAAGCCTGTCGATGTTGGTGCCTGTCGCCCGGAACGCATCGGCGCACTCCCGCAAGGCGAAGGCCACACCCTGCAGCACCGCGCGGGCCAGCACCGCATCGTCGGTGGAATGCTGCAGGCCGATCAGCGCAGCGCGGATCTCGGCATCGCTGTGCGGCGACCAGCAGCCATCGAGAAATGGCACGAACAGCACCTGCGACGGCGCACCCATCACCGAACCGAGTTGCATCACCAGTTCCGCCGGATTGCGCTTCAGCAGCTTGGCAAGCCAGTTGAGGCAGGACGTCGCCGAGAGGATGACCGACATCTGGTGCCACACGCCAGGCACTGAATGGCACAGCGTCTCGATGGCATAGTCGTAACTGGGCCGTGCCTCTTTCATGGCCACGAACAGCACACCCGACGTTCCGAGCGACACGGTGCCCTCACCGTCGGCGATGACACCTGTTCCGCAGCCACCGCAAGCATTGTCGCCGCCACCAGCTGCAATCGTGACCGGGCCGGCGATGCCCCAGCGGCTTGCCAAAGCTGACCGCAAGCTGCCCGTCACCTCGGTGCCTTCATAGAGCGCCGGCATTTGCTGGCGCCGCATGCCGGTGGCCGACAGCAGCGCCTCGGACCATTCGCGCCGCGCCACGTCCATCCACATTGTGCCGCTGGAGTCAGCCATGTCGGAGGCCTTGTCGCCGGACAGCTGCAGGCGGATGTAATCTTTCGGCAACAGCACATGACTGGTCTTGCGGAAGATGTCCGGTTCGTTGTCGCGCAGCCATGTGAGCTTGACCGCAGTCACGCCCGGTGTGGGCTTGCGGCCGGCGATGCTGCGGATCTCCGGCGCAGCGGCTTCAAGATCGGCGCACTGCTTTTCTGTCCGGGTGTCGTTCCACAGAATGGCGGGGCGCAAGGGCTTGTCGGACGCATCGAGCACCGTAGCGCCATACATCTGCCCGGAGAGCCCAATGCTTTTGATCGCGGATGTTTCGCGGGGATTGTTGGCTGCCAACCCATCCAGCGTCTGGCAGACGGCCGCCCACCAATGATCCGGATTTTGCTCAGACCAGCTGCGATGCGGGCGCGACACGGCGAGCGGTGCAGAAGACTGTTCAGCAATGATCTTCTGATTGTCGTCAATGAGAATGGATTTTACGCCCGATGTGCCGAGATCGATGCCGAGATACATGCCGTCCGTCCTGCCGCGATTCTTTGGTCAACGTCAGAACCTTATCACTCGCGCCACGCGCTGCCACGGATTTGCTCACGAACCCCGCGTGTTCAGTTGGCAGATGGTTCAGTTGGCAGATGGCTCAGGCGGCAACGAGAAGTCATCCGCCCGGCCTTTGGGAACCGGCGCCAATTCACCGCGCCGCATGAGCTTTGCAGCCGCACTGCCGTCCACCGTCATCTCGCGAATGGCCTGGAAGGCGGCAGACGGCATCAGACCGGCGCCCGACACCACCAGCGCATCCGCGCGAATGTCCTTGGGCTCCACCGTCAACGCCACGCCAAACATCAGCGACTGGCCAAACAGCGGCACCGGCCGGTCCAGATTCTGCTTTGGCGGCGCCGCAACGCTGATGACGGCGCGCGGCGCCGGTTGGTCGCGCTTGCCGCTTTCGATCGACTGCAGGACAAGTTGGGCGAGCCGGTTATTGCCCGCCTTGAAAAACGAGATGCCATCCTTGCCGCGCAGCTTTCGCACGACACCCGCTTCGTCGGGTCCGCTGTCGGTGTAGCTGCCGTCAGGTGCGCTCAACTGCGCGCGGTAATCGAGATAGGCAAATCCGCGCGCCTCCACGCGGTCGCGTTGCAGGGCGGCGATCGCCTTCAGGTCGGCGTCATAGGCCGCGTCGGCCATGGGAGGAATCGCCACCCAAAACACTTTCGCGCCCGACTGTGTGAGCTGTTCCAGCAGCGCGTCCAGCCTGGCCGTATAGGCAGTGATCCAGTCGGGCGTGTTGAACACGAGACGATTATTGCCATCGCGGATCATCTGCCGGTCATTGCTGCCCATCAGCACCACGATCACATCATAGCTGTTGGTGGCGAGGATCTTCGGCAACGTCTCTGACCAGTCATAGACATCGGGCCGCGCCAGTCCGGATTCTTCATTGAATCGCAGCGACACGTCGTAGCGTCCGCCGCCTTGCGTCATGCGGATGAGGCCGGCGCCCAGCCCCCCGCCGATCGCGTCGCCGAGCACCAGCATGTGGGTCAGCTGGATGCTGTCACCGGCCGCTGGTTGTTCGGCCGTCACCTCCGATCCCATCACCGGCGTATCCGTAGTTTGCGCCAGGCCAGGCTGGGCGAGGGCCCCGCCGAGCAGCGCTATGGCCGCCAGCCGTCTCATCCTCCCGCCTTTGAAATATGTTGCAGCAGCTTGACCGACGGCACGCCATTGAGAGGCAGGCCTGCACTCTTCTGATAGGCAATGATCGCCTCATAGGTGCGCGCGCCGAAACGCCCGTCAGTCCCACCCGTCTCGAATCCCTTGGCAATAAGGCGGCGCTGCAAGTCCACACGCTGCTCGAACGACAGATCGAAGTCCACCGATGGCCAACTGGCGATGATCGGTCCCTTTCCACGGATGCGATCGCCGAGGTGGCCCACCGCCAGCGCATAGGAATGCGACAAGTTGTAATCCATGATCGCCAGGAAGTTCCGCGTCACCAGGAAGCGCGGACCAGCGACCCCTTGCGGCACCATCACAAAGGCATCGGCCTGCGGCGACCCGAACTTCGCGCCATCGGCGCGCACGACACCGAGCTTCTGCCACTCGGCCACCGTCCGCCACTTTGAGCGGCCGATCAGCGACTTGTTGAAATCTTCAGGCAATGTCACTTCCCAGCCCCATGGCCGGTCGGCCTTCCATCCGGCTTTGGCGAGATAGTTGGCGGTGGAGGCCAGCGCATCTTCCTTTGAATTCCAGATGTCCTTCACCCCGTCTCCGGTCCAGTCGACGGCATAGGAAATGTAAGAGGTCGGGATGAATTGCGTGTGCCCCATGGCCGCCGCCCAGGAGCCGGTGAAGTTGTCGGCCTTGACGACGCCACGCTTGAGAATTCTGAACGCCGCGATGAGTTGTTCGTTGGCATAATTCTTCTTGCGGCCGGAATAAGCCAGCGTCGCCAGCGAACGCATGACGCTCATCGAACCCTTGTCCTTGCCGAAGTTCGACTCCATGCCCCAGATGCCGAGCAGGATATGCCTGTCAACGCCGTACTTCTTTTCGATTGCCGCCAGCAGCTTGGCCTCGTCCGCCTTCTTGGCCTGTCCCGTTTCGATGCGAATGGGCGTCACAGCCTTCGCAAGATAGTCAGACGTCGTGGAGGTGAACTCCGGCTGGTTGCCGGCGAGTTTCAGCACTGCCGGATCAGGGTCGGTGATGCCAGCAAAAGCCTGATCGAACAGCTGGCGCGAGAACCCTGCCGCCTTCACCTTGGGCCACAGCGATTTCTCGATGAAAGCTTCAAACTTTGCATCGGCCCATGCCGGTGCAGCACCAAGCGGCGCCAGAAGAATGAATGTGGCAAGCAAGCGTTTGAACATGGGATCCCTTCGATTCGTGCCACCCGGACACGAGCCAACTTAACAGGGATCAATCTCACCCGCCAAATGCGGCCTCAATCGGGCCGGAAACAGGAATCAGGCGGCGTTGCGTTGGGCCAGTTTGCGCTCCCAGTTCAGCGCCGTCTCGACGATGAAATCGAGATTCTCGTGCTTCGGTTGCCAGCCAAGCAGCGAACGGATCCGGTCGGCGCCCGCAATGATGGCGACCGGATCGCCCTCTCGCCGCGCAACGAATTTCACCGGCAGCGCCGCGCCATTGGCCCGCTCCACCGCCTTGATAACATCGAGCACCGAATAGCCTTTGCCATAGCCACAGTTGAAGATGCCGCTTCTGCCTCCGGTCCGCAGATACCCCAGCGCATCGATATGTGCCGCGATCAGGTCGCTGACGTGGATATAGTCGCGCAGGCATGTGCCGTCCGGCGTATCGTAGTCAGTGCCGAAGACCTCGAGATTCGCACGCTGGCCGAGTGCGGTTTGGCAGGCCACCTTGATCAGGTGCGTGGCGCGCGGCGTCGATTGGCCAATGCGGCCCAGCGGATCACCTCCCGCCACATTGAAATAGCGCAGCGCGATATATTGCAATCCATATGCTTCGTGCGCGTCCTTCAGCATCCATTCGGTCATCAGCTTCGAGGAACCATATGGCGAGATGGGCGCCGGGACGGTGTCCTCGAACACGGGCTGCGTCAGCGGATTGCCGTAGACGGCAGCGGTCGAGGAAAAGATGAAGCGTGGTATGCCCGCCTTCACTGCGGATGCCATCAGCATCCGCGACTTGACGGTGTTGTTGAGGTAATATCCCAGGGGATCGCGAACCGAATCCGGGACGACGACCGAGCCGGCGAAATGCACGACCGCATCGAACCTGTGATCCGCCATCAGCCGGTCCAGCAAGGCTTCGTCGCCGATATCTCCTTCCACCAGCTTGGCCTTGGGCGAGACCGACCACCAGTAGCCGGTGGAGAGATTGTCAAGCACGACGACATCCTCTCCCATGTCGGTCAGCGCCATCACCATATGGCTGCCAATATAGCCGGCGCCGCCGGTGACAAGAACGGTCATGGTTTTCTCCGATATTGCTTGAGCGTCAAATTGTCCGTGCAACCGAATTTTATGGAACTAGAGTGCAAAGAGGCACTTAAGCTCAGAATGTGGCGCACGATCAGCATTAATGTGAGGTAAATCTATGGTCCGGCAAATCAAGACGGCAGTATTCCCGGTGGCGGGCCTTGGCACCAGATTTTTGCCGGCGACAAAGGCCATGCCCAAGGAAATGCTGACCGTTGTCGATCGCCCGGTGATCCAGTTAGCTGTCGATGAGGCGCGCGAAGCGGGCATCGAGCACTTCGTCTTCGTGACGGGCCGTAACAAGGGAGTCATCGAGGACCACTTCGACAAGCAGTACGAACTTGAATCGACACTGCGCAAACGCGGCAAGTCGGCCGAACTCGACATGCTCGAGCAGGATCTTCCCGCCGCCGGTCAGACCAGTTTCACCCGCCAGCAGGAACCCCTGGGTCTGGGCCACGCTGTGTGGTGCGCGCGGAATCTGGTTGGCAACGAACCCTTCGCCCTCCTCCTTCCAGACATGGTGATGCATGCCAGGCCCGGCTGCCTGAAACAGATGATGGACGTCTATGAGGCGCGTGGCGGCGGCAATGTGCTGGCCGTCGAGGAAGTGCCGTGGGACCAGGTCAGCCGCTATGGTGTCGTCGGCGCAAAGAACTGGAACGGCAACGCCTTCGAGATCGACGGCATGGTCGAAAAGCCCAAGAAAGTCGAGGATGCGCCGTCAAATCTCATCATTTCCGGACGCTATATCCTGCAGCCCGAAATATTCTCCGAGATCGAAAAGCAGGAAGCGGGCGCGGGCGGTGAAATTCAGATCACCGATGCCATGATGCGGTTGATGAAGCAGCAGCCGTTCCACGGCATCAAATACAATGGAACGACCTATGACTGCGGCGACAAGATCGGATTTCTTGCTGCCAATGTCGCATTTGCCCTCGAGCGTCAGGACCTGGGCGATGGCTTCCGCGCTGCGCTCAAGCGGATCCTGGCCAGCCAGGGCGGGCTTTAGCGGGAAAGCGTCACCCCGGTTCTCAAACGGTGCTCGACATAGTCGCCCCCCGTTGTGCCGGCATCAAACCATGTAAGGTCATAACCCGCTGTCCAGGCCATCATCGGATTGAGCTTCCAGGCGACACCAATTGATCCGTCATAGGTGGTGTCAACCCCGCGGCCCGTGTCTTCGATTTTGATCGCTGCTCCGGCGAGCAGGTCGATATTGTCACGGAGGCCGTAAGTCATCCCGACACCGGCCGTCCACGTCGCTGTGGCCGGCATGTCCGCCTGCGTCGTTTCATCCAGCGCCGTTCCCGCCGTCATGACGACCTTGGTCAGGTCATTGGGGCTCCAGGTCACGTTTCCGGTAAGTCCGAAGGCGCCTGCTGAACCAAGACTTGCGGAATCATAGCTGCGGTGAAGATAGGTCAGGCCGAGATCACCCGCCCAGATCGGACCCGCATCAAGTTCAAGCCCGCTCGTCAGGGCATAGCCGGTCGAGTCACGGTTGATGCCATGGCGATCCAGTTCACGCAGATGGGTTCGCGGTGCGAGACTTGCTTCAACATAGGGCCGGATCGTCCCGTATTCATTATAGGTGGTACGCAATCCCAGCGATGTCTCGACATAGTCGCGATCGCCATTGTCTTCGACACTGCCGTTGCTCCGTCGCAGATCGTCGTAGAGCCGGGTCGTCGTCCCTGCACTGATCCTGGCACTCATCGGTCCGAAATCATGGGTGAGGGCTGCTGTGCCCGTCAGGCTGTGCTCGGTCGGATCATCGCCACCTGGCTCGTCCAGAATATAGCCGCTGTTGATCTCGGCGGTCGTATGGCGGCGCACATCCAGCCGCAACCGCTCGCTGACATTCAGGTTGGATGTGTCGAACCGGGGGGAGCCGGAATAGCGGACCAGATTCCCGTCGAGTCCAACCGTCAACGCATGCCGGACCCAGTCGCTCTCCAGCTTCAGAGTGGGTTTCAACTGCCAGCCGATATCGCTTTTCGGGTGCGACGGGCTGCTGTTGACGTTGCTTGAATAGACTGCTCCGGCCGTGATGGACGGATAAAGACGCAGGCCTCCCGTGCCAATCCCCGTCGGAGCGTAGGGGTCGGCCGCAGCACCCGCACGCCGCAATCTGGGCCGATCGGGTGGTTCCAGCGGCGAAACTTCAAGTGAGGTCTCCGGGCGCAGCACCGCTGGCCCTGCCGCGGTTGCGTCCTCATCCACTGTCCCCTTCAAAGGCAAGGCAGATTGCGCCAGGACATGGCCGCTCAAGCCAGCTGTCAGGCAGGCGATCATCCACGCGGCAAGTGTACCCCGGCAAGTCATTGAAAACTGGAACTCCACACTGGGCGAAAACTAGGAGCTTATGGTTAATGCCGAATTGACGCACTGTACCAATGCCCTTGGCATCGGCATCGGTTATTGCCTAAAAGAGTCCCATGCCAGCCAACACCCTTCTGAATCCCGTTCCACTCGGCGCTCAGTGGCGCGCCTCCGCCCGCCGCGCACTTGTCACTGAAACCGAAGGTCTGCAATTGCTGATTTCGGCCATTGACGGTCCGCTGGGGGACAATCTGGTTGCGGCGGTAGACCGCATCCGCAACGCCAGGGGCCGGGTCATCCTGACGGGCATGGGCAAGAGTGGACACATCGCCCGCAAGATCGCCGCGACCCTGGCCTCCACCGGAACGCCGGCCAGTTTCGTCCACCCCGCCGAGGCCAGCCATGGCGATCTCGGCATGATCACCCCGGACGATGTGATCATCATGATTTCAAGTTCAGGCGAGTCGCCCGAACTGCTCGACATACTGACCTACTCCCGCCGGTTTCAGGTGCAACTCATCGCCATCACTTCAGTGCTTACCAGCACCCTCGGTCAGGAAGCTGACATCGTTCTGCAATTGCCTCAGGCACGCGAGGCCTGTCCCAACGGCCTGGCGCCGACGACATCGACCCTGCTGCAACTGGCCCTCGGCGATGCCCTGGCCATGGCGCTGCTTGAGGACAAGGGTTTCAGCGCCCGTGATTTCAAGAAGTTCCATCCTGGCGGCAAACTTGGCGCACAGCTGAAACACGTCGGTGACATCATGCACCGGCGGGACGAGTTGCCGCTGGCCAGCGAACAGTCGCTGATGTCGGACGCGCTGATCCTGATGACCCAGCGCAGCTATGGCTGTCTTGGCGTGTTGGATGGCGAGGGCCGGCTCATTGGAATCGTCACCGATGGCGATCTTCGCCGCCACATGACTCCGGATCTGCTGAACCAGAGTGTGGGCGCGGTGATGACCCGCGCGCCCAAGTCGATCGGCCCCGATGCGCTGACCTCGGAAGCGCTCGAACAGCTGAACTCGCTGAAGATCACCAGCCTCTTCGTCATCGACGAGGACGGTCGCCCGATCGGTCTCATCCACATCCACGACCTGTTGCGGATCGGCCTGATCTAGGCCTTAGCCACCACAAGGTGCATGCCGGAGACACCTGTCACCTTGACAAGGGTCCCTTGCACAAGGTCGGGTCCCTCGACTTCCCAGATCGTATCCTCGATCGTCAGCTTGCCGCGGCCATTGACGATTGGCTGCTCCAGCTTGAAGCTGCGGCCCACATAGCCGAGTTGCCGGCGGTTGAGGTAGGGATTGTCGTCCGGTTCAGCGTTGCGGCCGCGATAGAACGAGCGCCCGGCAAACACGCTGACCAGGGAAAGGCCGGCGAACAGCAACAATTCGGCTTGCCACGACAGGTCGAAGACCATGTCGGCAAGACCGGTAAGACCTGCAGCCACGGCAAGCCAGATGAAGAAAATGCCAGGCGCCGTCAATTCGAGAATGAGCAGCAGCCCTGCGACCACCCACCAGATCCAGTAGCCGAGAAACGGTACGAAGTGTTCCATGCTTTTCCGTCCAGTTCCGCTCAACCTTTGGGCGGCACATGCGGCACGGCTGAGCGCCGCGCGTTGGAGATCGGCGCCTGTCCGCCAAACGCCTCCCGGGCGATCTCGGCGATGCCGCCAATTGATCCGATGACGGACGATGCCTCGATCGGCATCATCAGAAGCTTCTGGTTGGGTGCCGTGGCAACGGCTTCCAGCGCCTTGATGTAATTGTTGGCGACAAAATAGTTGATGGCCTGCACGTCTCCGGTGGCAATCGCGTTGGACACCAGTTCCGTGGCCTTGGCCTCGGCCTCGGCCGAACGCTCGCGCGCCTCGGCATCGCGATAGGCGGCCTCACGCCGGCCCTCGGCCTGCAGCACCACCGATTGCTTCTCGCCCTCCGCCTTGAGAATGGCGGCCTGCCGCATGCCCTCTGCTTCCAGGATGAGTGCGCGCTTTTCGCGCTCGGCTTTCATTTGCCGTGCCATCGAGTCGACGAGGTCGCGCGGCGGATTGATGTCCTTGATCTCGATGCGGGTCATCTTGACGCCCCAGGGATGCGTCGCCTGATCGACGACCCCCAGCAGCCGGTGATTGATTTCATCGCGCTGCGACAGCAGGCTGTCGAGTTCCATGGAGCCCATCACCGTGCGGATATTCGTCATCGTCATATTGATAATGGCGTTCTGCAGATCCTTGATCTCGTAAGTTGCCCGCGCCGCGTCCAGCACCTGATAGAAGGCAACGCCGTCCACCGTCACCATGGCGTTGTCGCGGGTGATCACCTCCTGAGATGGAACCGGGATGACCTGTTCCATCATGTTCTGCTTAGCGCCGATCTTGTCGATGAACGGCACAATGAGCCCGAGGCCCGGCTGCAATGTGCGAACATATTTGCCGAAGCGCTCGACCGTATAGTTATAGCCTTGCGGCACCATCCGGATGGCGCGCAGCAGGTAGAAGACGACAACCGCGACGACAACCAGAACGAAAACGCCGAAGCCTTCGAAGTACATGTTGATTCCTCCAACCCGCCGCCACCCGGCGACTCACACAATGGTGCGCCCATGCGTTGAGTTCAAGCCTGATCAGATCCAGCCAAGGAGCTCAGCCCGGACGATCTTCTCCATCATGGTAACCGAAAACGCGGAGTCATTGAGACACGGCACGACCGAGAATTTTTCGCCGCCCTTCTCCTCGAACGTCTCCTTGAGACCGATCGCCACCTCTTCCAGGGTCTCGACGCAATCCGATGCGAAGCCCGGCGTGATCATGAGGAGGTTTTTGACGCCCCTGGACGGAAGCTCCTCGACCGTTTGCTGCGCATAGGGCTGCAGCCATTCCGCCTTGCCGAAGCGCGACTGGAAAACCACCTGCAGCTTCTCGCGCGGCAGTTTCAACCGCTCGGTGAGCAGGCGGGCGGTCTTCATGCAGTGGCAATGATATGGGTCGCCAGCCATGAAATAGTCCTTCGGCAACCCGTGGAATGACGCGAGAATGAGGTCCGGAGTCCAGTCCAGTGTCTTGAGATGCTGTTCGAGCGACAGCGCCAGCGCCTCGATATGGGCCGGATTGTCGAAATACGGTGGCACGGTACGAATCGCCGGCTGCCAGCGCATGGCCTTCAACGCATCATAGGCTTTGTCCAACGCGGTCGCCGTCGTCGATGCACTGTATTGCGGATAGAGCGGAAACAGCAGGATTCGGTCACAGCCCTGGTCCTTCAGTGCCTGAATGCGTTCGGCCGTTGGAGGCAAGCCATAGCGCATGCCCCAGTCGACGAAGATCTGTGGCAAGTCCGCCAGCCGTTGACCGAGTTTTTCCGCTTGCGAGCGAGTGATGGTCTTCAACGGCGATTCATTGCGCTCTCGATTCCAGATCTGGTCGTAGGCGTGGCCGCTCTTCTTCGGCCGCGTGGTGAGAATGATGCCGTTGAGAAGCACCCACCACAGCGCCGGATTGACCTCGATCACGCGCCGGTCCGACAGGAACTCCTTCAGATAGCGCCGCATTGGCCAATAGGACGTACCTTCGGGCGTGCCGAGATTGATCAGCAGCACGCCGATTTTTCCAACCTTGAAAGAAGGGTGCCCCTGAGGAAGTGCATTCATCGATGTGGACCGTTCCCTGTTGCCGCGTAACGCTGACGACTGACTACTCTCACGTTAACGGCTTGAAAATGCAAAAAGATCATAATGCAACGCAATTTGACGCTGAGGACGGTGAGCAGAGCTTGAAACGGACTGATGTCAGCGCTCAGTCGTTGGAGCATAGCACTCTCGTAGCCCCTTTGCTGGCGGCGATCGCAGCGGCAGCCGCAGTGGCGCGTCTGAACCCCTCGCCGGCCGTTGCGCCGCTGCTGATCGGGGTCATCTTTGCCATCATGGGATTGGGCATTCTCTTCTTGTCCCGTTACAAACGCACGACGGGTATCGTCTCGGGGGCACTGGCCGGCCTGTCGTCATCACTGGCCCTCCACCTGGACGGCGCCGAGGGTTATCTGCTCGGCATCATTGCAATTGTCTATGGAGCGGCAATTGCGGTGGTTCTGCGCAAGACCGGCATGCCGACTGTGGCCGCGCTCCTTGCTCCGTATCCGGACCCGGCACAGGGCCTGGCGCAGGAGGGGGGCAGATCCGCCGGCATCAATGCCGCTGGTATCATCACCAGCGCATCCTCCCGTCGGGACGAAATGGCGTGGCAGACGCCAACGGAACCGATTGACAGGCCTGTTTCACTCAATGACGCTGAAACAGCAAAGCAGGTCGCCCCCACGACACTGCAATTTATGGAAGACGTGATCCAGGAAATTCGCCTGCCTCTGAATACGATACTGGGCTTTGCCGAAATCCTGCAATCATCCGCTGCGCGCGACCTGACCGAGAACGAGCGCAACACCTATCCCCAAATGCTGCTCGATTGCAGCCGCCAGCTGTCCGGCTTCGTCACCGACGTCGCCGACATGCTGCGGATCGACGCCAATCATTTTCATCTCGTCGAACAGGAGGTCGACGCGGCGGAATTGACCGAAATTGCCATGAAGTCCTGCCGCGCGGCGGCGGAAGAAGCTGACTCGACGGTGATCGTCAATGTCATCGAAAATGTCGAGCTGCGATGTGATGCTGCCCGCATCCGCCGCGTGCTGGTCACGCTCGTGACCCATGCAATCCGGGCCAGCAGGCCTGGCACCGCCATCGCCGTATCCTTTTCTCCTGTATCAGACGGCAGCCTCGATATCTCGGTTATCGATACCAGTTCTGTCCAGTCTCAGGAGACGATCGAGCGTGCCTTCGAGCCCACGCTCCATGCCGGCGGCATGGACCGCCTGGGCCTTGCGATCGCCCGCAAGATTGCCCGTCTCCATGGTGGCGATGTCACTGTCTCACCTGAACCCAGTGGCGGAATGGCAAGTCATCTCATTCTGCCTCCCAGCCGCGTGTGCTGGAGTTCCGCCACAGCGAAAGAAGCCGCGTGAGGCGGTCCTATTCCGCCGCGGCCTTCAGCGGAGTCCGTTTGCCGTCATAGGCGGCACAAAGTTCCGACTGACGCAGCTTTGCTTTGGCAACATTCGCGGCCTTTACATGTCCGAACCCACGGATCATCTCGGGGAGTGAGGCAATCTCGATGGCCGTGGCCAAAGTCGTGGCATTGAGCTTGGGCAACAGGGCCTCAATCTGCGTCCGGTAGTCGGCAATCAGCTGCCGCTCCATCTTGCGTTCCGCCGTGCGGCCAAAGAGATCGAACGCCGTGCCACGCAAGACCTTCAGCCTTGCCAGCAACTTGAAACCGGTCATCATCTGCGGTCCAAGCACGCTCTTCAGCGGCTTGCCGGTAAACGCGTCCACACGTCCGAGAATCGGGGGTGCGAGGTGGAACTTGAGTTTGAAATCTCCCTTGAACTGCTTCGCGAGATTTTCCGCGAACGCGCCATCCGAATAGAGCCGCGCCACCTCATACTCGTCCTTGTAGGCCATCAGCTTGAAGAGATTCTTCGCCACGGCCAGCGCCAGGGGTTCGGACTTCGCCTTCACCTTGTCAACAAAGCTGCGATAACTCTCGGCATAGGCGGCATTCTGGTAGCTGATCAAAAACGCCACGCGGCGGGCCACGACATCATCGAGAGTTTGAGGATGTGGACTGGCCTTTGCCCCGATGACGGCGCGCACTGCGGCTATATCCACAGCGGCGCGACGGCCCCAGGCAAAGGCCGCAAGGTTCATTTTCACCCCCACGCCGTTGAGCTTCACGGCGTCCTCAATCGACTGGCTTGTCAGCGGAATGAGACCTTTCTGCCAGGCAAAGCCCAGCGTGAAGAGGTTGGCGGCAATGGAATCGCCCAGCAGTCTGGTGGCGATCTCCGTCGCATCAATGGCATTGAGCCCGCCCTGCTTCACCGCCGCCGCGACCTTCAGTGTCAGCGCTCCGCCTTGTATGTCGAAGGCCGCATCATGCGTGAAATGCGCCGGCATCGTTTCGTGACTGTTGACCACCGCCATGGTCTTCTCGCGCGACGCAGCAGACAAGATGCGCTCGGACGCAGACGTGATCAGATCACAGCCGAGAATGAGGTCGGCGGAGCCGCGCGCCACACGCACCGATGCGATATCCACAGGCGTTGCGCCGATCTTCAGATGCGTGACGACTGCGCCATTCTTCTGCGAAATGCCGACCATGTCGATCAGCGCCGCACCCTTGCCCTCCATGAAGGCCGCCTGACCGAGGATGTGCCCGATGGTGACGACGCCGGTGCCGCCGATGCCGGTCACCAGGATGCTCCAAGGCTTGTCGAGCGATGGCAGCTGCGGCTCGGGCACCACGGGAAATGGCACGGCGTCGACATTGATCGCCGCTGGTCCCGTTCCCTTCACCAACTCGCCGCCTTCCACCGTCACGAAGCTTGGGCAAAATCCCTTGATGCAGGAGAAGTCCTTGTTGCACGACGACTGGTCGATCTTGCGCTTGCGCCCGAATTCGGTTTCGACCGGCTGGATCGCCACGCAGTTCGACTGCACGCCGCAATCACCACAACCTTCGCATACCAGTTCGTTGATGAAGATGCGCTTGTCCGGATCGGGAAACTCGCCCTTGCGCCGGCGGCGGCGCTTCTCCGCCGCGCAGGTCTGGTCATAGATGATGACGCTGGTGCCCTTCACCGTCATCATCTCGGTCTGCACCGCCTGCAAGTCACTGCGATGGTGGAACGATGTGAAGGCCGGGAATGCCGCGCGCGACGGATACTTGTCGGGCTCGTCCGAGACGACCGCAATCCGCTCGACTCCAAACGAGCGCATCTGGTTGGCGATCTGTTCGACCGTCAGCCCGCCGTCGTGGCGCTGGCCGCCGGTCATTGCCACCGCATCGTTGAACAGGATCTTGTAGGTGATCGTCGTGCCGGACCCGACCGCGTGGCGGATCGCCATCAGGCCGGAGTGATTGTAGGTGCCGTCACCGATGTTCTGGAAGACATGCTGGCGTTTCGAGAAGGGCGCCTCACCCACCCAGTTGGCACCCTCGCCGCCCATGTGGGTGGCGCCCTCGGTCTTGCGGCCGGGAACGAATTGCGCCAGCCAGTGGCAGCCGATACCTGCATAACCGCGCGCGCCTTCCGGCAGCACCGTCGATGAATTGTGCGGACAACCGGCGCAGAAATAGGGCACTCGCGCCACCAGATCGGCCTGGTTGCGGGCCGTCGCGGCCGATTGCAGCGCCGAGGCGCAGTCCGATACCGCGCGATCATTGATGCGCTCGGCGACGGCCAGCGCAATCTGGTTCGGTTCCAGTACGCCGTGCGGCGCAAACAGAGGCCGCCCCTGTTCGTCGCACTTGCCGATGACGGCGGGCCTCTTGTCCTCCGTATACAGAATATCCTTGATCTGCGTCTCGATCAGCGAGCGCTTCTCCTCGACCACGATGAACGTCGAAAGCCCCTCGGCAAACGCCGCGATGACCGACGGCTCCAGCGGCCACACCATGCCGAGCTTGAGCAGCCTGATCCCGAGCTTTGCCGCCTGAGTCTCATCGATGCCGAGATCGTCTAGCGCCTGCCGCACATCGAGATAGGCCTTGCCGGCGGCCACGATGCCGAGCTTCGGCGCCTTGCCACCCTGCATCACGATGCGGTTGATGGCATTGGCCCGGGCGAAGGCCTTGACCGCCGGAATTTTCTCTTCGTGCAGCCGCGCTTCCTGCGGTACCCGGTCATCGCTGGGCCGGATATGCAAGCCACCTTCGGGCAGCATGTGGTCCTTCGGGATAACCGGCTGTATCCGGTCAATCCCCGCCTCGACGACCGCCGATGACTCGACCGTGTCATGCACGCATTTCATGCCGACCCACACACTGGCATAGCGCGACAGCGCGAAGCCGAGCAGCCCGAAGTCGATGATCTCCTGCACGCCTGCTGGCGACAGGATCGGCATCATCGCATCGCTGAGTGCCACATCACTGGCATGAACCACCGTCGAGGATTCGCCCGAATGATCGTCTCCGGCGATGGCGACGACACCGCCATGGGGCGACGTACCGGCCATGTTGGCATGCCGGAACACATCGCCGGAGCGGTCGACACCTGGCCCCTTGCCATACCACACACCGAACACGCCATCGAACTTGCCTTCGCCGCGCATTTCGGCCTGTTGCGTGCCCCACAGGGCAGTCGCGGCAAGATCCTCGTTGAGCCCAAGCTGGAACTTGATGTTGCGCGGTTCCAGCACCGATTTCGCCGCAACGAACTGGTTGTCGACGGTGCCGACCGGCGAACCGCGATAGCCGGAGATATAGCCCGCCGTGTTGAGCCCCGCCTGCCGGTCCCGCTCGGACTGCATCAGCACCATGCGCAGAATCGCCTGCGGTCCGCTGAGGAACAGCCGTGTGATCGAAAGGTCATAAAGATCTTGCAGGCTATGGATCGATTTGGACATGGCCTCGCTTCTATCATCCCTTTGCGGCAAACATAGCGTCCTGCTTCTTGACAGCCAAGGCACAGGCGCTATGCAAATATCAGGGGATGCGCGGGCCTCCCCTTCAGGCGCCAGCCCAAGACCCGCGTCTGCAATCTGCATGATACAAAAGGTGCCGCGATGCCACGGATGAATTCCATAGTTGGCCGGCGAACAAGGTGAAACCGTGAACGTGACATTCAACGAGGCCCTGAGGGTCTGGGCCCGCATTGGCTGCCTCTCCTTTGGCGGGCCTGCGGGACAGATCGCCCTGATGCACCGCGAGATCGTCGAGGAGCGGCAATGGCTCAC
>CAUJIO010000057.1 GCA_963205315.1 Pseudomonadota bacterium | reverse complement strand
GATCGCCCGTGAGCCGGTGAAGGCAGGCGCCGCGCCGCGCGTGCAGCAGACCGCCTATGTGGTGGCGCGACAGCATAAGGTGTCCGCGCTGGCCCGCGTCTTGGATATTGCGACGCCCAAGTCGGCGCTCGTGTTTTGCCGGACCCGGCTGGAAGTGGATGAAGTGACGGCGGCGCTGAACGGTCGGGGTTATCGTGCCGAGGCCATCCATGGCGGCATGAGCCAGGTGCAGCGAGATCGCGTGATGCAGGCGTTTCGTTCCGGGCAAACCGAACTCCTGGTGGCGACCGACGTGGCCGCGCGCGGTTTGGATATTCCATCCGTCTCCCATGTGATCAATTACGACCTGCCTTCGTCCTTGGAAGTCTATGTGCATCGGATCGGGCGAACGGGAAGGGCGGGGCGCGAAGGCGCGGCGATGACGATCATCGAGCCGCGTGAACAGCGATTGTTGCGCGCAGTCGAACAGCATACCAAAGCTAAAATTACGGTCGCTGCTGTGCCATCCCTGGGTGATCTGTTGGCCAAACGGCTGGAGCGGACCAAGGCCTCCATTCAAGAAACCTTGGAGGCCGGCGAGCTCGAAGATTTTCGTCGTGTCGTGGAAGCGCTGTCGGCGTCGGCAGAGCCGGCGGATATCGCGGCGGCGGCCATCAAGCTGGTCTACCGGTCCCATGGCGGTGAACGGGCGGAAGAAGAAATCCCGGCAGTCTCGACCAGGGCGCCGGAGCCCTACCGGCCGTCGCGTTCTTCGTACGGTTCGGCTCCTCAGCCCGGGGATCGCGCGCGTGCGCCCCGCGGTGGTCCGAGTCGCGGTGGTCGGGCAGCCGGAACCGTGCGGGTCTATGTCGGGGCGGGGCGGGCGGCAGGTATCAGGCCTGGCGATCTCGTCGGTGCCATCGCCAATGAAGCGGGCGTGCCGTCGCGTATGATCGGGGCGATCGAAGTCGAGGAACGATTTTCCCTGGTGGATGTGCAGGAAGAGGCGGCCCGGCAGATTATCGAGGCCCTGGGGCGGACGCGCATCAAGGGGCAAAAAGTCGCCGTGAGATTGTTCAGAGATTGAGCAACGAGGCGGGCCGGCCGTTGACGGACGTCACGGCCGGCTCACCGCGTGATCCTCCGGAGTGTGTCTTCCGTCAACCGTTCCCACCGTCGAGTCCGGCCGGTCTATCCCCCCGCGCAGGCTGAGCCATCACCACCGTTTCGGCCCGGCATCTTCCTTCTTGGCCCTTGTTGCCTGACCGGTTTTGCGATACCATCCCGCACAGACATGATGCGTCTCACCCATACCGTGCCGGCCGCCTCGCGATCGTGAGGGTGTGCCGGCAGAGTGTGCGTCACACCTCATTATCAGATCAGTTCCAGGCAGACAGTCTCTGTGGTGCCTCGCACCGGCGAGCCATTACGGAACGGGACTGGCGGCGTCTGACATTTGGTGGCGATCCAGGGGGATGGCGCTGGGGTGAGACTGAGTTCCAATGAGTCACGGCGACGGAGAGGATCTGTGTTGAGATGGCGGTGACGCTCGCACCATGGAAAGCCGTGCTGCGGGACTGGCAGGCGAGGGCGGTCGCCGATGTGTTGGCGCAGCCGCGCGAGGACTACCTCGTCACCGCGACGCCTGCGGCCGGGAAAACACGCTTCGCGCTCCGGATCGCCCATCAGTATCTCGCCGATCGGGCCGCAAGTCGTGTCCTGGTGATCTGCCCGACGAATCATCTTCGAACGCAGTGGGCTTCCGCGGCGGGGCAGGTCGGCATTCAGCTCGATCCGGCGCTCTCGAATGAGCAGGCCTGCGAGGCGCGTGACTATCACGGCGCGGTTGTGACCTATCAGCAAGTCTGTCTGGCGCCGGAAGTGTTCCGGCGCGCCTGCCGCAGTCGCAAAACTCTCGTCATCCTAGATGAGTTGCACCATGCCGGTGACGGTAAGGATTGGGGCAAAGCGCTGCGCGAATCCTTCGGCGAAGCGGTCTTTCGTCTGGCGCTGTCCGGCACTCCCTTCCGCTCGGATAATAACCCGATTCCCTTCGTGCGATATGAGCAGGGCGAAAGCCAGGCGGATTTCACCTATGGGTATTCGCATTCGATTCGTGACGGGGTCTGTCGCCCGATTCTGTTCCCGAGTTACGAAGGCGAACTGACCTGGTTGTCGGACGGGCGTGAGCATCGGGCCACCTTCGAAGACGGGTTAACCTTCGAACGCCAGCGGGAACGGCTCAAGACCGCGTTGCTTCAGGAGACATGGCTGGGCCCGGTCTTGAGCGACGCCCATGCCGAGTTGCAGCGGTTGCGCAAGCAGGAACAGGCGGATGCGGGCGGGTTGATCGTGACCATGAATCAGGACCATGCGCGGCAGGTGGCGGACCTGGTTCTGAAGCTCACGGGCACACGCGCGCTCGTAGCGGTGTCCGACGATCCATCCGCCTCGAAGACCATCGAAACCTTTGCGCATCACAAGCAGCAACAGTGGCTGGTGGCGGTGAATATGGTGAGCGAAGGCGTCGATATTCCTCGCCTGCGGGTCGGTGTGTATGCGACCAACGTGTTGACCGAGATGTATTTCCGCCAGGTCGTCGGGCGGTTTGTGCGGATGCAGGATAAGGTGCCGAAACCGCAACGGGCCTGGCTCTATCTGCCGAAGGATGCCACGCTGGTGCATTATGCCAAGCGCATCAAGGTCGAGCGCGATCACGTCCTCGAAGAGATCATGCCGGCGGTGCAACGGACACTCTTCGGCACGGCGGCCACCTCGCTCAAGGAGTACATTCCCCTCAACGGCGTGGCCAGGCTCGATGCCTTGATCGGTGCGGACGAGGGTGATTCGGCGGGTGACGGCAAGGGGCAGCCGGAACCGGCGGTCGCGTTGCATGACCAGAAAAACACCTTGCGGGACAAACATCGCTCTCTGGTCGGGGCGGTGGCGCGGAAGTGCGGGATGGATCATCGGCAGCTGAATGCGGAGTTGATCAAGCGGACAGGCGGCCGGGTCGATCAGGCGACCATCCCGCAACTGGAGCGACGGATCGCCCTGCTGGAAAAGTGGCGTGATTCCGGCTTCGACAAGAAGCGCTGAGCGGCTGAAGTGTGGTAATGATGGCAGGCTCCATCGGCGGATGTGCGATTTCGTTGAATATTGATGTGAGAGGAAGGCAACCATGGCTGGGAAACAAGTGGCGCGCCGGACGAGTGCGGTCGCCAAGAAGATCACGAAGCAGGCGGTGAAAAAATCAGGAACGAAAAAAGCGGCGCCTGCGCGCCGCGCAAAGACGCCTCGCGCCAAGCGGCCGTCCGTGGCGGTGGTGGTGCTGTCCGGTTCCACTCCGCTTCGCCGGAACAAGGCGGCGGAGTTGGTGGCGGAAGAACTGCAATTGGATCTGGCAAAGGTGAACCTGGCTTCGGTGGTCAGCCGTCAGGTCGGTGAGACGGAGAAGAACATCAACAGGGTGTTCGATGAGGCGGAACGGAGCGGATCGATTCTCTTCTTCGACGGCGCGGATGCGCTGTTCGGCACGGGCCGGGCGGGCAAGGCGGGCACCAGTCACTCGACCGCTGCCGGGGCGGCCCATCTGCTACAACGCATCGAGGATCATAACGGCCTGGTCATTCTCACGACCAACGGGAAAAGCCGGATCGATCAAGCCTTGTCGCGGCAAGCGAAGGTGTCCGTGATGGTGGGCATCAAGAAGAAGCCAAAGAAGAAGACGGCCTGACGAGTCGTTCTCTCAATGGTTGTTCGAGAAGCGATGTCACGAGCACAGGATGCTCAAAAAGGCTGCTCAGCAAGGCCGCAGCGAGCGAGGGGCCGAGGCGTACCCTCGGGGTACGTTGAGGGTCCGAGCGATGCGAGAACGCGGCTGACAGACTTTTTCAGCATCCTGTGAGGATTATTCCGTTTCTTCGCTGGCCTCCAGACACTTCGTGCACTGTTCCAGATCGGGCACGCCATGGGCGCTGCAGAAGTGCCGATGGCAGAGGCCGCAGAGCATAAAGGTCATCTTGATGCGGTCTTCCGCTTCGCAGTAGTAGCAGTTTTTTGCGGTTCTTGCCTTCGGCATGGTCCTTCTCCTCAACACGTGTGTCGGTTCAATTGCCAGTCATTGATTGAGTGCGCTTCGCCGTTCCATGCCGAGAGTCGGCCATGAAGGCGGCAAGACCTGAAACCATGACAGGAGGCGGGCAGCGCACCTGGGCCGAACTAGCTTGAGGCGCTAAGGGCAGCGAGAGGTGTGATCGTGCTCGCGTTCACCATGTTATGTGGCGTTCAAGCACTCGTCTGAAATGCCGACTCGTTATAACACATTTTAAGGGT
>CAUJIO010000056.1 GCA_963205315.1 Pseudomonadota bacterium | reverse complement strand
GCTTTTGCCTCGGGCGAGATGACGGCAGAGCAGTTCACCGGCTTCCTCGAAACCGCCTTCCGCAATCTCTCAGACCACAGCGTGGATGGCTCGATCCACTTCATCTGCATGGACTGGCGCCATATGGCTGAGATGCTGGCGGCAGGCTCCTCCGTCTTTGCCGAACTCAAGAACCTCATCGTCTGGGCCAAGGACAATGGCGGCATGGGCACGTTCTATCGCTCGCGCCATGAGCTGATCTTCGCCTTCAAGAAGGGCACGGCTCCTCACATCAACTCCTTCGAACTTGGCCAGCATGGCCGCTACCGCACCAATGTCTGGTCCTACAAGGGCATGAACAGCTTCGGGGGAGCGCGGAATGACGAAATCCAGCTGCATCCGACCGTCAAGCCCGTCGCCATGATTGCCGATGCCATCAAGGACGTGTCGCAGCGCAATGGTATCGTCCTCGACCTGTTCGGCGGCTCGGGCTCGACGCTGATTGCCGCCCACAAGACCGGGAGACGTGCGAACCTGTGCGAACTCGATCCGCTTTACTGCGACCGCATCATCCGGCGCTGGCAGGCCCATGCGAAGGATGATGCCGTCCTGGAGGCGACAGGCCAGAGCTTCGATGCGATCACAGCAAGCGGGCGAAGTCCAGTTGAAAGGTCGGAGACCAAAGACGAGGCAATCGCCGATGAGGCTCCGATACCTGGCGGAACTGCCTTGGCACCGGCCTCTTCCTTCACCGAGATCATCGATGAGCACCTCGTCTGCTGGCTGCCGCCGTATCATCCGGTGTTTGCAAGGACAAATGACGCTTCCGGCATTCTTCCGCTTCAGGCCGCGGAGTGATGCGCCATGTCCAACACCTCCGATGGCGATGATGCCAAACGACAGCTCAAGCTCGTCCCGCCCCGCCACTACGAGGTGGGCTACGGCAAGCCACCCTCTCGCACCAGGTTCAGATCCGGGCAGTCCGGCAACCCCAGGGGCAGGCCAAAAGGCACAAAAAGCAAACCCCCGGCCCTGAATGAGGAGCGGTTGAAGTCGATCATCATCGACGAAGCCTACCGCACCATCAAGGTCAGGGATGGTGACCGCAGCGTCTCGGTATCCATGGCAACCGCCATCATCCGCGCCCTTGCGGTCAATGCGGCCAAGGGCAACAACCGGGCGGCCCTGCTGTTCTCGACCCTGCTCCAGACCACCGAGCGCGAGAACCGCGATCTCCACAACCAGTGGCTCGACACAGCCTTCACCTACAAGGTCGAATGGGACAGGGAACTGGCCCGGCGCAAGCGGCTTGGCATCATTGCGGACGATCCCCTGCCGCATCCGGACGACATTGTCATCAACCATCGCACTGGCACGGTCCGCGTCCTCGGGCCGATGACCAAGGAAGAAAAGCAACTGTGGGAGGCCGCGAAAGAGTTGAAGACCGACTTTGCCGACTCGATCGCATGGGCGCAGCGCCGCCTGAAACGTGAGCGCGACCCCGAAAAGCGGCAGCGGCTCACCGCATCCATCGAAGAAGACCGCGGCTTCCTCGAACGCATCGAGAAACTCATTCCTGACCGAAAGCCATTGGACTGGACGAAGTAAGAGGGCTGCCGTAACGAGATCGAAATGAACTGAAAATGGGGGCTCACCTTCACGCACCCGATGCAAGCCTGAACATTCTTTCAACCCCAAGGGTAAGGCCCAAAAGTTCCAAGAACAATCTGCCGTCCCCCTCGGAAAGGCGCATCAAGAAGCTCATCATCGAAAGGGCCTACCACACCATCGCTGTCGTGGAGTAGGGCCGCTGGGTCACGGTCGCCACGACAACCGCAGTTCTGCGGGCCGTCGCCCCGAATGCCGGCAAGGGCAACAACCCGGCAGCAACACTGTTCACCAAACTGGTGAACAAGAGACACAGGCTTACAACAAGATGCTCGACGCCGAAGCCTTCGGATCGGCCCTCGGCTACAAGCTGGCAGCAGAATTCATCCTGGCCTACAAGGAGGCCAACGTCGAGCTGCGAGAGAAGCAGAGCGCGTCGCCGGAAGGTCCAGAGCGGGCCAAACTGCAACGAGCTATCCAGACTCACGACACAGTCTTTTCCGATCTCATACCGCTCTATGGGCCACGCAGTGAGCGAACCAAGGATCTTCTTGTCCGGGACATCGAGGAGATCGGCGGACAGACGCTTGATCGGGAGAAGTCATCTGATGACCGATAGTACAACTACCAAAATAACTTACGGTACCAAGATTGAATCGTGCCACCTGCGGTTGGCATGGGACTCAAGCATTTTGCTCCATTCACTTTTCCGAAGATTCGATATTTCCTTGAACATTGCCTAGTGAATTTTCGCTATCTGTTTGAACGAAGAGCATTTCCGCTGCATTCAGAGGCGGTCGCCGGCTCCACATCGCTAGCCAACGATGGGGGAGCGCGACATTACCGTGTCAGAATCTCATTCGCTCCCGACGTCCGCTAGATCTTGTAGTATGATCTGTCGGTCGCTGGTGACATAGTTATCCGCATGCAGCCGGGCAATCGGCTGATAGATCCGTGGATTCACATAGCGCTGTTTTGCATCGAGGCAATCGTCGCGCACGAACATCTCGACCACCCGGCCTAGAATGATCGCGCGGCGCGGATAATCGATGATCTGCTCGACCCGGCATTCCATCGCGCAAGGAGATTCGGCAATACGAGGAGCCTTAACCTGCTGCGCGGCGACTGCCGTCAGTCCGGCAAGGGCGATCTCATCCTCACCCGGCGGCAAATCGCGGCCTGTCACAAGCATTGCCCTGGCAATCGCCATGTCGACCATATGGACGACGAACTCACCGGATCTTCGCAGATTGGCAACCGTATCCTTTGGTTGACCGCCTTCCCTCGGCTGGATACCAAGAATCACGATGGGTGGTTCGTGCGAGAACACGTTGAAGAAGCTCATGGGCGCGGCATTGTGCCGTCCGGCCTCATCGATCGTCGATACCAGCGCGATTGGACGCGGTCCGACGAAGTTCGTAAGCAGGCGGTAGCGGTCTTCGTCGTCAAGTTGTGTGAAGTCAAAATTCATTGTTGCTCGTTCAATCTGCTACGGCGTGACAGGCAACGCGCGAGCCGTTTGGCCGGTTTCTAAGGACCGGGCGCTGGCGGCGGCACACATCGGTGGCGAGCGGACAGCGCGGATGGAAGGTGCAGCCGGTGGGCAAGTTCAATGGACTGGGAATGTCGAAGGCCTGCGGCTCGCGATTGCGCCGCGGATTGTCTACGTCCGGCACGGTGTCGAGAAGCTGGCGCGTGTAGGGATGAGCTGGCGCTTCGAACAGAACTTCGGCCGGCCCCTCCTCGACAATGCGGCCGAGGTACATAATAGCCAGCCTGTCTGCCATGTAACGCACGACCGCCAAATTGTGGCTGATGAAGATATAAGTCAGCCCCAATCGGTCCTGCAGGTCTTTCAGAAGATTCAGGACCTGCGCCTGTACCGACACGTCGAGTGCCGAGGTCGGCTCATCGAGAAGCAGAACATCTGCTTCGCCCGCCAGAGCCCGCGCGATGGCAATGCGCTGGCGCTGCCCTCCTGAAAACTCCTGCGGAAACTTCATGGCGTCGGAGGATTTCAGGCCGACGATCTCCAAGAGTTCGACGACGCGTTTGTCACGGGCCGCAACGGGTAACGCGGATGACATGGGCTCCGCAATCGACCGGCCGACGCGCCATCGTGCATTGAGACTGCCAACAGGATCTTGAAAGACCATCTGCATGTGCAACGGATTTCCTGTCCGATTGAGGCAACGCACCTCGCCATGAGTAGGTGTATCCAATCCCGCCACCAAACGTGTGACGGTCGATTTTCCACAGCCCGATTCACCGACGATGGCGAATGTCGTTCCCTCTTCCACATCGAAGCTGACGCCATCGACCGCGTTGACAAAGCGGCGCGGCGCCCTCGTCAACAGGCGCTGGAGCAGCGGTGCCGAAGCATCAAACCTGCGCCCGAGTTCGCGGACCGAGACGATGGCCACTCCCATCAGGCGGCCCCGGGTCCGGAGTAACGTCCGTTCTCGGCCACGATGCGCCCCGCCTTGACGACGAGCGCGCGGGCAGGACGGTCCACAAGCACCTGTGCGCGATTTTCGCCGTTAACCAGAACAAGGCTACCCTCACAACCCGGAGCGAGACCATAACCCTTGAGGTCCAGCAGGTCCGCACCGCGCGAACGCCCCATGTCGAGGCAGGCCAGCAGTTCATTGTCCGTGCGGCACCAGTTACGGAACGAAAACAGCCAGCAGCGGTCCAGCATGTCGCCGTTGCCGTGCGGATTCCATGTGTCGCGGATCGAGTCCGAGGCCAGCGCGCACGGCACGTTCGCTTTTGCCAAATCGAACATCGGCGGGAACGCGATCTCACCTGGAACTGCCGAGATGATTCCGATCTGCAAGTCAGCTAGTCTCTCGATCATGGCTGACACCTTGGCGGCCGGGCCGTCGCCCAGGCAGAAGGCATGGCTCACCACGACGCGTCCATTCATTCCGAGAGCCTTCGTGCGGTCGCAGATCAGGTTCATTTCGTAGAGGCCGAGTTCACCCGGCTCATGCAAGTGAATATCGATCTTTGCGCTCTTGCGGTGGGCGATGTCGAAGATCTTGTCGAGATGGCCTTTCGTGTCGCCATCGATCGTGCCGGGATCGATACCACCGATGACGCTCGCGCCCTCGTCGATCGAGGCTTCCATCAGTTCGGCACAGCCGGGATCGATCAGCATGCCGGTCTGCGGGAATGCAACCAGTTCGAGGCCGACCGCATCCTTCATCTTCTCCCACGCGGCCAGCACGCCATGGATATTGTCGAGCTTGTAGAAGGTCGAGATATCGATATGGCTGCGGATGTGGGTGGAGCCCATGGCCACGCACTGCCGCATCAGGCGGCCCGCACGATCCTCGACAGACCAGGGCAGGTTGCGGCGGATCTCGACCTCGTTGTCGATCATCGCACGCAGGCCTGCCGGCACGTTGATCGAATGCCATGGCAAGCCCCAGAGGATCTTGTCCAGGTGCACATGTGCCTCGACAAAGGGCGCCATGGCGATGGCGCCGCCCCCGTCGTGGGCGGGCGTGCCCGCTGGCGCTCTCAGGCCGGTTCCGATTGCAGAGATCTTGCCATCGAGGATGAGCACATCGGCCGCCGCACCGTCTTCGGGCCTTACGTTTGTGATCAGAAGGTTTGACATGAATGCGGTGCCTTTCACTTGAGGCGCGGGTTCAGGGCATCCCTGAGCCAATCGCCGAAGATGTTGACGGACAGGACGAGGAGAACAAGGGCCAAACCGGGGAACATCGAGATCCACCACTCACCGGACAGCAGGAGATCGTTGCCCACGCGGATCAGTGCGCCAAGCGAGGGCTGGGTCGGCGGCATGCCGAGGCCGAGGAAGGACAGAATGGCCTCGGTGAGGATTGCGACGCCAAGGCCCAGCGTCGCCAGGATGATAACAGGTCCCAAGGTGTTCGGCAGGACATGCGTGAACACGATCCGCATGGTTGACACTCGTGAGAGGCGGGCTGCGGCCGTGTAATCCTTGTTCTTCTCGATCATGGTCGCCGCGCGGACGGTGCGCGCGAACTGCACCCAGTCGGCGAGGCCAATGGCCAGAATCACGACGTAGAACCGCGTTAGCTCGCGCAGGTCGGTCGGCATTACCGCCTTGGTGATGCCATCGATGAAAAAGGCGATCATGATGGTCGGAAAGGAGAGCTGCACGTCTCCCATCCGCATGATGACGGCATCGACCCACCCTCCGAACCACCCGGCGATGAGGCCGAGTGTCACACCGATCACAACGGAGAGCAGCACCGCGGCGACGCCGACGGCAAGCGAGATGCGCATACCGTAGAAAATCGTCGAGAGGACATCGCGTCCCTGCTCATCCGTACCCAGCGGATAAGTGATGGTGCCGCCTTCTAGCCACGCAGGCGGCAAGCGAGAATCCATGAGGTTCAGTGTGCCGGGGTCGAAGGGCGTGTGCGGGGCGAGCAATGGCGCTGCGACGGCGCAGACGACCATGACAAGGAGCACGGCGGCGGCAATGACCGCAGCGGGCGTTTTCCTGAATTTCCAGAACAGATCGCTGTCATAGAATCGGTGCAGGAAGATTTGGACACTGGTCATTTGCGGCGCATCCGGGGATCGATGAAGAGGTAGGTCATGTCGACGGTCAGGTTGATCATCGCGAAGCCGAAGCCGACGAGCGCCAGATAGGCCGCCATCACCGGGAAGTCGGCGAATTCGATGGCTTGCAGGATTAGCAGTCCTAGACCCGGCCATTGAAAAACCGCTTCGCAAACGATGGCGAAGGCGATCAGGGAGCCGATCTGCATGCCGACGACCGTCACCACGGGGAGAAGGGAATTCCGCAGTGCATGGCGCAAGTGAACGCTGCGGTCCGTCAGGCCCCGCGCGCGCGCGAACTTGATGAAATCGGCGCGCATGACTTCCTGCATCTCGCCTTGCACAAGCCGCATGATCATCGAAATCTGGAACACTGCCAAAGTGATCACCGGCATGATGAGCGCCATCCGGCCTGAGTGGGTGAGAAGCCCAGTGCTCCACCAGCCTAGTTGGACGACTTCTCCACGGCCAAAGGCCGAAAGCCATCTGAGTTCGACCGAAAAGATCAGGATCAGCAGCATCCCGATCAGGAACTGCGGAATCGAAATACCAACCAGGGAGATCATCTGGAGGATGCGCGAGATGAGTCCCTTTGGCCGAAGCGCACAATAGACGCCCATCGGAATTCCGATGCTCAGGGCTACAATAGTGGCGCAGAACACCAGTTCGACTGTAGCTGGCAGGCGCGACAGGATCAATTCGATTACAGGTATGCGATTGCGGTAGGAGATCCCGAAATCTCCGGCAACGGCCCGCTGCAGGAAATGCCAGAACTGGATGTGTGAGGGCTGGTCAAGTCCGAGTGTCCGGCGCAGTTCCTCGCGCTCTTCGATGGTAGCGTTCACGCCGAGGATGTTGTTTACCGGATCGCCCAGGTAGTTGAAGATCAGGAACGACAGGCCTGCCACGACCAGCATCACCAGGAGAACGCTGCCAAGACGGCGAAGAATGAGACTGAACATCAGCGGACAATCGGCTGGTTGAAGGGAAGAGGTGCAGGACGACGCGAAAAAAGCGCCGCCCTGCCTCGGTCTCTTCAGTTCATTGTATAGTACCAGAACCGGGTGTATTCGTCTCCGGGCACGATGGCATTCACCTTGTCAGTCATGCCCCAGGTCAGGAACTGCTGATGCAGCATGATCTTGCCTACCTCGTCGCGCTGCGTCTTGACGACTTCCGAGATCATCTCCTGGCGCTTGGCCTGATCTGTTTCCTCGCCAATCTTGATGATCAGCTCATCGACTCGCGCATTGGAATAGCCCTTGGGGTTCCAGGCGCCCAGCTTTTCCGTCGGTGAATGGACGGTTGCGCTGAAGATGTTGTAGGGGTCGATCGTGGGTAGGCCAGCCCAGCCGAGCATGTAGAAATCGAACTCTCCGGCCGGCAGGCCGGTGTCATACTGGACCGGCGTCACCATGTTCAGCTGCGCCTTGATACCGATCTTGGCCAGCATTCCCGCGGTGGCCTGGCAGATCTGCTCGTCGTTGATAAAGGACCCCGCCGGACAGGTGATCGGCAGGGTGAAGCCGTCTGGGTAGCCCGCTTGGGTCAACAGAGCCTTCGCGCCATCCGGGTCATAGGGGAAGCGTACGTCGAGAGCCGCATCATAATAGGGCATCTGCGGCGCGAGCTGCGTTGCGACCGGATTCGAGTTGCCGCGCATGATGGACCGCTTGATGCCCTCGACATCGATCGACATCGCAATGGCCTTGCGCACCTCCACCTTCTTCAGCGGATTGCCCTCGACACCGCTGCCTTTCAGCGTGTCGCCCTGCTGGTTCATGCCGTAGAAGATGGTGCGCAAGTGAGGTCCACGCATCACCTTCATGCCTGACGTTCCTTCGATTCGCGCGAGATCCTGCGGCGGGGCGTTGCGGATGAAATCCACCTCGCCTGACAGTAGCGCTGCGACGCGGGTCGCATTGTTGGCGATGGGCGTATAGACGATTTCATCAAGATTGTGCTTGCGTTCATCCCACCAGTCGGGGTTCACCGCCAGCACCGTCTTCACATCCGGCTGGCGTTCCACCAACTTGAATGGCCCGGTGCCGTTGGCCTGGGTCTGCATCGCGCCGCCGGCATTCGAGGAGAGGTCCAGCGGTTTTCCCGCGCCGATCGACTCCTGGAACTCCTTGTCCATGATGTACCAGCCGGCGAAATCATTCAGCAGCAGAGCGTACTTGCGCTTCACCTTGAAGATCACGGTGTAGTCATCGACCTTGGTGATTTCCGCGATTGGCTCCAGCAGGCCGGCGAAGGGCGAGCCCGGATCGCCTGCGCGATGATAAGAAAAGATCACGTCATCCGCGTTGAAGGTATTGCCGTTGTGGAACTTCACATTCTTGCGCAGATTGAATTTCCATTCGGTGTCGGAAATGATCTCCCAGCTCTCGGCCAATGCCGGCTCCAGCTTCAGATCAGCATTCCAGCGAACAAGACCCTCGTAGACATTGCACAGCAGGCTAAGTGCGAAGTCGTCGCGCCCGGCATGAGGATCCATCGAGGCAATGTCCTGCGATTCGGCAAAACGCAGGGTCTTGGCGTCAGCAGTAGCACCGAAAGCAGCAATGCTTGCTGCCAGGATCAGAGGTTTCAGCAAAGATCGTATCATGAGGCGGTCTCCCTGGTTGATATGGCTTCTTTGGTCGGCAAATCCCCGGAAACAACGGACGTGCCTCCGGAAAACAGGTGGCAAGCAACCATGCTGTCAGACACGGCTACGGGTGCGGGAACCTCGATCGTGCAGCGCGGCCCTGCTTTCGGGCAGCGCGGATGAAAACTGCAGCCGCCGGGCCATTCTCCAGGCCGCGGCATGTTGCCGGAAATCTGCGGCAGCCGCTCCACGCGCCGCGACAGCGACGGGATCAGACCCATCAAGCCGGCGGTATAGGGGTGATGGGCTGAGTGAAGCACTTCGGCGACAGGACCGATCTCGACAAGCCGTCCCGCATACATGACGCCAACCCGGTCGGCGATTTCGGCAATCACGCCCATGTCATGGGTCACCAGCATGATCGCAGTGCCCCGTTGGCGCGCCAGCCCCCTCAGTAGCGCGAGGATCTGCGCCTGGATCGAGACATCCAACGCGGTCGTCGGCTCGTCAGCAATGATCACTTCAGGCTCGGCAGCGATGGCCAGCGCGATCACGATCCGCTGCCGCATGCCCCCCGAGAACTGATGCGGATATTGATCAAACCGGGCGCCGGGATCGGCGATCCCCACTTCCGCCAGAAGCTCCATGGCGCGGACGCGTGCCGAGGCGGCCGACAATGGCAGGTGGGTGCGGATCGTCTCAACCAGCTGGCCGCCGATCGTCATCAGCGGATCAAGGCTCGTCAGGGGATCCTGGAAGATGGCGCCGATGCGCTTTCCGCGGAGACGGCGCTGCACATCTGCGGCAACATTGTCGATCCGCTGCCCGCCCAGCCTGATCTCCCCCTGCGAAATGCGCCCTGGGGCCTGAAGAAGACCAATGAGTGCGTTTCCGGTCAGGGATTTGCCTGCTCCCGACTCACCGACGATTCCGAGCACCTCTCCACTTCCTAGAATGAAGCTCACTGCCTCAATTGCAGTCACCGTGCCGCGCCTCGTGTCGAAGACGATGCTCAAATCCTGAACGGCCAAAGCATTGTTCCGAGGGGTCATTCGCGCGGCCCCGCCCTGTCCGGCAATCTGGCCCTTGACGGACTTGCCGCAAAATCGTACCGCGTGATGCAAAATTGTCCAACATTACTGTATACAATGTGGAACATGAAACCGGTGATCTTCACCAGACAGGAACGAACGTGAACGCCGATTCTCGCGTCCCATTCAAATTCAAGCTTGGACAGCGGACGGATGAACGCATCCATAGCGCGATCTACGCCGCGATCGTGACGCATCAGCTGCGCCCGGCAACTGCGTTGCAGGAGACTGCCTTGGCCGAAGCCTTCGGCGTGAGCCGGACGATCATCCGCAAGGTGCTGCAACGATTGGAGCACGAGAAGCTTGTGGTCATCCTGCCCAACAAGGGTGCGCGGGTGGCCCGTCCCACGACGGATGAAGGCCGCCAGGTGTTTGAAGCCCGCCATGCGATCGAAAGCGAGCTTGTCCGGCTGGTGGCCCGCAAGCACGACGAGCGCGGAGTTCAACAACTGAGAAGCATCGTCGCCGAAGAAACGAAGGCGCAAGCGGCGAATGACAAGCGCCGCCGTGTGCAGCTGTCCGGCGATTTTCACAGCACGTTGGCAGAACTTGCTGGCAACAGCGTGCTCGCCGGTTTCGTTCAGGAACTGGTGTCGCGCACGTCTCTGATCATCGCTCTCTACGAGGTGCCTGGCACTGTTCCCTGCTCCTGCGACGAACATACTGGCATCATCGATGCGATCGCCTCGAGCAACGAGGCATTGGCAATCGAGCGTATGTCCCATCATCTGAAGCATGTCGAATCTCAGGTGGACCTCTCGCAATCAACCGGCGGTGTGGACTTCATGTCGCTTTTCTCCAGCGCCCTCGGAAAGCGTGCTTGAAGGCGCAAAACGTGCTGTTGCGCCGCGATATGGCTTCGGCAGGGGAAAGCCCAGATCACCATGTTTGGACGTTGCAAGCCCGGCGCCCACAAGAGCCTCAGCAAACTTCACGGCGACAGTCACCCCATCGATAACCGGCACCGGCAGGCGCGGCTTCAGATAATCGACCAGGCCCGCCATGCCGGCGCAGCCAAGGACGATCGCTCCGCACCGGTCATCGCTCACGGCACGCTGGCACTCCGCAAGGATGACTTCATTGACACGCTCACTCGCCTCTTCCAGGTCAAGGACTGGCAGATCAGTCGCCCGAACCTTTCGGCAAGCGTCCTGCATGCCGTAGTTGCGGACAAGTGCTTCAGCAATGATCCGCGTCCGATCCAATGTGGTCACAATCGAAAACGACGTCGCAACAAACGTGGCCGCGTGCATCGCGGCTTCTGCGATCCCCAAGACAGGTGCTGCAGTGATTTCGCGTGCTGCCAGCAGGCCGGGGTCACCAAAACAAGCAATAATGTATGCATCTGCTGTGGGGTCAGACCGCATGACGTCAAGTAAACCCAAAACGGCGATGGCCTCATCGTAGTGTCCTTCGATTGAAACAGGACCTGATTCTGAGGTCACAGCGTCAATTTCCGAGCCGGCCGCAGCAACATCCCGCGCCGCGCTTGCCATCGACCGCGTCATTGCCACTGTGGTGTTGGGATTAATCAGTTTGATGCGCATCGCCAGCCAAGCAGTTCACATTCAAGTCTACGATCGTGTATACAATGATCCTCGCAGCGGCTTGCTTCGCTGTCAACCATCTTCATTGGGTCAGGATCGATCAGCAGGAGAGCCGGCTGGATTGCCGCAACGGTAACTGCTTTGAAATTCGTTGGAGATACGCCGGTAGGAGTGGCGTTCCAAAGCCGGCTGTCTGGAGGAAAATAGCTCCACGCAATCCGCGCAAGATTTGGATCAGGGTCGTCTCCTCCGTTGGAGTGTGGCACTTCGTCGAACGACGGACTGCCGGCAACGACACGGCGAGTGGCACCAGAGCCTGAAGGTAGGTTCCTGAAAAATCTTGAGTTTTATAGGCTTTGCAATGCCGTACCTTCTATGGTGGCAAGACATAGGTTGCACGACAGCGCAGAGCTGGCGGGGTCTGTATCGCAACGGTTGATCGAGTCCTGAATGAGCGCGGCAACGTCAGTGTCAAGACGGCGGAGAAGGTGCTTGCCGCGGCGCGTCAACTCGACCTCCGGCGGGTGTTGCCGGCGTCGCATCGCAGACTACTGCGCTTCAATGTGCTCCTGCCCCGGCCGGAGCTCCCGCTGATCACCCGAATGAATCATGAATTCAGCCGACTTGCCGAGCGTGTGGACAGGTCCGTCCAGATTCAGCGGACAGTGCTCACGACCGAGAGTCCGGCGACGATCGCACGGCAACTCACGGAAACAGCGTCCGACGCAGTCATTGTCTACACACAAGAAAATCCCCTGATCGCGGAGGCAATCGCATCGCTTTCGGCGCGCCGGATCCCGGTCGTCACCATGATCTCAGACCTGCCACTCACGAAGCGCCTCGCTTACGCCGGCACAGACCACTTCGCCGCGGGACGCACGGCCGTCGACACAGCCTATAATGGCCTGGCACTCGATCACACCGAGGGCGCACGCATCGCCAGGTCGGTCGGGGATGCGGATATCATCTTCATGAAGCACCATGGTGTTCTTGTCCTTGCGCCCTCGATCGCTGAAGCGTGGGATGATCTCTACTATCTCGAGCGCGCTGCCGAGGTTCAGGTCCTTGCCATGTCAACGGGCCGGAAGGTTGTTCCGGTAGAACCCCACGTCGCGCAAGCCACGTACGAACAGATGCGTAGCGGCGATGCCGATTCCGCCCAGATGCATCTCGCCTCAGTTCGTCGTCAGCTCGATACCGAGGAACTAGAGTATCGCTCCTAATAAGGACGTCATAGCAACGGTCAATGCGAACCGCTTCGATCTCAAAAATCAACTGACCTGATGACATGCGAGACAACTGCAGCTGTCGTATCGCAAGCCCCAATGAACGGGCTATTCGCAAGCATGAAAATGCGGCTCGCAGCGATCTCCCTGAGCGATGTATCGTTTTCAGAAACGACGATCTAGACCGTCTTGAGGCTTAGTTCTCACTGTACGCCACGCCACAGGGCTTCACGCCCCGACTCAGCTGATCGCTGGCCAAGCAGCATCTGTTAGCGACATTGCCGGCCGGGAGAAGATCACTGAAAGCTACAAGAGCCGCATACCCTCCTTCACCTTCGAGAGTTCCCCCCAGCGGGTGATCTGGCGGAACTTTGCGTCGTCCAGCGTATCGACCGGCACGTAATGCGCTTCACGCCATGCCGAATGATTTGCCGCCGAAGAGCACAATTGATTTCTATCCATCACGTATTCGGCAACGAAGTGTTGGTTCTGCCGCTGATACCGGCCCGCCTGAATGACGGCTGTTATGATCGTGAAATCGATCCTTATCAGACATATTAACAGACTGATTGAGCCCACGATGGGCGAAATCATTATCGATGGCGTGGACATCACCAGGATGAACGCCAGGGCGCTCTGAGAATTCCGAAGGCTCAAGACCGCCATAGTCTTCCAAAAATCCGCACTTCTTCCGCATTAGAACGTTCTCGACAATGTCGTCCAGGCTTGCGGCGTGGCTTCGGACGGAGGCAGGAAAATCGCGTAAGCAGCGGCTCACGGCGCGGCAGATGCATACAGATCTTGTTTCGCTGGGCTATCGGGGCTCCTACGGCCGGGTGGCCGCCTTCGCGTGGGCTTGGTGTTGATTTGCACTGAGAGCTGACCCGGGTCACTTCTCGATGAAAATCCTGGGTCAACTCTCACTGCAAATCAACATGTAGGGCCAAGTCTGCATCGCGGGATGAGCAATCGCCCGATCCGCAATTGCGCAAATTCACTCCAGCATGCGATCGACGAGTTCTTCCACGCCGAACCTGACGGGATCGACGGCGGGCACCTTGTGCATGCGCGACAGGAAATCCAGTTCCGCCCGGGCTGCTGTCTCATCCATCCGGGATGTGTTGATGCTGAGACCCACGCAGCGAATGCGCGGCGCAACCGTGCGGCCCAGCATGATGGTCATGTTGATCAGCTCGCCGATGCCTGCTGTCGGAAATCCCGGAAAGGCGGACAATTCATTCCGCCCCGGTTCATGGCACACGACGAAGGCATCGGGCTGGGCGCCATGAAGCAAGCCAAGCGTCACGCCGGCAAAGGCGGGATGAACCAGAGAGCCCTGCCCCTCGATGATGTCCCAATGATCCGGCGCAGCCGCAGGTGCCAGCGTTTCAACGGCTCCGGCGACGAAGTCAGACACAACAGCGTCGATTGCGAAGCCCCGGCCATCGATCAGGACGCCGGTTTGGCCAGTGGCGCGAAAGTCTGCCGGAACTCCGCGCTTCACCAGCTCGCGGTGAATGGCGAGGGCTGTGTATTTCTTTCCGATTGCGCAATCGGTGCCCATGGTCAGAAGGCGGTGGCCACTGCGCGGCTTGCCGCTGCCGATGGGAAACTGCTGTTTGGAAAGCCGCACATCGTGCAGCGCGCGGCCCGTCCGCTGCGCGGCATCGGCAAGGGCCGGAGTCGCGGCGAGCGGCACATGCAAACCGCTGGCGATATCCATCCCCGCCTCCATGGCCTCGACAATGCGCGCCACCCAATGCGGCGGCAACTGACCGCCCGGAACGGCCGTGCCGATCACAAGGGTCTTCGCGCCCTTTGTGGCGGCTTCCTGAATGCCCATGTCGGCAAGGCCGACATCGGCCTTGCAGCCAACTTCGCGCAGTTGCGCCAGGCAGCGTTCCGGCCGCCAATAGGCGAGCCCCGCGCCGGTCTTCGCCATCTCCGGCATTTTGGTGTCGCCGAGATAAATCAGATACGGCGCAGAAATGTTGATCACGCGTGTGCCCTCAATCTAACCCCAGAGATCCGCCTTGAAGCTTTCGAGCCTTCCATTCCGGTAGGTCATCGGTGATGCCCGGTCCGATGCAAGGAGAAGCGGTCCGTCGAGGTCCGCCCAGTTGCAGAGACTCGCCACAACATAGGCAGGCGCCATAGAGAGCGACGTGCCCGCCATGCAGCCCACCATCAATCCCATACCCGTGTCCGTCGCCTGCCGCGCCAAGGCCAGCGCCTCGGTCAATCCGCCGGATTTGTCGAGCTTGATGTTGATGCCGTTGTAGAACGGCGCCAGCCGCTGCAAGTCATTTCGCGTGTGGCAGCTTTCATCGGCGTAGATTGGAATGGGCCGTGCAAGTCCGGCAAGCTCATGGTCAAGGCCAACCCGCAGCGGCTGCTCGATCATGCTGATGCGGACCTCAGCCAGCGCCGGCAGATGGGTTTCGAGATCGGCCCGCGACCAGGCCTGATTGGCATCGACAATGATCGTGGCATCCGGGCGGGCCGCGCGCACGGCCTGCAGCCGTTCGGTCACAAGCGTGCGGTCGAGTTTGATCTTCAACACGCCGTGGCGCGATGCTCGGGCCGTGACCGCCATCTCGGCGGGGGATGCAAGGCCAATGCTCTGATCGACCTCCAGGGATTGCGGCGCGGTTGTGAGGCCCGCAAGGTCCCAGATGCTGCGCCTGCTGGCCTTGCATGCGAGGTCCCAGAGTGCGCAATCGAGCGCATTGCGGGCCGCATTTGGTTGCATGCTGGCGCACACAGCCCAGGCATCTTCACCGGCCAGAATGCGGGCGCGGGCTGCTTCAAGCGCCTCTACAGCTTCGGCAAGCGTCAGGTCGAAGACGACCGGAATGACCCCTTCGCCCTGGCCATGGTGCACCCCATCGGTCACGGCGACATGCACGGTATCGAGCGCTTCGACCGTGAACCCGGAGAACCGGAAGGGCTCCCGCAGGGGCCATTTCTCGCTGGCGATGGTGATGCCCGCAATGCGCATCACTCAATTTTCCTTCATGGTCTCGCGCGGCATGAGGCCGGAGCCCTTGCCCTTGAGGCTCGGCAGCGCCAGCATGAGCAGCACGAAGAGGCCGGTTGCGAGCTTGAGATCGCCCGATGGCAGCCCCACCACCAACAGAACCGAAATGAGCTGATAGTAGATCAGAGTGCCCGCAAAGGGCGCGAGCAGCTGCCGGACCGGCGTAGACTTGCCCACCACGGCCTCGCCGATCATCAGTGCTGCCAGCCCATTGATGAGAATGCCGAGCCCCATGTTGACGTCCGCGAAGCCCTGGCTCTGAACCATGATGGCGCCCGAGAGGGCCGAGAAGGAACCGGCAAGCCCGACGCCCACCACCGTCATGCGCCAGACATTGATGCCATTGGCCTCCGCCATTTCCGGGTTGGCGCCGACGGCGCGCATCGCCGTTCCCTTTTCAGTGAGGAAATAGAGACGCAGCACCACATAGGCGGCAATCGCCACCAGACCCGCGATGAAGATCTTGGCATAAGGCCCGGACAGTGCCGAGGGCGCGTAGTCATAGATCGTCTGGATATTGAAGACAGGAAGATTGGAACGGCCCAGCAATCGCAGGTTCACGCTGTAAAGCATGGTCATCATCAGGATGCCGGCCAGCAGCGAATGAATGCGGAAGCGCAGATGGATGAAGGCCGTGCAGGAACCCGCGAGAAAACCAGCGGCCATCGCGACCAGCGCTGCGAGGAACGGATTGAGCCCGGCAATCATCCCCAAGGCGCAGACGCACCCGCCCAGTGGATAGGCGCCTTCGCTGGTGAGATCCGGAAAGCTCAGGATGCGGAAAGGGATCATGATCGCCAGCACCACGAAGCTCAGGATGAGGCTCTGGGCGATGGTGACCGGTATCAGCGCGATGAAACTGGAAATGAAGGAAGCGAGCATGATCAGATATCCAGCATCATGCGGTCGGTCTTGATGGAGAAATGCGAAATGAGGTCCTGCACCGTGGCATTCTTCTTTTCTTCGCCGTGCATCTCGAAGCGCACCTTGCCGGAATCGAGCATGACCACCTTGTTGCCGTAGTCGACCGCGTGTTTCATGTTGTGTGTCACCATCAGCGTGGTGAGCTTGAGTGCCGTGACGGCGCGGATGGTCGCATCCATCACGAGATCGGCAGTGCGCGGATCAAGCGCCGCCGTGTGTTCGTCCAGCAGCAGAATGTCGGGCGTGCCAGAAACGGCCATCACCAGGGACAGCGATTGCCGCTGACCGCCGGACAATGTGGACACGACCGTATCGAGCCGGTTCTCCAGCCCGAGGCGCAAATAGGAGAGTTGCTCGCGATAGGACTCGCGGCGTTCTTTTGTAAGCCCGCGTGACAGGGTCGCCGGCTTGTGGCGAAGCTCGGCGAGCAGCATGTTCTCGGCAATGGTCATGGGAGCGGCGGTGCCCTTCATCGGGTCCTGGAACACCCGCGCCACATACGCCGCGCGCCGGTGCACCGGCATGGCAGTCACATCCCGGCCGTTGATGGCAACGGAACCGGAATCAAGAAGAAGTGCGCCGGAAATGGCGTTGAGCAGCGTGCTCTTGCCGGCGCCGTTCGAGCCGATCACCACCGCGAAATCACCGCTGGCGAGCGACAGATCAAGGCCGTCGAGCGCAACCTTCTCGTCAGGCTGGCCGCGATGGAACAAACGCCGCGCCGCTTTTACTTCTAACACGCTATTCCCTCGGTAGTGGGGGAGGCCCGGAAGCCTCCCCGTCCGGCTCATTCAACGATGCAGCCGCAATCCTTGAAGCTGTCGGGGATGGCCATGCCGAAGGCCGCCGCCGCCTTCTTGGAGATGGCAGGCGCATGGTCTTCATAGGCAGGCTTGGAGGGCGCCACATCAGCAGGCTTTTCGCCCTTGAGAACGCGCACGGCAATCTTGCCGGCGTTGCGGCCCACCTTGTCATAGCTCATCGAGAAGCTTGCCGGAACGACGTCATCCTTCACCGGGCCGTCATCGGTGTTGACGATGGGGATTTTGGCGGCAAGCGCTGCGGAGGCGACTGCGGCAATGGCCGGCTGGATCAGGTTCGAACCCGGCACATAGATCACGTCCGCCTTGCCGGCCAGCGAGGCCACGCGCTGCTGGATGTCGTTGACATTGTCGATGCCGACCTCGGCCACACCGAAGCCTTCCGCCGGCGCCAATTCCTTCATTTTGGCGAGCATGGCCACGTCGTTGGCCTCACCCGGATTGTACGGCACGCCGATGGTCTTGGCATCAGGCAGAAGCTGCCGGGTGAACTTGATGGTGGCGGCGAAGTCCTGCATGTCGGACGAGCCGGTCATGTTTTCGTCGCCCTTGTCCCACGAGGGAACGAGGCCCGCCGCCACCGGATCGGTGACTGCCGTAAAGATGATGGGAATGCCGCTCTTGCCCAGCTGGTTCTTGGCCATCTGCGCCACGGGCGTGGTGACGGCCAGAATGAGGTTCGGCTTCATCGCTTCAATCTTGGTGAGCATCTGCGGCACGAGGGTCGCATCGAAGTTCACGTGATCGACCGTAAAGGTGACATCGGTGCCTTCCTTGTAGCCGGCGGCGATGATCTCGGCTTTGAAACCTTCCCAGGCCGCATTGAGCTGCGGGTGATCGCCGAAATTGGCAATGGCGATCTTGAGCGGTTCAGCGGCCCGGGCTGCGCCCGCGCCAAACGTGGCAGCCCCGGCCGCAGCCAGGACTGACTTGAGAAATTCCTTGCGGTTCATGATCACTCTCCCTTTTCAGTATCAATGGGCCGGTTCTTGACTTTTCTCACCGACGCATAACATCAATTTTCGTATAGGAAAACAAGCGTTTTCGGATACGAAAATGAAGACTCGTGATATGGTTTTCATCATGAAGTCTGAACCGAAAGCAGTTCCCGGCATTCCGGCAGCACGGCGCGATGAGTTCGGCAAGCGACTGAAGGAACTACGCATTCAGCGGAACCTGCGCCTGTCAGACGTGGCGGCTTTGACCGGACTAGCAGTCTCGACCATTTCCAAAGTCGAACGAAATCAAATGGCATTGACCTACGACCGCCTGCAGCAATTGGCTGGGGGCTTGGGCGTCGACTTTGCCGCCCTCTTCCAGTCCGGGGGCGATACATATCACAGAGGGCTCATTGCCCTTGCCGAAACGGGGAAATTTCGGCGACAGGAAACAGCTCAATACAATTATGAGTACCTTTTCACCGATGTCTGGGGCAAAGCCATGGTGCCGATTACCGGCACTGTCAAATCCCATAGTCCATCGGACTTCGCCGGCTTCAACAGCCATGTCGGTGAGGAATTCGTCCACGTGATATCTGGCGAGATCACAATATACTTCGACGGCGCGCCGCCTGCCACGGTGAGGGAAGGCGAAAGTATCTATTTCGACAGCAGCCGGGGACATAACTACACTTCATCAAGCAAGGAAGACGCACGCATCCTGGTCGTCTGCACTCCGCCACCATCGCAGCCAAGACGCGGTCAGTCGGCTTCTTAGTCATTTTCCGGCCGGTTTCTGGATTGCCCAAAGCCGGTCTCGCCGCAGGCCTCGTTCACATTCTGCGCGGCAAATTCTCTTATTGATTGCGCTCGCTGCGAACCGGGTTAACTCCTTTAGACGTCCTCCATACATGTTCTATGATCAACAGTGGGGAGGCCCGCTACAGAGTAACGGGCTGGGCATCACGATCCATCACTGCAACTTCGAGCGCTGCTATTTCACTGGCAATGAACTCGCGGCGGTTGGCGATGATCTTCTCATTGAACACACGTGCAGGCTGCAGGCGCTTCATGATCTTCCGCTTGATTGGCCGAGCCAGAGGCAGATCCTGGGGTTTGCACCCGCAGTTCAAGTCTCAAAATCATCCTGGTGATTGAAGAGGCGGCTTTCGAACAGGGAAGCTGCCTTCGTGCGTTCCGGTCTCAATATCTGGCTTGGACCCATGAACGCCGGGCATATGAGTCCGCGGAGAACACCAAATTATCGCCTTCGGTGAATTGCTAGGCAGTTGACCGGCAACCACTCTGGAACCCGATGCACATGACTTTCCTCAACTGCATCAACTCATGATGGTTTGCATCGGAGATCTTGACTGCCGAAACGCCGAACTGAGAATTCCGGGCCAGGTGAGCGCAGAAGTCCAAGTTGTCTCTGGTGCGGTTCGAATATCCCGATGCTAGCCGACGCAAAGCAGGCCCGTTTCGCGGGCATTTCACGCGGCTCGGGAAACATGTCAGGACTTTATGAATATGCAAGGAATTAATGGCGGTGGATTCGAACTGCTGCGAACCTGTCTCTGGCCGGTGCCACCAATAACAGGGAGAAATACAGGGAAGAACTCACATCAAAGCCAAATTTCCCGTGAACTTCTCGGTTTCCCTTTGTATATCAGCGGCTTACTTTAAGGCGACAGTCAATTTATAACAGGGAGCGGATTTGTCAGAACAGGGGGGCAGCTCTGGTTATCAGGGAGAGACTGAGCCTCCTCTTCGCCAAACCGTGTGCCTATTCAGAGGGTGCAGCGGAATTGTTGCGGCTGCCTAAAACCACTGTTCGCTTCGGACGGCCGGGTCAGTTTCTGGTGCTTCACGTTCCTTCTTTGAGCGCATGCAACTGCTTGATGGCGATCGCGAGCTGCTGATCCGAAAGCTGCCGGGCGATTTCGATCAGTTCGGCCTCCGCGGCGACGCGCTTCGCAGAAATCTTAGTCATTGCCGTGCAACGCTTTGCCGCAGCCATGCGGCCCGACACCGTGGTGCCGATCCATACCGAAGTTCCCGATGCCTATGCCAGCCACTTCAGCAATGTGAAACTCTGCCCAAATGGTGAATGGTTCGCCGTTTGAAGGTATCAACAGCTTACTCAATCTCTCCAATAGGCAACATCGCTGCTCCTGCGATTACCTTGTGGCCGCAAACGTCGAACCGCGCTCCAATCCCGAACCTGTGGGGATAAGATGGCTGTTTGGCGGTCCGGCTCTGTTAACGGGTTAATACGGCGGTTAAGGTAAGGGCAAAGTCTCGCATGGGTGCCCGAAACCATGACGAGTGAGCCTATGCATTTCTCTTATCCTGCCAATCTCTGCCTACAAACGAAACGTCTTTGCCTGACGGACCGGAAAGTGTGCCCCGACAATCCGAGACGACATCGCCAGAGCCATGCAACTTGGCATTGCCCTTGTTTCTCAAGTCCCAAGTCTGGTCTTAAGTGAGGTCGGTATGACGCGCAAAGAGCGAGTTAGGATGATACGAGACCGGGCAGTACAGTTCGCAATGGCGAACAGACACTGGGAGGCGATCGGCACACAGCGGCGGCTTACCGCACGAGCGTGGCCGCTCATGCTGTCATATCGAACACCGTTTCAACGGTTGTTCAACGCAACCAAGGAGGCAAAGTATTGGCTCGCGCTATGCAGTCAGAAAGCCAATCTGCCTTATGGCCTCAATATTTGGTTTGAGGACATCCCCGAACACATGGCGAACCACCCGGACATCATGAAAGACTTCACGTCTCAGTACGTCCGCAAGGTTCTCAATGTGGAATGGGACAGGCAAGATGATCTGGACATTCTTTCATTCAGACGTGGGCTGTGGGAGACTCAAGCCTTTCTTTCTGACGCCGCATTGGAGGTTTGTTGATTGATCATTCACACAGCGAAACGCGACAACATCTGAGCTTGATGCTCATTCATGCATCCGGCGCCATTCACGCATCTGGCCATTAAACAGCAGCGGATCATCCGATTACAGCTGCGACCGCAGCGAGACGCTCATCCAGCGTCACAGCCCAGGCCATGTCGACCCAAAATCGCTGCTGCGTTATGCCGCATCCATGCGACCCACGCGGTCGTGCCGGTCCGTACGACAGTTCCCGATGCCTATACCCGCCACTTCAGCAATGTGAAACGCTGCCCAAATGATGAATGGTTCGCCATTTGAATCGATTGCCTGTCCCCGTCTGCAATCTTCAGAGGGGCAACATCTCCGTCATCGCAAAACTTACCGACAAAGGCGCCGACCGACGACTTCCGAGCCAGTGGGAAATTCCGCTCTGTTACAGAGTTAGTTGCGCCGTAATAGTATGGGAACTGCACTTAAGCGGGTCCCCACATTTATAACGGGTACCTCGATGAACCTCATATACCACGACAATCTTCGACTACAGATCGAAAATGTCTCCCCCGACCAACTGAGACCAAGTCCCAACAATCCCCGGCGGCACATTCAGCGTCAAATTGAAATGTTGGTACGCAACATCATGGAGCATGGTTTTCTCGTCCCAGCGCTCGTCAATGATGACAATGAGATCATCGCCGGTGAAGCAAGATGGCGGGCTGCCATCCAGCTCGGCCTGACCTCCATCCCCGTCATTCGTATTTCACATCTCACGCCCGCACAGATTCGTGCCTTTCGGATTGCTGACAACCGACTGGCCCAAAAAGCCGAATGGGATATGGAGATTCTTGCGCGCGAGCTGAACTTCCTGGCGAAGTTCGACATCAGTTTCGATTTCGAGGCTGTCGGTTTCGAGACCGCGGAAGTTGATCTGCTGCTTGATGGTCCCGCTTCCGCGTCTTCAAAGCTGGATGATCTGCCACCGCTTCACGCTCAGGTGCCCGCCGTTTCGACTCTCGGCGATATCTGGTGCCTCGGCCACCATCGTCTGCTTTGTGGGAGCGCCCTCGATCCTGCGTCATACGATCAGCTCTTCGAAAGAAGACTGGCGACAGCCGTTATCACCGATCCGCCCTACAACGTGCCGATCGACGGCCACGTCTGCGGGATTGGCCAGGTGAAACACCGGGAGTTCGCCATGGCATCGGGCGAAATGACCGATACCGAGTTCACTGGCTTCCTAAACACCAGTCTTGGCCTAGCGGCACGGTTCAGTAGGGATGGTGCCCTCCACTACGTGTTCATGGATTGGCGCCACCTGCCTCACCTCTTCGCTGCCGCGGGTTCCATCTACGGTGAGCTCAAGAACATCTGCGTCTGGAACAAGACCAATGCCGGCATGGGATCACTCTATCGCTCCAAGCATGAACTGGTCGCCGTCTACAAGGTGGGTAACGTGCCGCACATCAACAACATCGAATTGGGCCGGCACGGACGTTACCGCACCAATGTCTGGGATTACGCGGGCATCAACAGCTTTGGCCGCGACCGGGATTCCCTTCTTGCCATCCATCCGACCGTCAAGCCGGTGGCCCTGATCGGTGACGCCATCAAGGACTGCACGCGGCGCGGCGACCTAGTGCTCGATCCCTTCTGTGGATCGGGAACAACCATCATCGCGGCCGAGAAGACCGGCAGGGTCGCCGCCGCCATCGAAATTGACCCGCATTATGTCGATGCTGCGGTACGCCGCTGGCAGCAGATGACGGGACGTGTCGCCACCCTGCTGGCGACCGGCGACACCTTCGCCCAGTGTGAGGCGTGGCAAGGTAGCGATCAGCCAGGGCCACGCCTGCTTGCTGGCCGCTTGGCCAATGACGAAGGAGATCAAACATGAGCGCCGATGATTCCGCATCAGGCGTTGGACCAGGCCGGCCACCGAAGCACCGTCAGTTTCGCGCTGGCCAATCGGGGAACCCCAAGGGTCGGCCAAAGGGCACCTCGAACCTCAAGACCGACCTCGCGAATTTAATGGGCGGCAAGGTTGAGATCACCGTCAACGGTGAGAAGCGCAAGGCCAGCAGGCAAGAGGCGTTGCTGCTCAGCCTATTTCAGCGCGCCCTCCAAAAAGACGGTCGTGCCGCCAAGACCTTGTTCGATATGGTCATGAAACTCCAACAGCCCGATGAGGGAGCTCACGAGCAGGAAACCTTGAGCGAGGCAGACCAACTCATCATCGACAGCTTCCTCCGCCGCAACCAACCAAAGACAGAGAGTGACTGAAATGGCAAAACCAATCCCACGCGAACGCGATGCACTTGTTCGAACTGACCTATACTCCTTTGTCATAAAGGTCTTTGAGACGCTCTCCCCTACAACTCCATTTCTCGAAAATTGGCATATCGAACTTCTGTGCCTCAATGCACAGGCGATTGTCGATCAGCACTGTCCTCGGCTAATCGTCAATGCCCCGCCCCGTTCACTGAAGTCGATCATCTTCTCCGTGGCACTTCCAGCCTTCCTTCTCGGCCACAATCCATCCGCCAAGATCATCTGCGCGAGCTATTCCGACGCAATAGCAGGCAAGCTCGCCTTCGATTTTCGACGGGTCGTGAACGCAGCCTGGTACAAGCGCATCTTTCCTGGTTTGCACATCGACAAGGACACGGAGGCAGAAACCTCAACCACCGCCGGCGGGTTTCGACTGACAACCTCGGTAGGTGGCAGTCTCACCGGACGTGGTGGTGACATCATCATCGTCGACGACCCCCTCAATGCCAGCGAAACCGATTCCAAGACCAGCCGCGAACGGGTCAATGACTGGTTCCGGTCCGCCCTTCTGTCTCGGCTCGACAATCCGACACTCGGCACGATTTTGATCGTAATGCAGCGGCTGCACATGGACGATCTCTCTGGCATTCTCCTCGCTCAAGGAGGCTGGAAGCACCTGTCGCTGCCAGCCATTGCGCCCGAAGACAGGACGATAGCGCTTGGAAGAAATCGAACATTCACCTGGCGCGGTGGCCAGTCCCTTCATCCTGAACGGTTGCCACTCTCCTATCTGGCGTCCACCAAATCCGACATCGGCTCGGCGGCGTTCAGCGCCCAATACCTGCAGAATCCCATTCCTGCCGAGGGTAACCTGCTAAAACAGGCATGGCTGCGCTATGTCAATGCGGTCCCACAGCGCCAACAGGGCGATCAAATCGTCCAGAGTTGGGATACCGCTTACAAAATCAAGGAAACCAACGACTATTCAGTGGGGCTTACCTTTCTCATTCGAGGCAAGAATGAAGTCTATCTCCTCGACGTGGTGCGCGAGCGCTTGGAATTCGCGCCGCTGAAAGACCGCATCATCCGAGAGGCTGACAAATGGCAAGCAACGGCCGTACTGATCGAAGAACAAGCTTCAGGCACGTCGTTGATTCAGTATCTCCGATCCCAAGTCCGAGGGCTTAGAGGCATCAAACCTGAAAAAGATAAGTACACCCGAGCAGCAGCCATCACCCCGCTTCTGGAAGGAGCCATACTGCACCTGCCTAGAGGAGCGCATTGGCAGATTGATTTTCAGGAAGAGTATCTCGCCTTTCCGCACGCCAGGCACGACGATCAGGTTGACGCACTCACGCAATTTCTTGGTTGGATTGCTGAGAGGCGCTGGTCCTATTTCGAAGCAGATTTTGGCATAAACGATGTCCCTCGCGTCCCATCAGGCGAAACTATACTCAGTTTGCTTGGGCACTGAACCCGATAGGTGAGGGCCGTTCCTCGGTCAGGTCAGGAGATATCCCAACAGCCAAAGGCGCTCTTCCGTACGCTGACTCCGCCGATGGTAATCCCCGCAATCATGAAGAGGCTTTGGAAGTAGATTTATCTCGGTATATTGAAGATTCGGATGAAGAAGAGCAGATTCAGCTGAGTGTAGATTGTCGTAAGTCCGCGGCAGGCTGAGGGTAGAGGCAGCGGGTCTCGCCGGACTCATACCGCCCGGTCGAGTTATTCACGCCCGAAGCGCTAAGCGCCCCCGCTCAGCGTTCTAAAATTCGAGCGGAGTTGTGCTGCGACGCGATCCTCTTGCTCACGCCAGAGTTCGGCCAGCTTGGACGTCACGGACCAAGCATCCCACGGATGAGCTGCACGCCCCTCGACGAGCCCGAAGGGTCCGTCCGATTCGGGCACGACTCGATCCTTTGGCATCGCTAACACAGCCGCGCGGCCGCGCTCGCTCGTGAGCATAGTCGGCCCGACCGAAAACCAGCAGCCCATTTCAGCCGCTCGCGCCACCTGTTTCGGCGTGCCGACATACCAGTGAAGGATAGCCTTCCCGGCCGTGGGTTCCGCCCCAAGCGCGTCGAGGATGATCCCGGTCGCTCCTCGACTATGCAGCGATAATGCTTTGCCACCGGCGCGCGCGCAGAGCCGCAGAACGTCGGCGAACACGCCACGCTGCGCGTCGAGGCTGCCACGGTGGTCTCGCGAGCCGTCCAGGCCGACCTCGCCTACATAGCGAGTCTGCGGGAGCAAACGCTCGAAAAGGGGCAACTCGCGCGCCCTCGCGGCAGCAAGCTCCGGATGCAGGCCCAGCGCCGTTCTAATCCGGCTCTGGGCGAGGACAAGTGCCGCCGTTCCCTCGAAGGCGCTTGGAACGGTCGTGACCGACAGCACATAAATCCGCCGTGCGACACACTCCGCGACAACGGCGCGGGGATCAGGGTAAAGGTCGAGGTGACAATGCAGGTCAATCACGGCCAGGCGATTGTACCGAAGAACGCCCGCAGTTCCTCTGTCCCTCGCCGCACAACATCAACGTAGCCGTTCCGCTGAACAGGATCACTTGGAAGTGGCCCGGCTTGGGCAGCCCATCGCGCCACGTCACGGTGCCGCAGGCTCGCCGCCGCATACCGGGCGGCTGCGACATCCTCGTTCGCTACATGGGTCGACAGATCATCAGCCCAATAGCTAGTGCCGTCCGCCACACCGGCCGCGTGAAACGACGCCCGGCGGATCAGGCACGGCACGCAACGGCCGCAATGTTGATTGAGGCGCTTGCCTTTGCCGCATGAGTAGGAAGACGCCGCTAACTGCTCGACCACACGGTCCTGACACTCAGCGAGCATTTCGCCTTTGGTCTTAAAGCCATAAGGGTTGTTCAGCCGCACGCCGAGCCCAACCGCATCAAGCACCCGCTGAAGCGAGCCGATGAAGTGCGGATGCGTCGTTCGCGTGCTTAGACTTCCAATATGACGGCGGGTGAGTGGCGCATTGATCGAGATGAGACCATTTTCGGGCACGACAAGTTCGGCACGGCCGTTGACCGGACCGAGCGTGGAGGCCACCACAGCTCCGTAACCGATGAAAAGCACCGATCGAGCCCGCGAGGATGGTTCATAGGGCTGGCGCCACCGCTCCGAGGCGCGGCCCTCGAAGCGATGGTCCGCCGAACCGATCTGGTCCGCGAGCTCCGCCTGCACCGGCCCTTCCTTGGGAGAGGCTTGGCTGACGAGCAGCGGCCGCCGGCCCTGCGCCGTGAGGTCGATAGCCCCGATCAGGCTGTCCAGGCCGCCCGAGAACAAGCAGGCGCAATCGCGATCCGATAGGCTGTCCTGAAATGTCGGTGGTGGTGCGCCCCCGGCGCGGAAGCGTAAGTACCAGATGTCGCTCGACAGGAAACGCAGAGCGTCTGCTAGCGCCGCCGCTTGCCCAGCCCAAGGCTCGGGCTCCATGAGCTCGACCTCAAGCGCGATCATTCGCGTCCAGGAGTCTTGTGCGTTTCGCCGCACAACGAACCGATCTGCAGCATGGACCGCGAGCGCGATGGAAAGGAAGTCCCATGCCCGTGCAGAAGGTGGTCGGGGCAAGCGGGCCGCGGTTTGATTGAGGCCCGCGCCTAATCCGGCCAGTTCGGGGCGACCGATGTTATATAGGGCCACTCCGATATCGCCATGAGCGAGAGCCGCGGCAGCGCGACCAGCATTTGGGCTGGCAAGGACGCGCGTAGGTGTGCGAGTCACCACGTCGCTACCTCCTCCAGCGTCTCGCGCACAAGCTGAGACACCAGGGCCGACATCCGTTGCTCGCTCAGCACTGCACCCGCTGCGACAAGAATCGGCGTTCCCACCAAGTTCACGACCTCGCGGACCAGTGATCGGATTTCTGCTTCGCGCAGCGCCGCCGCCACGGGGCCAACTGTCGCCAATGAGCGTCCTGCATCGCCGGCGACCTGCACGAAGACCAACTCGGCCACGAACGCCAAGGTTGCAACTCGTACGGCATTGGCGTCCACCGCCACGGGATCGAAAGTATCAGCTCCGCCGAGCGCCTCTGCCAAGGCTTGCTCCATCGCGAGCCGCGCCGCGACCTCGTCAAGAATGCCAGGCGCCATGAATGCATCGACGATCGCGCCGATCGCAACCTCGACTGGCTGGCCAGCGAGCGCACGGATATCGAGCACGCCCGCTTCGGGAGCTCGGCCCGCCCCAGCGCGTGCCAAGCCTGCAAGCGCAGCACCGCCGGTCCGCGCTGCGCGCGCCGTCCGCCGCGCTCCTGCCGCGCCACCGCCGACCGACCGGCTGGCCCAGCGGCCAAGCGCTGTTCGCGCGTCGCCGCGTTCGCCCGACCCTGCGAAGCGACTCAGGGCCGTGCGGAAACTGGCATACCGCCTCGGCTCCGCCACCTCCAAATCAGCGTCCTCTTCACCCTCGTCGGCCGGAGGTCCGGGCTCTTCAAGCTCCGGCACCGGGTCCTCGGGCAAGGGCTCGGGCGGTGGCGCAGGTGGCACCGGGTCTTGATCCGCCCAAGGCGGAATTAGGGGCGATGCAGGTGGCGCGTCCGGCTTCGGTCGAGATGTCCCCATTACTTACCCTCGATCATGCCCACGCGGCGGAGCAGGAAACGGATACCTTTATCCATCTCACCGGTTTGGAGGCCAGCCACAAAGGCCTTCATTTCCGTTTTGGCTTCCGGTGAGGCTTCGGCAATAAGCAGCGCCCCGTGGACGCCGGGTACGACCGTTGACCAGTCTGCGTCGCGTGTCGCTTCAACCAGCCCTGACATCGCGGCGCGACGGTCCGCGGGCGTGAGATCCTCAACGATCTTCTTGCCAACAGGCGAGTTCACGTTGTCGACTTTGAGCAAGGCTTCGATCGCGTCGCGTGCCGCCTCGCTGAGGTCGGAGCGCGACCGTGCGGGTGCCATCACATCGCGGCTGAGGAACACGGCAGGCCGCAGCTTCTCGACGCTCTCGAAGGGCGGGTCCATCGCGCGCCACTGCTCGATGAAGTCCGCGTGCGGCGCCCAGTCTTTGGGAAGCTCAGGGGTCTTGCCCTTCACCTTGTCAGGGGGCAGCAGCAGCGTCTCGGCATCTTTCCCTTCCATGATCAAGTGAAAGAGCGCCAAGGTCGCTGGTCCGTCGGTGCAGCGCTCGAAGATCGCGAGCTTCGCCAAAGTGGCAAAATCCACATTCATTTGGCGGTTGGCCGCGAGCACTCGCCGCAGGGAAACGGCATTCAATAAGCGCTTCACAATGCGCGGATTGCCTTGGATCTTCGGTGCCCACGCCATCATCGGCGCCAGGCGATCGGCGATAGCCAGATTGTCGAGGAGTTCCGGGGGATCGCCCGCGAGCTTCGCAATCTCGGCCTTATCGAAGCTCTCGCCCTTCCAGCCTCCTTGCAGGGCAGTCATCAGCCGCGTCTGTACGTCACCGAGCTTGTCGGGCGCGGCAAGCCCTACGAAAAGCGAATACATATAGGCGCGCAGGTCCTCCGCCCCGACCTGCGGGACGCGCAAGGGCACTTGGATGACCTTGTCGAGGTAGTCGCGGACGTGAGAAGCGTTCGGATCGTCGAAGTGTTTGGCGACCGAGTGCCGGATCATGTCTTCGTCGGCCGCAATCACGAACGCGGTGCGCGGCATGAACAGGAACAATCGAATCGCTTCGAGCGTGCCGATCGCCACGTCCGGAAGGCAGCGGTCGAGATTGTCGATAAAGAGAACCAGCGTGGTGTTTAGGCCCTTGAGCAGCTCGCCGAACTCGTGTCGGAACGCCTCAATCTCTTTCGGTGGCGTGCGCTTCTCTGCGGGCTTAATCAGCTCCGTTAGCCCCTTCTTGGCCTCTACGGCCTCCTTCTTCAGATCGCCATATTGTTCTTCGGTCACGTTGCCGGTGAAGACTGATGACACAGCCGAACCAGCACGGGTGAGCAGGCCCGGTGGGATGCCGAGCGCCATGCCGATGCCGAAGTCCGCGATCATACTGAGGCCGCGGAAGTAGTTGACTCGCCCGGCAAATGCCTTCGCCTTGTCCACGAAGGTCTTCTTCTCCTCTGCGATCTTCAGCAGCTCCGAGGCAACTACCTCCATCAGGGCGGCGCGCGCGTCGTCAAAACCCTGATACATCCAAGCATCGAACGTCACGACGACCGGCGGCGCGACCTGCTCATCCTCGCCATTCGCTTTCGTCTCTTCTCCCTTCTTGGGCTTTGACAGCCGGGCCTCCACCAGCTTGAGGACGGTGGACTTGCCGGTTCCCCAGGTGCCGAAAACACCGATTGAGATAGGTAGGAGAACGGGATTGGTGGCAAGCGTGGCAATCTGATCCGCGACTTCAGTAAAGTTGAGGAAGTCCTGCTCGCTCTCGCTATCACGCCACATGATTCGACCCGCGTCCTAATGAGGAATGCTGCAGATAGCACAAGTTAACGGTTTTTGTTCCTGGTTTAATCAGCGTGTAGCGGCAGCTGGGCGTCGCCTTGGTGGGCCGGGCTCTTCGGCTTTGCCGGAACGCCCGAGGCGTTTCCGCCCTGTCAGGCTCGATCCCTGACGCGAGAAACCGGTGATGAGAGGACAAAGTCCTCGCCTGCGTCGACAATCTTGATCCCTACTTGTATAAGCCCGTGGAAAACAACATGACAACGATAGATCCGCCCTGTCGCTCGAAACTCCAGGCCAATGGAAATGAGATGGAAACTGCAAGAAAAAGAGAACTTAAGGTGGCGCGAGGATCAGGAGAATTTGGCGGAATAGATAATTCGCAGTGTGGTAGGTCGAACACAGATCTTGTCTCGATTCGCTTTGCAAAGTTGTGATATGGGCTTGCCCATGCTGGTCAAGCCGGAAGGGCCGAACATGGAGATGTCGTGGATGTAGTCTTGGTGCGATAGCGAATGGCGCTGGCGGCCTACAACAGAGTGCCGAGTGCAGTCGACATGTATTATGGTGGTTTCGCTCCGCAAACGTGGTCCGAATTATCAATCAGCCTGCACATCATTGAATTCGGGTGCTGTTCACCCGCAGAACTTCGAACGGTGGACCAGTAACTCGCCGCTAGCACGTGCTCTGGATAGGAAAAGACAACCCCGTAAGGCAGACGGACGCATCCACTGGCCACCGAGGGGACGTTGGACGTCAAGCGCTCCACTTCGATGGTGCCGTGATCGCCAACGACACCCTCGGGGACGAGCCCGGATGTGCGAAGTTTTTGGTCCACAGCGCTGATACCTTCCGACACCGGTCAAGGTACCACCAATTTGCAGCGTATATGAGCCAAAATCCTCTTTGCGAGAGAGTGCATGCCTACCACTGCCAACAGCGCTAGGAGTGGTTGTGCTGCTCGACACCGCGAACTTAACGAGCCCCGTTCAATGAACCCGCCAACTCCCCGTTCTGCTTCGCGCCCCAGGGCAGATCCGTCGACAACGCTCTATTTGAGCTGCATATTATCGGCCATTCTTGTCGGTGACGTCAATTGCCAATTTGGTGATAGGTGGATTTCGATGGCGAACATCAACTCTTCGATCCCAGCTATGTCGTATCTCCCTAATGGAACTCATATCGATGTCATCAAACCCGTGATAATAGACTCCTGAGCGCATATCGAACTTCAATTGACTCTTGAGAAAAAGGGAAGACTTCGCATGTCTGGAGGTAGTGGTGGGGGAAGTTCGCGTCCGGACCCTGTAACGCCTATTGCTCCGAGATCGCCGGGCGGAGGGGGTTCCGGAGGCGCCGGAGGGCCTGATCCTTGCGTCCTTATTGAAGATACCAACCTCAATTCGCCAGTGCCAGCTGTCGTTGGGTCGCTGAAAGCTGGCGAGGTTCTGGCCGTCAAGCTGGAGCCGGGGCCACCTGTGCGCGTGATCGTGCAGACGTCGGCAGGCCTTACGGCCGGTTCCATTACGAGCGCAAAGCTTCCTCAGATCATCAAATGTTTAGAGGCGGGCGTGGACTACAAAGCAGACGTCGTATCGGTCAAAGGCGCAGCTGTCCGCGTAAGGGTATCGAATTTATGACAATACCATTGCACATTGTCGGCGGCGTGTACCGCGAGCGGTGTAGATGGCCAATGCCAGAGACCGATCAAGTATTCGGCTCCGCTGGGCGTGCAGCTGCGGCGTTGCAAGGGACTGGTATCCAGCGTGTCTTGCATACTTATGTTGGGCCAGACCTTCACGACAACATTGACTTAATTCTTGGCGGCTTCGATTTTTTCATGGAGAAGCATGAGCGGACGACCGATCCGGTTTTCGACTATGTTCACTGCCTTGCCGTGCCAACAATAACACCCAATCTAGTTAACATTCAGCGGATGCCGCCCCTACAAATCAAGGAAGATAGAGTGGTCCGCTTCGGAATGCTGGAAGGCGATGCCGTCGTTGATGCTGACATGTGCGTATACGATCCACAGTCCGCTTATGTGCCCGTCGGATTTCGCGCCAATGGAAGTCGAGCAAATAGGCTGGCGATAGTCGCCAACTCCGGAGAAGTTAAGGCGCTAACGAATTTGATAGATATTTCATCTGCCGCAGCGAAGCTACGGGAGGATGAGCAGGCCGAAGTTGTTGTGGTCAAATGTGGACTCGATGGCGCCATTGTCTCGTCAATCTCCGGTACTGTCCGAGTGCCCGCTTTCTCAGTCGAGACCGCACAGACAATTGGTTCTGGTGACGTGTTTGTTGCAGTTTTCGCTAAGGGTTGGATGTACGACGGACTATCCCCGGTCGATGCCACACTGGCAGCTTCGAAGGCCACAGCAAATTTCATCGAAAGCTCGATCCTTCCAGTCGAACTCGACGATCGAGGACGCAAGGAAGTCCAGAAGGCATCCGGCAAGGTATACTTGGCAGGTCCATTTTTCTCGATAGGACAAAGATGGCTGGTAGATGAGGCTCGACGTATCCTAATCGAATTGGATTTGAACGTTTTCTCTCCGGTTCATGATGTTGGCCGCGGAAGCGCGCACGAAGTCGCACCACAAGACATCGCAGCAATTCACGAATGCGACGCGATGTTTGCCATCATCGATGGATTAGACAGCGGCACGGTGTTTGAAATTGGATACGCGCGCGCACTCGGCAAACCGGTATTCGGATTGGCACAATCTGTACCGGAAGAAGATCTGAAAATGATGGAGGGCTCTCACTGCACCATAAGCGACGATTTCGCTTCGTTAATTCTGAAGGTCGCGCAACGGACATGAGGACTGCATTGCTACTTTCGGGGGGAATGGACTCGGTCGCAATTGCTTGGTGGCAGAAGCCCGACATAGCAATCACAATTGACTACGGCCAGAAGCCAGCAGAAGCGGAACTACGATCAGCGAGCGCTGTCGCAACAGCCTTAGGCATTCAGCACGAGGTTGTTCGCTTTGATCTATCTTCAATCGGATCCGGTGACATGGCGGGTGAGCCCCCGTTGGCTTTGGCGCCTATCCCAGAGTGGTGGCCGTTTCGGAATCAGATGCTCTTGACTGCGGCAGCGATGAAGGCGGTCTCTCTAGATGCAAGACGATTGCTGATCGGCTGCCTTTCTACGGACGATCAACATGCCGACGGAAAACCCGAATTCATTAGGGCAATGAATAGCGTGTTTTCAATTCAAGAAGGCGGAATGTCTGTGGAAGCGCCCGCAATTCACTTAACGGCTACCGAGCTAACAAAGCTGTCTGGCATCCCGTTCGAGGTGCTCGCGTGGGCGCATTCATGTCATCGCGCCAATGAGGCCTGTGGAGTATGCAGAGGGTGTCTTAAGCACTACGATACGATGCAAGCGCTTGGCTATGGCGCTTATTAATGATCCACGGCCACGGGGTGAGGCTCTTTCGTGGAAGTCTATTGATTGGCCTGTTCGACGGAATATCGCGTTGCGACCGCCCGTGCCCGCGCCATCGGCGCGATTCTCCGATGTGAGCAGCAGTCGAAGAAGTCAGAGGTGGATGACCCGTCCATCCGTGGGACAGGTACTTGAATTATTGCAGCTATCTTCGCAGTTGCACAGTGAGTGGATTTTCCAGGCCATTGATCGACACAACGCACCTTCCATTTCAGCTGGTGGCTTGCACGGCATCGATATCGTTTTTGGGCCTCCAACCGGTTGTGCGCGGCTGTTCCGATTTGTTCGCAGAAGCGGTAGATTAGAAGAATTGGTCTTGGCCGATCCCAAGCAGGTGGTTGCACTCCGGAGCGTGACCAGAGAATGTCTCCCAGATGCGGAAGCAATGATTGTTTGCCTTCTTGCTGACGTGTCGAAGTATCACGCAGCTTATGAATTTTGCGAAAGTTTGATTTGGCGAGACAGCGGCGCACTCCTTCAGGTCACTGCGATGGCAGCTTATGCTCTGGGACTTGCTGCGTGCCCCTTAGGGCCTCATGGAAAGCAACTATTGCCGGCGCTTGGCCTCGATGCCCAGAGAACAATGGCGTGTGGCCTCATCGCGATTGGGAAATATTCCTAGGGTCTAACGCAGTGAAGCCGGTTACTCAGACCAGATGTTTTCGATAGGGAGTGCCCGGAAGCAAATATCCGATCGACCGCATCACTTGCCACATCGCCGAGTCTAAATCAGCTGCGCGCACACCTAGTGCCCGTGCGAGAGAAATGAACCGATCTTCCATAATTCTATAATGTCTGCTCGGATCCATACTTGGCGTGAACAGTCCAATGTATCGTCCGGCCCGAATTATATGGACGTCAAGAACTGCGACATGATCGGAGTAGCGTCGGTTTCTAACGACCCATGATGCAGTTTTTAGGCCCACCCCAGGAAGTGTTGCCAGGTCATCCCGAAACGTTAAATCGCATTGACTTTCCTGCAGTCGCGGCAAGCGGTCGAGCGAAGCGGCAAGAAAGCGCGCTTTCTGTCGAGGAAACCGGTACTTTCGGCCATTGAAGGGTTCGGAAAGCGCGGTCTCCAAAGTTATTGCCATAACGCCTGAATACAACAATGCACGCTCTTTGAGCCTGTTGAACGCGGCAAGGCCCATCTCTGCCGGCATCCCATAGCCCCCTAGTAGGCATGCAGCAATCTCTTCGCATAGGTCAGAGCCGAGTTGGATGCCACCGAAGGCGCCATGTTGCGCTGCTTTGGCCATTTCACCCCAGAACGCTGGACTGAAAACGTCGTCCACGCGTCCAAATTGCACACCTGGCATGATTTCCAACTTCGGTTTAGATTGTATCTCCATCTTATATCCCCGCATTTTGACTAGGCCTGCCAGCGCAAAGCACGCTGCGCACACCAAAGTGGCCAACGGAAGACCATTCGATGCTATCACGGTTAATAATTCATACAGCTGTCCTTATGGTCATTAAACGCTGGGTTCGACCGACTTGTCTTATTGCGAAGCTTATTCGCTGGGCCGAATTGGCCGCTGATTTCGTGTCGATTCCGCGTTTGAATGTTCTAGGCTGCCCGATGGCATGGGGCTTGTGCAAAAACGAGTTGGGTCCCTTGGCGAGAACAAGGGGAAGCGCCTCACTCCAAGTGTAGCACCCCACCGCCGCCCGCCCGAATTCTGCCACAACTCTTGGGCACGCAGCCATAATGCACTGTTGGATTGGCAATATATTTCGGAGGCTGCTTGCGGTCGTGCTGGCGATATCCATCGCAGGCGGCGTTGGATTTTCTTCCTCCACAGCGCATGCGACGCAGATAGGAGACCGATTCGACTGTCGGGTAGAGTCCAGCCAGGCTGACAGATTACGATTGAGAGACACTGCATTTCAAAAAAGTGCCGACCAAAAAATCAAATCGAGCATAACGTCCTACATTTCCCAGTCGCAATCAAAGAAGATGTCGGATTCAGCATGCTGTTCTGCAATTTGCAGCCCTTCGGCTATGCTCGTGGATCTTTTTTTACCAGCAATGCGCAAAGATCCACAAGCGAATTGGAACGTGTCTTTGAGAGAACCTGTTCCAACTGGATACGATCCGCTGCGGCGGCCCCCACGCACCAGGAGTGAAATCGACTGACGTGCGAGACCGTTGAGGAACCGCACGCCAGATAATGCCGTGCGGTATTCACATTCGGGTCATTCATGTTTTCTTTGGCTTCAGGCGGCGGCTTACGCTCCGCTCGCGAGACTGTACCAATCGCGGGAAACGGGCTCCGTATCGCGCACTGTGTCTGCGCGGTAGCTCAATTCACGTCGGCATATAGATCTGTGACGATTCAATGCCCCCCTCTCCCCAGCTCGATCTGCCGCCAGCAGTCTCCCTGTCACAGGAGAAATCCCCCGATTCTTGCTGAGCACTTACTCGGTAGGGTGACCGTTCGCCATCCACGCGACTCCCGCATCCCAAAGGATCCAAGAGCACCCATAACTCCAAGCCAACTTGCAACAAGCGATAATTTGACATGAACAGACGCCTACTCATTGTATCCGCCAGCCAACTGGCGGCAACATTACTGCCAGCAACTGCCGCCGCCGGGATCCGGTCTACCGCATCGTCAAATGGTGAGCAGTTTCCGATTGACTATGGCGACGTGCTGAAACTCAAACCCCGATTCAGGCGAACCGAGGTTAAGTACGCAACAGCAGAAGTCCCTGGCTCCATCGTCGTCGATCCAGGTGCGAAGTACCTCTACTTCATTCTCAATGGTTGGACAGCGATCCGATACGGTATTGGTGTGGGACGGGAAGGCTTCGAATGGAACGGAGAAGCCACGGTTCGTCGAAAGGCTAAGTGGCCGCGCTGGACACCTCCCAAGGAGATGGTAGCTCGCGATCCTCTCGCAGCGAAATGGGCCGACAGTATGCCTGGAGGACCCGACAACCCGTTGGGCGCGCGCGCGCTCTATTTATACCAGGGTTCGGTCGACACGCTCTATCGCATTCACGGAACCAACCAACCTGACTCGATTGGCAAGGCGGTTTCGTCTGGATGCGTCAGATTGATCAATGCCGATATTGCCGATCTCTATGAGCGTGTAAAAATAGGTGCGAAAGTCGTCGTCCTACCCGCGCCACCACCCGAAACACCAAGCGCCGAGTCTGTTCAGGAGAAGCCGCAGAATCAGGAGAAGCTTCAGAAGAAGAGGAGGTATCTCTTTGATTTCCTCTAGTTTCTGTCGCCGCTCAGACGTGCTGATAAGCCCGGTTCCGCCACGAACTTTGAAGGGAAGGGGAAAGGTGTGGATGAATTCGTCCTGAAGAGCGCCTTCAGCGCTCGGTCAATTGCAGAACTTGTGCATCAGAAACTTTAGGACTGCAGCAATTCAACAACCACCTTCGCAGCGTGGGAGCGAGAACCTGCGTTCTTGAAAATCTTGTTTATTATCAGTTAGTTATGATACTTTCGCCTCATTTTCGCCATTACATTTGGCTATTGCCTCGTTGCTACTCTGCAGTCGCAAATCCTCCCGGCTCAGAGGTGCTTCAAAACTAATAAGATGGTGGGATGCGCCGTCTTCAAACAGGAAAGAAGTACAATACATGAAACTCTTGATCTCGGGTGCTGTCGCGCTCTTCTTCCTCGCCAGCCCCGCGCTGGCAAATGAATGCCCTTCTCTCATCCTGAAGGCACAGGAAGCCATGAAGGCGATGCCGAGCATGGATGACGCCATGATGAAGAAAGTGAACGATCACATTACGCAGGCTCAGGCCGAACACGACGCCGGCAAACACGATGAAGCGGTCGTTACGGCGAAGGATGCATTGCAACTTCTTGGCAACATGTAGTTAGTCAAGGAGTCGCGGTTGCGGCCTGGGTCCCCTATCCTGGCCGCAACTTCCGCCGGAGGCACAGATTCACTCAGCTCATGTCCAACAACCGCAAGAGATTGAACTGGTTAATTGAAATTTGGCAGCAACTTATACGCTATCGAGCGGGCTTAGCTTCGCTGGAGCAATTTTGGAGTATACTACTTGTGGGTACCCGCCAGGTCATGAAGAATTGGACAATGCGGCCGGCTGTCGCCGTCGCAGGCATCGGCCAGATGTTTGAGGGTATCGCGCAAGCCTTGCATGCGAGTGATTTGTGCTTCGAGTTCGGCAATGTATTGAGCGGCCAATTTCTTCACCTCCCGGCTGGGACGCTTCCGGTCATTCCACAATCGCAGCAGATCACGGATACGCTCGACCGGGAAGCCAAGCTCCCGGGCGCGATGTATGAATCGCAACCGGTGCACGTCGGGTTCAACATAGAGCCTGTATCCGCTGTCCTTGCGCGTTGCGGAGGGAATGAGGCCTATATCCTCATAATAACGTATCATTTTGGCCGATACGCCCGATGCGGCGGACGCTTCTCCGATTTGCATCCGGATTCTCCTCAGAATTAACGCTTGACCTTACCATCGTTGGAAGGTCTATATGAGATGCCATCGTAGTGATTGCTTGTCTAGGAGAAAGTCGATGGCAGACCATTCCAAACATGAACACGGTTGCGGTTGCGGTGGAAATACCAAGGCCAGACAGCAGGTAGAGCCGGACCTCACGCTCGACCCCGTTAGCGCGAAAGCGATCGAGACTGCATGCTGCGGACATAACGCCGCGCAGGACCAAAGTGCTGATCAGGGCTGTTGCGGCGGGCATGGCCATGACTGAGCACTCCGGCCATGATCATTCCCATCACGGCATGACAGCGATGTCAGCACAAGCCCCGGTTACGGCCCTGCTCACGGTTGATCCTGTCTGCGGCATGACCGTTGACCCGGATACAACAATGCTCAAGGCGGAATATGGCGGGCACCCCTATTATTTTTGTTCCGCCGGATGCCGCACCAAGTTCATCGCCAGTCCAGCGAAATATCTCGACCCTGAATTGATCAAGGCTGCCGCGGATGCTGAGCCCCAGGATGCCATCTACACCTGCCCCATGCATCCGGAGATCCGCCATGTGGGCCCTGGTTCATGCCCGATCTGCGGCATGGCGCTCGAACCTCTGCAGGCGACCGCGGATACGGGACCAAATCCCGAATTGATCGACATGACGCGCCGCTTCTGGATTGGTCTCGTCATTGCGCTTCCCGTTCTTGCGCTGGAGATGGGTGGGCATCTGACCGGCCTGATGATTATCCTGAGCCGCCAGTCCTCAAACTGGATTCAATTGGTGCTGGCCACACCCGTCGTGCTGTGGGCGGGCTGGCCATTCTTTGTGCGTGGCTGGCAGTCTCTCATTACCCGCAACCTCAATATGTTCACGCTGATTGCCATGGGTACGGGCGTGGCCTGGATCTATAGCGTCGTCGCCACGCTCGCTCCAGATATCTTTCCCACCACATTCCGTGAACATGACGGCTCGGTTGCCGTCTATTTCGAGGCGGCTGCGGTCATCACCGTCCTGGTGCTGCTTGGGCAGGTGCTTGAACTTCGCGCCCGTGAGCAGACCTCGGGCGCCATCAAGGCCCTGCTCGATCTCGCCCCCAAGACGGCCCGGCGCCTGAAAGGCGATGGCAATGACGAGGAAATATCCATCGACCACATCGCCGTGGGTGACCAGTTACGCGTTCGCCCCGGCGAGAAAGTGCCGGTCGATGGCACACTCACCGAAGGCCATGTCTCGATTGATGAATCCATGGTGACCGGTGAATCAATGCCGGTCAGCAAGGAACCAGGTTCGAGGGTCATCGGCGGCACCTTGAATGCCTCGGGAAGTTTCATCATGAAGGCCGAGAAGGTCGGCCGCGACACGATGCTTTCCCGCATCGTCCAGATGGTGGCCGACGCTCAGAGAAGCCGGGCACCGATTCAACGACTAGCCGATCAGGTATCCGGCTGGTTCGTGCCGCTGGTCATTCTGATTGCGGTTGTGGCCTTTGCCGCCTGGTCCATCTGGGGGCCGGAGCCGCGTTTTGCATATGGTCTCGTCGCCGCCGTGGCGGTGTTGATCATCGCGTGTCCCTGTGCGCTGGGCCTTGCCACGCCGATGTCGATCATGGTGGGTGTCGGCCGCGGCGCCCAGGCCGGCGTTCTCATCAAGAACGCAGAGGCCCTGGAACGCTTTGAGAAGGTCGACACTCTGGTGGTCGACAAGACAGGCACGCTGACCGAGGGCAAACCAGCGGTCACAGCCATCGTTCCAGCCGAGGGTTTTGAGGAAACCGAGCTGTTGCGCCTCGCAGCCAGCGTCGAACAAGCCAGCGAGCATCCGTTGGCGGCAGCTATCGTGGCGGCGGCCAAGTCGCGCGGCATCTCCCTTGCCAAGGTCATGGGCTTCGACTCGCCCACGGGCAAAGGTGCTATCGGTATGGTCGACCGTAAGCGCATCGTACTGGGCAATGCCAAATTCCTCGGTGAGTTGAAGATTGACACCACAGTCCTGGCCGCTGCCGCCGAGGCGCTGCGGCAGGATGGTGCTACCGCTATCTTCATCGCGGTCAACGGCAGGGCGGCGGGTGCTATCGCAATCGCCGATCCGGTGAAGGCCTCGACTCCGCAGGCGCTCAACGAATTGAAAGATGCTGGCATTCGTATTGTTATGCTCACCGGCGACAATCGCACCACGGCCAACGCCATTGCCAAGAGACTGGGGCTCACCGAAGTGGAAGCCGACGTGCTGCCCGATCAGAAAGCCGACATCGTCGCCAAGCTGAAGCGTGAGGGCCACATCGTTGCCATGGCGGGTGATGGCGTCAACGATGCCCCGGCTTTGGCTGCGGCTGAAGTCGGCATCGCAATGGGAACGGGCACCGATGTCGCGATCGAAAGCGCCGGTGTCACCCTGCTGAAAGGTGACCTCATGGGGATCGTGCGGGCCCGGCGCCTGTCACGGGCAACCATGAGCAACATCCGGCAGAACCTATTCTTCGCCTTTATCTACAATGCCGCTGGCGTACCCATTGCCGCTGGTGTCCTCTATCCGGCTTTCGGGCTGCTGCTCTCGCCAATCATCGCAGCAGCGGCAATGGCCCTGAGTTCATTCAGTGTCGTTGGCAATGCCCTGCGGTTGCGCGTGATCAAACTCTAAGTCGCCTCACAGTTGCAGAAGGAGGATTGACATAGATGAACAAGAAATACCTTCTCGGTGGAGTGGCCGCACTCCTTCTGGGTGCGTATGTCTTTTCGGTCCTTAGCGTCTCACTCCGTTCCCCGGATGACATGGGAAACATGGTGATGGACGACAGCTCGGCAATGAGGGCGAACTCCACCGGCGGCGATACCCGTGAAGATTTTCAGACCGCCATAAATATCATGATGGAAGGCATCATGAGACCCGCGACAGGCTACCCAGACGTGGACTTTGTGAAGAGCATGATTCCCCATCACGAGGGAGCTGTCACAATGGCCGAAATCGAGAAGCAGTCCGGAAAGGACCAATTCCTTCAAAACATTGCCACCAACCTAATCCAGTCCCAGGGGGCGGAAATTGCGGTTCTTAAGGCGTGGCTGAGCAGACAGGATCTGAGCAGCATGAAAATCATCCCCGAGGCCATCAAGGCGAATTACGCATTCATGATGTCCATGATGGACGGCATGTCGGTCAGCTTCACCGGGAATACAGACGTGGACTTCGCCAGGACGATGATTCCCCACCATCAGGGTGAGATCGATATGGCCAGGGTCGTTTTGCAATTCGGGAAGGATGCCGAAATCCGCAAGCTGGCCCGAGACACACTCTCGGCGCAAGAGGCTGAACTCTCATCTCTGAAGGAATGGCTCGCAAAGGCCACCAACTGACCGGGACAACCGCTGTCGCAATGTACGAGCGACAGTTGACCACGTTCAATTCAAGACTAAAGGACAATGAATATGAAACGCCGTGAATTTACGAAGCTTCTTGCTGGAAGCTGCAGCCTACCACTCCTTGGCATCGGACCAACCCTCACCAGTGCCGCGCAAACGGCTGCGGCCCCCATCGAACTCAAGGCACTATCACGCACCATCGAGGTCAATGGCCGCGCCGCCAAAGTGTTCGGTCTGATGCAAGCCGACGGCACTCATGGACTCCGTCTTAAATCAGAAGACAGCTTCAACGTGGCGCTCACGAACGACACCGGTGAAGATACGATGGTTCACTGGCACGGACTGACACCACCATGGCCAATGGACGGAGTGCCAAATTTGCCGGCACCGCTGCTCAAACCGGCCGAGCAGCGGAACTATGTATTTCCGCTTGGCTATTCGGGCACGCATTGGATGCATGCGCACACACTTCAGGAACAGGCCCTGCTTGCTGCACCACTCATCGTCCGGAGCAAAGACGACCTTGCGCGCGACGAACAAGAAGTGGTGATCCTGCTCCACGATTTCTCATTCACTCCAGCGGAGGAACTTCTGGCAAAGCTCAAATCCGGTGGCATGGGTGGAATGAATATGCAAGGCATGGATCACTCCAAGATGCCTGGCATGAATACGGGTGATGCATCGGCTACGATGGATCTCAACGATATCGAATATGACGCTTATCTCGCCAATGACCGAACCTTGGATGATCCGGAGGTCGTGCAAGTCGAAAAAGGCGGAACGGTCCGGCTGCGTATCATTAACGGCGCCACTGCGACCGGTTTCACCATCGATACCATTGGTCTCGACGGAGCAGTCATTGCTGTCGACGGACAGGACATTCAGCCTCACAAGACCAGGCGGTTTCCGTTGTCCATGGGCCAGCGTGTCGATTTCCGCGTTCACATTCCAAGTCACGGTGGTGCATTTCCGATCTTCGCTTTGCGTGAAGGCGGAGCAGAGAGAACGGGCATTATTTTGGCAACGGCCGGCGCAAAACTCGAAAAGTTTTCCGCCCAGGGTGAAAAGCCGGGTCCAGTTCTGAAGTTGGATCTCGAAAAGCACTTGCAAGCGAAATCCCCCTTGGCCAGGAAAGCACCAGATCGCAGCTTCATTGTCACTCTTGCCGGTGACATGCAGACCTATGCATGGAGCATGCAGTCAGATTCAGAAATCAAGTTTCGCCAGGGAGAGCGTGTAGCCGTCGAGATGCGCAACATGTCCATGATGGCGCATCCAATGCATCTGCACGGCCATCACTTTCAAATCGTTGCCATTGACGGCAGACGGATTGCCGGTGCGGTTCGCGATACTGTTTTGGTGCCGCCGATGACCAGCGTGACCTTCGCCTTCGAAGCGATCAACCCCGGAGACGCGTGGGCCTTCCACTGCCATCACCTCTATCACATGGCGAGCGGAATGATGACAACTGCCGCATACATGGCTTAGCCGATTTCTACCATTTGCCAGGAGAGCAGTCATGTTCGTGGTCGCCAAGATCGTAGGCTACTTCGTTCAACCGTCGAACTTCATTGCTCTCCTGGCGGTGTTGGGACTGGTGCTTTCTCTTTTTCGCTTTCGACGGCTCGGAACGGCAGCCTCCTCAACCGTGGCTCTCTTGCTCGCTGTCTTCGGCATCTCCTCCTCCGGCCTCATCGCGCTTGGCACTCTGGAGAGCCGTTTTCCGGTGCCGAGCCACGACAGCCCATTTACAGGCATGATCCTGCTGGGGGGCGCGGTTGACACGCACATCAGTGCCGAACGTGACCAGAACACGACCAACGATGCGGGCGAAAGGATCACCGCGGTCGCGGAATTGAGCCGCAGATTTCCCGATGCGCGCATCGTCCTGTCTGGCGGAGCAAACCATATCCTCGCGGCGCAGCCCCTGTCCGAATCTGCTGTAGCCCGCCGGCTTCTGATTGATCTCGGCGTTGACGCAAAGCGCATCGAGATGGAGGAAGTTTCCCGTGACACATGCGAGAATGCCGAAGAAAGCTTGGCCTTGGTCAAACCAAAGGCAAACGAGACCTGGTTGCTGGTGACGTCTGCCAGCCACATGCCTCGCGCCGTTGCGTGCTTTGGAGCAGTCGGCTTTGCCATCTTTCCGTATCCTGTCGATTACCGGACGCAAGGCACGGAGAGTGTCTTGATGCCTTCGAAGAGCGTGGCCGACGGGCTTGCTGCCGCTGACCTTGCAGCGCATGAATGGATAGGCCTCGCCGGATATTGGTTGAGTGGACGAACCGGGGATCCGTTCCCGGCTCCATAGCTTGGAATTGGCCGCGCGAGGACATAACGAGAGGCATGGATGAATAAACGATGGGGCAGCCTATTGATACTTGCGGGACTGGCGTTGCTTCCCATCGCCTTGCAGTCGGGAATTGCTTCGCTCAAAACCATGGTATCGGGCAATGCCATTCTTCAGGTTCGGAAGCAGCCACGCGTGATTGCCAGTCTTGAGTTCATGGATCGTAATGGAATGCCCGTCAGGCTCTCCGACTTTAATGGCCGGCACGTTCTCTTGAATGTCTGGGCGACATGGTGTCGTCCATGTCGAAAGGAAATGCCCGCTCTGGACCGGCTCAAGCCAATTTTTGAAAGGGAACCTCACATCACTGTTGTGGCACTTTCCGTGGACGTGGCTGGATTTGAACAATTGCAGGCATTCTACGACACCTATGACCTGAAGAACCTGGCGCTCTACCGCGGGAACGAACAGACCGTCATGGGTATTCTGGCGGTCGGCGGACTGCCGACCACGTTGCTTCTCGATCATCAAGGCCAGGAAGTCGGGCGTCTCATTGGTCCCACGGAATGGGATGCACCGGACGTCATCGCGAGCCTCAATGCCATTCACGGTCAACACTAGCAACGGAAGTGCCATACATGACAACGTGGCTGCTTCACTGGACCACCGCTGCTCTTGTAGCGTTGATGCTCCTTGCTTCACTCCCCATTCCTTATCCCGATTTTGTTCGGGTATCGCCGTCATTGTGGATGGGCATTCACATGTCAGTCGGCTGGATTCTGGTGGTTATCACGGCAGTCCGCCTGATGGTTCTGGCCTTGCTCCCACGAAGGGGCGATGTCCGAATATTCCGGCCGCGCGGGTTACGCGCACTCATGAAGGTGCTACTGCTTGCCTCACTGGCAGTCATTTTGGCAACAGGCGTGATAATCTATCGCCCCTCCCCCTTAAGCCCCCGCATTTATCTTTTTGACCTGTTTCAAGCAGGTGCCGTAGTGAACCTCGGCCACGCTATACATCTGCAGTTTATTATCTCTCATCGCTATCTTGCATATGCGCTTGCTGTATTTTTCATCATCCATACCTACTTCGCGTTCGAAAACTCGTCCCGATCCGGGCCGGCCCCCATTGCATGGCTCTGGAGACGTGCCGGCTCAAACAGATGACGTGTAAGTCAATCTCGGCTCGACCAATCGAACATCGGCTGGGAAGAATGTGATTGATGCCTAGGTTCGCAGATATATGATTGATCCAAATCAATGACCGCTTTCCGTATTACGTTGAAACGACATCTTTGTTTTGGTAGCGGTTGCTGACCTATCGTGGAATTGTATGCAACATCGCGAGGAACATGCACCTTCATTGTTATCCGGCTGCCATTGGATGAGCCGGATCGCAGGTCTTTGGATGGCTGTGTTCATCGTGGCTATGGCGCTGAACTGGAGTTCTGGCACAACTTTGGGTGCGGCGAGTTCACATCACGATTCCACTTCGTCATCTATCGAAGCAATCACTACTAACCCTGACAGCATAGCTGAGGCTACGCAAGGCGTAGGCGCGTTCGACTCCTGTGCCCGAGACCATGGCGTACCAAAGGGTCACTCCGGCACCTGCGATGGGTGCTGTTCATTTTCGAGTTGTGGAGGGGTCATCGTGTCGGCGGTGGCGACTGCGGACCACCCCGAACTTCTTGCTCAGTTCCCGTCTGCCGTTCTAGCGGCGCCTCGTAACCTGCTGCTGCCGCCCATTACTCGGCCTCCGATTTCGTCCCTTTAGCAACTGGCCATCCGCCGCAGGCAGACAGGCTGAATCTCCTGGCATGGCCCAAAGGGCGGCGTATCCATCTTGTCCCACAGGCAAACCGACGCTGACGCGACCGTCCGTCGTGCCACTTCCTTAACCGCTTCGACGAGAACCACAGGGCCTCATGAGAAGACACTTGGACATGACAGCAGAGCGGACGTTGCGCGAGTCGCACAGCCGCCGGCTCACTGCGGCGTTGGCATCGTCAATGGGAGCTGCCGCAATCGGTGTTAGCGTAGCATCAGTGATGCCTCAGATGCCCGTCGCCATCGCGATTCTTTTTCTCCTGGCAGGCATCGGAATCCACATCGCCGGGATGGTCATTGCGCGTCGTGCTGACGCAAAAGCCATGATTACACCACCCGGCTGGCACCAGCCACTTACCATCGTGTGCTGGATAGCGCTGATTGGACTTGCTGGGCTCGCAACATTTCCATTCATACCTTCACCACGCTGAGGATATTGACCATGCTCACCAAGACCCTTGCAATCGACGGAATGTTCGGCGCGCTTGATCATCTGTCGATCACGAAACGACTGTCCCGGCTTCCGGGCGTTAAAGGCATAGATGTCAATGCCGCCTCGACATCTGCGACGATCACCTACGACGAATCGGCAACGGATGCGGATGCCCTGATGAAGGCCATTCAGGACTGCGGATTCCACTGTCGGGGCGAGGCCCTACCGGCACATATTTGCGAGCCAGAGAAGTCCTCCACCCGTTTGCATCGTGGACATGAGACGCACGAACATGGTGCCGCTACTCTCGCCCCCGTCGTCGCGGAGCGGTCTCAGCCCCGGGTTCACGAACACGACTTGCACACTGATATGGGCCACAGCGCTGGCGCTGACATGCAGGCCATGGCTCGCGACATGCGGAACCGCTTCATCGTCGCGCTGATCTTCGCTGTCCCTGTCTTCCTCTACTCACAGATGGGAACAATGATCGGTGTCGATTTGAAGCCGCCATTCGGCATCGACCGTAACCTGTTCCTCTTTGTTTTTGCCACGCTTGCAATCATTTATCCCGGATGGCCGTTTTACATCGCGGCATTCCGGGCATTGCGAAACGGCGTGCTCAACATGGCCGTACTGGTTCTGATGAGTGTTGGAACCGGATATGTGTTCAGCGTTGCGTCAACATTCCTGTTCGGCGGCGAACAATTCTACGAAGCATCGGCGGTTCTGCTCGTGTTCATCCTCTTGGGTCATTGGCTGGAAATGCGTGCCAGGGCCGGTGCTTCAGATGCGATTCGCAAGCTAATGGATATGGCGCCGCCTAAAGCGGTAGTCGTTCGCGCTGGTGTTGAATCCGAGATCCCCACCGCCGAGGTGGTTGCCGACGACATTGTCGTCGTACGCCCTGGCGGTAAAATTCCAGTCGACGGCACAATCGTCGAGGGCTCATCAGCAGTCGATGAATCCATGCTGACTGGCGAGTCATTACCGGTGTCGAAGAGACCGGGTGATCAAGTGATCGGCGCGACGATCAACAAGAGTGGCATGATCCGCTACCGGGCCACCAAGGTCGGAGCCGATACGGCGCTGGCGCAGATCGTCAAGCTCGTCCAGGAAGCCCAAAATTCAAAGGCGCCCGCCCAGATGCTCGCAGATCGCGCCTCACAATGGCTGGTGCTGGCGGCGCTGGTGATCGGCCTCGGCACCTTTTTCGCGTGGTACAGTCTTTTAGAAGCGCCGCTGATATTTGCGCTAACCCTGATGATTACGGTCTTCGTCATCGCGTGCCCTGACGCCCTCGGCCTTGCAACACCGATGGCCATCATGGTGGGAACCGGGCTGGGAGCCAACAACGGCATTTTGATCAAGAACGCGACAGCTCTGGAGGATGCTACTAAATTAAACGTTGTGGTGTTCGACAAAACCGGCACTCTGACGATTGGTTCTCCCAAGGTTGTGGACACCACCCTCGCACCAGACATTCAACTGGATGACCTGCTGAAACTTGCCGGTGCCCTGGAAAGAAGTTCGGAACATCCGCTGGCCAAGGCCATCCTGGAGCGGGCGGAGGGATTGGTGCTCGAGACTGCCACAGATTTTGCCAATATCGAGGGCCAAGGAGCGAAGGCGCATGTGAGCGGAGCAGAAATACTGGTCGGTAATACGAAACTGATGGAAGGACGCTCCGTCGACTGGTCCGGACTAAAGCCTGACTCCGAGCGCATGCAAGGTGCCGGACGCACCGTCGTGCATGTGGCTCGCGCCAGCAAGCTGATCGGTCTTATCGCTATTGCAGATGCGGTCAGACCCACTTCACGCGCCACAATTGCAGCTTTGCGCGAGCGCGGCGTAAAGGTCGCGATGCTCACCGGAGACAACGCAGGAACCGCGGCGCGGATTGGCGGCGACCTCGGCATCGATATCGTTTTGGCCGATGTCCTTCCCGGGCAGAAGGCCTCGAAGATCAAGGAGCTCCAGGCACAAGGCATGCGCGTTGGCATGGTCGGCGATGGGGTGAACGACGCTCCGGCACTTACACAAGCAGATGTTGGCTTTGCCATTGGAGCGGGTACCGACGTCGCCATGGAGAGCGCCGATGTTGTATTGATGAAGAGCGATCCGTTTGACGTGGTTCGCGCCATCGTAATCTCGCGTGCGACGCTACGAAAGATGCATCAGAATCTCTGGTGGGCAGTCGGCTACAACGCCATAGCCTTTCCTCTGGCTGCCGGAGTCTTCTACCCTTTTACACTCAGCCCCGAGATCGCCGCGCTCTCTATGTCTGGTTCGACGGTTATTGTCGCAATCAACGCACTGCTGCTCAAACGCACGTCTCTGAAAATTGACCTCGCCGGAACCCCACAAACACCAGCCGTCAAAACGACATAAGGTCTTTGTCTTGCAACCTCCACATATCTCAATTGGCGCCCTGCTCCTCGGAGGTTTTCTCACTTCCCTGGGATATGGCATTCTGCTTCCGGTGATGCCGGGCATCGTCGCCGGTCTACATACGGCCGTCTCGCCACAAACAATCGCCCTTCACACCGGTTTTGTCACAGCCATCTATGCCGGTGCTGCCTTTCTTGCTGCGCCGCTGTGGGGCCGCTTGTCGGACCGGGTGACTAACTCCACCTTGATTGCCGCCGCGCTCGCTGTCACGGGCATAGCCACCATGCTCGGGACATCTGCGTCAAGCCTTGGCTGGCTCTACTTCTGGAGATTCGCCGCCGGTGCAGGCGCGGGCGCTGTTGGGCCTGCGACGCAGGCGTGGCTCTCCCGCTGGGCCAAAGATGACAAGGTCTGGACATCGAAGCGCGTGGTGTGGTCGGCGATCGCCCAGAACTCTGGCTTTCTTCTCGGGCCCTTCGCGGGGGGACTTGCTGCTTCGTTGGCGTACGATGGCGGCGCCGGTCAAGTCCCGCTGTTCGTTACTGGTGGTTTGTTGCTTCTATCCGCTGCGATCACAGTCGCCTGTGTGGGTAAAGCACCCTCCACTGAAGGTCCGGCACCGAACCTTCCGGTAAAAAGCCTTGCGTACCAAATTTCGCCGATGCTGACAGGCCTTCTGATCACGGCGACGGCGGTAGGCGCCTTCGAAGTTGCGCTCACGCTGAAAATCGGCTCTGGCCGCCTGCAGCCATTGGAGGCCGGGCTACTTCTCGCTGAATGTACACTGTTCATGTCGGCTGCCCAAATCCTGCTTGTCATTCCCCGCGTCAGGGACATGCCGGTCAACGTGATGGTTCCTTCTGCGCTCATTGCGCTAGCGGCAGGCCTGCTCGGCGCAGCCCTCGGGACCGGCACAGCTGCCCACGTGGTTTCAACCGCCATGTTCGCCCTGGGGGGCGGACTGCTACCGCCGCTGCTTTCTCGCCAAATCGCGGCTGCTGACGGCGGCGCCTCGGGGTCTGCAAGTGGCCTCCATTACGCCGCCTCACAGGCAGGCCAGACACTCGGCGGGATTCTCGCAGGCGTTGTTGCGGCAGTGTTGCAGACGGCCTGGATCTTCGGCATCGCCGCGGCACCGGTGGTTGGGCTTGCCGCCATCACCCTCTGGAATGACCGCGGGACGAAACTGCGAGCTGCGTCACCAGACCACGAAATTGGTTCTTCACATCGCAACTCTGAAAAAGGGACTTTATGATGCAACATGACCACAACCAAATGAATCCACCGGAGCCGAAAAGCTTCTGGTCAAAAACCAACATCGCATTCATCGGCTTCCTTGCAATTGCTGGCTTCTATCTCTTCACCGAGCATCGCGCCCATCTGTTCGGCTACCTGCCAATCATTCTACTTTTGGCATGTCCGCTCCTGCATCTGTTCATGCACGGCGGGCACGGCCACGGCGGAAATGACGACAAACGGCAACTGCCGCCAGGAACAGATTCCGGTAGCCACCACTGAACGGATCACGAGGAGACCAATCATGGAAACCGACTCACCTGCCTACGGACTCTGGCTGCTGGTCATTCTCAACTCAGCCATCTTCATCATGTTCGCATTTAGCTTCTTCAAACCCCAGACAAGCCGCGACTGGCGCTCGTTCGGCGCCTTCAGTGCGTTTCTCGTGGCTCTCTTTACCGAAATGTACGGCTTTCCCCTCACCATCTATTTGTTGTCTGGCTGGCTGCAGTCCCGATGGCCTGGCGTGAACTGGTTCAGTCACGATGCCGGGCATCTGTTCGAGATGATGTTTGGCTGGAAGGCCAGCCCACATTTTGGACCGTTCCACGTCTTGAGCTATGTTCTAATCGGCGGCGGATTCTGGATGATTTCGGCTGGCTGGCAGCGGCTATACATCGCACAAAAGTCTCGTCTGCTTGCCACGGACGGAATCTATGCCGTTATGCGGCATCCCCAATATGCCGGATTCATCCTCGTCATGCTGGGCTTTCTGGTGCAGTGGCCAACCATACTCACCTTGGGCATGTTCCCCGTGCTTGTTGTGATGTACATCTCGCTCGCCAAGTCTGAAGAGCGCGAGGCCTTGGCCGAATTTGGCGACGAGTATCGGCAATACATGCAGAGAGTACCGGGTTTCGTACCGCGTCTGTCGGCCAAAACAACGGATGTCAAACCCGGCACCGGGCATCATTAGGAAAGTCGTAAATGAAGCACAAGATGCTCAAAGCGGCCATGGCGGCGGCAATTGCTGGGCTCATGGCCGCGGGCGGTTATTACTATTGGCAGGCTTTTATCCGAACCGGTTTGCCAGACGGAATTGCGGTCGCCAATGGCCGGCTTGAGGCGAAACAGATCGACATTGCCACGAAACTGGCGGGACGCATCATCGAGGTCGTACCGCGCGAGGGTGATACGGTAGCGGCCGGACAGGTCGTCGCCCGGCTGGACGCAGCTGAATACAAGGCCCAGCTCGATATGTCGGTAGCTGATGCCGAGCGCGCCAGGCAGGCCCTTGCCGTTGCCGAGTCGACAATGCAGGTTCGCCGGAGCGAGATGACACTCGCCGAACAGGAGTTCGAGCGGACGTCGACACTGGCCCGCAAGGGAATCGCCGCGAGCGAGCGCCTGGATCAGCGCCAGCAGCAACTTACCGGAGCAACCGCCGCGTTTCGGATGAGTGAGGCTCAGGCCGCCGAAGCGAAGTCGGCCATTGCGTCGGCCGAAGCCATGATCAATCACATGAAGTCATTTCTTGACGAAACCGAAATCAGAGCTCCCGTGCGCGGCCGGGTGCAGTACCGGCTTGCCGAACCAGGTGCTGTGCTCGGCGCAGGGGCGCGGATTCTGACATTGCTGGATCTCAGCGACGTCACGATGACCGCGTTTCTTCCCGCGAGGGAGGCCGGCCGCCTGAAGATCGGGGACGAGGCGCGCGTGGTGCTCGATGTGGCGCCGGATTCCGTGTTTCCGATGCGTATTTCGTTCGTCGATCCCGAAGCGCAATTCACCCCGAAAACGGTTGAAACGGCCTCCGAGCGAGAGAAGCTCATGTTTCGCGTCAAGCTTCAGGCTGCGCCAGAAATGGTCAAACGGGCCGAAGATCGGGTGCTCAGCGGCTTGCGGGGTGTTGCCTACGTCCGCACTAGTGAAGAGTCCGTCTGGCCCGATCGCCTGGCAGTTAAACTACCTGAGACGCTGAAAGAGTAGCGCCTGTCATTATGAAAACAGAGGCCCTGTCTCCCGTCATCTCGTTTGCAGGCGTGCATCACCGCTATCGGAAAGCTGCCGCGCTGCATAACGTGTCATTGGCAATCCCTTCCGGCGGGATGCGGGGGCTGATTGGGCCCGACGGAGTCGGCAAATCGACCTTTCTGGCCCTGGCGGCCGGTGTGAAGAAGTTACAGACCGGCCGCGTCGAAGTGCTTGGCGGTAGCATGCGGGAGTCTTCCCATCGACGCGCATGCCTGCAGAGGATCGCCTACATGCCCCAAGGCCTGGGACGAAATCTGTATCCCACGCTCAGCGTATTCGAGAATCTCGATTACTTCGGGCGTCTGTTCGGCCAAGGGCCTGATGAAAGGCGCATGCGCATCGATAACCTCCTTACCAGTACGGGTCTCGAAGCTTTCGCGAATCGCCCGGCTGGGAAATTGTCGGGTGGTATGAAGCAGAAACTGTCGCTTTGCAGTGCGCTGATTCATGATCCGGACCTTCTCATACTCGACGAGCCCACGACCGGCGTCGACCCATTGTCGCGCCGTCAGTTCTGGGAACTCATAGAACGGATCAGGCTCCGCCGACCGCAGATGACGGTTGTGGCCGCCACCGCTTACATGGAGGAAGCCAACCGCTTCGACTGGCTCGCGGTGATGGATAGCGGCGCGGTAATCGCGGTCGGCACGCCACAGCAGATCAAGGAGCAAGCCGGAGCGACTTCACTCGACGAAGCCTTTATCAGGCTTCTGCCCGACGATAGGCGGAAGGAACACAGCGATGTCCGCATTCCTCCCCGATCGGTACTGCCGGGTCCCCCGGCCATCGAAGCTACCGGCCTCACAAAACGCTTCGGAACATTCGTGGCTGTCGACAATGTCAGCTTTCGCATTGAACGAGGCGAGATCTTCGGTTTTCTCGGCAGTAATGGCTGTGGCAAGTCGACGACGATGCGGATGCTGACCGGCCTTCTTCCGGCCACGTCAGGCGAGGCATCCGTGCTCGGACGTCCGGTCGCGAGCGAAGACATGGCAATCCGGCGCAGGGTCGGATACATGTCGCAGTCATTCTCGCTCTACCGGGAATTGACCGTCCTCCAGAATCTCGAACTTCATGCCGCAATCTTCGAACTGCCGACTCCGACCCGCGGACCTCGCGTCGCCGAGTTGCTGGACAGGTTCGGCCTAAAGGACGATGCAGAAAGCTATCCGGAAGGCCTGCCGCTCGGTCTGCGGCAAAGGCTGCAACTGGCCGTAGCCGTGCTCCACAAGCCTGAGATTCTTATTCTCGACGAGCCGACATCCGGGGTGGACCCCATCGCACGCGATAGGTTCTGGCAGTATCTTGCCGAACTCTCCCGCGATGACGGCGTCACAGTGTTTCTCTCGACGCATTTTATGAACGAAGCCGAGCGTTGCGACCGGATCTCGCTCATGCATGCCGGCAAGGTTCTTGCCATCGGCACGCCTTCCGAACTCGTGGCCGCGCGCGGGGCAACGGATCTCGATGCGGCGTTCGTCGGCTATCTGGAGGATGCTGCGGGCGCGCGCGGGACATCAACCGTGGGCGGCACTGGAATTGCTTCGCCACTGGCCAAGACTCCTGAAGCGCAGCCGCGCAACCCGTCACTGTTCAACCTTCGCCGCCTGTGGGCCTGTGCACGCCGCGAGAGCCTGGAGGTGCTACGCGATCCGATCCGCATGGCGTTCGCCCTGCTTGGGCCGATCATACTCCTTATGGCTTTCGGCTTCGGAATATCGTTCGATGTCGACCGTCTGCCTTTCGCCGCATATGATTTCGACCGCTCGTACGAGAGCCGGGAGCTGTTGGCGAGTTTTGAAGGGTCGCGTTACTTCGAGCGCCGATCGGATATCGCGGATGAAGCTCAGATGGAAGAGCGACTTGCCCGCGGTGAAATCAGTCTGGTGGTGGAAGTGCCGGCCGGTTTCGGGCGCGACCTCCAGGCGGAAAGACCCGTGGAAGTGGCGGTGTGGATTGACGGTGCCATGCCATTCCGCGCCGAGACCATCCGCAGCTATGTAACCGGGCTGTCCGGCCGCTGGCAGTCGCAACACGCGGCGCTCCACGGGGAATTGCCCGCGGCCGAAATCGGGGTCCGATTCCGCTACAATCAGACCTTCCGTAGCCCCGTGGCCACAGTCCCCGGCATTATCATGCTCATGCTGATGCTAATTCCAGCCATCATGTCGGCACTCACTGTTGTAAAGGAACGCGAGACCGGCTCCATTGCCAATTTCAGGTCGACACCGGTGACGAAGCTAGAGTTTCTGATCGGAAAGCAGTTGCCCTATATCGTTTTGTCGCTCGCAGGCTTCGCGGTGCTGCTGTTGCTCGCAAGACTGGTCTTTGGCGTCTCTGTGACCGGCAGCTCGGCGACACTGGCCGTCGGCGTCGTCATCTATGTCTTTGCCACCACCGCATTCGGGCTGCTCATTTCGACCATCACGCGCACGCAGTTGGCCGCCATCGTCGCCACGCCGATCATCGCCATCGTGCCGGCAATGAACTTCTCGGGCATGCTGACCCCCGTTTCGTCATTGACGCCTTTCACGCGACTGTTGGGCCTCTCGTTTCCTGCGGCATGGTTCCAGTACATCAGTGTTGGCACTTTCAGCAAGGCGCTGGGATTTGCCGACTTGTGGCCGATGCATGTAGTGCTGGCCGGGTTTGCTGCAGCCTACCTGTCATTGGCCATGCTGCTGCTGCCAAAGCAGGAGTCCTGACATGCGAGCATCCGTGGCGAATGTGCTCCGCCTCTGTATCAAGGAGTTAAGGAGTCTCCGTGCCGACCCCGTGATGCTCGTTCTCATCGCCTGGGCGTTCACGTTCAGCATCGTCACGGTGTCGAAGGGAATGAAGTTTGAAGTCTCCCAGGCTTCTGTTGCCCTAGCGGACGAAGACCAGTCCGTCCTTTCGGGCCGCATCGCCACAGCCATTCAGCCTCCCTACTTTAGGCAAGTGCGACAGATTGCGGTGAGCGACATCGACCGGTCGATGGATCTGGGCACGTCGGTCTTCGTTCTCGAAATTCCGCCCCGGTTTGAGGCCGACACACTCGCAGGCAATCATCCGAAGATTCAAATCAATGTTGACGCCACCGCGATGTCGCAAGCCGGAAACGGCGCCGTCCTGCTTCAGAACATCATCGCCCGTGAGGTGAGAAACTACGTTGCCCGCTCTTCCGCTGTCGTGCCTCCCAATGTCGGCTTTGTCACCCGCGCGAGGTACAATCCCAATCTGGATGCGGTATGGTTCACATCGACCATGCAGGTGATTAACAACATCACTATTCTCTCCATCATCCTGAGCGGCGCTGCCGTCATCCGCGAACGCGAACAGGGAACGATCGAGCATCTCCTGGTGATGCCGGTGACGTCTTTTGAACTGACGCTATCGAAAATACTTGCGAATGGTTCGGTCATCATCGTAGCGGCACTGCTTTCACTTCTGTTGGTTGTCCGCCTCTTTCTGGGCGTGCCGCTCCAAGGGTCGCTGGGGTGGTTCGTGATTGGTGCCATTCTGTATCAGTTTTCGGTTATGGCATTCGGCATTCTTCTGGCGACGCTCACCGCTTCAATGGCCCAGTTCGGTCTGCTCGTCATCCCGATCCTAATGTCGATGCTGCTGCTGTCCGGATCCATCACGCCAATCGAAAGCATGCCCGCTTGGATGCAGGCAGCGATGCAACTCGTGCCGTCCACCCAGTTCGTTAGTTTCGCGCAGGCAACCCTGTACCGGGCTGCGCGGCTCGATACCATATGGCATCATCTGATGATTATTGCCGCATCCGGGGGAGCGTTCTTTACGCTGTCTGTATTCCGCCTCCACGGATGGGTTACGAAGTCGCAATAAACAGACGCCGCATTGAACGCGATGCGGTTCACACGATGGCCACCAAAAACCGCTACTGACGCAACCTTATATCTACGCGCCGACCTGAAGCAGGCAAATGACCGGGAGAACGGAAACAAGTGTCACTGATCGAACAGTTCTTGGCGAAAACAAGCATCGCCTACTTTTCTATGGAAATGGCGCTACAGCCTGGAATGCATACATATTCCGGTGGACTGGGAATTCTCGCCGGGGACACGGCGCGCTCGAGTGCAGATCTTGCGCTGCCAATTGTGTTCATCACGCTCGTCAGCCGCCAAGGTTATCTTCGGCAAGAGATTGATGCCGACGGCGGCCAAATCGATCACAAAGATCCCTGGGAACCGTCCGACTGGGCTACACCACTCGATGCGATGGTCGCTGTCTGGATCGAGGGTCGTGCGGTATGGATCCGGCCATGGCTCTACATTCTGACTTGTCCGCTCGGACATCAGGTGCCCGTCCTTCTCCTCGACACCCGCCTCGATCACAACGACCCTTCAGACCAGGCAATCACCGATCGCCTCTATGGCGGCGACGAGACCTACCGGCTTAAGCAGGAAATCATCTTAGGAGTGGGTGGCCAGCGGATACTGGACGCCCTCGGTTTCAGGATCAGAACATTTCATCTGAACGAGGGTCACGCCGCACTGATGGCGGCGGCGTTGTTGAAGCGGTATCCGACCTCTCCCAGCCAGATTGAACGGGATTCAAGATCCTTTGATGCAGACCAGGTGCGCCAGCGGTGCGTCTTCACCACCCACACCCCGGTCGAGGCGGGGCATGACCGATTTTCATACGCGATGGCCGAGCCGTTGCTAAAGGATGTTCTGGACGTCGAAGTGTTGAAGCCATTCGCTGGCTACGATAACCTCAACATGACAAGGCTCGCGCTCAATCTCAGTGGCTATGTCAACGGCGTCGCCTTCCGCCACGCCGAAACGGCCCAGCGCATGTTTCCCGGATACAGCATCCGCGCCCTCACCAATGGCGTGCATGTGCCGACCTGGACACATCCGGCCCTCGCTAGGCTCTTTCAGCAACTCGCGCCGGATTGGGGTCATGTCCCGGAATCGCTGATGGATGCCGACCAACTGCCGGACGATTCGGTGATTGCGGCGCACCGGGAGGCAAAGGATGACCTGCTGGCCGAAGTGGCGCGCCGAACAGGACGCAAATTGCAGCCAGATCAACTTTTGCTGGCGTTCGCGCGACGGATTACCGGTTACAAACGCCCCGACCTGCTATTCTCGGACATCGAGCGACTGCGTGCCATCCACCAGAAGCACCCTGTGCAGATCGTTATGGCGGGGAAATCGCATCCACGTGATGAAGGGGGCAAAGCTCTTCTGAAGAACATCCATAGGCACATCAAGGAACTCGCCGGCGAACTTGATGTGGTGTACATGCCTGGCTACGACATGACGCTCGCGAAGACGATGGTTGCTGGCGCCGACCTTTGGCTCAATACGCCGCTGCCGCCGCTGGAGGCCTCCGGCACGAGCGGAATGAAAGCTGCCCTGAACGGCGTGCTCAATCTCAGTGTTCTGGACGGCTGGTGGGTCGAAGCATGGCGGGAAGGCGTGACGGGCTGGGCCGTCGGACGGGATGGCGATAAGAACGACGAGCACGCCCGTGCCCTCTATTCCAAACTGGAAGACGTGATCCTCCCGCTGTTCTATGATAACAAAGAACGTTGGGTTTGGATGATGAAACAGTCAATCAGCAAAATCGGACCGCGCTTCAATAGCCAACACATGATGCGGCGCTATGCCAGCGAGGCCTATCTTCGCTGACCCGACACAGATTCAGTCGATTTCCTTATCATTCACAAGTTGCCACTAAAGAGTTGTTAAAACGAACTCCATCCGCAATTCGGCGATCCCGGTGCCTGAACGGATTATGAAGGAAGTTGGAATTAGTACATCAAGATCAGCATCAGAGTTCCGAAGGCGATGCGATACCAACCGAACCCCTCGAAACTGTGAGAAGAAACAAAACCGATCAACCACTTTACTGTGACGACCGCTGTTATAAGAGCCGAAAGGAATCCTACCGCAAGGAGAATAAGTCCCGCCGCATCGATCTCCCCTGCATTTTTGTAAAGATCATAGCCCGAAGCTGCGAGCATCGTGGGTATCGCGAGAAGGAAGGAGAATTCCGCTGCAGCACCCCGTGACAATCCCAGCAATCGTCCGCCCATGATGGTCGCTCCCGATCGCGACGTTCCAGGAATCATGGCAAGCGCTTGAAACAAGCCAACTTGTATGGCTTTAAGCGGCGAAATTCCGCCAAAACTCAATACGACATCCTTGCGCGGTGATTTCTCGATTGCGATGATTGCCACCCCTCCAAGAATAAGAGCGATACTCACTATCAAGGAATTGAAGAGGACTGCCTTGATGAAGTCATGGGCAAGGAATCCGATGATGGCGGCAGGCAGGAATCCGAGCAGCAGCACACCTGCCATGTGTAGGCTCGATGGCGATGCTGGTTTTGAGATGACATTCAACAGGCGTTCGCGATAGACCCAGCACACGCCGAGGATGGCGCCAAACTGAATCACAACCTCAAACACCCGTCCAGGGGGACCTTTGAAACCGAGGATATCGACGAGCAGGATCAGGTGGCCCGTCGAAGATATCGGAAGGAATTCTGTTACTCCCTCTACAATGCCGATAAGAGCCGCCATAGTGATGTTATAAAGTTCCAAGCGCCCCGCTCCTGACAAAGTGATTCATGGGGAGTAACGTGGTAGGTGGGCGCGGCCTCCAACGTCAACACGTATTCTTTCCGTCTCGCGCCATAAGTGCCGACGATGATCCACACGCTCGGAGCGGAAGACTTCTAGCCTCTGTCAAACGGAGGACCGGTAAGTGAAAATGCCCATTCGGCCACGGACCCGGCCTTCAGCGAGCTCTATATTCTGTTCTGAAACGTGACAGAATCTTCAAGCCAATAAACGCTGCAATCAGCACCCCGTATATGGCAATCGTCGCCGCAACGGGAGGCCACCCATACAGACTCTCAACACCATTCGACAATTGGCTATGAACGCCGGGAGCAATGGCAACGAGCAGATAAATTACGATCCGGCCTGGCAACAACAGTAGCGCTTGGAGCCACTCGAGCAATTCGGTCACTCCAAAGTTGGAGGGGACTGCAATGCTGGTTTTTATCTCCTCCCAGTAGAGATTGAGGCTTGAATGATACTGATCCGATATGCATTCATCTAAACTGGGATAAGGCGGGCCTTTCCACTCTTCACACCACATTTCAAATGTCTGCGTCATGGCAGAAAACTATCAAACCTATCATCACCGGAGAAAGGCGGCCGAAAATGGAGCGGCAGCGCCAAGGTATCAAGGTAGGAGATTGCCCTCCAACCTGTTGAACATGAATTGATGATCAATATCCCACGCGAAGCAGTGGCGCGCCTGTTGTCACCGTCGATTGTTTGAATGACGTAACAATTTCTCAGAATGCGCGATCTTGTCACCATTTTACACTGTAGCAACGATCGTACCGGATCGACCCTCGAGAATTAATTTCGCCTCCTCCAACCGACCAATGCCGGCCATCGTTCCACCATGAGCCACAAATGTTGCTGCCGCCTCTACCTTCGGCCCCATCGAACCAGACGCAAACGTTTCCTTCCGAATGTTCGCGGGGGTTATCCTGGAAATGAGGGTCTGCTTGGCTGTATCCCAGTCTAGATAGACGCCGTCTACGTCAGTGAGCATCAGCAGGGCATGCGCGCCAATCTGGTTTGCAAGCAGTGCGCTGGCGCGGTCCTTGTCAATGACCGCCTCAATGCCCGTAAAGTTGCCGTCTGCCCGTCTGATCACAGGAATGCCGCCGCCGCCCGCGCAGATGACTGTCACACCTTGATCGACAAGGATCTGGATGACGTCAATCTCGAAGATACGTTTGGGGATGGGGGAAGCAACCATCCGCCGGAATTTGCCTCCGTCCGGCCCTATGACCCAACCCCTGTCTGCCGCAAACCGAAGTGCTTCCTCCTCGCTATAAACTGGACCGATCGGTTTCGACGGCTCGCCGAACGCCGGATCGTCAGGATCGACCTCAATTTGGGTGAGGAGTGTCGCCGTCAGCTTTCCGTCGGGCAAGAGGTTGCCGAGTTCCTGCTCAATGAGATATCCTATCATCCCGACGGACTCCGCACTCAGCACGTCCAGAGGAAAACTGCCGCCGTCTTTGTATGCGGCATTCTGCAAGGCGAGAAGCCCGACCTGCGGACCATTACCATGCGAGATGATGACCTCATGGCCTGCTTCGATCAAGCCAAAGACAGCCTTTGCCGCAATCTTGACATTGGCCCGCTGGTTTTCGGCCGAAAGCGGCTGTCCACGCTTGAGCAGCGCGTTACCGCCAAGTGCAACCACGACACGCATGGCCCTATGACCCGATTGTGGCGACAAGGACAGCCTTGATCGTGTGCATTCGATTCTCGGCCTGATCGAAAACGACGGACGCCGGGGATTCAAAGACGTCTTCGGTAACTTCCATGGCCTTCAGCCCGAATTTCCTTTCGATGTCCTTGGCAACCTCGGTCTCGGTATTGTGGAAGGCGGGCAGGCAATGCATGAACTTCGTATTGGGCTTCCCCGTCAATTTCATGGCATGCGCATTGACCTGATACTTCTCCAGCAATTTGATACGCTCTGCCCACTTTTCTTCTGGCTCCCCCATGGAGAGCCAGACATCAGTATACAGGAAATCGCAATCCTTTACTGCCTGTTCGAGATTATCGGTGATCATGATTCGTGCATCCGTCGTGGCGGCGGTCTTTTCGGCAAACGTTAGGATGTCCTTGTCGGGCCAACAGGCCCTCGGAGCGCATAAACGCACGTCCATACCCATCTTGGCGCCACCGATGAGAAGCGAGTCGCCCATGTTGTTGCCGGCATCACCAAGAAAGCAAAAACTCACCTGGCTCAAAGGCTTCTCGCTATGCTCCTGCATGGTAAGCAGGTCGGCAAGTACTTGAGTTGGGTGGTACTCGTCGGTGAGACCGTTGTAGACTGGTACACCGGAGAATTTCGCCAGCTCCTCCACGGTCTTCTGGCTGAACCCCCGATACTCGATCGCGTCGTAGATGCGGCCAAGCACTCGGGCTGTATCTTTCATGGTTTCCTTGTGGCCGATCTGCGTGCCGCTCGGACCGAGGTAAGTCACATGGGCGCCCTGGTCGTAAGCCGCCACCTCGAAGCCGACGCGCGTACGCGTGGAGGCTTTCTCGAAGATGAGGGCGATGCTCTTTCCCTTTAGCCGCTGTTGTTCGGTACCGGTGTATTTGGCAGATTTGAGATCGGCCGCGAGTTTGAGTAAAAATTTGATCTCAGCCTGTGTAAAATCTCGCAACGTCAGAAAACTGCGGTCTTGCAAATTGAATGACATGGATCGCTCCTAGTAACCTACGGCATCGCGCGAAATCGGACAGGTCATGCAGTGGCCTCCGCCACGTCCGCGTCCAAGTTCCGCTCCGCGGATGGTAATGACTTCGACACCAGCCTTGCGCAAAAGCGTGTTGGTATGGACATTGCGATCATAACCAATGACGACACCCGGCTCCAGGGCGACGACATTGTTGCCGTCGTCCCATTGTTCGCGTTCCTGTTCAAAGGCGTCGCCTCCGGTGCCGACGACATGCAGCTTGGCTATGCCGAGACACTCCTCGATCAGCTGGAAAACCGATTTCGTTTCGCCGCGAACATCGATTGCGTCAGCCTTGTCCCCTGGCCTCAAACTGTAACAGCGTAACTGTTCTGCGACTTCCGTGAAACTGGTGGCCACTGTCCGATCGCACAGGGTCAGGACTGTATCGAGATGCATGGCGGCGCGCGATTGCGGCATCTGACAGGCGACGACGCGGCTTGCAGCACCTGCCCTAAACAGTGCCCGTGCCAATTGCCCTACAGCTTGAGGACTCGATCTTTCCCCCATTCCGACGAAAACGATACCGTTGCCAAGTGGCAGGATGTCGCCTCCCTCGAGCGTCGCCGGCCCGAATTCGCGTTCAGGATCACCCCACCAGATCTCAAATTTCTCATCTTTGAAACGCGGATGAAATTTGTAGACTGCTGCTGTCAGAAGGGTTTCCTGACGCCTGGCCGGCCAATGCATCGGGTTGAGCGTGACACCACCGAAGATCCAGGCGCTGGTATCGCGCGTGAACATTAGATTCGGCAGCGGCGGCGCCACGAATCCATGCGGGCCGAGATATTGCCCGAACATGCCACCGGGAGTGAACGGCAGATCGCAGACGGCAATACCTCCCGTCAGCACTTCGGCAATTTCGTCGGGCGGAAGCCCGCGCAACCAATCCTTGATTTCGTCAAGCATCCCGACACCGATGTAGTTTTCGGTGAATTTGCGGTCCAGGATCCACGACAGCGCAGTTCCGTTCGCAGCGAGGTCCGCCAGAAGGTCGTGCATATCTAAGACTTCGACGCCGCGCTCCTGCATCTTGGTAGTGAAGTCATGATGGTCGTTTCGGGCTTCATGCACCCAGAAAACGTCGTCGAAGAGAAGGTCGCGGCAGTTTGATGGTGTCAGCCGTTCGTGCGCGCGACCGGGCCGACAGGTGAGAACCGTTCTTAACTTGCCGATCTCAGAATAAGCGCCAATCGATATCGAACCTGGCATGTCAAGTCCTCACAAGGCGCTAATAACGCCGGTCCACATCAAATAGGCGGCGACACTCGCGGCAGTCAGAAGACCCACGGCCAAGATGCTCTCGATGACCGTAAAGGCCTTTTCGCCCCGGACGCTGCGTGCCCACCAGTACACCAGAACGCCGGGCGCGTAGAGAATGGCAACCATCAGGAGATAGTTCACTCCGGCCGCGTAAATGAGCCACACGCCATAGATCATAGCGACAAATCCGGTCAGCAAATCGAAATTGCGTCTTTCGTTCGCCTGGTAGCCCTCGCCACTCAAAGATAGCTTCAATGCGTACGCCCCCGAGAGGACGTAAGGGACCAGGATTGCCGTCGAGGCTATATAGAAGATCGCCTGGTACGTCGAACTCGAGTAGAGCGTTACGATCAGGAAAAGTTGCACCAGGATATTGGTGATCCACAGCGAGCCGACTGGCGAACCATTGCGGTTTTCCCTTGCGAAGACATCGGGCATCAGACCTTCGTTAGCGGCCCGATAGGGAATTTCGGCAGCAAACAGCGTCCAACTCAGGAAGGCGCCAGCGACTGAGACCACCAGACCAAGGCGAACCAGCACTGAGCCCCAGGGGCCGACGGCGGATTCAAGCACGTTTGCCATCGATGCGGCGCCAGGAAGTGCCGCCAGTTCTGGCTGAGTCATGACGCCAAACGACAGCAACGATACCAAAACATAGAGTGCCAATGCCGTCACAAATCCAAGGATCGTCGCGCGCCCGATGTCTTTGCGTCGCGCCGCGCGTCCCGAAACCACGCTCGCACCTTCAATCCCGATGAACACCCAGAGGGTCACCAGCATCGTGCTCTTGGCCTGGGCGGCAATGCTGCCAAGATCGGGCGTGGCTGCGCCCCAGAAATCGAGGCTGAATGTTGGCAGCTTGAAAGCCACCAGAATGGCCACGATAAAGATGAAGATCGGCGCCAGTTTGGCGATTGTCGTTATGACATTGACAATCGCGGCCTGGCGGACTCCCATAAGGATAATCGCGTGGATGATCCAGAGAACGGCCGAGGCGCCGATGATGGCCTGCCAGGTATTGCCTTCAGCACCGAATGCCGGAAAGAAGTAGCTCAATGCGCCGAAGATCAATACAGCATAGGATACGTTACCGAGCCATGCGCTGAGCCAATAACCCCAAGCGCTGTTGAAACCCACGAAGTCACCGAACCCGGCGCGGGCATAGGCATAAGGGCCCGCATCGAGTTTGGGCTTTCGGGTCGAAAGGCTCTGGTAGACGAAGGCCAGCGCAAGCATCCCGACGCCAGTGATCAGCCAACCGATGATGACGGCGCCGGGCGACGCGCCCTTCGCCATATTTTGCGGCAGGCTGAAAACCCCACCGCCGATCATCGAACCAACAACCAGAGCGGTAAGTGGCAACAAGCTTAGCTTACGCGAAGCTGAAGTGGATGCGTCGGGTGTAACGGCAGATTGGGAGATTGTCATTGCAGAACTCCGGTGAGATTTCTTATGAGGGTGGCGTTTTGTCGGGTAATCTCATTCTCTCGGCGGTGTCATGATTATTTGCGGGTCGCCCTCGAACGCGACGGCCTTGAGCTCCTCCATCGAGAGATGGGGTGCTATATCAATCGCCATCGCCTCACATCCCTGGTGCACAATGTGCGCCCACGTTGTGCCATTGGCGAAGAGAAGACCTGCCGTATCGAGCGTTCCGCCACGATTGCGGAATCCGAGATAGCGTGTGGTTGCCGGGCCACGATCAATCCGACGAAAAACGCCAGCCATCGGTTCGGGCCTCGCATGGCTAACAATGACGCGCGGCAAATCGATTGGAAAAAACGCAACCAGATCGGTATCCGATGCCACGAAGTCAGCTTCAATTCTGTCGCGCGCCATCCGGAAGCGGCCCGGCTCAACCACACATGTGACCAATATGCGTATCCCTGATTTCGCAAATCGCGCCGCCGCCCAGATACATTGCTGCAGTTGATAAGCGCCAATGGCAACGAGTTGGATCTGAGCCGCGCCGTCAAACCCGCTCACATGGCCAGCACCTGTTGCCACGATTGCATCCGCAGCACCCGCTGCAAACACGTTCGGAACTTCTCGCTTGGCAACGACAAGACATGCGATTTCGCCCCGTTGCCGGTAGACATACCGCAGGGCGGCAACAGCAGTGTTGGCATCGGCGGGAAACAGCACACGTGACGTGTCCGACATCTCTCCGAGGAGTGCCTCGCAAAACGTGGTATCCTGGTGCGAGAGCTCGTTCTTTCCGTTTTCCCACGTGTGAGACGTAACGACGATTGGAATTCCCAGCCATCCCTGCCGGTAGCCACGCTCCTTTTTGCCACGGGCAAAAATGATTTCCTGGCGCACGGCACCGAGCATTTTGACCGCGAAAGCCTCATAGGACACAGCCAGGTTCAACCCACCCTTGTTCCCAAGGGCGGCGCCGATCACCGCTTCCTCGTTAAGTGCCGTGATGATGCGCCCGTCAACGGCCTCGGCCGCCGAGGTCTCCGGCTGATTGACGCGATGTTTCAGCTGCTGCAGCGTGCGAACCATACGGTTGCTCTGCAGTTCATCCGGGTTGCCTACTCGTACCCGCAGATCTGGATTGTGGCTCACAAGGTCAACAAAGCAACGATCCAGATAATCCATGGGCGAAGCCGTGGCGCCCGGAGGCATAAAGTGTGCTGGTATTTCCAGCATGTGCACTGTAGGGAGATTGCGGCTCGCAAGAGCGTTGTCTTTCTCCAGAACACGGCGCTGAAGATCATGGTTCTTCAGTAATTTGGCTTCCCCCGCGAGGCGGATGGGATCAACCCACAATTTTTGTACGCCACTGTTGAATTCATCTTTCGCGCTGGCATCATGTAACGGGTTGCCCGACAGCGGGAGATTATGGGCCGCATTGGTGCCCGCACCCGGGAACCCATAGCCCTTGATGGTATTGGCGATGATGTATGGAAGCTGCACAGGATAGGTTGCCTCGCCCGACGCGGCGGCTTCACCTCTTACCGCGAGACGTTTTTCCGACTCGATGATGGCCCAGGCGAAGGCCGCCGGATCCCGGCCGTCGATATCGATGGGATCGAAGCCCGCCAGAGCGAGGTGCGCGCGTAACCAGTCGGCACCGCCTTCCTGCATCATCTCGGTGCGCTGTTCGATACGCCGGCCGTTGAGGATCATGACGGGCGTCACCAATCCGGAATCCTCGTGGCGCCACCACCGAGGCGCCCAATCACTGCCGCGCTGTTCCTCAAAGGCGCCATCGCTGAGGAAGGCGACGAGGCGCTCCCCCTTCAATGGCATATGTACATACTGGACCTCGGCAAAGCCCAGATAGCCGCCCTCGGAAACCCCACCTCCCGTGTTGGCGTTCACATGACTGCCCAGCGGTGCTGCAGGCCTACCCTCGCGATCGACCGCATAGCTGTAGAAATCACTAACCAGGGCCGTCAGCCCATCATCCGTCCAGGAATAGCGTTCCTCCTGCCTGGCACTCATGTTTCCGAGAAGTAGGTTTACCGCCTCGACTGCCGCAACGCAGTGGCCCTGCCCCATGATCCAGGACCGGGTCGTGCCAGTGAGGGCATTGGCAAGCATATAACCGACATAGGCTGGAACCATGTTCAGTGAGCCGCCCGTGTGTCCCTCGGGCGACGGCTTGAAATCCGCATGCCCGAGCGGACGGCCATCGGTAAAGACCCTGCGGGCATAGGTCATGTGGACGACCACCCACATGGCCGCACTCGCAATGTCGTCGGCCGCCCGGAGCATGCGATAAATTTCCTCTGCCCTTGGGCCATCACGCAAGCCTGTCAGGCTCTCCACGAGGTCGTGGACACGACAGACGGTCTCATTGCCATGCGGAATAACAGTGTTACCCGCTGCCCAGACAGCAAGGTCGGGGTGGCGGGCACGGAGTTCCGCGGACCTCGCCTCGCACAAGAGATTGCGGTTTGCCAAGAGCGGCAATTCGGCAGCGGATTTGTTCATGGCTTTGATTCTCCAATCAGCTTTGGCCTTATGAGTTCGACGAGCAGAGGATTCACATCGAGTGCTGCGGTTGGCCCCGGAATTGTATTGGTTGTCACAATGACCGCGCCCGCTGCTTTCAGGCGCTGCATAGCATCTGCGGCAAGAATGCCGTGAGCGGCCAGACACACAGGTTGCCCGAAGCCGAGTGCCACGAGTTGCGTTACCGCAACCTGCATCGTGTGGCCGGATGATATGATATCGTCGATCAGAACCGGAGTCAGTCCGTCAAACTTCATGATATCAGGGAAGTTGATAGACACATCGTTGTCGCCGCGGCGGGTCTTGCGCAACGTGACATACGGCGCCTCTGCCGCCTTCGCTACCGACGAGACCCACTGCTCGCTCTCCTCATCTGGTCCAACAAGGAAGATCGTGCCGTGCCTCTGCCGCAGATAATCCACCAGCACCGGCGCCGCGTGCCCCACCAGTGCCGGGATGGAATAGATTTCAGCCATGGAAGCATAGCGATGCAAATGGGGATCGATTGTAGCGATCCAGTCGAATGCTCCGGATAGAAGTCGTGCGAATGCCAAAGATGTAATGGCTTCACCTTCTTTGAACCGCCGATCCTGCCGCATGTATGAAAGATAAGGAGCAACTAGGCCGACAGACTTAGCACCGAGATCGCGAAGCGCCGCTGCTGCGAGGAGCAAAGGCAAGGTCTTGCCGTCTGGATCATGAAGAGAACAGGCAAGAACTGCATTGCGGCCCGTTACATTGCCCAGGAAGCGCAAATAGGATTCCTGATCCGGGAACTTCCGGTATTCGAGACTTCCCAACTCCGTTGCCGTTCCACTAGCAAGAGCAGCCGCCAGCGATTCATTGCCGGGCATCGCAAAGAACACCGCCGTCATGTGGTTTCCCAGACTTCGATCATTTCCGTTTGCGACTTCGCATAGTCCAGCGCATAGGCCAATTCTCCCGGAGTCTCAGCATGGACGGTGTAAAGTGGCTGGCCAAGCTTCACGATAGACCCGAGTGGCGCATGGAAATCTACTCCAGCCATCGGGGCTCGTGGTGCGCCTGCAAGCTTTGCCACTTTCGCCAGCTTTCGATTGTCGATTGATGTAACCTGTCCGGCTTGCAAAGCAAGGACCTCGTAACGGTGCGGCGCGAAGGTCAGGTCGCGCATTCCGCCTTGTGCGGCACAAATGGATTGGAACTTCCGCCACGCCGCTCCGCTGGACAGCAAGCTTTCCGCCAGCACCAATCCTCCGCCCGAGGCGGCGGCACCCGCCAGCTCTAACAATTGGCCAGATAACCCAAGCGCACGCTTTCGCAGATCAGCAGGCGCAGCAGGATCGTTCTGCAGCACGGCCACTACATCGCGCGCTTCGAGTACCGGCCCGATACCCCTGCCAACTGGCTGGGTTCCGTCTGTCTCGACGATCTTGACGATCAGACCGAACGCATCAGCGGTCTGTTGGAGGCGGGAGGCGAGGCGAGCTGCAGCTTCAGCATTGCGAAGTTTCGCTGTAGGGCCGACCGGCAGATCGAGAACCACATGGGTGGAACCTGCCGCAATCTTTTTGGACAGCACGGAAGCAACCAGTTGACCTTCGCTGTCGAAATCAAGCGGACGCTCCACACCGATGAGAATGTCATCCGCCGGGCTCAGGCGCATAGCGCCTCCCCAGGCTATGCAACCACCCTCTTGCTCAACGACCCGTTTCATCTCTCCAAGATCGAGATCAACCCGGGTCAGGGTTTCCATGACATCGGCTGTTCCAGCAGGCGAGGTGATCGCGCGCGATGATGTTTTAGGAATGACCAGTCCGGCAGCTGCCACGATCGGCACGACTATCATGCTGGTACGGTTTCCGGGCAGGCCGCCGATACAGTGCTTGTCAGCCACACGTGAACTCTGCCATGTGAGAGTGTCACCAGCCGAGATCATCGCTGCGGTAAGATCGATGGTCTCTTGCGCATTGAGCCTGTCGCCAGCGCAAGCGGTCACGAAGGCCGCGAGGTGGATGTCGTCATAAAACCCGCCAGCCACATCTCTCACGATATGTTCAAGCTCTTCCTTACCCAAAGTCCCGCCATAAACTTTCCTCCGGAGATGGCTTTCGGATATGAGCGGACTGGGATGCAAAAGGGTCACAATCTGACCCTCTTCAGCCGAAAGCGCCTTCCAGGCTGCCTCGGATAGCCCCGCCTCATCAGTTGAAAGGAGATCGTCGCCCGTGACATTGAGCGTCGCCACGATACTCTTTCCACTCGATTCAACGGCTATTCGTGACCGGACTTCAAATCCCTCGGCACGGCAGACCTCGCAATCGCGATTCATGTAAATGACAAATTCACGGTAGGTGTCGATCCCCAATCGCTTGAGCCGAAGATGGGAATGATTGGGGTGCGATACATTGTTTCCCGTCACAGCGACACCTCAGCAAGATCAACTGCGACCGAAGACTCCCAGCCCAGATCCTGCGATATGACCGATTGCATCGCTGACGCCGCCGTGGGTTCGCCGTGGGTGAGGAAGATCTGGCTCGGCGCGGCCCGGAAGTTCCGCATCCAGGATAACAACTCTCCCGAATCGGCATGAGCCGAGAACGCATCGATGTTGACGACTTCGGCGCGCACCGGAATGTCCTCGCCGTGGATCCGGATCCACTGTGCGCCCCCCACCATGGCGGCACCGCGAGTTCCTGCTGCTTGAAATCCGGCAAAGAGCACCATGTTGCGCGGGTCTGGCGCAAAAGCCTTGAGATGATGCACCACCCGGCCACCGGTCGCCATGCCACTTGCCGATATGATGATGCCGGGGCCTTGGGTCCTATTCAACGCGATCGATTCTTCGACACTATTGACAAACTTTGAAACTTGACATGCCGCCTTGCACTCTTCAGGGCTAAGCCGGTGTTCAGCACGGAATTCGTGATAAATACGAGTGGCATCAACCGCCATCGGGCTGTTGAGATAGACAGGAACGTCTGGCAGCGTACCCCGCTGTTTCAATCGAGAGATCAACAGTAGGATGGATTGCACCCGTCCTACCGCGAACGCAGGCATCACAATCATGCCCCCTCGGGCGATAGCCCGATTGAGATGGTTGCCCAGTTCTGCCTCAGGATCGGCGTTCCCGTGGGTTCGATTGCCATATGTCGATTCGATGACGAGATTATCAGCCGCGTGAACAACTTCAGGTGGCCGCATGACATGGTCGTTAGGACGACCAAGATCACCAGAGAACAGGGTCCGCCGCCCGTCATGCTGGAGCATGATCATAGCACTCCCGAGAATATGACCAGCTTGATGGAACGAGGCGGTCACACCCGGCATCACAGGAATGGATTTGCCATACTCAACGCCCTCTAGCAGTCGCAAAGCGTTTTCTGCATCTTCGGTCGTGTACAGTGGGAGAGCGGGTTTGTGCCGAGAAAAGCCGCGCTTGTTTGCATATCGCGCCTCTTCCTCTTGCAAGTGGGCGGAATCGGGGAGCAGCAGTTTACAAAGTTCGACAGTTGCTCTTGTGCAGATAATCCGTCCCCTGAAGCCTTGACGTACGAGCAGCGGAAGGTAGCCACTGTGGTCGATATGCGCATGGGTGAGGAGCACGCTGTCGACCTTTCTCGGATCGAAGGGCGGGGCCTCCCAGTTGCGCCGTCGCAGTTGCTTCAGTCCCTGGAACAGACCGCAATCCACCAGAAATTGCTTGTCATCCCGGCTGAGGAGATAGCGTGAGCCGGTGACAGTTCCGGCCGCGCCGCAGAATTTCAGTTTCATCGAAAGTGTCTCCTAAAGGATGATTTCTAAAGGCAAGTTGTGCTTGTCAGGCTGCCATGCCCTGATTCTTCGTTGTCTCGGCAGGTTCGCTGCTTGTTTGCAAAATTTCCGCAGCAATGCTTGCCAACTCGTCCTGATCCATAGTTTCCTTTTCAAGCAGCTCCATCGAGCGCTTAATCAGTGTCTGCTTGTGAGCAGAGAGGATATCCCTCGCTCTGACGAATGCTTCTTCTGTTAATTTCTGCACGGCATGATCAATGACTTCGGCGGTGCCGTCGCCATAGGTTCTCGGCTTCCACGATGGCACCTGACCTGAGAGAAAAGTTGCAGCCTCGGTTTCGTAGGCGACCTGACCGAGTTCCGGCACCATGCCGAAGCGGGTGACCATGTTGCGCGCGATGTCGGTAGCACGCACCAGATCATCGGCCGCACCGGTAGAGACTTCGCTGAATACAAGACTCTCGGCCGCCCGACCGCCCAGCAGTACCGCCATCTGATTGGTAAGATCCGTCTGGCTCATGAGATATCGATCAGCGATCGGACGCTGCAACGTATAGCCCAGGGCACCAAGTCCGCGCGATATGATGGAAATCTTCTGTACGGGGTCGGTCCCCGGCAGCGTCATGGCCACCAGGGCATGACCCATCTCGTGATGGGCCACGATCTCACGCTCCTTGGGCCCGAGAATTCGACTCTTCTTTTCGACACCTATAACGATGCGCTCGACCGCCTGGTTGAAATCGGCAAGCTCCGTTGTGTTGGCGCTACGCCGGGTCGCCGCCAATGCGGCCTCATTGACCAGATTGGCAATGTCGGCACCTGTAAACCCCGGCGTCAGCGCCGCGATCGCGTCCACGTCGAGGTCGGGATCAACTGTTATCTTCTGTAAGTGCACCCGAACGATCGCAGCACGCCCCTTGCGATCGGGACGGTCGACAAGCACCTGCCGGTCAAACCGCCCCGCTCTCAAAAGGGCCGGGTCGAGTATTTCAGGGCGATTGGTTGCAGATAGTACAACTACTCCTGAACGTGCATCGAATCCATCCATCTCGGCCAGAAGCTGATTGAGTGTCTGTTCCTTTTCCTCATGACCGCCCCCGGGCACGCCAACACCGCGCGCACGGCCTAGTGCGTCCAACTCGTCAATGAAAAGGATCGCCGGGGCCTGGGCCCGCGCCTGTTCGAAGAGGTCGCGCACGCGGGCCGCACCGACACCCACATACATTTCGACGAACTCCGAGCCGGTGATCGAGAAGAACGGCACACCTGCTTCACCCGCCACGGCCCGAGCCAGAAGTGTCTTTCCGGTTCCGGGTGGGCCAACCAGCAGGACGCCTTTCGGGACACGCGCTCCTAAGCGTCCGAAGCTCTTTGGGTCCCTCAGAAATCCTACAACTTCGGCCAATTCACTCTTTGCTTCATCAACACCGGCGACATCGGCAAATTTTACACCGACGTCGGTTTCAGCATAGATTTTCGCCTTGGACTTCCCCATGCCCATCATTCCACCGTGGCCCATTGCCATCGGCCTCAAGAGGAACATCCACAAGACTATGAAACCCGCCATCGGCAGCAGCCAAGAAATGAAGTTCTCAAATAGGCCTGGCTCGGGTTGACCTGAGAAGGAAATCCCGCGCTTAATCAGATCGTCGGCGAGTTGAGGGTCGACGCGGATAGTCGTGAAATGTTGTGACTGATCCTTGTTTTCCGTGGGCAAGGAACCGGTAACTCGAGTTGGACCGACAACCAGATCCTTCAGTTCCCCTTTGTCTAGGCGTTGCCGGAATTCGCTATAGGGTATCTCACGCACATGGCTTGGCCCCACCAGAAAGTCCCGTATCAGCAGAACGGCAAACATCGTCGCCACAAAATACAGGATATCATAGGCGAAGTTCTGGCGCGGTTTCGGCTTGTTCTGTTCGTTCATTTTTCATTCCCCACGAGGATTTGGAGCAACACAGATTTATTCAGTGCGCACAAGCACCACTGACCTAGTCCAACAGTCCTTCCCTCAGCTCTGTCGCGCCGAGAAGAAATTGAATAGTGGCCCAAACACCAGTGCCACGACCCAGCCGTAACCAAAGCTCTCGATCAATCCGAGCAGAAAGCTCGGCCAGTCGAGGAGTTTGAAGCCCGGGAGAAAGAGCGCGAGCACGGCGTGATTAAGGATCAAGTTCGGAAACAGAAAATAGAAGAAGATGCAGGCGACATAGGCAATCACCAGGAACAGACCCAGACTCATGCCCAGTGGGATGATCGGAATCAGAAGCCGGTGCGGCTCATTCAAACCCGGATGGCCCAAGCGGCTTTCAGTGCTGGTGAGAGGCATGTGAGGTCCCCATAGTTGCTGCAGGCTTCTCGCCATTGCCGATGAACTTTTCAGGTGATGCCACAAAGCGGTCGCGGCAAGTCGCTGAACAGAAGTAGTAAGTCTGCCCGGCCTGGACGCTGGATAGGGCATTCGCAGTGTCAACCGTCATGCCGCACACAGGGTCCTTGGCGGTGTCGCCGCCGGCCAGGCCGTCCGGGATCCCTGGCGCGGAACCGTGCCGGTGGCCATGGCCGTGACCAAGGACATGTGATCCGCAGCCAAATCGCATCATCAAGGCAAACAGACCGGCGAATATGAGAAAATAAACGAGACTACCCATGGAAAAACTCCTTCGGCATTGGCCGGCCCTATGGGGGCCGGCCGTGCACATTGATAAGTCACTGCAGACTGTTCTGCACGGGCATGGAGCCGCCCTGCGTCGTACCGCCCTGCATCATGCCACCTTGCATCATGCCTTTGCCCATGAGTCCCATGTGAGGCGCCAGCAATTCATCGGCCGTCTTGCGCTGGTCTTCAGTCAATGCTTCGTAAAGCGGCGCCAATGATGCCTTCATGGCCCTGACACCTTCGAGACGGGCACTAAGCATCTTCTCCTGCGCATCCAGCTGGCCAAGCAACGCCGGACCCTGCATGCCAGCCATCATGCCGCCACCACTGTCCTTGAGGCGCCTGGCATTGTCCCTGAGTGCGCCGGCATAGGCGTCCCAGAGCTTGGCCTGGCTATTGGTGATCTGGAGTTCAGCATGAAGGAAGGCGATGCGACCCTCGACACGCTCCGTCATGCCCATCCCGGCCATGTCCATGCCACCCATGCCCATTTGACCGCCGCCCATCATCTTCATCATGCCAGCCATCATGTTCATCATGGACATTCCTGCGGCCGGTTGGTTAGGTGGAGCAGTAACTTCTGCCCCTGTTTGTTCCGGGTGATGAGGATCGGGCTGCGTCTGGGCGAAGCCAGTTGGCGATCCAAAAACCAGGGCGGCCGCAGTGACGGCGACCAGCAATTTTGTCTTCAGCATTTTCATTCTCCTTTTGTGATCCACTAAATGAGCTCAGTGGCGTTGCGTAGTAGATTTCAGTTGAATTTCGCGGGCTGCCGTCATGATCGCCAGTCCGAGAAAGACGGCGGCTCCGCTGCCCCACACCATGGCGCTGCCAGGCATGGAGAACATCGGCACGAAGGCATAAAGGACGGCCAGTGCCGTCCAGATCAGCCAGACGAATGCAACGAGAATGGAATCTTCGGTCATGTTGGTTACTCCTCAGTGGGCACCGGTTGCAGCCCCGGCCACGAGTGGCAGGGCTCGCAGAATGGAGAATGCGACAAGCGTGGCGGCATACATCCCACCAACCAGAATCGCGACGGCAAGTGATGCCGTCCAGGCCGGCTGGCGGAATACCATGAGGTCGCCTTCCGAGCGAGGCGTAGCGGGTGCGATGGCTGACTTTGGGGCCGGTGCGCCCATCGCAGTGGCCGTCAGGACCACCACATACGCTGTGAGCGAAACCGCCATGATGATTGCGCCTGCGGCAATATAGGGCGACATGGCCGTCCACACCTGAGGTGCGGCCCCGTCATAGGCCGGATCGAGCACGCGGCGCGGCATGCCGCTCAATCCGGCCGCCATCCCGGCGCCCCCGAACAGCGCCAACCCGAACGTGAGCACCGCGGGTATAGCAGTCAGCAGGCGCGGCGCCAGGAGTTTGCGGCCGAACACTGAAGGCATGGCCCAGGCGAAAGCTGCCAATAGTGTAAGCGTGACGGTACCGATGGTCAGGAAGTGAAAGTAGGCCGGTACGAAGAACGTATCGCTGAGTAACGGCGCCAAGCGCTCTTGGATGAGAACGAAGGCAAAGATGCCACCCAGCGCCAGGTTGACCACTGCCCAGCCGATCGCAGAGACCGCTGGATTGTTCCACGGGAGGCTGCGTAGCCAGCCGAAGAGCCCTCGCGCACCCCGTGCGCGCGCATGGGCCTCGAGCGAGGTGACGATCACCAGGAATACCGCGATCGTCGGCACGCTGATGAACAGTGACAGGAGGGATCCGAGTCCACGCAGAAACGGCGACAGGTCCGGCTCGAGGAACATATGATAGAGCGACGTTGGCGGAACGAAGACAAGGTAAAGCGTAAAGATTATTTTCGAGAAACGTTGTCCGAAGATCGAGCCCACGCCGGTGATGTCCTGGATTACCGCATACCAGATGATGACTGTTCCCATCAGTGGCAGATAATGCAGATTGTGGAAGAGTAGATGCCAACCGGTTTCATGGTTGGCTGGCATCGCCGCCAGTCCAAAAGCCCATGCGGTGGCCGGAAGAAATGTGTTGAGTGTGGCAATGCTGCTGACCATCACGAGCCCGGCCCAAGCAGTCACGGCAAAGCCGATAGTCGACCAGACGTCCTTCACGCCGCTGGGTTTGGCCGCGAGCGTTGTGGCAATTGCGCTGGCTGCCAGCAGGAAGAGACCCGCGGCGAGGAGCACATAGCCGGAATAGAAAATGCCGGCCGACAACATGTTCTCACCCACGAGTTCCGGGGAGCCGTCATAGAGCAGAGGTGTTCCGAGGTAGGTGCCGGACTGGCTGGCAAAGAAGCCCAACACCATTGCCAATAGCCCCGTCCAGGCTGCGGGCGCCCAGGCGATACGGGGCTTACCCTCGAACTGCGAAGCGGCGAGCGCCAGCAGGAACGCCATTTGAGCGAAGTAGAGCCAATAGAAGAACACGGTGACGCCATGTGCCGTCATCATGCGGTATCCGGTAGATGATTCCGCTTCCGCATAACCGGTGCGAATGAGGGCTGTTGCCAAGCCAAACAACAATCCGACCAACAGGGAGGCAAGCGCCACTCCAGCGAACGTCTTCAGGAACAGTCGGTCAGAGGATGGGAGGTCATTCAACTTCCTGGAAATCGATTGGATGGTCATGGTGTCCTCACGCGACGATGATTTTGGCGCTCATAAATTGGTGGCCTTCGCCGCAATAAATGGTGCAATACAGGAGATATTCTCCGGGTTGAGTGAAAGAGAGTTCACGTTCGACCAGCGCCCCTTTGGGAAGCCGAATGATATGGCTGGCACTGCCGAGCTGAATTGACGCGCCATGGGCGGCATCCACCGCCATCATTCGGAAACGATAGGGCTGGTAGGCCTTCAGCCGAAGCAGGGACGGGTCGAACGACCATTGTTGCGCCAGCACATAGACTTCCAATGGCAGCACTTCGCTGTCATGCGAGGCAGCCTGTTCCGTCTCCGTCACGCTTGGCATCTGATGGCCCGCGTGACCGTCCGTTTCCGACATGTCCATGTCGGGCATTGGTAAGGCCGCGTTATCAGGCTCGGTAGGCATTTCCATTCCCGTCACGGACTGCCCATTCTCGGCGGGCGTGACAGAAACACTTCCATCTGTCTGCCGATGTTTATCATTGAATTCTTCAGCCATGCGGCGGAACTCCTCGGGTGACAGGCCGCCTGTAGACCCGTGCCCCCCGCTTGACATTTCCATGTCACTCATATCTGCGCCGCCGAGATCCCAAAAGCGTAAGGGTGCCGCGCCAAGTCCCGCCCATAATCCATAGAGGCTCACGGCGCCGAGGCTGGCAGCCGCGATAAAACCGCGGCGCGTGCTTAGGCTAGCCCGGCCATCTTGGCGCGGACCCGCTGGTTTTCCAGTCATTGGTGTTCAATCCTGTCATCAATCGCACACGTTGGGCGGCAGTTTGCCACCGCTCATCCGGTCCGACAGACCGGCACACTCAGGCGAAGACGAGGGAAATGGGAGGCGGCAGTGGTGGAGCGATCAACCGTGTCGCAAGGACCGAAATCAATGCTCCATGCACAATCTGAGTGGCAGGAACATCAGTCGGTGGGCAGTTTTCTATGAGTGTGAACGCCATGCACCCAGCCCCAGTCTGACAACACGGGTGACCTTTTAAGTCTTCCGGGCATTTATGGGCTGGCATGGCGTGGCCGTCTGCAGCTATGGCTTGGCTGTATCCGTGCGTCACAGCCTCTGCGGTGGCCAATGATCCGCTTGGATGTGCAGTCGAAAGAGCGAAGGCAACGCCCACTATCACCGGCAGAAGCCAGCGGGATAGGCGGAGTATCAGAGCGATGCCAACCAGTCTCATAATTCTAAATACTTCAAAGCCATCCTCAACTGCATTGACCTAGGTCAAGCTTGACCATCGAAACAATTGCAAATGTCTATTGGAGCCCAAAGGTCCCAATGGGTAATGTTCAGCATGCCCTCCTTAAGTGATTACAATACCAAGAGCTTTCATGGATAAGTTTCTCACGGCGCTTGTCTTCTTTTCCAGCCTTCAACCCATTGAGGGACTGAGCGCGACCGCCGCAGTGAAGTTGCAAGTCGCAGTCGCATTCAGCCATCGGTGTTCATTTCTCTTCGGGTACCACTTCTCTACTCCAGGCTGATCAACGAAAATTTTTACTTCGATATTCACTGATCGCCACCACCTAGTTAGCGGGCGACGCTGGGGCAGAGTTTGATGCGTGATCCGTCATCTGATCCTGGTAGCTGCGTTCGCGCTCCGGCCATCTGTCCTTGATGTACGCCAGGATGTCGTTGACCTGTTCCACACTCAACACTCCTTCGAACGCAGGCATGTCGCTTTCATACTCTTCACCGGCGAAAGGTTTAAGCCCTCTCAATATGATACTAGCCAAGATATCATCCGGATGGTGCCAAGTGTGCCCGCTGGCATCATGGGGAGGCGCCGGGAGTCGGCCACTGGGCAAAGGACTTTTCCAATTGGGTTGACCCTCAAGGTTTTTTCCATGACAACCGGCACAATAGGACTCGTACCAAATCCGTCCTTGATCGATCGACGCCTGATCGGTTGAGGAACGCTTGGTAGCGACTCTTGCAGGGTCATCGAAGTCCAAAAGTGACAACCCTGTCCCAGCCATCGCAAAGACCAGCATCGCAGGCACGATGAAGATGGACCTGTTGTCTAGAAACTTCATGATCAAGGCTGGCCGAACGGTCGCCAAGTCTTTCCACCATCTTGTGACTCGAAGACTTCGCTGGTCTGCGTGGAAACGACCATCTGGCTCGGAGTACCGGGCTTTGTCGCCATATGAAGCGGAATCGCCTTTCCGAAGGAGTTGGACAGCGGAATCCAGTCGCTGAGATTTGACTCATTGCTTTTCAGGAACCCATGACCGAGTACAAATGCATAGATGGTTGCATCCCGTTCAACCTGGACGGCAGTGACAATTTCGCCATCAAATGAAGCAGTCCTCCAGGACTGACCCGAATTGTTGCTGATTTTCAAGCCGCTCTTGGTGGCGGCAAAAATTTGTTCAGTGCTCTTTGAAGAGGCAGCCAATTGAACCAAATCATCTGGAACAGTGCCAGAGATCCGCCACGTGGTGCCTCCATCGGAGCTTTTCTGGATGCCGTCGAAGACACCATAGATTACCGTCGGATTGGCCGCGCTCACGGCAAGACTGTGAAAATCGACCGGTCCATTGATTCCGTCCGACACTCTCGACCAAGTTGAGCCATTGTCGCGCGACTCAAGGAAACCCGAGTTACCGCCACCTGCAGGATGGCCACTTCCAAAATACCTCAGCGGGTCGCCTGGATCAGCTGAGAATCCCATGAAATCGTGTGTGGAAGAAATCTGTTTCGCCGTGCCATCTCGCAACACAGCAAACATTCCGTGATGAGTAGCGAGCAGCAGTTCTGCTTCGCCAGCATCCCGATTGTATGAAATTCCGTGAATGTGGGTATGCTGCGCAAGTTCATGGATACTCTCAGCATTCCCACTGCGTACGAAAAATACGGGAAAGAGCAGAATCAAGATCGTCATGGAGATATGCAACCGCAGGCTGGGACCCAATTGAAATGAGCACTTCATGGCGTTTCTCCGTTAGTCAGCTCTCATATACAGGCGGTGATATCCTGGATGTCTTCGAGCACGCCAATCATACGCCATTCTCGCACCGCCAACAAACAGCTGGAGGACTGGGAGTGTGGCGGCTTGCCGCTAGCACAACTTCCGGGCTGTCGGCGTCCAATACCCAGAATTTGCTGGTTTCACGCACGAGAAGGCTAGATGTGGCTTCAATACCTCGGCTATCGGTGGTGCTAAGTTGATCTCGTTCGAGCAGAACAGCTTAAATTGAGGTTCGAGAGCGATCATGACTTGTGGTGATAGATACTGGATTCGTTTTGTTGTCTGACATCATGAGTTGAGCGAACGATCACAGGTGTGCCAACTTCAACAAGCTCATAGAGATGAGCCACATCCTCATTTAACATTCGTATGCACCCTGAGGAAACAGCCTTGCCGATAGTCTCTGGCTCATTCGTCCCGTGGATCCGATACAAGGTATCAGCGCCGTTGGAGAACAGATAAAGAGCCCGAGCGCCTAGCGGGTTGTCTGGTCCTCCAGGCTGACCGTTGATCCAGCGGCGAGCGTTGGCATCCCGGTCAACCATGCTGCGTGGCGGTACCCAACGCGGCCAACGACGCTTCATGCCAACAATCGCGTTCCCCGACCACGCAAATCCGGCACGCCCTACCCCCACACCGTATCGGATAACCTGTCCCTGTTCGATGACATAGTACAAGAACCGATTATCGGGTTCGACGATAATCGTCCCTAAGGCTTCGGTGCCTTCGAAGTCGACAATCTGCCGGCGGAAACGTTTGGGGATGCTGCGAAGGTTCACTTTCTCGATCGGGAAGTCGATCTCAGACTCTGCTGGTGGCAGTAAAGCCGGGTCGAAATATTCCTCGTCCTCGCCCCCGTAGAGCGCGTTGCCCATGGCCAATCTACTGCCCCCCAGCGTCATGACGGTCAGAGCGGAGGCAAGCCACCGGCGGCGGGTCAAGAAGGCAACCATTTACGTTTTCCTGTCTTCTGAAGATGACGGTTGACGCCAGCGCCGGTGCAGCTGGGTCCTGGCAATCCTTAGTGTTACGATTGGCACGATAATCCACTGCAGAAGTGGTGAAAGACCTGTCATAAGTGGCGGAACCGTCGGCATCAAGCTGCTATAGCCCCAGCTCCTCCGGACGGAAACATTGAGCCACTCGCTGTAAACCGTATAGCCAACAGAGATCACAACGAACATCAAGCCCACGACCCAAAGCGGCGGGGTCCTTGACTGATAGACACCGGCAACAACCAGAAAGGCGACAATCGCGCTGTTGATGCCGATGAGAACGTCACCCACCGTACAGTGCAGCACGGCGAAGGCGATGCTGCCCAAGGACGCCTCGTACCAGATGTCATAAAGAGGAAGTTGTGCCACTTCCCAAAGGAAATTAAGTCCCGCGAAGACCATAAGTAATTCGACTGCACTCCTAAAGGAGAGGTCTTCGAGTGCAGCTGTTAATTGAGCAAAAAGTCTCGGAAACTGCATGGTTAATCCGGGCGCAGCCAGTATCACCAGCTTTGTGTAGGTGACACCAGCAGAGCTCTATACTCTGCCGGTATCAGTTGGCTTACTTGATCTCAGTGATGGTCAGCTTCCCGTTCACGCGATCCGCAACAAACTCGATGGTTTGGCCATCCTTGAGCGATGCCAGCATCTCATCGGTAGCTGTCCGGAACACCATGGTCATGGCAGGCATTTCAAGGCTCTTGAGCTCTTCGTGAATAACCGTGACCTTCTTGGCTTTAACATCAACCTTTTTCACCACACCCTTGGTGAACTCTGCGGCCCAAGCACCGGTCACCATAAACGACACTGCTGTTGCAGCGAGCATATACTTTGTAATGTTCATTGCTGTCTTCCTTTTGTTTGAAGCTGTAAATTCAGTTGACCAGGACTGGGCCGTGCATACCGGCTTCCATATGTCCTGGGATCAAGCAGGCAAATTGAAATTCTCCGGAAGCTGAGAACTTCCAAATGATTTCGCCTTTGGCACCGGGCTCAAGACGAATGGAATTCGGATCAGCGTGTTCCATTTCAGGGAATTTCTCCATCAAAGCCTTGTGTTTCTCCATGCCCTTATGGTCATCTAGAACGAACTCGTGATCGGTCTCACCCTTATTCACGATCGCGAAGCGAATGGTTTCACCCTTCTTGATCTTGAACTGCTTGGGCGAGAAAATCATCGCTCCATCTTCGGTTTCACTCATCGTTACCTTGATTACACGCGTAACTTCGGATTTCTTTCCAGGTTGTCCTGCGGTCGTAGCGCCGCCTGCATGAGCTGTCCCTGCGCCCAAAACAAGGCCGGCCAATATCGTAGCAATCTTTTTCATAAGTTCCCTCTTCAGTTCTCAGAATTGAATTTGTCGTTGGTTTAGCCTTCGTCGCCCTGATTGGAGGACGGCGGCGGCGTTATCTTCGTCTTGGCGTCAGTGGCCTTTGTGAAGTCGGGAATTTCGCCCGTCCACTCATAGGCCTGCGTACCCGGGGGGTTCTCGTACCAACCTGGATCCTTGTAATCCCCGGCGCTGATCCCCTGCCGCACTTTTACGACAGAGAACATGCCTCCCATTTCCAGTGCGCCATGCGGACCCCATCCGGTCATCATTGGAACGGTGTTGTCCGGCAGCGGCATCTCCATTTCACCCATGTCGGCCATACCCTTCGTGCCCATAGGCATGTATTCGGGTTGAAGCCGCCGGATCTTTTTTGTGAGATTTGATTTATCGACACCAATGAACGTCGGTACATCGTGCCCCATGGCATTCATGGTGTGGTGAGACTTGTGGCAGTGAATTGCCCAGTCACCTTCATATTTGGCATCGAACTCATAGGCCCGCATGGCGCCTACCGGTATGTCGATGCTGACTTCGGGCCATCTTGCCTCCGGCCTGACCCAACCACCATCCGTGCAGGTCACCTCAAAGTCATAACCATGCATGTGAATCGGATGATTGGTCATCGTGAGATTGCCAACCCTCACCCGCACACGGTCATTCTTGGAGACGACGAGCGGATCGATGCCTGGGAAGATGCGGCTGTTCCATGACCACAGATTGAAGTCAGTCATAGTCATGATCTTCGGCACGTAGGAGCCAGGATCAACGTCATAGGCGTTGAGGAGGAACACAAAGTCCCTGTCGACGCGCATGAATTTCGGGTCCTTTGGATGAACCACGAAGAATCCCATCATGCCCATGGCCATCTGGACCATCTCATCGGCGTGGGGGTGGTACATGAAGGTGCCGGACTTCACGAGATCGAACTCATAGATGAAAGTCTTTCCGACCGGAATATGGGGCTGGGAAAGACCACCCACGCCATCCATGCCGGAGGGCAGGATCATTCCATGCCAATGGATCGTCGTGTGTTCAGGTAGTTTGTTGGTAACAAAGATCCGGACCCTGTCACCCTCTACAGCTTCAATGGTCGGGCCAGGCGACTGACCGTTATAACCCCAGAGTCGAGCCGTCATGCCCTCAGCCATCTCGCGCTCGACGGGCTCCGCGACGAGATGGAATTCCTTTACACCGTTGTTAATTCGGAAGGGAGCGGACCAACCGTTCAAGGTCACGACCGGGTTGTAGTCCGGCCCTGCCGTTGGTGCCTGAGGCGGCTGGGTTGCCGCACTCTCCATAACGGCAGCCTCGGGCAGGCCCATGTTAGAAGTTTTCGCCCAGGCTGTGGTTGATACAAGCGCCGCGCCGGCGCCAAGCAGATGACGTCTGTTAAACATGGTTGTCTCCTGTGTCAGTGGCCTGCGCCGCCGGAATCGGCGACTGTTGCTGCGCCATCGCTCGGTGCGCCGCCCGAGCCTCCGCCGCCAAATATCGATGCAGACAGATTGGCTTCTGCAAGCCAGAACTCCCTTTTCGCATTTGAGGCCAGAAGGATTGAGTTTGTCTTGGCCCGCGTGTCAGCAAGAAGTTCGAAGGTGTTGGTAATCATGCCGTTGTAGGTCAGCAATGATTCCTGTTCGATTTTGGAGCGCAATGGAACCACTGAATTTCTGTAGTGAAGTGCAATGTCGTAGGTTGAGCGATATGCGGTATAGGCAGAACGCGCTTCCGACCGAATGTTCACTGCCTTCTCAGCTAGACGATTTGCAGCCTGCATGTAGGACAGTTCCGCCTTCCGCATCCGCGCTTTCCCAGAGTCGAAAATCGGTATGACAAACTCAAGTTCAATTTGTGGCGTTATGGTAGTTTCCTTAGTTGAGGTTTCCTCCAGATTGCCGTGATGGAGCTCATACTCGGTCTCAATCTCCCGCTCCGCTTCGAATCCGACAATCAGTTCAAGATCGGTCACATAGCGCGTTGCTTCCGTCAGGCCATAACTCTGCGCGACCGCCTCCAGTTCGAGCTTCGCAACCTTCAAGTCGACACGCTCCCTCAAGGCTTCCGCTTCAATGCGGTCTTTCGTTGCAAGCCGAACGGGGAGCGTGGGCAATCGATCAGGTACGAGGTAGTCAACGTCCGTGCCCCAAAGCCCCATCAATCGCGTCAATTCTTCCTTCGAAAGTTTCGCTGCAAGCCTTGCTTCAGCCAATTGCCCGGTAAGCTCGGCATAGAATGCTTGTTCTCGTGCCTGCTCAGCCTTCGGGATTGCGCCGGTCTCTCCAAGTTTGCGCGCAAGTTCCGACGCAGCGTCAGCCGCCACCTGAGCCTGCTTCAGATAGGTAATGGTTTCGAATGCTGACACCGCGACGATCCAGGCCCTGCGCGTTTCATTTGCGAGCTTTAGCGTCTCGACGACGGCCTTCATTTGGGTCTGGCGGAACCTCGTGTCCGCCACTTCCACGCGGCGCTTTTGCGTTGCCAACGACAAGAGGTTATTGGCAATCATACCCTCTATGGCTCTGAACAACCCAAGACCTGGAGCACCAATTCCGAGCACGCCCACTGATACGGTCGGATTCTGCAGCATGGTCTGCTGCCAGGCCTCGGCTGCACTCAGCCCGAGCTCCGCATAGGCTGCTTGCAGGCCCTTGTTGTTCAAAAGTGCGATCTGGACAGCTGTGTCCGCCGAAATCTTCTTCTTGTGAATAAGAGCATGGACCCGGTTCGCATTCTCCTGAGCCTGTTCCTGGTTCTGAATCCAAATCGACTGCTTGCCTCTAGTTGCGACCGAAGCCTGTGCTGAAACAGTGGAAAACCCGGCTTCACGATCAGAATAGATCGCCGCCTGCTCGGCAGTCACACAACCCGTCAGAAGAACCGATACAGCCGAGATAGCCGCCGACATCTTTAATTTGGGACGCAGCTTCATGATCCCGACCCCTCTCCGCATCCAGCTTCAGGATTGTTCACACAACGCCAGGACTTAGGTTCAACCGGGTTCCGGTGAGTGTACCCGGTGACCGGCGTATGATGATGCGTATTACGAATGCCCGTGCTTGCATCTGCAGGAGATCGGTACCCCGCAACTTCAGGAGGGCTCGTTGTGGACGTGCACGCAGAGATGAACAGTGGCAGCCAAGCCACAGCGACGAAACGGTACATGATGAAAATCCGAAGTTGAGTTCAGAAGACCGCAAAAAAGCGGCTTACCACCAGATCGAACTGGAAAATTAAGAACTCATGCGCGCGGAGGGCGCAGGAACCGATATGGGACGACGGTGAGAACTGAACGGCGAAGTTCGTCCGAGAGGGATAGAGACAAAACAGCCTCCCTGTATCCCACGGCTGGCAGTGTAGTCAGATCAGAACAGGCAGCTGCGCAGCAATCCGAAGACGATGTTCCATGCCCATAATGCGACTTTCCGTCAGGAATACACTCCTGAACATCGGCCTCAGAAATGGATGACTTCGAATTGGAACTAACAGGCTCGCCAATTGGAGAATGATCATGCTCCAGCACCACAACCGAGGCGCTCTTGGCATAACTTGATGCCTCTGCCTTCGGGATTGAAGCGGAAAGCGACGAGCAAAAAAATACGATGGCGAGCACCAATCGCATCAACGCCGTCAATTTCCCCACATCAAAACCCATGAGCCCTGCTAGCGAAACTCTTTCTGCTTCGCAACTGAAATTTCCGTTATCGCCTCGTAGATCCGTCGCGAGAATGCATCGGCAATCGCGGCCATAATGAGGCTGCCGCACAATGGATAATGAATGGTAAAGAACCCTGTACTTTGAGGTAGGCGCAAGCTACCAGTCCGCGGCATTCAAGGTGAGGGGCATCGCACCAAAACTTGTCGCTGCTCTCACACGGGACATGCTAGCTTCTAGACAGTGTCTGCTGCCTCGCATGACGTCAGGCTGCCTACCCCATCCTCCACCACAAGCACTGGAGCAAATCCACCTCCGGGCGTTCTCATGTTGGTTGTCTGGCCTTGGTACACCCTCGCCGCGGTAAGTAGAGTATCTACCTCATAGGCATAGAGGCGAAAGTCAACTTTGCGGGCTAGCAACTCGCCATCGAGAACGACCATTCTCTCCCCCGGCTCGGCGAACTCCTGTGCAATATAGCCGCCCGTTCGGATTTCAGCCCAGCGTGCACTCGTCACCTTATCGCCCCGGTAGACGGCTTTGCTTGCGTATCCTGCAAACGGCTTAAAAAAACTCTTCTTGCGGTCACGCCAGATCCTATCCGCATTTGTCGGCGTCACTTCCTGAGCTCTCGGGATCGCCTTCGATAGAATCTCAAGGTCGCGCGAGTCTACTCCCCAGTCCCTTAGCCGGGCTGCGTCGGACAACAGCACCAGATTGCGCTTGTCTGCGTAGAGGGCGTGGTTGCGGGGGTTTGGCGTTATGACCGCCGCTCCCATCTCATAGCCGAGGCGCAATACCTGATGCTGTTCGGCGCTGAGTTGAAAATCCACCAGGCGATTATAGACAAGGTCAATCGGCTCTCCGGAGATCAACAGCTTGCCGCTGTCCAAGATGAGTTCATCCGGACCGGCGATGACCGCCTCGATTCCGTTCCTGCGAAACAGTGATTGCGCAAGCAGGAACTCGGGATAAAGCGCCTGGTTTTGCGGCTGGTCGTCAACGATTGCGATCCTGCCCAAGCGTCCTGATTTGCGCTGGGACCGCCACTCCCTTTCAAACATCTTCAGGACGGCGGGTTCGAAGCTTCGACCTCCAAGATTTCCGGCGTGGCTATCCATCCGCGAACAGCATTCCTGATGGGCGCGTCTCAGCGCCGCGTTCAGGAAGGCCCCGCCAGCATTCGTGTTGATTTCAATCAGTTGAGGGCCATCATGCCCCACGTGAAAGTCAAATCCCATGAACACGCCAGCGGGTCCATGGTCGAGACGGGCCCAGAGTGGCGCCCGTTCCAACACTTCCTTCTGGTATAAAGGCGTTTGAGTGACCCTCACAATGGCTTCGATCACCTCGGTCATCTGCGAAAGAACTGACGATAATGCGAACACAGCCACATTTGAGAACATCGCTGAAGCACGTTCCAGGACGAGTGCGGCCAAGGCCGTATCCGCTGTTTCGTCGGCCAAGACTTGGCTGAGAAGATCCCTGTCAAGGGTGATGCAGTGGCATAACGCATTCAGCTTCATAGCTGTGCTCTTGGACTCAGAATTCGACTTGAAAGACATCAGTAAATACTCTCGGATCGGCTTCCTTGGGGTCGCTTGGTGCGGAAATCATCGGACGGCATGAGTTCAGGATGAGCCGGCATAACCGGGAGCACAATGACCTTCGCACCGAGGCGCACCCGGCTGTAGAGGTCCGCGATATCAGCATTGAGCAACCGGATGCAACCCGACGAAACAGCCTTGCCGATCGATTGCGGCTGGTTGGTTCCGTGAATGCGATAAAGTGTGTCAACCTCGCCCTGATAAAGATACAAGGCCCGTGCTCCGAGCGGATTATCCGGACCGCCCGGCATGCCGCCCGCCCATTTGGCTGCCAGTGGATCTCTTGTCACCATGGACTTCGGAGGTGTCCAGCGAGGCCACTTGGCTTTTCTACGGATGAAAGCCTCTCCTGACCATTCGAAGCCTTGGCGTCCGACGCCAATGCCGTAACGCAACGCCTTGCCGCCTTCAAATAAGAGATAAAGGTACTTTGCTCCGGGATCGACAATCACCGTCCCAACCTGTTCGTCCGATGTGTAGTCGATCACGGTGCGTCGAAAAGCCGGCGCAATCTTCTTTACTTCGTCGTGTTCAATGGGAAACGCATCGTCACTATCATGCCGCCGGGAAGAAGGCCCTGCAGCCAGCGCGATGGATGTGACGGCACGACCCGTTGCAAAGCATGCCACTGCGCAAGCCAATGCCAGATGTCTCCGAGTCATATCCATCTTTGCTGCCGCGGGTGCGTAAGCCGGGCGTTAGCCCGGCTGCTCTTTGCTCTTGAAGACGCCCAGTGTGTGACAGCTTCCCGAGACCCAGCATTTGAGATCAGGCGAGGGTTCTCAGATGCCATCGTAAGCAACAGTTGTGATCATGCCAGCCGCCATATGATAAAGGTGATGGCAGTGGAATGCCCAGGCTTTCGCTGGGTTTTTGGCATCGAAGGCAATCGTTACGGACTGGTTCGGGGGTACCAGAACTGTATCACGCACGGCGCCGTTGATCGCTTTCCCTCCGATCCCTACAATCTGGAAGTGATGGCCATGAAGATGCATGGGATGTGCCATCATCGACATATTCATCATCTCAAGGGTGATGCGTTCACCCGAACGGATCTTCAACGAGTCGCCACCCATAGCCCAGGTATACCCCGCCATGTTTCCGACCAGATGAACGGTAAGCTTGCGATCCGCTGCCTTGGCCACGAGTGTCTGTTGCGCCTGGATACGCGACTCCAGCGAAAGATCCAGAACGGGGCCGGCATTTTCTGTTGCAGTGGACATGCCGGCGATCTTGGCTCCGGGAGTAGCCAGGACGATCCCTGTCCGCTGAACGCTCCCTTCGCGGAGTGCCACAATCGGGAAGGCTCCCCCTTCCTTCGGCAGGTCGATCCTGATGTCCGCACGCTGGCCCATGGTGAGCGGTACCTGCCGCACCTCGAGCGGAACAATCGCCTGACCGTCGACTGCCAGGAGTTTCCCCGTCAGTCCGTTGAGGTCGATCGTGAAGCCGGTCGCGGTCGCACCGTTGATGATGCGCAGTCTCACGCGTCCACCACGCTCCACCTGTACGACTTCCGGATCGTCAAGGGTGCGGTCATTCGCGAGATAGGCGTCGTATTCTATGTCATTGAGGTCCATGCCCGCAGCGCCAACGGACAAATTGACCCCGGCGTCGCTACCCATGTCCATGCCGCTCATGTCCATGCCGGCCATTCCGCCGTCAGAGTTGCCGTGGCTTGCAACGCCGTGGTCCATCCCGGGCTTGGCCGATCCCGCACTACCTTTGAGGCCGGCAAGCAACTCGGCCGGCGGCGTGAAGGAGAAGTCATGGAGGAGAACGACGACTTCCTGTTCATCCGCCTTGCGATCCTCCGTGGTGCGCACGATCAAGGGAGCAGCAAGAAGCTGCTGCTCCTGAAGAGTGTGCGCGTGCATCCAGTGCGTTCCGCCCGCACCGACCGGAAAGCGGTAGGCCCGCTGCTCCCCAGCCTTGATGATGGGCATCGGCAGGTCCGGCACTCCATCGAACTCGGCGGGCGGCGTCAGGCCGTGCCAGTGGATCATCGTGTCTTCGGCAAGCTTGTTGTCGAGAACAATGTCGAACATGCTCCCTGCGTCCAGTATGAGACCGGGCTTGTTGCCAGCGTCTGTAAGGCCGAGGACAGTGGCTGCCCTGCCATTGACCTCAATCGTGCGGGATACAACGTTGAGCTTTTCTGCCGCAGCAGCGCGAGCACGCCTGAAGGGGAAGGAAGCGGGTCCAAGTGCGCTGGCGTAAGCAGCGCCGGCCAGAAGAGTCCTGCGATTCATGTGATTTGTCTTTCCATAGAGCCGCCCTAACCCGGGCCAGGGAAATCGAACTTCAAGGTTCACTCAGAAGAGTCAGCCCAAAAGGCGAGGCGGCTTTATCGGGGGGGCCAGCTTCCATTCTGCGAGTCGCAGGTCATCCGGCGGCGAAAAGAGCGTGCTCTGAGAAAACCGGCCGGCAAGTTGCTGCGTGGAATGCCACATCGCAGGAATGCAGGGGGCAGCGCCACAAAGGCTTACAGCAGGACATGGAACGCCGGAATGCGACGCGGATCCGCGACAATCCGGCAAGTCGCCGAGAGTATGCTCACGGGCCAGAGAATGTCCGATATGTCCCTGAGCGTCGCAACCAGCCGCAGTGCTCGGCACAGTCATCGTGCCGATAGCGAGGACTGCCAGCGCCATAAAGGCGAGGGCCATGGTAAATACTCTGATCATTCCGAATTGCACATGAACACGCGGATTATGGCTGAACCTTGATTTGGCTCAAACTCACTCCAGTTTTTTGAATCCTCTTCCAAGCTGCGAGGTCGCTCTGGTCTCCTCTGCCTCAATCGACTTTCGAGCCAGTTCTTCGATGATTGGACAGTCGGGGCGATGATTGCCGCGGCAGTGATTAACAAGAAATTTGAGGGCGTCCGTCATTTCCCTGATTTCGGCCATCTTCCGTTCAAGCCTCTCAAGATGCTGCGACGCGATGCGTCTCACGTCGGCACTCGCTCTGTTCCGGTCGCGCCAGAGCTCAAGCAGTTCGCCAATCTGCTCCACTGTAAACCCCAGATCGCGGGCACGGCGAATGAAGCTCAGGTCGTGAACATCCGTCGCGCTGTACAGTCGATACCCTGCCGGGCTTCGGGCTGCAGCCCTTAGCAGGCCAATCTGTTCATAATAACGGATCATCTTTGCGGAGACGCCGGATGCGGCAGACACTTCACCAATGTTCATTCTGGTTCTCCTATTTACCCCCGCCAACCCATCCACGCTTTTCTACCCCAGGGTTTGCGCCGTGACAGGTGATACTCTCCCCGCATTTGCCAATCGAACCTTGTAGGCCGGCCTGAAACGCCGGAGCCGCAGCGCATTTGTCAGAACAAACACACTGGAGAGCGCCATGGCACCCGCTGCAAGGATTGGCGAGAGAAGCGTCCCCGTGAAGGGATAAAGGACACCTGCAGCCACTGGGATCAGGAGCACGTTGTAAGCGAATGCCCAGAAGAGGTTTTCCTTGATGTTCCGGATGGTAGCCTGCGACAGTCCAATGGCGTTCGGGACCCCCTGAAGGTCACCTGACATCAGAACGACGTCCGCACTTTCAATGGCAATGTCGGTGCCTGTGCCGATTGCCAGCCCAACGTCGGCCTCCGCCAGTGCAGGCGCATCGTTGATGCCATCCCCAACGAAGGCCACCTTGCGCCCCATGACCTTCCATTGCTTGATGACTTCGACCTTGCCCTGAGGCAGCACTTCGGCGGCGATCTCATCGATGCCGAGTATGCGTCCGATCGCTTCCGCGGTGCGCCGGTTGTCCCCAGTGATCATAGCCACCCTCAGGCCGAGCTTGTGAAGCGCGGCAATCGCGGAATGCGTCGATGGCTTGATCGGATCGGCAACGGCGATAACCGCTGCAAGGGCACCGTCAACCGTGGCGTAGAGCGGTGACTTGCCCTCGCTTCCCAGCTTCTCTGCCATCGCCGAAAACCGGGTCGTATCAATGCCCAACTGCTGCATGTACCGGTCGGCACCCACAGCGACGTCCCGGCCCTCCACAAGCGCATGGGCGCCGTAGCCGGGCACAGCTTCGAAGCTCGAAACCGTGGGTATGGCGTACCCGCTTCGCTTGGCTGCAGCAACGATTGCGGCAGCGATCGGGTGTTCCGACTGGCTCTCCACAGCCGCCACCAGGGGAAGCAAGCTAACCGCATCAAAACCATCCGCAACCACGAAATCTGTCAACTCGGGGCGGCCTTCCGTCAGCGTACCGGTCTTGTCGAGCGCAATGATCTCTGCGTCCCGCAAACTCTGCAGCGCCTCGCCCTTGCGGAACAGGATTCCGAGTTCGGCTGCGCGCCCTGTCCCCACCATGATGGACGTCGGTGTTGCAAGTCCCATGGCACAGGGACACGCAATGATGAGTACGGCCACGGCATTGACAATCCCGAAGCTTAGCGCGGGCGCGGGCCCGAAGGCGATCCAGACACCGAACGTTGCAATGGCAGCAAGCATCACAGCCGGAACGAACCATGCGGTAATCTGGTCAACCCTCGCCTGAATGGGCAGTTTGGATCCCTGGGCCGCTTCGACCATCCGAATGATCTGCGACAGCAACATATCGGCGCCGACCTTCGTAGCGCGATAGGTGAAGCTGCCGTTCTTGTTGATGGTGCCGCCCACCACCTCCGAGCCTTCCGTCTTCGACACGGGAACCGGCTCACCGGTGATCATCGACTCGTCGACGAAAGACGCACCCGTGGAAACTTCGCCGTCGACCGGAACGCGCTCGCCGGGCCGCACCTGAACGATGTCTCCCTGCACCACCTGTTCAAGCGGAACCTCCGTGAACTCACCGGCCCGCTCCACGCGGGCGGACTTGGCCTGCAGACCGACAAGCTTGCGAATGGCCTCGCTGGTTCGCCCCTTGGCCTTTGCCTCGAGGAAACGGCCCAGAAGGATCAGCGTCACGATCACGGATGAAGCTTCGTAATAGACGTTTACGGTTCCGTGAGGCAACAGGTGGGGCGCGAAGGTGGCGACCACAGAGTAGCCCCACGCTGCGGTGGAGCCTAAGACAACGAGGGAATTCATGTCCGGGGCAAGTCGAAGCAGGGCTGGCACCCCTTTGAGGTAGAAGCGGAGACCCGGCCCGAACTGGACAATGCTGGCGAACACAAAGTAGACCAAGTAGAGTGTCCGCTGATCCAAGGTTGACATCAGCAACTCGTGGAGGCCGGGGAGGACGTGGATCCCCATCTCGAGCACGAAGAGGGGCAGCGTGAACACAGCGGCGATGACAACATCGCGCGTGAGGCGCCGCAGTTCCAGGTCCTTGCTGGACTGCCCACCGGTCGCTGCCGCGGCCTGATCTTCAACTAGCCGGGCCTCGTAGCCCGCCTTCCGCACAGCAAGGCCGATATCCACCAGCCGCGTGCCGGAAACGACTTCAAGGCTCGCTCTTTCCGTGGCAAGATTTACCGAGGCCTCGAGCACGCCCGGCACATCGGATATTGCCCTCTCCACCCGGTTCACGCAGGAGGCACAGGTCATGCCTCCGATCGAAAACTCAAGCCGCTTGCGGGGGACTTCATAACCCGCGTTCTGGACCGCCTTCACAACTTCAGCAATCTTTGCTCGCTCCCGGAAAATCACGTCTGCCCGCTCCGTCGCGAGGTTGACGGCGGCTCGCGAAACACCGGGCACTCCTTCAATCGCCTTTTCCACGCGCCTCACACATGAGGCACAGGTCATTCCCTCAACCGGAAAACTCAGCTCCATCACAGATACTCCCGGCTCACCTGAGCCTCTTGAACAATCTGTTCCATGTATGAGGCTTCCCATGCTGGCAAGGTCAAGAGAAAAAAGGGTTGCGCTCCCCTTGACCTTGCCAGCGTTGGAACCCTTATCTACAGGGAGGCAGAAAAAACTTTCTCTGCTGAAATGGAGAACCTGACGATGAAACTCAATGTGCCAGATATGAGCTGCGGCCACTGCGCCGGTGTCATCACAAAGGCAATCAGGGCCGTTGATCCCACGGCTGACGTCAAAGTGGATTTGCCAAGCAAGACCGTTGAGGTGACGACGGCGGCTCAGGTACCCAGCATCTCTAAGGCATTGTTAGACGCAGGCTACCCAAACACTGCCGCCTAGCGCTCGGGGCACCTCTGACGATGGGGTGCCCCTCTCCGCGGAGTCTGATTCATGCAAATCGTTGTCTTTGAAACCGAGGACTGGGAGGAGCGGGGTTGCGAGCGCCTACGCGGCCTCCATGACTTCCACTGTACGCGGGAGCCACTCACACCGGAGACCGCAAAGCAGTTCACCGAGGCCAAGGTGATCAGCGTTTTCATTGGGTCCCAGCTGACTTCTCCTCTCTTGAAGGCATTCCCGCGTCTGACACTCATCGCCACCCGTTCCACCGGTGTGGATCATATCGATCTCGAATACTGCAGGGAGCGCGGAATAAGAGTCTGCAACGTACCTGATTACGGGGATGCCACCGTAGCGGAACACGCTTTTGCCCTCCTCCTAAGCGTAGCCAGAAAAATTCCGGAAAGCCTGGCACGAGTGCAACGGCTCGATTTCGACCGGAAGCAACTGCGTGGGATTGAACTCCAGGGAAGACGCCTGGGAGTCCTTGGCACTGGGCGGATCGGCCGCAGGGCCGCGCAGATTGGCCGCGGCTTCGGCATGGAGGTGGTCGCCTACGACAAGAGACAGGATGATGAATCCGCAAGAGCGATCGGCTTCGTCTACCTGAGCCTGCAAGAGCTCCTGGCGACATCGGACGTGGTTACTATACATCTCCCAGCAACTCCTCAGACCTTGAATTTGCTCGATCGGAGCGCATTCGCCAGCATGAAGCGCGGGAGCATTCTCATCAACACCGCCCGTGGAAACATTGTCGATGCTGAAGCTCTGCTGTGGGCATTGCAAACAGGTATTCTGTGGGGAGCCGGGCTGGACGTGGTTCCGGGGGAACCCTTGCTCCGGGACGAGGCAGAGATCTTGAGGTCCAGACGCGCTCTCGCCGGGGCGGAACTAAAGACATTGCTGGCAGATCACCTCCTGCTGCGAATGCAGAACGTCATCATCACGCCGCACAACGCCTACAACACGGAGGCCGCTCTCCATCGCATCATCCAGACGACGCTAGACAACATCGAGGCATTCCTGGCGGGAGCGCCCCGGAACGCCGTGGTATAGTCTCAAGGTTGGCTAGAGAGTTGCAGGCCAGTCGGACCGGCTCACCACCATCGGACACGCTATGCCGGCGGCTTGATAGAATGTTCTGGCATAGCGTGAGGGTTGCTGACGAGCTGCTGCACTCGCCCCTATTGGAATGCTGCAGGTTTTGGAGCAGCAGCATGTCCGAAGAGTTCCGGACACTCTTCGGCGCACTTGTTGGTCAGAATGATCCAGGCAAGGTGAACCGTTGCCAGCCCCGCAAGAAGGCAGAAGAACGAAATATACGCGTAGCGTAACAAGGTCACGTCCAGCACGAGGACGACAATTACTGTCCAAGCGAAATGCCGCATGTGGCGATAATAGGACAGCGCGGGCGGCGCGACGATCAGGAAGACGTAGAGGGCGTAAGTGAGCCAGCGCGGCAGGAACTGGTCGAGCAACATCGAGTTCTCGTAAGCAAGCGAATTGCGATTGACCGTCACGACAAGCCAGTCAGTTCCGGCCCCGTGCGGGATATAGAGGAGCAGACCGAGCGCCAGCCCGACCCCGGTCATCACCAGGAACAACCACCGACGGCGACTCTGCGGCGGTTCGAGTGTCCAGACTGCGAAAGGAATCCAGAAGGGCCACATGAACCAGGTGAAAAAGATGAAACCCATTGCACCCCAGACCATCGTGGCATGATCGCCACTGTTGACCCCCATCCAGACGTTACCCTCCATGAACTGCTGGACGCCCGCAAAAAGGGGCATCAGCCCGATGGGGAGGTAGCGCCAGTTACGTCGCAACGCCCTGACGACTATCGCCGCGCCCCCCACCGTCAACAGCGCGCTGGCCGCAAAACTGACACCAGCCGACAGACACATCGTCTTTCCCCATTCGTCGAAATCCAGGCGTGGACGTCCAACATCACGACCCCATGTCCGTGCCTCAGTTCTTGCATACTAACATCTGGCGCCGGGAACTCCACCAGTTCCCGCAGAGCACCATGTCTCCAGAAAAGGGTGGCTTTCGCCGACACGATGGGGGCAGTAATGTAGCCTGCACAGGAGACAGGTGAAATCGACACCGGAAAGTCAATTTGACCGTGTTGTGCAGCAGCCTGATCAAAGACGGCATTTTCCTCGTCGATTTCTCGACGCCGGAACATAGAGGAGGCAAGAGCATGAGCCGAGTACGGTCGATCGTTTCGCGCCGGAACGCAATTGTCACGACCTGTGCCTCGATACTGGCGGCTGCGCTGTCGCGTGCCGCGTCGGCGCAGGACAACGGAAAGGGCAACTCAATGATCGTGGAAGGGGTTCTCGCCTATTTTGGCGTGCTGCCCGCCGCTGTTGTACGGGGTCATCCGGAGTCTCACGCCGAGGGCAGCATGCACGGTGGCTCTCCCGAGGGACAGCACCAGTACCATCTCATATTGGCCCTCTTCGACGCGGCGTCCGGCAAACGGATTGAGTCCGCTCAAATGTCGGTGAGCATCATGGGCTTGGGCCATGTCGGCGCAACCTGGCTCAATCTCGAACCAATGACAATTGCGGATTCCGTCACCTGGGGAATATTCGTTAGATTGGCCGGCCCAGATCTCTACGACTTGGTGTTCAAGGTCTTATTGCCCGAACGTAAGACGGCAATATCTTTCCCCTTTCGTTACTCGCATTCCGGCAATTGACCGCATAGGATTTCTCATTGAGCGCTACCCCCTCGAAGGCCCCAACAGAGGCGCCGCTCCAATTCCCAGCGACGCATTGGTACGCTCGATGGAGGAGAGGGCATCGACTTCTGCTCGGGTAAGTGCTCGGATGGCATCAATCGTTTCCGGGATCACGATTGCCTGGTTATCCACCATGTAAGCATAGAACAGTTCGTTACCTTGTACCTTAAGCATGTCCCGCCACAGGGCCACTTCATAGAGATTGGAAAAGGGGCGCCCGAGATCGGAAGTCAACTCCTTGACCGTGTTGATGCCGCTAAACCCATCGCCGTAGCGTATTAGCGCAATGCGGGACGATGTGCTAAAAGCGGCAATCACTTCGTCCTTACTGGCAGCGCGCGGCATCTCTACGGACCAGTAGTGAAGGTGGGCAAGTGTCTCGGGTACCATAACTGCCATTGTAACAACGTCGAGTTCGGGGTCGACCGTCTGGGCATCAGGCCCTTGATGGCTGGGAATCTCAGGTTCTGGAACCAGCGTGTTCATAATACCGCCAAGATGGCTTTCCCAGGGATCTGTCGCCCTGCGCAGCAGCGTTCCCCGGGCACGTTTTAGGAGTCCTGCGCGCTTTAGCGCTGAAAGCGTTCTGACGATCGAGGTGGTATTGCAGGATACAACCCGGGTGGAATCCCGTCCCAGAGCGGAGCCGTATGATGTCTCAGCTACGAAAGAATGCCCCGTGACATTGTGCTTTTCGCCACCTTGCACGATGAACTTCTTACCTTGCTCGCGGTAGAGCGTCACATTGGACGCCGCAACGCGTTTAGGTGTGCAATCAACAATGATATCGCATTGTCCCAACAGCTCGCGAAGGGTGCCGTCGAGCTTCAGACCAGCCTTTGCCATATCCGTTGCGTGGGCTTCGTCAGCGGCGAACAACTTCCCTCCTGTAGAAAGCCAAGGCCGTAGCCGCCAGTCGGTGGTAACGTCGCATACTCCCGCTACTTCCATATCGTCCTGCGTGCCTACGGCGAGCGCGACCCGCTTTCCGATCACACCATAGCCATTAATGGCAACACGAATCTTCGACATCCGTCCCTCCTCGGTAAGTGCGAAATCAAGCGCTGGCTACTGGCTCGCGCCGGTAGCTGCACCGTCCATCTTGTCCTCCAGACGCGGGCCATCTTGCCGCTTGAGGAGCCGGAGTGCATCTTCCACAACGTTGCTTGAATCTGGTGAGGAACATCCCCGGTAGAAAACTACTCCTGCTCTCGGCATTATACAGAAGGCCGATCTCAAGGCTCCCCTGGCATTTCACAAAATAGATCCAGCGCCGAGGTGACGCGCGGTTAGGCGATTCGAGGAATGGTGCAGAGACTGGAAGGGTCCACCACCCTAGATGAACCTTGGAAGCACTGCTTCTATTCCGATCCACGACAACGGGAAAATCGCCATCGTCACTTTTTGGCGTGCTCCTCTACCCATTTTGTCATCTCGTCCACTTCCTTCGACTGTTCATCGATGGTTTTTTGAGCCATCTTCTTCGCCTGATCATCCTTGCCGTACTGGAGTTCGACTCGTGCCATGGCGATCGCGCCCTGATGATGGGCGATCATTGAGCAGTTGAAAGCAACGTCGGGGTCTTGCGCCATTGCACCTTGCATCATGGGTGGATGCATGCCCGCCATCGCCTGCATGTATCCTTTGGTAGCGTCGGTCATCTGACCGCCCATGTTCTGCATACCCTGCATCATCGAGTTCATGTCGGGCATTTTCCCGCCCATCTGGGCTGCCTGCTCACATGCTGCAGGAAGCTTGAAATTGGCTCCCGAAGAATCCTGGGCGAGGACGGCAGTCGAAATGAACGGAACAGCGAAAAAGCTTATCAATGCAATACGGGCGAACATGAGTTTTCTCCTTGTTGAGTCCGCTCCCTAACGCGTGTTGCCGCCAAAAGTTCACCATTGACCATTCCTAAGCCGCGACCCGGTAGACGTACAACATGTCCAGTTCGCGGTCTATCGCAGCAAAATGTGATATAATACGGGTTGATCTGGATCATTTCGGCGACACGGCTTCGGGATAACACTTCGCGTCTCAGCTACGGAAGGACCAAACGCCATGACAGAGGCGCCCGTCATCGGTTTCGAGACGCTCCGTCGGGAAGATGTGGCGCGGGTTGGCGGTAAAAACGCCTCTCTGGGAGAACTTATCGGTCAACTGACGGGCTCGGGGGTGCGGGTCCCGTCGGGTTTTGCAACGACAGCCAGCGTCTACCGCAGGTTTCTACAGGCGAACGACCTTGAAGGTATGATCCTAGCAGCAATTTCTGAGTTCGAAGCCGGATCGATCAGCCTTCCCGACGCGGGGGCCACCATCCGCGCCGCCATTCTCAAAGGAAACTGGCCCGCCCGGGATGCCGCAGCCATCATTACGGCGTATCAAACCCTCTGCCAGTTAACAGGCCGGTTCAATGCAGCGGTAGCTGTGCGGTCCAGTGCCACAGCAGAGGACCTTCCCGATGCGAGCTTCGCTGGCCAGCAGGAGACCTTTTTAAATATCACGGGTGAGCGCGCCCTTCTCAACGCCTGCCGCCGCTGCTTCGCGTCCCTGTTTACCGACCGTGCCATCAGCTACCGCCGTGCCAAGGGCTTTGATCACATGAGCGTCGCGCTGTCAGTCGGTGTGCAAATCATGGTGAGATCGGATCTGGGCAGCTCCGGCGTGATGTTCTCGCTCGATACCGAAACGGGTTTCGACAAAGTTGTGCTGATCGATGCAGCCTATGGCCTCGGCGAGAACGTGGTGCAAGGTGCCGTAGACCCAGACCAGTACATGGTTTTCAAGCCATTCCTTGATGACCAGAACCTGCGCCCCATTTTGGAGAAGAAACTGGGCTCAAAGGCGATCAAGATGATCTATGCCGAGAGCGCGGAACGCCCGGTGCACAACGTTCCGACGTCCAAGAGTGAGCGACAGTCCTGGGTGCTGTCAGACATTGAGATACTCCAACTCGCCCGCTGGGCGCGCTTGATCGAGGCTCACTACGGCTGCCCGATGGACATGGAGTGGGCGAAAGACGGTGAAACCGGTGAACTCTTTATCGTCCAGGCGAGGCCTGAGACCGTTCAGGCCCGGCGCGACACCTTGGCTTTTCGCAGTTTCGCAGTCGCAAACGCGGGTAAGCCGCTGGTCAAAGGCATTGCCATCGGTGATGCGGCGGTAAAGGGCACGGTCTGCCTCATCGAGGACGTCAAGGATATCGGCAGCTTTGTGGACGGGGCCATTCTCGTTACTTCGACAACGGATCCCGACTGGGTGCCCGTCATGAAGCGCGCCAAGGCCATTGTCACCGACCACGGCGGGCGTACCTCGCACGCGGCCATCGTCAGCCGCGAATTGGGTCTTCCCGCAATTGTCGGTACCGGCACCGCCACAACCGTGCTGCACACCGAACAGCAGGTAACAGTCTCTTGCGCGGAGGGCGATGAAGGCTTCGTGTACGGGGCTTCGGCGGTGATCAGTAGCGAAGACATTGACATCCGCAGCTTGCCCGCAACCCGCACCCAGATCATGCTGAATCTCGCGAATCCTGCAGCCGCCTTCCGCTGGTGGAAGCTGCCCGCGGCCGGGGTAGGCCTCGCGCGCATGGAGTTTGTTATCTCCAACCATATTCGTATTCACCCCATGGCACTCGTCCGCTTTGACACACTGAAAGACGAGGTAGCGCGCCGGGAAATGGAGGAACTCACCTCGGGCTACCCCGAAAAGTCCGAATATTTCGTCGATAGACTTTCACAGGGTCTGGCTCGCATAGCAGCCGCATTGCACCCGCAGCCCGTCATCGTCCGGATGAGCGACTTCAAGACGAACGAGTACGCCAGTCTCGTTGGAGGGGCGGAATTCGAGCCGGCCGAGGAAAACCCGATGATAGGCTTCCGGGGGGCCTCGCGTTATTACTCGCCACGTTATCGTGAAGGTTTCGCCCTCGAGTGCCGCGCCATCAAGCGGTTGCGGGAGGAAATGGGTTTCACAAACGTCATCGTCATGATCCCCTTTTGCCGCTCGGTAGCGGAGGCCGACAAGGTGCTGGAGACGATGGCCAGTAACGGCCTCAAGCGTGGCGAAAAGGCGCTCGAAGTTTATGTGATGTGCGAGATCCCGTCGAACGTCATCCTCGCCGCCGAATTCGCCAAGCGTTTCGACGGTTTCTCAATCGGGTCGAACGACTTGACACAACTTACGCTCGGTATTGACCGCGACTCTTCCGAGCTCGCTGCGGCCTTCGACGAGCAGGATAATGCAGTGAAATGGATGATCCGCAATGTCATCACCGAAGCGCACAAGGCTGGCGCGAAAGTCGGATTGTGCGGCCAAGCTCCGAGCGATCACCCGGACTTTGCCAGGTTCCTGGTGGAATGCGGAATTGATTCAATCTCCGTTAGCCCGGATAGTTTTGTGCGGGTCTGCCGGGCGGTGGCAGAAAGCGAATTGAACCCAAGTTCGGAACCACCGCAGCACAAGACATCGGTTAAGATGCCAGATCAGTAAAACTGCACCGGTCCAGTCGCTGAATTCCGGAAATCGCTGCGCCTTTTCGAACCTTGCCACTTTTCGCGGACAGCCGGAGCAGAAGAAGTCCTGTTACTGAAAAGTCGCTTAGCGTTCGGTCACATCGGAGCGCTGGCAAACCAGGTTGTTTTACACGCTGGCCGAAAGTCACAGTAATTCTCGATTGTCTAACAATCACCAGCATTGATGCGCAGGGAATCACCTCTTGAGTGTCGACGACGAATATCGCGGATTGGCGTGACGTGCCATGAACTGGCGCATCCATTCACGCCGGCGGGTCACCGCAATGTCATCGTACTCTCTCGGCAGGGTGATCGGGACGATCAGGCAGAAGCTTTGTGCCGGCAGTAACTCTCGCCACTGCTCGATGAGTTCTTTGTAGGCGCGACCAACGGGGGCGGATGTTCCGTTCCAGGTCGAAAAGACCGACCGGGTTCACAGTGCCGTTATAATCGCGCAGGGCCGTGGCAGGATGGCATGCCGAACATGGGTAAGGACATGATGGGCGACAACTGACACGCGCTTTAGTCTCCGCCAACCGGGCCTAGCGCCGGTTGGCGGAGACTACGCCGTCACAAATCAGGAGAAACCGATGATGAACGACTATGGTATGGGTTTTGGCATGGGATTCGGCTGGCTCTGGATAATTGTCATCCTTGTTCTGGTCGGCCTCGCCATCGCAGCGCTGGTCAAATACTTGCGCAAATAGAATGAAGGGTGAACCAATGGATTACACAATTAACCGCCTGATCGCGGATACGGATTTTGAAACGGTTGACGGCCGCACCCGTGCGGCTCTGGCAGCGCACGGATTTGGCGTTCTTACCGAAATCGACGTGAAGGCGACGATGAAGAAGAAGCTGGATGTGGATATGCCGCGCTACCGCATTCTTGGGGCATGTAATCCGAAAATGGCGCATCAGGCTATCGGATTGGAACCGCGCGTTGGCGCGATGTTGCCGTGTAACGTCATCCTGCGCGAGGTGACGGGCGGAGTCGAGGTCAGCGCGATTGATCCAGAGGCCTCGATGCAGGCGATCAACAATTCGGCTCTGCATGCGGTCGCAGGCCAAGTACGTGAGCTGTTAGCTAAGGCAGTTTCCGCGATCTGACTGTCCGAGCCGACGCTACAATCAGAGCTTCTGCTTTGCCCCTCGGGAGGGCGGCAGAAGCTTGCCATAAAACCGCAAGGACAGTCGCAAACACTTAGTAAGTTCTGATCCACGAAAAATTACCGCCATTCCCGAGCACAACAAGTGCGTATAACCTTTACTTCGTTTGTATACTCTTTAGCAATCTGAGGGCGTTTGCAGTGACGAGCACCGTGGCGCCAGTATCTGCAAGGATGGCATCCAGAGCCCGGTTGCACCCACCACTGTTGTCACCAGGAAGATGGCCTTAAGCCCCAGCGCCAGCGCGACGTTCTGAGAGATCGCCGCCATGGTGCGGCGCGACAGCCGGATCAGGTCTGCAACATCAGTGATCCGGTTGTTGAGAACTGCAGCATCCGCTGCCTCAAGCGCCACGTCCGTCCCGGAACCCATGGCGATGCAAACGGTCGCAGCCGCCAGAGCTGGAGCATCGTTGATGTCGTCACCCACCTTGGAGAAGCCGCCAGAATTGCCGTTAAGCTGCTTTATGATCTCAAGCTTGTTCTCTGGCAGGAGCTCGGCCCGGACCTCCATACCTACGATCTTGCCCACGGCGTCGGCAGTGGCGCGGTAGTCGTCTGTCAGCATGATCGGTGTCACGCCGAGAGACTTGATCTCGCGGATTCCAGCAATGGCATCAGCACGCGGCTCATCGCGAAGCGCGATAAACCCTTCGCGCACCACGACAGTCATTTCAGAGCGCTTTCTGATGCCTGACCTTTTATGGCATGCGACAGACAGAACTCTCGGCAATGCATCTAGGAGCATGCTGTAGCAGCGCGATAACAACTGAGGACAAACCATTGTGACGACCACGCTCAAGCTTGCAATTGGTAGTCTCGTCGTCGGCGTTGTTGTTCTGGCCTTGAAGGCACTCGCGTGGAAGATGACGGGCTCGATTGCTCTACTCTCCGATGCCCTTGAAAGCACCGTGAACGTGGCAACGGCAATTGCGGCCCTCATTGCCATCCAAATTGCGACCCGCCCCGCCGATGACAACCACCCATACGGACACCACAAGGCCGAGTTCTTTAGTGCCGTCCTTGAAGGCGTGATGATTATTGTGGCCGCACTCCTCATCATGAATGAGGCCTACAAGGGCGTCATGGCGCCACGTATCCTCGATGCGCCCCTGCAGGGCCTGCTGGTCAACGGCGCCGCCAGTGTCATCAACGGCGTCTGGTGCTGGATACTCATCACACAGGGCCGCCGTCATCGTTCCCCTGCCCTTGTTGCAGACGGTCATCACCTGCTGTCCGATGTGGTTTCCTCTATCGGCGTGACGTTCGGAGTGCTGCTGGCCATCGAGACGGGTTGGGCTATCCTTGACCCGGCCCTTGCCGGGCTTGTGGCCTTCAACATCCTGTGGTCAGGCTGGAAGGTGATGAAGACCTCACTCAGCGGGCTGATGGACGAATCCGTCCCCATCGAAGACCTTAAGAAAATTCGCGAGGTCATTGCCATCGAAGCGGTCGGTGCCCTCGAGGCGCACGACGTGCGGACGCGCCACGCGGGGAAGGTGACCTTCATCGATTTCCACCTTGTGGTGCCGGGACATATTTTGGTAGTCGAAGCTCACGATATCTGTGATCGCATCGAGAGCAAACTGAAGGCGAAAGTGCCAGACGCCATGGTCACCATCCACGTTGAACCAGAGAACAAGGCCAAGCATTCCGGCGTCGTGGTACTATAAGATTTCCACCTGTTTCGAGTTCGACCTTTCCATCTGCAGCCCGCGCTCCATTTTTGCAGTCAAGGGATCGACGGAACTCGTTCTGATGCGGTGCGAACTTCCACTGGCATTGCGGCCAAATGCTCAAACAGCACAGTCTTCCGGCGGATTGGCCACCAGTCGTACAAGAAGATCTCCAATGGCCGCCAGTTTGCCACCCACCCCAGGATCAGAAAGCTCTCTTCGATCAGTCTAATAGCCGTCGTCTGCTCGGTCACAAGGCTGAGATAGCGGATTGCGCCGAAACACAGCACCAGAATAACAATACCAATTGCAAGGGACCGCCGCCCGATGCGCAGAAGCTCGTGGAGATCTTGCTTCGATTGGAGCGCGCGATAGCTGAAATGGTTGTGGATAGAATCAGGAATGCGCTGTGCGGCTTCAGCTTGGCGTGCCACGTCCGGCAAGGTGACAATGAGTTGCATACTTGCAGAATTTTTCGCCTCGCGGGCCCAGCCAACGATGTAGCGTTCGGCATTGTCGTCGAGATCGCGCTCGTGGAAGGGCGACGGATCGAGCGAATTGTAAAGCTGCTCGGCTGTTCTGAGGTGAACTTCAATGACGTGAGGCGGTTCTGGCACTGCTAAGGCCTCTCACTTCCATTTCCGAGCAACAAACAGGTCTCTTGACGCACAACACTACCCCCAGATGAAATCGGCAATCAGCAGAAAGCCACACAGGACGCCACCCAGGGCAGGGATTGCCGGATTGACGCGAAAGTTTCCAGCTGGCGGTTCTATCCGTTTCACCTTCAAGCGCAGCAGTGCCAGGCAGACGATCATGAACACGAACAGGATGATCCGCGAAGTCCATTCGGCAAGCACCACAACCGGCAAAGAAAGCGTTAGTAAAAGGATGAGTGCAGTCGCCAGCAGGATCGCGAGGACAGGCGTCTTCCGGCGCGGATGGACCTGGCGCAAGAACTCTGGCAGCAGGCCTCGCGAGCTTAAACCATAAGCCAACCGCGAGACCATGATGATCTGAACGATAACGCCGTTGAGTGTCGCCACGACGGCGATCAACGATATGATTGAAGCGGGGAGACTAGTTGTCTGCTGAAATAAATGCGACAAGGGCGCCTGTTGTGTTGAAAGTTCTTCAGGCCCCACCGTCAGGAGCGCTATGCTGACAACCAGCACATAGATCACCGTGCTGAATGCCAAGGTGAATATGATGGCGCGCGGCAATGTCCGTCGTGGATCGAGCGTTTCCTCCGCGATATTGGAAATACCCTCAAAACCGATGAACGCGAAGAATGCCAGCAAGCTTGCCTGCAGGATACTCGTCAATACTGCAGCCGACCAAGATGGCGGCAAGAGCCGATTAACATGCGTCAAGAGATCGTAATCGAATATGAATCCTCCGACAATCACCGCGAATAGACCGCTGATTTCGAGGAGCGTCATAATACTGGCAAAAATCACCGACTCTTTGATGCCCCAGGTGCAAATAAACCCCATCAGCGACACCACTGCGACCAGCAGCAAGCTTGCGGGCAAATCAACCAGCGAACTGAGATAGCGGACGGATCCAAGGGAAATCGTGCTGGCAGCAATCAGCCCGGCAGCCATCACCAGCAGGCCAATGCCAAGACCCAGCATTCTCTTGCCAAAACTCTCCTCGACGTACTGCGCCGCGCCTGACGCGAATGGAAAGCGCCCGGACAATTCGGCAAAACACAGCGCCGGAAACAGCATCACAATCGCAGCCAGTATGAATGCCAAAGGTGCGAGCATGCCGGCCCGCGCGGCTGTTTCTCCAACTAGCACGTAGATGCCTGCCCCGATGGTGATCCCAAGCCCATAGAGAACCACAAGCGGCAGTGATAATACTCGTTTCAGCTGGTTTGGCTGGGAATCGTTCATCTATACCTCAAGGCGGGAGTTCAAACTGACATGAAACGCATTCTCACGGCAATTGATGGATCAAAAGCGTCTTACAGGGCCCTCGAACTTGCCGCGAAACTGGCAAAAGGGCTGGGCGCAGAACTCAAGATCCTGCTTGTGAGGCAATTCGTCGTGGGTCGCCATGATGTTCCGGAGGTCTGGAGCGACGAGGAGGTGCGGGAGATCAGGACGCTGGCGTTAGAGGTTGTCGCTGCAGGGGACAATCCTGCGACAGAAATCATCGAGGAAAGATCACGGGACGTGGCTTACACGATCGTTGAAATAGCCCTCAAAACAGAGGCAGGGCTGATTGTCATGGGAGCTTCCGGCGTGGGGAGCATCAAGGCCTTTGTCCTCGGCTCGGTATCGAATGAGGTGCTCAAGAAATCAGCTTGTCCAGTGACAATCGTCCATTAACCAAATGTGGCGTTGGTGAAAAAGCCCAGGAATTTGCCTAGTTGACGACGAGCTTTAGTTTCAGGATTGCGGTTTCATCAGATTCGTGAGCATTAACCGTCCCCTGGAATTCGCCACTAGCCTTGAACAGATAAATGCCAGCCGAATGGTTCAGGGTGTAGTTGCCATCTGGTCTCGGGATCCTCTCGTAGAAGACCCGATAGGACTTGGCGAACGCCGCCAATTGCTCTGGTGAGCCTGTCAGACCGGTCATGCGTGGATCGAAAGCAGCCAGATACGTTTTCAGAACTTCCGGTGTATCACGCTCCGGGTCAACACTGACGAGGATGACTTGCAGTTTTTCAGCGTCCGGGCCGAGCTTCTCCATCAACACGGTGAGCCGTGCCAGAGTTGTTGGGCAAACGTCAATGCAGAAAGTGAACCCGAAGAAAATGGCTTTGGCTTTGCCTGCGTAGTCTTTCTCCGTCACCGCCCTTCCATTTCGATCCGTCATGGCAAAGGGAACACCGATGAACAGCGCATCAAATTTCTCTTCTTCATGGAGAAGAAGAGCGGTGAGCGGCCAAGCAATAATTCCAAGAACAAACGCAACAACCAGCCATGCCGCAATTCGAACCTTCTTCACGGGTTTGTTCCATGACCAGAATGTTTCACTACCGGATCATCCGTGTTGAAGAGCAGGATAGGCACTTCAAAATCAAGCGAACCGGCCTCCTGAAAGACCATCCGCACCGGTAGCATCCCTCCTACCTTAAGGGCGCTCGAAAGCCCCGTCAGCATGATGTGCATGGCGCCGGGCCGCATTACGACCTCTCCGTGGCTCGGCATGGGAAGTCCAATTGGCAAAGGCTCCATGGTCGCCACACCGTCGACAATGCGGCTTTCATGAATAGCCGTCGTCTTGGCTGCGCTGCTATCGACTGCCAGTAACAAATCGTCAGTTGTCGATTTGTTGTGAATGATGAGATAGATTGCACCCGTCCTGGAGCCTCCCGGCGTGACGCGAGCCCACGCCTGTTCCACAACGACCTCGCCAAGCTTCCACGGACCTCCCGTCTTGGTTTCAGCGGAGGCCGCATAGCTCGCTGCGATTCCGAAGAGCATCGCAGATGCAGTGGCAAGAACTATCTTGAACGACACCACACGCACCACTCAAATCTTCCTCAGCAACCGGAGCGCGTTGGCCGTAACCAGGACAGTTGCTCCTGTGTCGGCGAGGATGGCGATCCACAATCCGGTCAAGCCAATCACAGTCGTCACCAGAAACACTGCCTTGAGGCCCAGCGCAATTGCCACGTTCTGCCGAACGACCGTCATGGTCCGCCGTGACAGCTTGATCAAGTCGGCAACGTCGGTCACCTTGTTGTTGAGAACGGCAGCATCAGCGGCTTCGAGCGCCATGTCGGTGCCAGACCCCATTGCGATACCCACGGTAGCAGCCGCGAGTGCAGGAGCGTCGTTGATGCCGTCGCCTACTTTGGCGATGCCTCCGCCGTTGCTGCTCATCTGCTTGATTATCGCCAGCTTGTCTTCGGGCAGAAGCTCGGCGCGAACCTCCATCCCGACGATCTTGCCAACAGCTTCGGCGTTGGCGCGATTGTCGCCGGTGAGCATGATTGGCACAACGCCGAGCGCCCTGATGAGTTTGATTCCGGCAATGGCATCGGCGCGCGGCTCGTCGCGAAGTGCGATGAGGCCGATGGGCTGCTTGCCAGATAGCACAACCGACACACTCTTGCCTTCACCCTCAAGCTTGGAGGCTTGCTCCAATACGTTCTGGTCAGTCACGTTGAGCCGGGCTGCTGCCCCGATCGTGATCATCTGACCCTCGGTTCGTCCAGCAATCCCCTTGCCCGGCATGGCCTGTGATCCGCCAGGCTGGAAGGCGATGTTTCGCGCATTCGCTTCTGCAATAATGGCCGTTGCGAGCGGATGGGAAGAACCCGACTCTACTGCTGCAGCGAGGCGTAACAGGTCGCCAACGGAAGCTGAGCCGAGAAGCACAACATCGGTCACCTTCGGCTTGCCCTCGGTGAGCGTACCCGTCTTGTCGAAGGCGATGTGCTTGACCTTTCCAATGGACTCTAGGACTCCACCGCCCTTGACCAGCAGCCCATGCCGTGCCCCCGCCGCAAGGGCCGAGGCAATCGACGCAGGGGTTGAAATCACCAATGCACAGGGACAACCAATCAATAATAATGCCAAAGCCCGATATATCCAGGTATCCCACGGTTGCTGCCACAGGATGGGTGGCCCTATGGCAACTGCAATGGCAACCAGACAGATCATCGGCATATACCAGCGCGCGAATTGGTCGATAAACCGCTGCGCTGGCGCCTTTGAGTCGGCAGCCTCTTCGACAAGCCGGACCACGCGGGAGATCAGATTGTCCGCGGCAGGCTTCTCAACCTTAACGCGCAACACGGCCTCGGTGTTGATCGAACCCGCCAACACGATGTCACCTTCCTCCTTGGTCTTGGGCATGGATTCACCGGTCAGGGCGGATTCATCGACCGAAGAGGTGCCCGATGCGATTATTCCATCTGCCGGCACGCGGTCACCGGGACGGACAACGACAATCGATCCGATTGCAATTCTCTCGATTGGCGTTTCAACCAATCCGTTCTCGGTCTCCAGCATGGCTGTCTTTGGTGCGATCTGAGCTAAAGCCTTGATCCCGGATCGCGCCCTTCCGGCTGCAATTCCTTCCAGCAGCTCACCCACTGCAAATAGAAAGACCACCAATGCAGCTTCTTCAGTGGCCTGGATGACAAGCGCGCCAACAACCGCGATGGTCATCAGCATTTCGATGGTGAAGAACGATCCGGTCCGCAAAGCGCTGAGCGCCCGCTTCGCAACGGGATATGTTCCGACTGCGGCAGCTGCGAGAAAGACAAATTGCGATCCATAGGGGAGCAGGTTGCGCTCGACGTAGGCCAGCGCGATCATCACGCCAGTGGCGATGACAAGAATGCCTTTGCTGGACTCCCACCATGCCCCCTCAATAGGCTTGGCGTGATCTGGGTGATCGCCATGGTCATCATCGCCCGCAGTGCCTTTTGCCCCTGCTTGCCCAGGTGCACCTAGCGGTGCAATGTTGTAACCGAGATCGCGAACCGCTTTCTCAACCTTGGCGCCAGCCTCTTCATCAGCAAGATTGACTGACAGTGTCTCCGTGTGGAGTCCAACCTTTATGCCCGTGGCGCCATCTATGCGCTTCACGGCGGTTTCAATTTTGGTTGCGCAGGATGCGCAATCCATGCCCTTTACACTGTACTTCGTCACGACACCGACGGCCATGGGGCTTCCTTCTCTTAATCGAAGAGCGAGAACAATTGGCGCCGCTTTCGTGGCGTGTCGTCCTCAGCAACGAGCGGTGAACGTCCTTGCAGCACGACGACGCGTGTTCCGGTTGGAACGCGGTCGTAGAGATCGGCAACATCGGCGTTGATCATGCGGATGCATCCCGACGACACCGCCTTGCCAATGGATGAAGGGGCGAACGTGCCATGGATGCGATAGAGCGTATCGACATTGCCTTGATAGAGATAAAGCGCCCGCGCTCCGAGTGGGTTTTTCGGGCCACCCGGCATGCCATTAGCCCATCGGGCGGCGAACTCATCGCGTGCCACCATGGCAGCGGGCGGTGTCCATGTTGGCCACTTGGCTTTGCGCTTGATCACCGCGGCGCCAGACCACGAGAAGCCTTGTCGCCCAACGCCGATGCCATAGCGGATCGCCCTACCGCCTGGCTGAACGAGATATAGGAACTTGTTGCGGGTATCGACAACGATGGTGCCTGACGAATAATTACTTGAAAACCGGACGGTCCGCTTGCGATATTTGGGTGGAACCTTTTGAATCTCGGCGCGGGAAATCGGGAATTTCTCCGCCGCCGCTTCCGAAACGCCCACTGATGCCGCCGCAATCGCGGCCAGCGCGCCTGTCAATAGTTCTCTTCGCTTCAACTTCACATTCCTTATTTTGATTTCAGGCGTTCTACTGGCCAATGGCCTTGTCCAATGCGATCTTGACGGACGCCATGTTCTCGTGAGTATCAACGAACTGGCCGTTGACGAAAATCGCTGGCGTTCCCTTGATGGCGAAGTCCTTTGCGGCCTTCCGCGAGGATTCTACGATGGCCTTGGCAAGGTCCTCGCGCTTCACGCAAGCTTCAAACCCCGCTTGATCCATGCCTGCCATCTGCATGACTTTGAACAGTTCGTCGGCAGGGTTCTTGGCCTGCGCCCATGTCTTCTGCTTCTGGAACATGAGATCGAGTGTCGCGAAATACTTGTCATCGGGGATACAGCGGGTCAGCATAAAGGCTCCCAGGGCCAATTGATCCAAGGGAAACTCCCGAAAGATGAAGCGGACCTTTCCCGTCTCGATGTACTGGGACTTGATCTGTGGCAGAACCGTTTCGTGAAACTCAGCGCAATGTGGGCAAGTCGCCGAGGCATACTCAATCATCACGACGGGAGCGTCAGCTTTGCCAAGCGAGCGGTCCCCAAGAGAGGAAGCAGCGTCCAGCAGACGCTTGGCGACCTCGGCGGCTTCCTGGGCGTAAGCGGGCCGACTGGCGAAATTTACCCCGAGCAGGGCAACCGTCCCTAGCGCAACACTGAATTGCCGTCGGTTCATGACATTTCGTTCCTTTCATATGACGGCGCAGTCTGGCCGCCGCCCCTTTGAGCGTCGCACTTTCCCTGATACAATCTCCAGCCACTAGAGCTTCAAGAGGAAATTCCATGCCCGGCATGGCCATTGGTAAACTCGCCGTGATCGCCGCGACCAAGGTTCAGACCATCCGATATTATGAGGAAATCGGCCTGATCAGGCCTTTTGCACGCTCGGAGGGTGGCCACCGGCAATATGGACCGGAAGACGCGCGCCGCCTCAAGTTCATCCGCCACGCCCGTGAACTCGGCTTCGGCATTGAAGAAATCCGGGAGCTGCTGCAACTGTCGGACAATCCGGACACGAGTTGCTCAGCCGCCGACATCATCGCCCGTTCGCATCTCGAACAGGTCGAATTGCGGCTGAAGAAGCTTCAAGCTCTTCGCAAGGAACTGAAACGCATGGTCGAAGAATGCGGCCATGGCCGCGTAAGCCATTGCCGGGTGATCGAGGTACTCAGCGACCACAAGCACTGCGGCAGCGAGCACTGATCACCCCCAATCCAGAACTGCAACATTACGTGTAGCGAGCGAAGACTCGTTGCGATCCCTTCCGGTCAAACTGGATTACGTTGTAAACGTCTGCATCTCCCGCAGCTTCCATTCCTGGTGAACCCACTGGCATTCCGGGCACGGCAAGGCCAAGGGCGTCTGGCTTTTCGGCCAGTAGCCGAAGGATGTCCTTTGGCGGCACATGACCTTCAATGACATAGTCTGCGATCAGGGCCGTGTGGCATCCTGAAAGTTCAGCCGGAACGCCGAGCTTCTCCTTTCGGCCAGCCAGATCGTTGTCATCCTCCATGACGATGTCGAAACCCGCCTGCTTCATCCGGCCAGCCCATTTCTCACAGCAGCCACAACCGGGATTGCGATATGCCTTGACCGTGGGCAACGCATCTCCTGCGGCGAGTCCCACTGATGGGACCAGGCCACTCGCCGCGATGGCGACAAGACTGAATAAAGAAGCGCGGCGGTTCATGACGAAGTTTTCCATTGTTGTCCTCCTATGTCTGGACTGCAGGTTCAAGGTTTGATGGAACAAGTTCGCGCTTCTTCCTCATCCGCATTCGTGCGCCTTCGACAAGCGCGAAGATGGCGGGAATGACGACCAAGGTCAGGACAGTTGATGACACCATGCCGCCGATCATCGGAACGGCGATGCGCTGCATGACCTCCGATCCGGTACCCGTGCTCCACAGGATGGGCAACAGACCTGCCATGATGGCGGCAACCGTCATCATCTTGGGACGCACCCGGCCAACCGCACCCTCCATGATGGCGCCATAGAGGTCCGCCTTGGTGAAGGGGCGGCCTTCCTCGGCTGCGCGAAGCTGCCAGTCATCGAGCGCGTTCTGCAAATACATGAGCATGACGACGCCGGTTTCGGCCGCGACACCCGCAAGGGCAATGAAACCAACGGCAACAGCGACGGAGAAATTGAACCCCATCCACCACATGAGCCATAGCCCGCCTACTAGAGAGAACGGCAGCGACAGCATGACAATAAAGGTTTCCGTGATGCGTCTGAAGTTAAGATAGAGCAGCATGAAGATGATGAGCAAAGTCACCGGCACGACAATCTTAAGGCGCTCCTTGGCGCGCTCCAGATACTCAAACTGACCGCTCCAAGTGATGAAAAAGCCAGGCGGAAACTTCACGTTCTCAGCGACGACCCGTTGCGCCTTCGCCACATAGCCGCCGATGTCGCTGTCGCGAGTGTCGACGAAGATATAGGCCGCGAGTTGGGCATTCTCGGTTCGGATGGTGGACGGACCGGTTGTCAGTTTGATGTCCGCCACATCACCCAGCGGCACCGAAACGCCATTGCCGGCGCTCACGCGCACATTGCGGGCAATGCTTTCGGGATCGCTGCGCAGATCGCGCGGCAGGCGGAGCGTCACGGCATAGCGTTCGCGGCCTTCCACCGCGGTCGTGATGGGCTCGGCGCCCAAGGCCATGGCGATCGTGTCCTGCACGTCCTGGACCATCAGCCCATAGCGCGCCAGGCGCTGACGGTCCGGAGTGATTTCGAGATAGTAACCACCGATGACTCGTTCCGAAAACGCGCTCGACGTCTCAGGCAGCGTCCTCAGCGCCTTCTCGATCTCGCGGCCAAGGCGCTCGATTTCCCGCAAATCCGGCCCGAAGACCTTGACGCCTACTGGCGTCCTGATGCCGGTCGAGAGCATGTCGATGCGCGCCTTGATCGGCATGGTCCAGGCATTCGACACACCAGGGAACTGCAGCGATCTGTCCATCTCGGCGATCAGGGAATCAACCGTCACGCCCGCCCGCCATTGCTCCTTCGGTTTGAGATTGACGATGGTTTCGATCATCTCGGTCGGTGCCGGGTCGGTGGCGCTGTTGGCGCGCCCCGCTTTGCCGAAGACCGAGTCCACCTCGGGAAACGATTTGATGATTTTGTTCTGCGTCTGGAGGAGTTCCGCCGCCTTGGTGACGGACAAGCCCGGCAGCGTCGTCGGCATGTAGAACAAGGTGCCCTCATCAAGCGTTGGCATGAATTCCGAGCCAAGCTTGGATGCCGGCCAATAACTGGCGCCCAGAACCACGAGCGCCAATGCAACGGTGAAAATTTTCGCCCCCAGTACGCCCTTGATGACGGGACGGTAGAGCCAGATCAGCAGCCGGTTGATGGGATTTCGGTGCTCGGCGATGATCCTGCCTCGAATGAAGAGGTACATCAGTGCAGGAACCAGCGTGATCGACAGGAACGCCGCCGCCGCCATCGAGAAGGTCTTGGTGTAGGCGAGCGGTTTGAACAGTCGCCCTTCCTGTGCCTCCAGCGTGAAGATGGGCAGGAACGACACGGTGATCACCAGCAGGCCGAAGAACAGTGGCGGCCCGACCTCCTTCGCCGCCGCGACAATGATCTCGACACGCGGTGTGCCAGGCTTTGCCCGTTCCATATGCTTGTGGGCATTCTCGATCATCACGATCGCCGCGTCCACCATAGCGCCAATGGCAATGGCAATACCGCCGAGACTCATGATGTTGGAGGAAAGCCCCAGCATCCGCATCAGCGCGAAAGCGATGAGGATGCCCACCGGCAGCATCAGGATGGCGACCAACGCGCTGCGCACATGAAGCAGGAAGATGACGCAAACCACCGCCACGATCAGGCTCTCTTCGAGCAGCGTGCTCTTCAGTGTTTCAATGGCGCGGTGGATCAGATCGGACCGGTCATAGACTGTCTTGATCTCGGTTCCTTCCGGAAGGCTCGCCTTGACGTCCGCGATGCGGGCCTTGACGTTGTCAATCACTGAAAGCGCATTTTCGCCATAGCGCTGCACCGCGATGCCGCCCACGGCTTCGCCTTCGCCATTGAGTTCGGTGATGCCGCGCCGCTCGTCGGGTGCGAATTCGACCCGCGCCACATCGCGCAGCAGCACCGGCACGCCGTTCTCGGCCTTGAGGACGATCATCTCGATGTCTTCGACGCTCCTGAAAAGCCCGCGTCCGCGCACCGCATATTCGGTTTCGGAAATTTCGACAGTGCGCCCGCCGGTGTCCATATTGCTGCTACGGATGGCATCGCGCACCGTATCGAGCGAAATGCCCAGGCTCTGCAGGCGGCGCGGGTCGATCACCACGCTGTATTGCTTGACGAAGCCACCGACGCTTGCAACCTCCGCCACGCCTTCCGCCTTGGCGAGCGCATAGCGCAGCTGCCAGTCCTGGGTGGTGCGCAGTTCGCCGAGATCGCGGCCCTTGCCGGTCAGCGCATACTGATAGACCCAGCCGACACCGGTCGCATCGGGGCCCAATGAGGGCGTCACACCTTGCGGCAGTTTCCGGGACGCCGCGTTAAGATATTCCAGAACCCGCGAGCGCGCCCAATAGGCATCGGTGCCGTCCTCGAAAATGATGTAGATGAACGACACGCCGAAAAACGAGAAGCCCCGCACCACCTTGGATTTGGGAACGCTAAGCAGCGACGTGGTCAGCGGATAGGTAACCTGGTCCTCGACAACTTGGGGTGCTTGTCCGGCATACTCCGTATAGACGATTACCTGCGTGTCCGAGAGATCGGGGATCGCGTCCAATGGTGTCGTCACTACTGAGTACGCACCGGCTAACGACAGAAACAACGCGCCGATCAGCACCAGCACCATGTTGCGGGCCGACCATTCGATGATCTTGCCAATCATTGCGCGCTTCCCTCTGCGGAGGTGAGTGCTGTCAGGGCGGCCTGCAGGTTGCTTTCGGCGTCGATCAGGAAGTTGGCCCGGGTGACGACCAATTCGCCTTCGGACAGGCCTTCGAGTACTTCCACAAAGCCAGCGCCACGGCGGCCAAGCTTCAATTCCCTAGCCTTGAACTGGCCCTTGGCGACTTGCACGATGGCCACTTGCCGGTTACCGCTGTCGATGACGGCAGAAGCCGGAACGGTGATGACTTCTCCAGATCGCGCGGTGTCAATCACCACATCGGTGAACATGCCATGGAGCAGCTTGTGGTCGGGATTGGGCAATTCGATGCGGACCGAGGCGGTGCGCGTCGCGGCGTTGAGTTCCGGAAGAATGAAGGCCACATCGCCGGTGAAGGTCTGCCCCGGGTAAGCCCGGACAGAGATTATCGCCTTGTCGCCCGTCTTGATCCGGCCAACATCCTGCTCCGGGACATCGGCAATGACCCAAACCATCGACACGTCCGCCAGCCGATAGAGTTCATCGCCGGGCATCGAGCGAGCGCCCACTACAACGTTCTTCTTCATCAGTACGCCATCGACCGGCGATAGCCAGTCGAGCGACGGTGACAATTCGCCCTTCAGCGGGATGGATTGGATATAGCTTTCGGGCACGCCGAGATTGAGCAGCTTGCGGGCACCAGCCCGTTTCTGTCCGCCTGCGGCGGCAATCCGGTATTCGACCGCCGCTTGAAGGATTTGCGGGCTGTAGAAGCGGAATAGCGGTTCGCCAGCCTTGACGTGCTGGCCGGTCGCCCCGGCATACACTTCCTCAACAAATCCTTCGGCGCGAAGCGTGATCGAACGCTCGCGGCGTTCGTCGAGCTGGATCGAGCCCGGCACATGTAGCGGTTCCTCCAGAACCCGTTTGGTGACAGGTTCCGTCTTGACCCCGGCGCGCTGCACCTTTTCGACGTTGACCCTCACAATGGAAGGATCGGTCGCACCGCCCTCATCCTCGTAGACCGGAATGTAATCCATCCCCATCGAGTCTTTCTTCGGAACGGGAGACGTGTCGGGCAGGCCCATCGGGTTGCGGTAGTAGAGAACCTTGGGTTCTCCAGTGGAAGCCTGACCACCGGTTGTCTCCTCATAAACCGGGATGTAGTCCATCCCCATCGAGTCCTTTTTCGGAATGGGAGACGTGTCAGGGAGGCCCATGGGGTTCCTGTAGAACAGGATTTTGGGACCCCCGGAGTTGTCAGTAATCACGTTCCCTGTGATCTGCGACGCCAGAGCGTCAAAATGGGGCCGGAACGTCGTAGCCGACAGGAAACCTGCCAGACCTCCCACGGCAATCAGCAACAAGGTCAAAACAAGTCGCGCGAAAACACGCATGATGAACACCTCGAAAATGCAAAGACAGGGGCCGTGCGGACGGCACGGACCTGGACAACAATCTCAGGGGTTCAAGTGCGTGGAGGTCGCCGCAATGGCGGCGGGCCGAAGGGCGAAATGGCCACGGCCAAGGCCATAAAGTCTACCGGCAGAGTGATGGGAAGTGACACTAATTCAGAGTGTTCAAGCGCAGTGGCGCCGCCGCATTTGACAAAACAGCCCGCCGCATCCGCGCATTTTTGCATGGGATCGGGCTTTTCACAGCACGAAGGCTTCTTCGGGCATGGCTCACCGCTCATTTCTGTCGTGAACGATGCCTTGGAAACCCCCATGGCTTGGATGGGCGCGACAATCAAGCCGAGCGCAATCAACACGCCAAGAAGCGGTCGCAATAACTGCCAAAATGAGCCCAGCACCATGACTAGGTTAAATAGCCGAGAGCGTGTAGTGGGTCAAATCACCTCGCCGAGAGGGATGATTGACTGGATTGGCAAACTGACCCGCTGTCGTTGGGTGGCTATCAAGCCCATTTCCGTAACCCCCGTTATGCGAATCTTCAGTTCAGCTGGCGTCAATTGCAACGGTTGCGGACAGTTTATGCGTTGTGAGCCTTCCTAACCGCCACATTTCGGCTTGGGAGAGATCCAATGCTCATGCTAAGCGGTATTGGCCCTCCCAGCTCGCTCATTTCCATGTATCCTTACGTTTACTGGCATAGTAGAAGTCGGCTAGGGCGGCGACAGGATTGCACTCTTAATGACCGGTCGCAACCGATCGTATGAGCCCGGTAATATCGGGGGCCCAGACCAACTAGCAACTGTGTCTACGCAGAGAGTTTTTGTTTCCATTGGGTTCCGGTTTTGAGGATTGCGTTTGCAATGGTGATGAGCCTGCGCGCGATGGCAATGATCACGAGTTTGTGGGGCTTTCCACGCTCTTTTAGACGTTTTGCGACGAGCTTCAGAACCGGATTGTGACATGCTGCGGCGAGTGCCGCCTGAAACAGCACACGGCGCAAGGCGCGTCTGCCTCCGGCGATTGCGCGTTGGCCTCGCATCGTTCCGCTATCGTGTGGAACGGGAGCGAGGCCGGTCATTGCTGCCGCCTGACCTGCCGTCATTCGGCCCAATTCGGGCATTTCAGCGATCAACATTCCTGCAGAAACCGGACCAATACCAGGAATAGATAGCAGCAGTTTTGCCTTGATGGCCGAGTTCACATCCTGGTTGATGGCTTCTGCGATCCGGCGTTCAAGATCGCCGATCTGGGTATCCAGCATGGCTCTGAGGGCATCGTCCATGTCTTCGATATCGGCCGTGATGTTTTGCTTTTTCCGCGCAGCGATTTGCGCTGCAAATCGTTTGCGCATGTCGACGATCTGAGCCCGCCGTGTCGTCAAAGCTCTGAGAATACGCACATTCTTGTTTGGCAATCGCCGGCCGGCCTCTGGGCGGAACAGCATGAAGCGCGCGATGAGTTCGGCGTCGATCCGATCAGTCTTGGCGCGTGTGCCTCGCGACATGGCGAAGGCCTTGATCTGAGCCGGAGGGAGTTGCCGCGCATCAATCCCCGCTTCAACAAGCGCAGTCCACAGAGCCCACTCCTGACCGCCCGTCGCCTCGAAGCCGACCTGAACCGAAAGCGGCATCTGCCGAATCATCGAAATCAGCTGTTGGTGGCCCTCTGCCGCGTTCGCCAGCCGGAATCTCTGCTCACCGGGAAAGCAAAATCCGTCCAGCCAATCGCGCGACACATCTATCCCAACCACGATCGATGCTGTTATCATGTCACTCTCTCTTCCTTATGCTTCGCGGTCCCAAAGAGCGGGCCGCCGTCAACTGTTCGAGACGGTGAGGAGAGGCGGGATCAGCCTGCTAGAAAGCGTGGTCAGGCCACGAGATGTTTAGCGCTGTATTCCACCCCGTCGCCGATCCCGGCCAGGATCGGCGACGGGGTATTTATAGCAGGGCCGAAACACATAAGATGCAGGCCGAGAATCTTGGTGCTGCCCGATAAACTCCATGAAGCATTTCGCGCCGGGCAACGGGCGTGACTTATGAAGATTTCAGATTTTGTCGAGCTGGTGATGGCACGCCAGACGTAGAGTTCCATCCTGCTATTCGGGAATCAATTTATTCACTTCAATCTCAGCAGACGCAGGCATTTCATCCTGTTCATACCTCCTGACAGCAGAAACGATTTCCTTAGACCGAGCAATTTTATCGTTCCGCCATTGGGTGGCTTGATTAGCTACAAGGTTGTCAAAGACGGTAAAAAGGTAGGTCTTCTGATTGGTCTTGGTGAAATAAAACTGTTCGCTAATCCATTTCTCGAAAAGATAGGTGTCAAACACATAACCGTTCTTGGTATTCCATATTTTCGCCAGTCTGATTGTGGGCTTCAACATGCTGCCTTCTTGACCGTTGCGAGCCTCCAAACTGTCGTTGAATTCCTTGGGGCTTGAATTTCTCCATGCACCGGGCCCATTTGGAATTTCATAGGTTTCCCCGTAGGAGTGCAGCGCCGGAACGAGCTCGAACCTGATATGGTTGAGCTCAAGTACAATTGTAGGGCTGGACTGATAGATTTCGGACGTGCCGTATTTCTGCTCCACAAATTTCCGCAGGCGGTCAAGATAAGCCTGAGGTGTAAGACCTCCCTTCTGAAACACTACCATGTAGTCAATGTCCGAATTGTTATCTATCCGGCGAGGAAGAATAGTTCCCCGCATTGAGGAGCCAAAACGGAAATGGTTGCGAAGACCATCCCCCGGTGAATTAAAGTAGGAGTCCAGTCTCGTGGAGAGGGTGGATATAGATGTGTTTATGCTCGACCGCTCATCTTCTGAAAGCACGGCACCTGAAGCGCGTTGGGTCAGATAACTCAGAACAGACATGTTATCCCTTATCTACAGCGTGTGTTGCTTCGCCTGAATCGATACCCTTTTTGGCTTTCTGGAAATCACGGAAAGAGAAAGAAGGGCTTGCAGTATTCAACTCGTTACGCCTAGTTGTGAGACCTTGCATGGCACTGATTGCCGACGCCTCGTCCCCCACATGCTCGAGCTCAATTTCCCTAAACACCCGAGAATCATTGCGTAGTGCCAGATATTGATCGCCTGAACTTTTGTGACTTGCTGACCGTTCAGACGGCTTAAGGAAGGTCATTAACCCGCTCAGAACTGCAACCACCGAAGTCATTGCGCCCGCAGTGATGGGAAAGCCCTTGAAGAAGGCTGCTCCGGCCGCCGTCGCCAACACGACAGAGGGAAGCCCAAATACATAGTGCCACCGAATCCATCGTGTTGCGGCGTTGAAATGAGCTTTACTGGAGTGGGTGCAATCTTCCTCCATCCGCAACAGCTCTGTCTTGATTGCGGACACGGTTTTAGACGGCTCTACCATGCATGAGTACATAACATGAACACGCGAACGCAGTTACCGTATCCGTCGCGTTATACACAGGAAATGAGTTCTGTTTATAAGTCAGCGTGCGCCTCGAATTTAACCCGCACAGCAGGAGAGCTTGGCGACGTCCTTGTTGAAACTCTGGGCGGCGAGCTTCAGTCCTTCGACCGTCGTGAGATAAGGGAAAATCGTCTCGCCGAGCGCCTTTGCGGTCATGCTGAACTTGAGCGCCATGACCAGTGCCTGGACGCTGTCAGCGCCCTCCGGTGCGAGGATTTGGCCGCCAAGCAGGTTGTCGGTCTTTGCATCCGCCACCAACTTGATGAGCCCGCGCGTGTCGCGGGCGGCCAGCGCACGCGGTACCTGGTTGAGCGGTACGATAGTCGTTTTGACCCCATAGCCAGCTGCCTTTGCTACGGCCTCGCTCAAGCCCACGCCAGCCACTTGCGGGTCAGTGAATACCACCCACGGCATGGTACTGTTGTCGTAGGTGCGGCTGTCGCCGTTCAGGGCATTGAGCGCGGCCAATTTGCCCCCATAAGCCGCCATGTAAACGAACTGGTCGCGGTTGGTCACGTCACCCGCCGCATAGACACCCAGTTTCGACGTCCGCATGTGGTCATCGACGACAATGGCGCCGAGACCATTCTGCGCGACGCCAGCCTCCGCAAGACCGAGGGTCTCGGTGTTGGCGGTGCGCCCCGTGGCGACCAGAAGCCGTTCCGCCTTCAGCTCGATCCGTTTACCGCCTTCAGACACGCAAACGGTCACGCCGGTCTCATCTTCTTGGCAGGCATCGTAAGTGATGCCGCAATAGAGGGTGATGCCTTCGGCGCGGAAGGCCGCAGCCAGAGCGTCCGACACTTCCGGCTCCACTTGCGGCAGCAGGCGTGACCGGCAGATCACCGTCACTTCAACGCCCATGCGTGCCATCATCTGGGCCAGTTCCGCGCCGATATACCCTCCGCCAATGACGATGAGGCTTTTCGGAAGTTCTCTCAGCTCCAGCAATGCCGTGCTGGTCAGGTAGGATACGGTCTCGATGCCGGTGATCGGCGGCACGGCAGGCCGTCCGCCCGTGGCAATGATGATCTTTTCAGCCGCGACAGGGGCACCTTCGACGAGCACGCCGCCGCCGTTCAACCGCGCCGCGCCTTCCAGATAGGTAATCCCATCATATTCAGGCAGCAGGTCGACATATTTCTTCTGACGAAGAGTGGATACGAGGTCGTCCTTGGCGGCAATCAGACTTTGCCAGTTGTCGACATGCGCTTCGCCAACGAGGCCAGAGAAGCGGCTTGCCGCGCGTGCGCCATGCAGAGCCTCGGCGGCGCGGATCATGGTTTTCGATGGCACGCAACCGACATTGACGCAGGTGCCACCAATGGTGCCGTGGCCAATCAGAACGACGGTCGCCCCTTGCTCGGCCGCCGTGATAGCGGCGGAAAATCCTGCCGAACCGGCCCCTATGACAGCGAGGTCATAAGCGTTCTTTTTGCCGTCAGTCGTGCAGCAATCAGCCATATCAGGTACTTTCCTTGGTGTTTTGCATTTCATCTGCGCAGCAGGCAGTTATGTGCTGCCGTCGCCACAGGCCATAGGCGGCCATCGCCGAAAAAACCGCGAGCATTGGCATCAGCACATCGTCGACCCGGCCTAACCAGGTTGTCAGACCGGCGGCGCCCAGTGCGACCACCAGTACCGGTGTCGCGCAGCAAAGGGCGGCGACCACCGAGCCGACGATGCCGGTTTTCAGGATAGTGGCGTCCTTCATCGGCTCCGCCTTAACCCTTGACTGTGGCGGGGTAGCCAGCATTGGTCGAAGCGGCGCCAATAGCCTTTATGTTCGTGACCGCTGGATCAAATGCGACGGTCGCTGTCTTGGCTGCGAAGTCGATCTCAACCGATTGCACACCGTTAACCTGTTCCATCGCCTTTTTCACCGTTACTGGGCAGAGCGCACAGGTCATGTTCTCGATTGAGAAGGTCGCCGACTTGACGGCGGCCACTTGAACGGCAGGGGATTGGGCGGAAACAGGTAAGACGGCCGTGATGCCAAATACGCCGAGTCCGCTGATAGCGAGCACGGCGGCCAGAAGAATGGGGGATCGTTTCATGTCGGTTGCTCCTTAATAGAAGAGTGGCGCCCACCAGTTGATCGTCAGGGCCAGAAGAATGAGCCCAGTCGCCAGCCAGAGGGCGGATTTGGTGATGAAGGCAGATTGCGGCTTGGCGCAGTACGATCCATCGATGCAGGCGGGCTTGGCCTTAAAATAAACCTGCCGGAAGCCAAGCCCGATAAAGATGAGCGCCACCGCCGCGATGTACGGCTTATAGGGCTCCAGCGCTGTAAGGGTGCCAATCCAAGCACCGGACACACCTAACATCAAAAGAGCTAGCGGTACGACGCAACAGGTCGACGCCAGGATGGCGCCGATCACACCCCCTACCGCAAACCAGCTTTCCTTGCGATCTGTTGCGCTATCCAACTGAGATGCCTCTGTTTCTGTTCGTATAAGAGTCATGTGTCATCGTCCTCGCCCTTGCTATGACTTTAAGATAGGGTCTGTAGTAAATGCAGACTCAAGAGGTTTTTGCGAAATGATCGATCACATTGGCGAGAAGGGATTGCAACGCGCGGAACTAGCACAGCGGACTGGCTGCAATCTTGAGACCATCCGATACTATGAGAAGATCGGTATAATGCCGGAGCCGCCGCGTACCGCCTCCGGCTACCGGGTCTATTATGAACGGCACGTCTCCCGTCTGCGCTTCATCCTGCGCAGTCGCGAGCTTGGCTTCACCATCGAGGGAATTCGGGGATTGCTTGACCTGGTGGACGGCGGAACACAGACCTGCGCGGAGGTAAAGGAAAGGACAGAGCGTCATCTGGCCGACGTGCGCGCCAAAATCGCAGACTTGGGGCGCATCGAGACAGTGCTGGCGGCGACGGCGGCGCAGTGCTCCGGCGAACGGGTACCGGAATGCCCGGTGCTGGAGACATTAGGATCGTAATAACCGCCACATCTGTATGCACAACGTCTCATAAGTGTATGCGTCCGGTGGTTTACGCGGCACGCGCTATTTGCGTGGTCGTCGCCCAGTTCCAAGGCAGTAGAGCTGCGACATGATTGACCAGATGATCCGAGATGCGGGCCAGGATGTTACAGAACCAGGCCTCTGGATCGAGGCCGTTCAGCTTACAGGTTTCGATGAGCGAGTAGATTGGGGCGGCACGCTTGCCGCCTGCTTTCGACCCGGCGAAGAGATGGCTTTTGCGGCCAAGGGCAAACCGGTCTTTCCAAGCCGCAGGTCGTCTAAATTCAAATCAAGGATGATCCCGAAATCTATATAGGCTATCGGCAGAGGAGTCGCTGCGCCGTGATGCGAACTTTTCCATTGGTCTTGTTGTAGCGATCCTCGCGAATCCTGGTTTCCGGCGCGCTCGACGCGAGCTGAGGCGAGCGATTGTCAGCGATCCGACCGTTTCTTCGGCGGAGTGATACGGTCCCCTTTGGCCAGAATGTAGTTGGCGATCCTGTAGCCGAGTGGGTGAGGCCCCGCCCAAAGCATGTAATAGATGGGGACGCCCCGCGTGTTTCGGACGACGCTTGGTGTGGCGGCATGTCCAAACAATGTTTTCAAGCGGCCAACGTAGTGATCGAGAAGCCGCTTGGCGGCGTCGTCGACTTTGTGTCGGGTCGTGTCACCGAAAAGGTCGGTCCGCTCAGCGTAAACAAGGCCCTCCCAGGCGGAGCCGCCGAAGCAGCCGTTCAGCCCAGCGCGCCAACTGTCTGGTATGTCGCCAGAGCGTGTGATCAACCTGTTGATGGCCATGCCAAGCGGAAAGTTGATGATGACCTCAAACTTCTTGGTAGTGCCAAGTGCCTCCAGTGTTCGCCAGTCGAGGTGAGGGCCGTAGGGATCAAGGAAAGCAACGCCCTTCGTGTTCCGACCATTGATCCGCAGGGCCACTCCTGAATCAAAGCATTGGCGTCCCCGACCTTGACGCTGATTTTGCGGCCCGGATATTCGATCCGAAGGCCTTCAAGAAGGGCAGCCCGCCCGGCATCTGCGTCGAAGAAATAGTACTGAGAAAACGGATTTTCGAGAATAAGGGCCCTGTGGGGGGAGCCTTCGATGAATTGCTGTTCAGCCCTCACAAACTCATCATCAAAGAGCTGAAGATCCTCATCATCGGCGCCTTCCCAGGCTGTGCGGATTTTTGATCGTCCCGCACCGGCGAACGCATCAATGTATACCAGCTCGAAAGGCTGCCTCTTGAGCGCCATCGTGTAGGCGTGCAGGTAGGCTTCAAGGCCATCGAGTTTCTGTCGAGCCCATGGTCCTACTGTGTTCTCAACATGAGATTTCTTCAATGATAACGGCGCTCCATCGCAAAAGGGTCATGCTGAAATCTTTTTGAGGATTGGTTTTGGGACGATCTGCCAGGGAAAGCCATTCCACTCTTCGCCGTCGAGCAGACGCCCACCCGACTTCGGCCGTGGGCCGCCCCACTGTTTGAAAAAGAACGCCACCGCGTCACGGTCGCAGGTGTCGCGAAGCTGACGGGCCCAGTTTTCCTCCATAGGACGCGCCCGAGGCCCGCTTTCACCCCCAACAATAGCCCATGCGATGCCCATCAGGTTGACGTCACCGATCGGCCCGAGCAGCGGCTCGAACGAGATGAAGCGAGCGTCAGAATTGATCTGCTTCAAGTGCTCGATGCGGCTGGTGTGTGCCGCGTTCTCAACCGAGACACCAAGCCAGATGTGGCGCGGGACGGGTCCGCCTTCGTACCGCTTCCGGATGTAGTTGCGCATGAGCGAACTGCGTTTGGTCAGCACCTGATAGACGTGCCAGTCCGCATGTTCCATGGCGTCGAACACCTGGTCAATGAATGCGCGGTCGATGTCCTTGTGGAAGAGGTCGCTCATCGAGTTCACGAAGATCATCCGAGGCTTCTTCCAAAGCACCGGCTGTTGCAGCCGCGACGGCCAAAGCGTCAGGTCGAAGCCCTGCTCGTAAGGGTGTCCTGGAATGCCACGCCAACGCTCCGCAAAACGCTCGGCGTAGCAATTGTCACATCCCGGACCGACTTTGGTGCAGCCCGTCACTGGGTTCCACGTCGCGTCCGTCCATTCAATGTCCGACTTCTGGGCCAACTGCTCGCCTCATATTTTCTGAGCACCGTAGCATGCTGAGAACTCGGCACAAAGCGGGAACGAGCAGGACGTTGTGATTGGGAGTGCGATGCGGCTTCGAAACAACCGCATCCCAACAATTCCATCGTCGACCTGCCCGGTTGCAAGACACGATAGAGATTCGAGCCGGCAGTTCAGTTAGAGTTGCAACCCATAGAAATGCCGGGGTTGTTTTCCCTGTTTTGCCGCTGCTCAGAGTTAGTGGCAATTTTGGTTCAACAGACCAAGGCCATGTTTTTACTTATTCTGTCGCACGTGGGAATTGCTAACTACGACGCACATTCCATTCGACTTCGGCCGTCAACGAAGCATTGATACACATGGAAAGGACGCCGGACGGCGACCGTAACAGGACCAGGGCCTGCCCCGCTGTATAGTGGGGCTTTGGGTGGTGCGACCACCACGATGTTCGTGGCGGCGACAAAGATGGAGACCACCCATGCCGAAGTCACCCCAGAGCAAGGTATCAAAAGCCAAAGCCGCGACGGCACCGATGAGCAAGAGACAGCTTCAGAAGGTGCAAAAACCTAAGAACAAGGCACATGAGGGCACCGCTGCTGCACAGAGCGCCACGGCAAACAAGCTGACAAAATCCAGCCAGTGCCTCGCACTTCTCCGGCGCGGCGACGGTGTTAGCATTGCGGAGCTCATGACGGCCACGGGCTGGCAGTCGCATAGTGTCAGAGGATTCCTGTCGGGCGCCGTAAAACGGAAGCTCGGCCTCACCGTCACTTCCGCCGCCGGAGAGGATGGCATTCGGCGGTATCACGTTGCCGGACAAGAGGCATGACGACCATGTTGATCGAGACTGTGATCGCTGCATCTGCACCATCGTCACCTCCCCATGCCGTGAGCCAGCAATTGGCAGAATTGAGCGAACTGTCGATTTCGAGTCTCAAGACCATCTGGCGGCGGCAATATCAAGTACCAGTGCCAAAGGGCATGAGCCGGGATATTCTGACCCGGTTCATCGCCCATCGCATCCAGGAAGAAGCCCTCGGGGGTCTGAGCAAGTCGACGCTGCGGCGTCTTGAGACACTGGCCCACTCCTTTGAACAGCCCGATTCTAAAGCCCAGCGCAGCGCGCCTTCGCTGAAGCCCGGCACCAAGCTGGTCCGGGAATGGGGTGGCGCCACCCACACTGTCATGATCCTTGACGACGGGTTTGAGTATGGTGGCAAGCGCTATGGATCCCTGACCAAGGTGGCAGCCGCCATCAGCGGGTTGCACCGGTCCGGCCCTGCCTTCTTCGGTCTGAAGTGCCCCCTTCCCCGTTTTGTCCCGCGTGGGCAAGCTGGCAGCAATCTGCGGGATGTTGTCCATGAATGATCCCGCCACCTCTCGGCGCAGCGGCAGTATCCGCTGTGCCATCTACACTCGCAAATCCTCCGAGGAGGGCTTGGAACAAGCCTTCAATTCACTCGATGCTCAGCGGGAGGCCTGCGAAGCTTATATCAAGAGCCAGAAGCACGAGGGCTGGCTCCTTCTCCCCGATCTCTACGATGACGGCGGCATTTCTGGCGGCACCATGGAGCGCCCTGCTCTCAAGCGCCTCCTTGTCGATATCGAGGCTGGCCGGGTCAATACGGTGGTCGTTTACAAGGTCGACCGGTTAACGCGATCACTCGGTGACTTCTCAAAGATCGTGTCCGTCTTCGATACCAAAGGGGTCTCGTTTGTCTCGATCACTCAGCAGTTCAACACCACGACATCCATGGGCAGGCTCACCCTCAACATGCTTCTGTCCTTCGCTCAGTTCGAACGCGAGGTGACTGGCGAGCGCATCCGCGACAAGGTCGCCGCCTCCAAAAAGAAGGGCATGTGGATGGGTGGCGTCGTGCCCCTGGGCTATGACGTCAAGGACCGGAAGCTAGTGATTAACCCGGATGAGGCCGAGCGGGTCCGGCACATTTACAAGCGTTATGTGGAACTCGGATCGGTTCGATTGCTGGCGGAAGAACTCGATCAGCACGACATCCGCGGTAAACTCCGCGTATTAGCCGAAGGGTCAACCGGGGCTGGCGCAACATTGGGTCGCGGCGCACTCTACAGGATCCTCTCCAACCGGCTGTACATTGGCGACGTCCATCACAATGGAAGTCACTACCGTGGTGAACATGAGGCCATCGTGGAAACGGTTTTGTGGGATGATGTTGCCAGTCTCCTCGTAGAAAATCGCAATGATCGCAAGCACGGCACGACCGCCGAAGATCCCAGCCTCCTCGCTGGCATGATCTTCGATGAAACGGGCCAGCCTCTGACCCCGACCCATGCCACCAAGGGTGGCAGGCGGTACCGCTACTATGTATCGAAGTCATTGATCACTGGAACCAAGTACGAGGCTCCAAATGGTCGCCGGATTCCTGCTGGCGATATCGAAGGTCTGGTGATCAGCCGAATGACGGCATTCCTTGCCAACAGCCGAGAGATGCATGATGCGATTGCACCCACCGTCACTGAGGCAAAGGAACAAGCCGATCTGATCGGCAAAGCTGCTCAGCTGGCAAAATCCTGGAACAACCTGAATACCAGTCAGCAACGCGCGATCCTGATGGCTATCATTCCATGTATCATCATCACTGCGGACCGGGTCGATCTGCATATCCAGACGGATGCACTCGTCACCGCACTCCGTGTTTGGCCGAAGGCTGGGGCATTCAATTCAGATGAAAAGAAGTTCGACCCTGGTCATCAGGTCACGGTGTCAGTTCTGGCAAGCCTCAAACGCGCCGGGATTGGCAAGCGGATGATCATTGAAGGATCAACCACCAGCACACCAGATCCAACACTGCTCAAGCTGCTGGTCAAAGCATTTGACTTCCGCGACAAACTTCTGGCGGGACGAGGCGCCAGCCTCGAACTCATCGCTGGCCGCGAAAATGTCAACAGCTCGTATGCTACCCGGCTGCTGCGGCTTGCGTTCCTCTCGCCCGAAATCGTCCGTGCTATTCTTGATGGACAGCATCCGCCGACATTGACCGCCCACCGCCTGCTCCTTGACACCCGGCTGCAACTCGCGTGGAAAGACCAGCTTGCCGCAATGCGCTGAAGGTGCTTGCCGCAGGAGGATGATCAGTGTGTAGCACATCCTCTGCCAGAAAAGCGGAGCTCACCAACAGGCCCTGCACGATTGAACCGATCTGAACGCCGTGCGCGACCGGTGACTCTTCGATCCAAGCGAACATGTTAATCGTGCGACGGCATTCGAAAGCTGACTCACGTTTGAGTGACTCTGGGATACATCGGGACTCGGGCCACTACCTATTGCCGACGACAACTCCGACTTATCCCATCCCGCGGAGATGCATCACGCAAGCCTACATCTTGGAGTCGTACTCAAATTTGGGGCCGCTGAGACATCCCGCCTCTAATGCTCACGAAACCCGGACTCGTGGCGTCTCTGTATACGACTGCGGTCTGGCCCCCGCGCGCAAGCCACGGTAACGGCGGGATGAAATCCGCGCCGCACCGAGAGACATATTATCGGTCAATATCAATGGGTTAACTGGCGGAGAGGGAGGGATTCGAACCCCCGGTACGCTTGCGCGTACTCCGCATTTCGAGTGCGGCGCGATCGACCACTCTGCCACCTCTCCGCATATCGGTTTTCCCGAAGTGGATCGCGGGGGGCTAGATAGCGGAGAGAAACGCCGCTGCCAACCCCTTTTCGTCATGGTTGACTTGAAGTTCCGCCATGCTAGAACCCCTCTCATTCTTGAACAGGCAGGTCATGAGCCGGAATTTTGCCGCCTTTGCATTGGGCCGTGCCGCTTTTGCGGGGCGCACCCTTGCGCCTGTTGCCGAGAAACTCACGAAAACCACCAAAACGGCGTGAGCCTTCTCCCTCGGCCTTCCCCCGCGGGGGTGGGAGGCTGAACCCCTTATGCCCGAAAGCGGAACCATTGCGGTTCGCGGGGGACGGGTTGGACGGCCAGTAGGAGACTATACATGGGTTACAAGGTTGCAGTCGTCGGTGCCACGGGCAATGTGGGCCGCGAAATGCTGTCGATCCTCGAGGAGCGCCAGTTTCCGGTGGATGAGGTGCATGCCATCGCCTCACGGAAGTCGATGGGTGTGGAGGTGTCTTTCGGCGACCGCACGCTGAAGTGCCAGGATCTCGAGCAGTTCGATTTCTCGAAGATGGATTTCTGCCTGATGTCGGCAGGCTCGTCGGTGTCGAAGGAATGGTCGCCGAAGATCGGTGCGCAGGGCTGCATCGTCATCGATAACTCGTCGTGCTGGCGCTATGACCAGGAAGTGCCGCTGATCGTTCCGGAAGTGAACGCGCATGCGCTGACCGAATACATGGCGCGGCCCAACCGCCGCAATATCATCGCCAATCCGAACTGCTCGACGGCGCAACTCGTCGTGGTGCTGAAGCCGTTGCATGATGTTGCGAAGATCAAGCGCGTCGTCGTCTCGACGTACCAATCGGTGTCGGGTGCCGGCAAGGAAGGCCTCGACGAATTGTGGTCGCAGACCAAGGGCATCTTCGTCACGGATTCGCCGACGCCGAAGAAGTTCACCAAGCAGATCGCCTTCAACGTCATTCCGCACATCGATGTGTTCATGGATTCGGGTGACACCAAGGAAGAGTGGAAGATGCTGGTCGAGACCAAGAAGATTCTCGATCCAAAGATCAAGCTGACCGCAACCTGCGTGCGCGTGCCGGTGTTCGTCGGCCATTCGGAAGCCGTCAACATCGAGTTCGAACAGCCGATCTCGGCGGAAGAAGCGCGCGAGATCCTGCGCGAGGCGCCGGGCTGCATGGTCGTCGACAAGCGCGAAGACGGCGGTTACGTCACTCCCGTCGAATGCGTCGGCGATTTCGCCACGTTCGTGTCGCGTATCCGTGAGGACGCCACCATCGACAACGGCCTCAACCTGTGGGTCGTCTCCGACAACCTGCGCAAGGGTGCTGCGCTGAATGCGGTGCAGATCGCCGAGAGCCTGATCAACCGTGGACTGTTGAAGCAGGCAGCCTGATCACTGACGCAGTTGAGTGTTGCCCCGTCCCGGCAGCTTGCTGTGGGCGGGGTTTTTCATTCCAGTCCCAGCTCGCGGCGCAACCGCTTCGTCAGTCCCAGCGCCACCAGCCGATAACTCTCGCGCACATACGCAACCAGGTCATCCCTGGTCAGGCTGTCGTGGCCGGTGCATTGGATCCACAGCAGCCCGCGCGACGCGAGATAGGGTGCGGGCCTGCATCCAGGCTGCTCCTTCAGCAAGTCGAAGCTCATCCGCGAACACTTGAAGGTGACGAAGGGATCGGCGCCCTCTTCCTGCCATCCGCCAATGGCAAAAACCTTGGAACCGACTTTCCAGACATGAGCGCCGCCCCATTGCACCACGTGCGTCGCATGTTGAAGAGAGCCGCAGAAGGCGTTGTAGTCGTCGAGCGTCATGCTGCCGAATATGACCGAGGAGCCGCCCAGGCGGAAGGAGATGAATGATGCGCACGGCCATCTTTCTCATCGCATTGCTGGCTGCCAACGCGGCGGAGGGAGCCGAACCGCTGCGTCTGGCCCTGCCGGTTGCCTGCGAGACTGGCAAGACCTGCTGGGTGCAGCAGTATCCCGATCGTGATCCCACCTCAGCCGTGAGGGATTATGCGTGTGGCGCCCAGACCTATGACGGCCATGACGGCACCGACATCCGCGTTCTCGATACCACTTCAATGGTTGACGTCGTCGCCGCTGCGGGAGGTGTGGTGAAGGCTGCGCGCAACACTGTAGCCGACCACCTGATGCGAACGCCTGAAGACCGCAAGGCGGTTGGCAATCGCGAGTGCGGCAACGGTGCCGTGATTGACCATGGCGGGGGTTGGGAAACGCAATATTGTCATCTCCGCCAGGGATCGGTCGCGGTGAAACCGGGCGACCGGGTGCAAGCCGGCACGCGGCTGGGTCTTGTCGGCTACTCCGGCATGGCAGCCTTTCCGCATGTACACCTGACGGTTCGCCAGGACGGCATCGTTCGCGATCCCTTCCGCGTTGCCAATGACACAACCAGCTGCGGTGCGGGTGGCGACATGCTGTGGACAGAGGCGGCGCAGGGCGCACTTCAATATCGCAAAGCTCAGGTGTTGAAAGTCGGATTTGCGCCCGGCACTGTCGATCTGCGGGCGCTCGAAACCGGAACTGCTACCACGGCAGCCATTGCGGGCGATTGGCCCGGACTCGTCGTCTATGCCTGGGCCATCAATCTGGGCAGCGGCGATGAGATCTCGTTGAATCTCGAGGGTCCAGACGGGGTCATGGTCCAACGTGCGATCACGCTTGACCGGGCCAAGGCTCAATATCTTCAGTTCACCGGCACGAAGCGCCCTGGTTCGGTCTGGCCCAAGGGCGAATACCGCGGCACCGTCGAAATCAGGAATGGCGCCGAGCTTTTGCTTCGCCAAAGCCTCATTCAACAACTCGACTAGTTGTTGCAATACAACAATCTAAAGATGTGTGATGTCAATCACATCGAGTGAAGGGGTGTTTGTCTAGGGTCATTCCATCTGGTCCAGATGGAGTTCGACGTGTCGTATCCGCGCCTTGCAACGTGCCTGCCCGACCCCAGCCGTCATGACTTCTTCCACAACGCCCACAAGGCTTTGCGCCTTGGTCATTGCCGCATGCTGGCGGAACTTGGGTCACATGATTTCGGCTGCGAGGATGAGACGCGCGCGCTGATACAGAAGCTGCGAGGCCTCATCGAGCTTTGCCGCATGCATCTGCAAGGTGAGGCCCGTGAAATTCATACGGCCATCGAGGCACGCAAGCCCGGTGCGTCACTGCACAAGGCTGGCGATCAGGCCAGGTGGGAGCAGTGTTTTGCAGAGCTGCAATCCCTGATCCGGGCAGTGGAGGTGGCAACGCCGTCTCGCCGCAACATCGCGGGTCAGTCGCTTTACCAGCACTATGCGCTGTTTGCCGCCGCTGACATTGCGCAGATGCATGAAGAAGAAACACAGCTCCTGTCGGCGCTTCACTGCTCTTTCAGTGACACCGAACTGATTGCACTCGAAGAGCGCATCTGCAAGGCGACACCCGAATCGATGATGACCTCGCATCTGGCGCTGATGATGCCGGCTCTCAATCAGTCGGAACGCACCAAGCTTATTGAAAAGCTGCAAACCTCCGTGCCGGATTGCGCTGCCTCCAATTTTCTCCGTTCACAAGACGGGACGCAGACTCAGGTCTCACAAGCCTGAACGCGCAGTTTGTTACTTGATTGCAATGTTTGCGGTTATTTATATTCGGCGGGGTCAGGAATGCACTGAATTCGGGCGGAGTTATGCCGAAAACAGCGGCATTTGGCGCGTGCGGATTACCAAGCCTTAACTCCACTTCGTTTGCCAATGGTCGTAGATTCATTCGCGTCAGATGAACCTCTGGTTCGAACGGCGTCCCTCCTCCGGCTCACTGGCATCACATTGATCCCAACCAGGAGTAACTTCCATGAACATCCGTGTTCTCGTGGCCAGCGCCTTTGCGCTCGCAGTCCTCACCCCGGTGGCCGCCTCGGCGCTCACCATCAGCAATCAGGACAAGGCACCCTACACACTCAAGGTTTCGCCCAAGGGCGGCAAGGACATGACGGTTGCCGTCAAGGCCGCGGGCCATGCGACGGTCGACTGCAAGAACGGAGCAACGATCACGCTTGGCTCATCGAGCGAAACCTGCACCGCGAAAACGGGCACGATCTCGATCAAGGCCGGCAAGTTGGTTATGTGACTTGGACGGCAGGGCCGGTGCGCCAGAGTTCCGGCCCTGTCCGGTGGTCCTTTCAACTGTCCAGCGAATCCCACACGGCGGCTCCCAGAATCCGGCCGACTTTTCCCTGTTGCAGCAACGCCACGCACAAGGTGCAGTCCGGCGGAAGCAACCCGTCCTTGGGCAGAGAGATCCGGTCAGCGCTGCCGTTCCACATCCCGGCCGGCACCAGACGGCGCACGACATTGTTGTAGGTCATGTCCTGGCCCGCGACTTCACCGCGCTCGATCTTGACCGTCGTCTCTGGAAGTACGGGCATCACCCAGAGCGTTCCGCTCGCCGGTGGCGCACCGGCCGAGGCGAAGGGGCCGACATCGATTGCAATCTCGTTACTGCCAGCCGACATCGTGATATCGACCGGCCAGTTCATCTGGCGGGATTGTTCAAGAACCGCGTAGACCTCGGAACGCTGGCTGCCGACCAGCGGCTTGCCACCGTTGATGATCATCTGCGGCGTATAGACGTCCATGTCGCCCCGCGCCTTGGCATAATCATACTGGCGCTGCGAGAATTCCGGGCTGGCCAGCGTATCCTTCCAGCCCAGATAGTCCCAGTAGTCGACGTGATAGGTGAGGGCCAGTACGCCAGGCTTCTGCCGAAGTTCGGAGAATAGCCGGTCGGCCGGAGGGCAGGAGTTGCACCCCTGGCTGCTGAACAGTTCCACCACGACATCCGGGTTCGTGCCGGCGCGCGCGGCGACCGGCAGAAATGAGGCCGCAAAGCCTGCTCCAAGCGCAAGGCATGTCCGGCGGGAAATTGCATGCACAGTTTTCATGCACTCAATATGGACCAAACGGCCCGTGAGAACCACTCACGAGCCGTTTTGTGTTCATCACGAATGCGTTGGCGCCTCTTGCCCGTCCGGTCAGGCGGCCCTGGCCAGGTTCCGCAACACATAAGGCATGATGCCGCCGTTCTTGTAATAGTCCAGCTCATCCAACGTATCGATGCGACACATGACCTGCGCCTCGACCTTGGAGCCATCAGCACGGGTGATCTCGACCGTCATGGTTGCACGTGGCTTGAGGCCCTCGGCCAGCCCCTTGATGGTGACCGTCTCGTCGCCCTTGAGGCCCAGCGTCAGCCAGCTCTCGCCTTCCTTGAACTGCAGTGGAACGACGCCCATGCCGATCAAGTTCGACCGGTGGATGCGCTCGAAGCTCTGGGCAATGACGGCGCGCACGCCGAGCAGCCGGGTGCCCTTGGCCGCCCAGTCGCGCGAGGATCCCGTGCCGTATTCCTTGCCGGCAAAGATGACGAGCGGAACGCCCTCGCTCTGATAAGTCATGGCTGCTTCGTAGATCGGCACCTGATCGCCTGCGGGATAATGCCGGGTCACTCCGCCTTCCACGCCTGGCACCATCTGGTTCTTGATGCGGATGTTGGCAAAGGTGCCGCGCATCATCACCTCGTGGTGGCCGCGCCTCGCGCCGTAGGAGTTGAAGTCGATCTTCTCGACGCCACGCTTGTTGAGGTAGGCACCGGCGGGCGAAGAAGCCTTGATATCACCGGCGGGCGAGATGTGGTCCGTGGTGATCGAGTCGAGGAAGAGCCCCAGAATGCGGGCGCCCTCGACGTCCTTGACGGGAGCCGGCGTCATCGAAAGGCCATCGAAATAGGGCGGGTTGGCGACATAGGTCGACTTCGCGTCCCAGGCATAGTTCATGCCCTTCGTCACCTTGATCTTGCGCCACTGCGCATCGCCCTTGAACACATCCTTGTAGCGCTTGGCGAAGGCCTTGCGGGTGACGTTCTTACGGACGAAGTCGCCGATCTCCTTGGCGGAAGGCCAGATGTCCTTGAGATAGACCGGCTTGCCCTTCTTGTCGTGGCCGATGGGGTCGGTCGAGAGGTTGACGTTCAGCGAACCGGCCAGCGCATAGGCGACAACCAGCGGCGGCGAGGCCAGATAATTGGCCCGCACGTCGGGGTTCACGCGGCCCTCGAAGTTACGGTTGCCCGACAGCACGGCTGCGGCCACGAGATCATTGTCCCTGATCGCCTTGGAGACGTTCTCGGGCAGCGGGCCGGAGTTGCCGATGCAGGTGGTGCAGCCATAGCCGACGAGATTGAAGCCGATCTTGTCGAGATCCTTCTGCAGGCCGGACGACGCGAGATACTCGGTGACGACCTGCGAGCCGGGCGCCAGCGAGGTCTTGACCCAGGGCTTGGCAGTGAGGCCACGCTTGGCGGCATTGCGGGCGAGAAGCCCAGCCCCCATCATCACACTCGGATTCGAGGTGTTGGTGCAGGAGGTGATGGCAGCGATCACCACGTCGCCGTGGCCCAGATCGAAGTTCGAATTTTCCACCTTGAAGCGCGATGACAGCTGCTCGGCCTTCTTGAACTCGTCGGCCATGACCTTGGCGAAGCCTGCGGCGGCGCCTGAGAGTTCCACCCGGTCCTGCGGACGCTTGGGGCCGGCGAGCGAAGCGACGACGGTCGAGAGGTCAAGCGACAGCGTGTCGGTGAAGTCCGGGTCGGCCGACTTCGGCGTCCAGAACATGTCCTGCGCCTTGGCGTATTTCTCGACCAGTGCAACCTGTGCCGCAGGGCGAGCCGTGCCCTTGAGATAGGCCACCGTCTCGGCATTCACGGGGAAGAAGCCACAGGTGGCGCCATATTCAGGCGCCATGTTGGCGATCGTCGCCATGTCGGCGAGCGACAGGTGCGCCAATCCCTCGCCATAGAATTCCACAAACTTGCCGACGACGCCCTTCTTGCGCAGCATCTGGGTTACCGTCAGCACGAGATCGGTAGCGGTTGTTCCCTCGGGAAGTGCGCCTGTCAGCTTGAAGCCGATGACTTCCGGGATCAGCATGGAAATGGGTTGGCCCAACATCGCGGCCTCGGCCTCGATGCCGCCCACGCCCCAGCCGAGAACGGCGAGGCCGTTGACCATGGTGGTGTGCGAGTCCGTACCGACCAGCGTGTCGGGATAGGCGTAGGTGACAGTCTTGCCCTTCACCTTGTCGGTGCGGGTCCAAACGGTCTTCGCCAGATATTCCAGATTCACCTGATGGCAGATGCCCGTGCCCGGGGGGACGACACGGAAATTGTCGAATGCGCCCTGCCCCCACTTGAGGAACGTGTAGCGCTCGCCGTTGCGGTCGTACTCAAGGTTGACGTTCTGCTTGAATGCCTTGGAATTGGCGAAGTAGTCGACCATCACCGAGTGGTCGATGACCAGATCGACGGGGGCCAGCGGGTTGATTTTCTTCGGATCCTGGCCCAGCGCCTTCATGGCATCGCGCATCGCGGCCAGATCGACGACGGCCGGAACGCCGGTAAAGTCCTGCATCAGCACGCGAGCCGGACGGAAAGCAATTTCCTTCTCCGTCTTGCCGCGGTTCTTCAGCCACTTGGCGATGCCTTCGATGTCTGACTTGGTGACCGATCGGCCGTCCTCGTAGCGCAAGAGGTTTTCCAAGAGAACCTTCAGTGAATAGGGCAGCTTCGAGATGCCGGCGAGGCCGTTCTTCTCGGCCGCCTTCAGGCTGAAATAAGTGTAGGTCTTGGAACCCACCTTGAGCGTCTTCTTGGACTTGAAGCTGTCGAGCGACATCGGGGCCTCTTGCTGGTTTGGAATCGAGGCTGCCTATAGTCTTTTTTGCGCTACGGCACCAGATCAACCAAGGTTCATAGCCATAAAACTGATCGATAGCTCGTAGCTGGATTGCAGGCAGCGGGTGACGGTGTCAGTTCAGCAATGCCAGCCGTTCGCGAAGTTTCACGAGAGCGGCACGCTGCACATCAGTCACAGGACCCTCAACGGCCGCCACCCGTTCAACGGCCGCATAGAACTCTTCCCGCTCGGTGCGGTTCAGCGCACCAATCCACAGCTTGGAATACCGCGATGATACGGCGTTGGCATCAACGGTATGGCTTGCCACCCATTTGCCGAACACCATGACCTCGGTCGGGTCGGCGACCGCCATGACGGTTTGCAGTTCACGGCGAATGGCATTCTCCGATGGTTCGAGCAATGGACCGCGCTCCTTGACCATGGCGATCATCATCACCACGGCAGCAGCCAGCGGATCATCCACCGCTTCCATTGGTGAATCCTCGACCTTCTTGCGAAATTTGTAGCGCTTGTACTTGCCGATGGCGCGGCCGGCCACATCGGTCACCTCATCTGCCGCTTGGCCGATCATCTTGATACGCCACCACCAGAAAGCAGCGCCACCGAGAAGGGCAAGCAACCCAAGTAGAATATGCATGTCAACTCCGAGCTCTTCTTCCCTTAGGACAGGAATCCAAGTCCGGCAACCCTACATAGCAATTTCGGTTAGCAAC
>CAUJIO010000055.1 GCA_963205315.1 Pseudomonadota bacterium | reverse complement strand
GCGCACCGCGTCCTCGAGGCCGGTCACCGCCGTGGCTTCAAAGCCATCCTTCGCCAACTCAACGGCGAGAGCTTCCGCCTTGGCGGGGGAGCGATTGTAGATGAAGACTTTTCTGATCGGCCGGACGCTGGCATGGGCGCGAACGAAATGCCCGCCCAGAGCCCCAGCGCCCACCAGCGTCATGGTGCTGGCATCCCTGACCGCCAGATAGTCGGCAGCCAGCGCACCTGCAGCGGCAGTGCGCCTTCTGGTGATCTCGGTGCCGTCCATGAGGGCGACCGTCGTACCCTTGCTGTCGATCAGCAGGTAGCTGGCCTGAATGGTGGGCAAGCCTTGCGCCGGGTTGTCAGGCTTGAACACCACGGTCTTGAGCCCGGTCCAGTCCTTCGACCAGGCCGGCATCAGCAGCAGTGTGGCGCTGGAGGAAATGTCGTGATGATGGCGCACTGGCGTGGTGATGTCGGCGCGGAAAGCCTCGCGCAGCGCCTCGACAGTGTCACGATAGGGCGCAAGGCGGGCGACGTCGGCAGCGGTCAGGACCTTCACAGCGAAGCATCCTGACGCGGAACGAGGTGAGTCGATTTCAGCTCGCGCTTCTCGCGCTCATGGATCTGCTGGGCGCGGATCAATTCGATCTTGGCTTCGCGCGCCGCCTTGCGATAGCGCCCGTGATTGAGCCACGACACCATCCAGCCGGCGAAGATGCCAACGAAGATGCCGCAGAAGAACAGCGCCCAGAGCGGCATGTCGATGGTCGCAAAAGGATGTGCGCGGTTGAAGGGATCAAACGACAGCGTGATCCATTGCCGATTGGCGACAGCAAAGCCGATGCCGACGATGGCGATGGGGAGGCCTACCAGCCAGTTGAAAATCTTCTTGATGGTCATTGCGTACTTCCTTCGCCTGTAACGTCAGGCGATGCGCTCACGCCTTGCCGTTGAGGCGTTCGCGCAATTCCTTGCCGGTCTTGAAGAACGGCACGCGCTTGGCCACCACCTCGACCGATTCACCGGTACGCGGGTTGCGGCCCATGCGGGCGTTGCGTGCCTTGGCGGAAAAGGCGCCGAAGCCGCGGAGTTCCACCCGGTCGCCGTCCTTCAGCGCATTGATGACTTCATCGAGCACCGTGTTGACGATGCGCTCGATATCGCGGTGATAGAGGTGCGGATTCTTCTCGGCGATCTTCTGGACGAGTTCTGATTTGATCATGACACTTCCCTGGAGCTAGAGGGCAGGGTGCCAAAGCACGAGGAGTCCGTCAAGTTTTGCCCGTTCGACCCCCGCGGCGAGGCCTTGAAGCCCCAGGCTGCGCAGCACCACGTCGGCGGCGGCAAAGCCCAATCCGGTGCTGCTGCCGGGGCGGCTCGGCTCCCAGTCGAGGACCTTGAGGCCGGTTCCCAGATTCTTGTCCTTCTGCAGCCAGTCCACGGCCACGTCCTCGCCGCCCAGCTGATCGATGAGCTTCACGGCAATCGCCTGACGGCCGGTGTAGACCCGGCCATCGGCCAGTTCGCGGACGCGGACGATGTCGAGGCCTCGGCGCTCGGCCACGAGGCCGGTGAACCAGTCGTAGCCATCCTTCACCATTTCCATCGAAACGGCACGGACCTTGTCGGAGACAGGCTTGTAGGGTGATGGTTCGGCTTTCATGTCACCCGACTTCAACTCCTCCATCTTGACGCCGATGGTATCGAGAAGTTTCGAGACTTCGGGGAAGCTGAAGATGACGCCGATCGAGCCGGTAATGGTGTTGCCACGCGCCACGATGCGATCGGCGGCAATGGCCGTGATGTAGCCGCCGGAGGCCGCCACCGTGTCCATGACGGCGACGACAGGCTTGACCTTGGCAATCTTGCGCACCGCTTCATAGATGGCTTCCGATCCAGCGGTGGTGCCGCCGGGGCTGTCGATGCGGATGATGACACCCTTCACCTTATCGCTCTCGCCCACCTTCTTCAGCAGGTCGAGGGTCGGCTGGTCGCCGGTGATCAATCCGTCGATACGCACGCGGGCGATATGATTTTCGAAACTCCTGATGTTGTCCGATGGCCAGACCAGAGCCGCAATTGCGGCCACAGCCAGCACCACGGCGGCGATGCGCCACCAGGTGAGGCTGCGCCTCAGGCGGCGGCGGTCGACAATCAGTTCGGCATCGGAGTTCATCGTTGAAGCTTTCGATCAATTGGGGCGGGCATGCCCACATATATAGATGGCCGGGACTAGCCCGGCCATGAATTCCTGCGAGACCATGCAAAACCGGCCGGGCTCTTCACCCGGCCGGACAATCGCATTATTCCTTGCTGTCGTCCTTGCGCTTCAGGGCGGCGCCGAGGATGTCGCCCAGCGAGGCGCCCGAGTCGGACGAGCCATACTGAGCGACGGCTTCCTTCTCTTCGGCGATTTCCAGCGCCTTGATCGAGACGTTCATCTTGCGGGCCTTCTGGTCCAGCACGGTGATCTTGGCGTCGAACTTCTCGCCAACCGCGAAGCGCTCGGGGCGCTGTTCGGCACGATCGCGGGCCAGGTCGGCGCGCTTCACGTAGGCGGTCATGTCGGTGCCGGCGACCATCACTTCGAGGCCGTTCTCTTCAACCTTGAGAACTTCGCAGGTGACGGTGTCGCCCTTCTTGAGACCCGAGGCCGAGGCCATCGGATCGGAACCCAGCTGCTTGATGCCAAGCGAGATGCGCTCCTTCTCGCGGTCGACGTCGAGCACCTTGGCGGTGACGCGGTCGCCCTTCTTGAAGTCCTTGATGGCTTCTTCGCCAGCACGCTTCCAGTCGATGTCGGAGAGATGCACCATGCCGTCGACGTCGCCGTCGAGACCGATGAACAGACCGAATTCGGTGATGTTCTTGATCTCGCCTTCGACCGTCGTGCCGGCCGGGTACTTGTCGGCAAAAGCCTCCCACGGATTCTTCTGGGTCTGCTTGAGGCCCAGCGAGATGCGGCGCTTGGCCGAGTCGATGTCGAGCACCTGCACTTCGACCGGTTCGGTGGTCGAGAGGATCTTGCCGGGGTGCACGTTCTTCTTGGTCCAGCTCATTTCGGAGACGTGGATCAGGCCTTCGATGCCGTCTTCCAGTTCCACGAACGCACCGTAGTCGGTGATGTTGGTGACCTTGCCCTTGACCTTCGCGCCGATCGGATAGCGCTCGGTCACGACTTCCCACGGATCCTTGTCCAGCTGCTTCATGCCGAGCGAGATGCGCTGCGTCTCGGGGTTGATGCGGATGATCTGGACCTTCACCGTCTGGCCGACGTGGAGAACGTCGGAGGGATGGTTGACACGCTTCCAGGCGATGTCGGTGACGTGCAGCAGGCCGTCGATGCCGCCCAGGTCCACGAATGCGCCGTAGTCGGTGATGTTCTTGACCACGCCCTCGACAGCCTGGCCTTCAGCCAGATTCTGCACGAGTTCAGAACGCTGCTCGGCGCGGGTCTCTTCCATGATGGCGCGGCGCGAGACAACGATGTTGCCACGGCGGCGATCCATCTTGAGGATCTGGAAGGGCTGCGAGACGTTCATCAGCGGGCCGACATCGCGGATCGGACGGACGTCCACCTGCGAACCCGGAAGGAAGGCCACGGCGCCGCCGAGATCGACGGTGAAGCCGCCCTTGACGCGGCCGAAGATGACGCCATCGACGCGCTCGTTCTTGAGCGACATCTGCTCGAGGCGGGTCCAGGCTTCTTCGCGCTTGGCCTTGTCGCGCGACAGGACGGCTTCGCCCATCGCGTTCTCGATGCGCTCGAGATAAACTTCAACGGTGTCGCCAACCTTGACGTCACCGGCCTTGCCCGGCTGGGCGAATTCCTTAACGGCAATCTTGCCTTCGGTCTTCAGACCGACGTCGATGATCGCGAAATCATTTTCGATGGAGACGATGCGGCCCTTGACCACGGTGCCTTCGGTGGCCGGGTTGTCGCTGTAGCTCTCGGCGAGCAGCGATTCGAAATCTTCGAGTGTGGGGGTGAGCGAGACGGCGGATTTCGCCATGTATGATCTAGTCCTGTAACATCGAGGCTGGCCCGGCGGAAAACCCGCTAGGACGTCCCGCAAGCTCCCCGGGGTTGAAATGGGGATTCGAGCAGGCAAACTCGACACGGCGTTTCCAAACCCGTCGGACCCCGCCCAGGCAGGCGGCATATGGCCCGGCAAATCGTGAAACAATGAAGGGCACTTCCAAGAGCACCCCGGTTAACGTCCACAAGGCCCAGAGGCCCGATGTCCTGAAACGTGTGGGCATATAGGGGAAAAGGGCGGCGGGAGCAAGCGGCACGGGAGATGGCAGATGGGGGACACTGGACTCCGGCAAGACCGCAACGGCTGGATGTTTCGATCTGCTCAGCGTCGACATCATCCACCTCCACGATCAGATCGAGATCGGCACGCGGGTCGTGGTACTCTCGTTCCTACGCCGCTGCCTGATCACTTCCAGATGCGGTGAACTGCCGGAGTCACCCTGCCGCGCGACCGACAACCGCAATCGCCGCAGCCACGGCCTGATCGATGTCCATGTCGGATGTGTCGATCACCACGGCATCGGCCGCCGCCACCAGGGGTGCCGTGGCGCGGGTCGAATCGCGGGCGTCACGCGCCCGGATGTCGGCCAGCACGTCACCATAAGAGGCGGCACCCAGTTCCGCCTGACGCCTGCGTGCGCGCACTTCGGGGCTTGCCGTAATGTAGAGCTTGGCGTCGGCATCGGGGCAGACGACAGTGCCGATGTCGCGGCCATCGAGCACGGCGCCGGGGCTTTGCTGCGCAAAGACGCGCTGGAAGTCCAGGAGTGCCGCGCGCACCTGCGGATTCACGGCGACGATCGATGCCGCCGCACCCACTGCCTCGGTCCGGAGGTCGGCATCGCAGAAGCGTGACACATCGAGCGACCGGGCGTTTTCCACCGCCGCTGCCTCGTCATGCGGGGTCTTGCCATCGCGCAGCAGACTCAAGCCCACCATGCGGTAGAGCGAGCCGGTATCGAGGAAATGATAGCCGAAGTGCTGCGCCAGCGCCCGGGCAATGGTGCCCTTGCCGGCCGCGGCGGGGCCATCGACGGCGATGATCATCGGGCTTCAGGTGCTGCGATGCGGGCGCCCATACCGTTCAGCAGTCCGGTGAAGTCGGGGAAGCTGGTGGCGATGAAGCGGCTGTCATCCACGGTCGTGTAGATGCGCGAGGCCAACCCCATGACAAGGAAGGACATGGCGATGCGGTGGTCCATGTGGGTGACGACCCGGCCACCGCCGGGTGCACCACCGCCCTGTACTTCCAGCCAGTCGCGGCCAGACTGCGTCGGCACGCCATTGGCCTGAAGGCCCGCTTCGACGGCAGCCAGACGGTCGCTTTCCTTGACGCGGAGTTCCTCGAGGCCCTCCATGCGCGTCGTGCCATCGGCGAAGGAGGCAGCCACCGACAGCACGGGGTACTCGTCGATCATCGACGGCGCCCGCTCGGCCGGAACGCGGATGCCATGCAGGCGCGAGGATTTGACGTGGAGGTCGCCCACCTCCTCGCCGCCGGCAAGACGCCTGTTCTCGATGGCGATGTCGCCACCCATTTCGATCAGCGTGTCGATGAGTCCCGTCCGCGTTGGGTTCAACATGATGTTTTCAATGACAATATCGGAATCCGGCGTGATCAGCGCCGCGACCATCGGAAAGGCGGCCGAGGACGGATCTCCCGGCACGTCGATCGCCTGCGCCGTCAACTCGTGCTGGCCCTCGAGGCGGATATGACGGCCATCGGCTTTCTGCTCGACGGTGATCCGCGCTCCAAAGCCCTTCAGCATGCGCTCGGTATGGTCGCGCGTCGGGGTCGGTTCGATGACAGTGGTGATCCCCGGCGTATTGAGGCCCGCCAGAAGCACGGCGGATTTCACCTGCGCCGAGGCGACAGGCAGGGTGTAGGTCACAGGCACCGGGTTTTTGGCACCATGCAGCGTCAACGGCAGGCGGTTGCCTTCCGAGGCCTCGAATGTCGTGCCGAATTGCGCCAGCGGGACAGTGACGCGGCCCATCGGGCGTTTCGACAGCGAAGCATCGCCGATGCAGCGGGCGGTGAGTGGCGTCGTTGCCATGAGGCCCATCGCCAGCCTTACTCCCGTGCCGGAATTGCCGAAATCCAGCGGTTCGGCCGGCGAGCGCAGGCCCGCGACGCCGACGCCCTGCACATGCCAGGTGCCCTGATCGTCGCGATAGGCGGGGGCGCCCAGCGCCGTCATCGCCTTGGCCGTATTGATCACATCCTCGGCCTCCAGCAGGCCCGTGATGGTGGTTTCGCCAATGGCGATGGCGCCAAACATCAGGGCGCGGTGCGACATAGACTTGTCGCCCGGCACACGAATTCGGCCCCTGAGGCCTGAGGCTTTGCGGGACACGAGAGGGGTTTGGGCGGCAGAGTGAGACTGGGTCATGGGGCGCTCCGATACACGATCCCATCGGGCTCTGTCACCACCCGCTTTCATTGGGTTTTGACAAGTGCTGCCAGAAGTGTCATGGAGCGGCTCAATCATGCCATTCCCAGTCGTCGAAAGGATCAACCGTGGTCAAGGCTGAACTCGGAACCAAGCGCACGTGTCCTTCTTGTGCCGCCCGTTTCTATGATTTGTTGAAGAATCCCATTGTCTGCCCCAAGTGCGGGGCGAACTTCGTGGCCGCCTCCGTATTGCCCTCCAAGGGCGACATGCCGGCCATGCCGCCGGTGCCGAAGCCGCGCGAAGTCGAGGCCGATGACATCGAAGTGGCGGACGTGGAGCTCGTCAGCCTTGAGGACGCGGAAGCACCCGACGTCGCCGATGACGAGACCGCAGGCATCGAGGATGTGGATCTGGGCGATGATGCCGGCGCTGCCGAAGGCGAGGACGATACGTTCCTGGTCGAAGAAGAAGAAGAGGGCGACAACATGTCCGGCCTCCTCGACGGTCCGGGCGGAAAAGAAGACGAAGAAGAAAGCTGAAGAAATTCCGCTTGATTGTTGCGGGAAGCGGAACTAGGTTCCGCCCCGCTTCGCCGCCCCCAAGCGGCGACATGGATTGGTAAGGGGTCATAGCTCAGTTGGGAGAGCGCTTGAATGGCATTCAAGAGGTCGGCGGTTCGATTCCGCCTGGCTCCACCATCCAGTGTTTTACGAACCGACGGTTCCCGCTTCCCTCTCAAATATCTTAGACATTCCGGCGGCTTGCGCAATTCGGGCAGCGCGTTTGCGGTCTCAAGCGAGACATTGACGGCATCATTTCGCAGGCATTCTCGGCCTTGTCTCAGGCCCTCGAAATCATTTTCCGAAGTCCGTATATCAGTTGCGTCGAGACTGGTTC
>CAUJIO010000054.1 GCA_963205315.1 Pseudomonadota bacterium | reverse complement strand
ATGGCGGACGGTGCTGCCAGCCTGAAGGAACTGTGCGAGATCGCCGCGGCGCGCGGACTGCTCGTCGACATTCATTGCGATGAAACCGATGACCCGATGTCGCGGCATGTCGAGGCGCTGGCCTTCGAGACGCAGCGGTTGGGATTGCAGGGGCGCGTCGTTGGCTCGCACCTGACCTCGATGCATTCAATGGACAACTACTATGTGTCGAAGCTCATCGGACTGATGGCGGAAGCGCAATTGCATGCGACACCCAATCCGCTGATCAACATCACGCTGCAGGGCCGGCACGACACCTATCCCAGGCGCCGCGGCATGACCCGCGTGCCGGAGTTGCGCGCCGCCGGATTGAACGTTTCCTTCGGCCACGACTGTGTGATGGACCCTTGGTATCCGCTGGGCCAGGGCTGCATGATGGAAGTCGCCTCGATGGGCATTCACGCGCAGCCGATGACCAGCCCGGAGGCGATGCGCTGGGCCTACGATGCGGTGACCATCAATCCGGCCAAGGCGCTGCACCTCAAGGGCTATGGCCTGGAGGTGGGCTGCAATGCGGACTTCGTGCTGTTGCAAGCGAAGAGTCCGGTTGAAGCCATCCGCCTCAAGGCCAACCGGCTGAAGGTCGTGCGCCGTGGCAAAGTCATCGCCGAGACGGCGGAGCGGGTTGCAGCGCTGCACCTTGCCGGGCGGCCGGCCACGGTTAACGGCGCGGACTACGCACCCAAGGCCTGAGCCACCTGTTGCTAGAGAATGAAGTCATCGGCCTCCAGCGCGAAGGTGGTTGCGAGCAGAATGCGCGAGTCCGCTGCGCTATCGCCATCGGCGTCGATGACGATCTGAGTCTTGCCGTCGTCGAGGACGGTGTAGCGGAGTTCTGCCGTGCCGGAACCGCTGAACGAGTCTTCAGCGATGAAGTCCACCGGGGTGCCGAATGCGGAGACGTCGATCAGGTCGTCGCCCTGGGTGAAGTCGAGAATCAGGTCGCGTCCGCTGCCCTCCGTGCTGTCGGTGGTGGCAGCGAAGACGAAGATGTCCGCACCCCTACCGCCGGTGAGGTCATCGCCATCTCCGAGGCCGGTGATCGTGTCACTCTCGTCCGAGCCGATGATCGCATCCGCGGCTGCTGTGCCGGTCAGGAGGATCTTATCGTTGCTGTTCCATGAGATGAAGGAGAGCTGTGCCAGATCGATGCTGTCCGACGTGAGTGCAATCGTCTGGATTCCGGCGGCGCCAGTGATGTCATCGAGATCATTCAAAAGGGGATTGGTGAGCAACGCAGTCTGACCGCTGCCTCGCATGGCGAGATGTTCGATGGAGTTGATGATCATCACCGAGAGATCAGCACTGCCAGAGAATGTGGCGCTGAGTTCGATCGTGTCGCTTCCGGCGTCGCCATCGAGGAATTCGCCGCCATTGATATCGCCAGCGGCATCATAACGGAATGTGTCGTCGCCGGTCTTGCCCTGCATGACGTCGACATCCGATCCGCCGACGATGATATCGGTCAGCGCGCCACCCACCAGCACATCGGCACTGCTGTTGCCGGTGAGCAGCGTCGCGGCCGTCGACAGCGTGCCGCTGAAGTCGACGGCAGAAAGATCGATGGTGCCGGCGGTGATGACGATAAGTACCGGCGAATTGAGGATTGCGGAGGATATGCCGCCGAAACCGAACTGGCCGTCCATGAACTCGACCGTCAGCGTGCCGGTGGCCGGCTGTGGGCCGATGACCGACAGCGTTTCCATGCCGCTGATGATGCAACCGGTGAAATCATAGGTGATGTCAGCAGCACCGGCGTGAAGCTTCAGCGTGTCGGTGCCGCCATCGCCCGCGATCACTTCGCCATCCTCGAGCTTTGCCGCATCGATATATTCGATGGTGTCGTCGCCGGTGCCGCCTGAGATGTCGTCGCGGCCTTCGTCGCCGTACAGGATATCATCGCCACCGCCACCAATCAGGACGTCATCACCATCGAAGCCATGGACGAGATCGGCGAGCGACGATACGGTGATCGTGTCGCTGGTGCTACCGAGGCCATAGGCAAAGATGAAATCCCGAGGTCCGCTGCCGGTGTCTCCGGTCCAGTGCCGGAACGTCACGGCCGACAGATCGATGATCGAACCGCGCACCTCGAGTTCATCCACGCCGCTGCTGCCCGTCACCATGGTGATGTTGCCGGTGCCGAAGGCGGCGCCGCCAAAGGTGGCGAATCCCGAGGTCTTGTACACCAGCTTTTCGACATTGGTGATGCTGGCAAACAGCAGGCTCAGATCATCGAAACTCCCGTCGAGAAGGATCTTGTCCGCGTCACCGCTGCCGCCATCGACGCTCTCGTAAAAGCCGCCGCTATCGGACGCGTCAAGATAAAGAAAGCGGTCATTACCCCCGCCGCCGTTCAATTCATCGGCATCGGCGCCGCCGGTGATGACGTCGCGGCCACCGGCGCCGGTGATGACGTCGCTTAGCGACGACCCCGTCATGGTGTCCGCGAGGCCCGTTCCGGTTAGTGTGATTGTGTCGCCGAATACCCAGTCTTCGAATTGCCAGGAGCTGGCATCGATCGAGCCGCCGGTGACGGCGATGGCATTGCTTGCCGCCGAACCGCTGAAGGTGACGTCGTCAAGGATCGCTGTATTGTCGAACTGGGCTGCAGCAAATGAGGCGGTCGCCGCCACCGTATTGGTAAAGTCGATGAGGTCGATGTTGGACAGGATGTCGGCAGAAAAATCGGCAGTCGCGTTCACGACAAGGGTAGCCATGGAAATTGCTCCGCATGGACGCCCGCCTCGATGCTGAGACTGCGGGTTGGATGCCGCTAAGTCAAGTCAGGCTGCCTGACCTTTCAGCGCGGCTTCAGGCCCTCGATGAAGAGCGTGAGAATGGCTTCTTCCGCCTTGCTCATCAGATCCGGCGGATTGCCGAGGACGGCGTTCACCTGCACGTCGAAATCGGCATAGTGCTGGGTGGTGGACCAGATCGAAAAAATCAGGTGATGCGGGTCAATCCTCGTCAAGCGGCCGGAGTCCATCCAGCCTGAAATGACGGCGGCTTTCTCGTCCACCAGCTCTTTCAGCGGGCCTTTCAGGAAGGTGCCGATGGCGGGCGCCCCATGCAGGATCTCGTTGGCGAAGAGGCGCGATGCCTTGGGGTTGTCGCGCGACATGCGGATCTTGGCGGTGATATAGTTGGAGAGTTCGACGATGGGGTCGCCTTCCGCATCCATAGCGCGCAGGGGTTCGAGCCAGTCGGTCAGCGTATGTTCGAGCAGGGCGACGTAAATGTCTTCCTTGCGGCGGAAATAATAGAGCAGGTTGGGTTTCGACAGACCGCATTTCGTGGCGATCTGGTCGACGGTCGAGCCGCGGAAGCCATAGGCGGAAAACACCTCAAGCGCCGCGGCGAGGATCAGTTCCTCGTTCTGCGTCTGGATGCGGGTCTTGCGCGGGGCCGTTCCGTCCGAGTGTGGCATGGCGCCACTCTCTTAATTCTTGATCAGATGGTCAAGAGCGGTTAGCGTCACAGACAATTAAGAAGATCACAGGGGAGGTAGTGTTGGCGGGGCCAGTGATTTCGGCACGCGAGCTTGGCCTTGTATTCCAGACGGCGGATCAGCCGGTCACGGCGTTGTCCAAGGTAAACCTCGCGGTGGAGGACGGCGACTTCGTTTCCTTCATCGGCCCTTCGGGCTGCGGCAAGACCACGCTGCTGCGGGTCATTGCCGATCTGGAGCAGGCGACGTCCGGCACCATCACCGTCAACGGCATGAGCCCGGCAGACGCGCGGCTGGCGCGCGCCTATGGCTATGTGTTCCAGGCCCCGGCACTGTATCCGTGGCGGACGGTCGAGCAGAATGTCGGGCTGCCGCTGGAGATCATGAAGCTCGACAATGCGGCGGAGCGCATCCGGCGCAATCTCGAACTGGTCAATCTCAACGGCTTCGAGAAGAAGTTTCCGTGGCAGCTGTCGGGCGGCATGCAGCAGCGCGTGTCGATTGCGCGCGCCCTGGCGTTTGACCCCAAGCTGCTGCTGATGGACGAGCCGTTCGGCGCACTCGACGAGATCGTGCGCGACAAGCTGAACCAGCAATTGCTGGACCTGTGGGCGCGCACGAAGAAGACGGTCGTGTTCGTGACGCATTCGATTCCGGAAGCGGTGTTCCTGTCGACGAAGATCGTGGTGATGAGTCCGCGCCCTGGCCGCATCATCGACGTGATCGAAACCAATTTCCCCAAGGACCGCTCGCTCGACATCCGCGAGACGCCGGAGTTTCTGGCCGTGGCGCACCGGGTGCGCGAAGGGTTGAAAGCGGGGCACAGCTATGAGGATTGAGAAGGGCCCTCATCCGGCCTTCGGCCACCTTCTCCCATGGCTTCGCCACGGGCGAAGGCACAAGAATCTCAAGTATGCTGCATGTCGTGGAGAGCGTTTTCACCACATGTGCCTTCTCCCGTTCGCAGAATGGGAGAAGGTCCCGAAGGGGGATGAGGGTCCCTGCCATGGCTGAAGCTGCGGCCATTACGCCTGCCGCGAAGCAGCAGGGCCATTTCGTCCCGGTACTGACGATCTGCCTCGTGTTGCTGGCGATCTGGTATCTTGCCTGCATTCCAATGAACTGGGTGATCACCGGCCCGAAGATCGAGGCGGCGGGCGGCGGCGCCTGGAGTGTTTTGGCGCTCTCGTGGAACGACCAGCGGCCGGTCATCCCGGCACCGCATCAGATCATCGTGGAAATGTGGAATACCATTTTCATGATCGCGCCGTGGAAGGTGAAGTCGCTGGTCTATCACGGCTGGGTGACGGCCTCCTCGACGTTGCTCGGATTTATTCTGGGAACATTGCTCGGCATCGGGCTGGCCATTGCCATCGTGCATTCGAAGATCCTGTCGAAGAGCCTGATGCCGTGGATCATCGCCTCGCAAACAATTCCGATTCTGGCCATCGCGCCGATGGTGATCGTGGTGCTGGGGGCCATCGGCTTCACCGGTCTGGTGCCGAAGTCGCTGATCTCGATGTATCTGTGTTTCTTTCCCGTTACCATCGGCATGGTGAAGGGGCTGACGTCGCCGGAAGTGATGCAGCTTGATTTGATGCGCACCTACAATGCATCGACATCGCAAGTGCTGTGGAAGCTGCGGTTTCCGGCCTCGGTGCCGTTCCTTTTCGCCTCGCTGAAGGTTGCTGTGGCAATTGCCCTGACCGGGGCCATCGTCGGCGAATTGCCGACGGGTGCGATTGCCGGCATCGGGGCGCGGCTGCTGAATGGTTCCTATTATGGACAGACGGTGCAGATCTGGGCGGCGCTGTTTGCGGCTTCGTTCATCGCGGCAGCACTCGTGTGGCTGGTCGGCGTCATCGAGCGCATCACGCTGAAGGCCATGGGGGCCCGGCCATGATGCGGATGAATGCGCGCGACCTCCTCTATCCCGCCCTTTTCGGCCTTGGCGTCCTGGTGTTCTGGCAGGCGGTGGTGAAGGGGTTCGGCGTGCCCGCCGTGCTGCTGCCCGCACCCTCCGACATCTGGGCCAAGATCATCACGTCGCTGCCGACGCTCGGCGTCGACTTCGTGCAGACGGTGCTGCGGGCGGTGATTCCCGGCTGGATCATCGGCTCGCTGTCGGGCTTCCTCGTGGCCATCCTGTGCGACCGGGTGCCATTCCTCAGGCGCGGATTGCTGCCGCTCGGCAATCTGGTGGCGGCGCTGCCGATTGTCGGCGTGGCGCCGATCCTGGTCATGTGGTTCGGCTTCGACTGGCAATCGAAGGCGGCGATGGTGGTGGTGATGACCTTCTTCCCGATGCTGATCAATGCGGTGGCGGGATTGCAGGCCTCTGGCCATCTCGAACGCGACCTGATGCGCAGCTATGGCGCCTCGTGGTGGACGACGCTCCTCAAACTCAGGCTGCCTGCCGCCATGCCCTTCGTGTTCAACGCGCTGAAGATCAATTCGACACTTGCCATGATCGGCGCCCTCGTTGCCGAATTCTTCGGCACGCCGATCGTCGGCATGGGCTTTCGCATTTCAACGGAAGTTGGCAGACTGGGGCTCGACATGGTTTGGGCCGAAATCGCGGTGGCAGCCATCACGGGTTCGGCCTTCTACGGTCTTCTGGTGTTCCTCGAACGCCGGGTGACCTTCTGGCATCCGTCCTACCGCAAGTAGGGCGGCGGTATCGGCAAACATAAAAGGAGACAGGGAAGATGAAGAAATTTCTGATGGCCGCGGCAGCGGCCGGCGCGCTGCTGATGAGCGGTGCCGCAGCCCAGGCGGAAGCCGTGAAGCTGCAGCTCAAGTGGGTGACGCAGGCGCAGTTCGCCGGTTACTACGTGGCCCAGGCCAAGGGCTTCTACAAGGATGCCGGCCTCGATGTGACGATCATGCCGGGCGGCCCCGACATCAACCCGCAGCAGGTGCTGGCGGGTGGCGGCGCTGACGTCGTCGTCGACTGGATGCCGTCCGCTCTCGCCACGCGCGAGAAGGGCTCGCCGGTGGTCAACATCGCGCAGCCGTTCAAGCGCTCGGGCATGATGCTCACCTGCCGCAAAGATACGGGCATCGCCACGCCCGCCGACTTCAAGGACAAGACGCTGGGCGTGTGGTTCTTCGGCAACGAGTATCCGTTCATGGCCTGGATGGCCAAGCTCGGCTACAAGACCGACGGCTCTGCCGGTGGCGTGAAGGTGCTGAAGCAGGGCTTCAACGTCGACCCGATCCTGCAGAAGCAGGCCGACTGCATTTCGACCATGACCTACAACGAGTATCACCAGGTCCTCGAGGCCGGTGTGAAGGCGGAAGACCTCGTGGTGTTCAAGTATGAGGACCAGGGTGTCGCGACGCTCGAAGACGGTCTTTATGTTCTGGAGGACAAGCTGAAGGATCCAGCTTTCGTCGACACCATGGCGAAGTTCGTCAAGGCTTCGATGAAGGGCTGGGACGACGCACGCGCCAATCCCGCCGATGCCGTGAAGATCGTTCTCGAAAACGATGCCTCGGGCTCGCAGACGGAAGGCCACCAGACGACGATGATCGAGGAGATCAACAAGCTGACCGAAGGCTCCGACGGTTCGCTCGACGTGGCCGCCGCCGACCGCACGGTGCAGACGCTGCTCTCGGCGGGCGGTGAAGCGCCGGTTATCACCAAGAAGCCAGAAGGTGCGTGGTCCTCGGTCGTGACCGACAAGGCCAAGGGCATGTAACTCGCTGGGAGCGCTCCCTGCCGCGCGGCGGGAGCGCTCCATACTTTTTGACCGGTCCGGCCATCAGGCCGGGACGGCCCATTCCTCAAGCAGTGCTGCGGTTTCCTGCGGCATGTCCAACATGACATCGTGGCCGCAATCGAATTGTTTCAGACGCCATCCCGGTTGCTGACTGATGCGGTCATAAATGACCGGGAACGGCGAACCCTGCCAGCCGGTTGCCAGAACATATCCCCTTGCCTTGATCTCCCGGTGCCGGCCGGTGAGCGTCAGGCGCTCCGCCAATGTGGCGAAGGATTGCGGCGTGCATAGCGAATCGACCCAGGGCCGGTCGGCGGCATTGACGCCGAAGGCCGATGCCGGAACCGGCGGAATGGTGTGGCCGCCATTGGCCTTGGCGCGTTCAAGATGAAAGGCCGACGCTTCCGGCAGATCAAGATCGAGCGCCGAGCAGCCGTCTTCGCCCACGTAACCATCGAGATAGATCAGGGCGCGGATGCGATCGGGCATCAGGTCCGCCAGCTTGGTGGTGATGAGGCCGCCATAGGAATGGCCGACCAGAACGACGTCCGAGAGATTCTCGAAGCGCAGCAGGTTCACGATGTCCTCGACATGGGTGGACGCGTTGATGGCGGGAGAATGGAGATGCGAGCGCTCGCCCAATCCAGTGAACGTTGGGGTCAGCACATGGTGGCCGCGCGCACGGAGGATCTTGGCAACGCGGGCATAGCACCAGCCGCCGTGCCATGCGCCATGGACGAGAACGAAGGTCGAGGCGATTGTCATGAGGATGCTTCTTCAGGCGTTCAGAATACGTTCTGCTCGCGGCGCGACACGAAGAAGCCGTGGCCCTTGCGATTGGTGCAGGTGACGCCGGTCTCCTCGACAGCACATGTGATGCCCCTGCGCGACCAGCTGGTGCCGTAGGATATCACTTTGGCGCCCGGTGAAATGATGGTGTCGCCATGGCAGACGACGCTGCCGCGCTTGTCGCGCGCGCCGATGGAGAATGAATCGCCCCAGTCAAGATCGCAGTCGCCGGGGGGCTGTCCAAGTGTCGGGGTATAGGATCTGATATCGCAACGGACTTCGCCCTGGCCGCTGAAGGTGTTGAAACCGCAGTAGATGTTATCCGAGGGCGTCCTGAAATAGAATTCGGCGGCCTGTGCTGCGGGGCCCGCGGCGGCGAGCGCCAGGGTGGCGGCAAGCAGTTTCAGCATTGTGGGGCGGTGCATCGAATACTCCTCATCATCACGTCCGGTGCGGCAGACCGGTGTTGCGCGGTTTTCCGTCACGGGTCGCTTGCGGAACGCCATTCTCACTTTAATATCATGCCCAGCAACAGGAGCTGAACCCATGACCACTCTCATCCGCGGCGGTACCGTCGTCAACCACGATCACTCGGCGCGTGCCGACGTGCTGATCGACAATGGCAAGATCGTCGCGGTCGGTTCAGGCCTGTCGGGAAAGACGGTCGTGGATGCGGGGGGCTGCTACGTGATGCCGGGCGGCATCGATCCGCACACGCACATGGACATGCCGTTCATGGGAACGGTGACGGCGGATGATTTCGAATCCGGCACCATGGCGGCACTGTCGGGCGGCACGACGATGACGGTGGATTTCTGCCTGCCGGCACCCGGCGAGTCGATGCTGAAGGCCTATCAGGCGTGGCGCCACAAGGGCGAGAAGGCGGCGGCGGACTATTCCTTCCACATGGCGGTGACGCAATGGTCGCCGATGATCCACGACGAGATGGAAACCGTGGTGAAGACCTACGGCATCAACACGTTCAAGCATTTCATGGCCTACAAGGGCGCGCTCATGGTCAATGACGATGAGCTCTACAATTCCTTCAAGCGTTGCGCCGAACTGGGCGCATTGCCGCTGGTGCATGCCGAGAACGGCGACGTGGTGGCACGTCTGCAGCAGGACTATCTGGCACGCGGCGTGACGGGACCCGAGGGGCATTCCTACTCGCGTCCGCCGGAGGTCGAGGGCGAAGCGGCGAACCGCGCCATCATGATCGCCGACATGGCGGGCGTGCCGCTCTACATCGTGCATGTGTCCTGCGAGCAGACGCATGAGGCGATCAGGCGGGCCAAGATGGCGGGTCAGCGCGTATGGGGCGAACCGCTGGTGCAATATCTCGTGCTGGACGATTCCGAATATCAGAACAAGGACTGGAACCATGCCGCCTGCCGGGTGATGAGCCCGCCGTTCCGCAACAAGAAGCATCAGGATTCGCTGTGGGCCGGGTTGCAGTCGGGCACGCTGTCGGTGGTGGCCACCGATCACTGCGCGTTCTATCTCAAGCAGAAGCAGATGGGGCTGAAGGACTTCACCAAGATTCCGAACGGCACGGGCGGACTGGAAGACCGCTTGCCGGTGCTGTGGACGTCAGGCGTGAATACCGGGCGGCTGACCAAGGAAGAGTTCGTGGCGGCGACATCAACCAACATCGCGCGCATCCTCAACATGTATCCGCGCAAGGGTGCAGTGATGGCGGGATCTGACGCCGACATCGTGGTGTGGGATCCCAAGGCTTCGAAGAAGATCACGGCGGCCAAGCAAATGAGCCGCATCGAATACAACGTCTTCGAGGGCTTCATGTGCACGGGCGCGCCAAAGACGGTGATCTCGCGCGGCAAGATCGCCTGGGAGCAGGGCGACATGCGCGCCAAGGCCGGCGACGGCGACTTCGTGGCGCGCCAACCCAACGCCCCGGTGCATCAGGCGAATGCCGTGTGGAAGGGCCTGACCCAGCCGCAAGGTGTCAAGCGGCTGGAGGTGACGCCTTAACAATAGGCAGGGAGCGGTGGCATGCGGTTAACTCGTGAACTCGCCGCGCTCTGCCATCGCGAGGTGGCGGAGTGTGAACCTGACCCTCGCTATGACAATTTCACAGATGCGGACTATCACCGCGCTGCCGAGCAGATACTGGATCAGCGGCCGGACGGGCCATTCTGGCTTTTTGCCTATGGCTCGCTCATCTGGAAGCCAGAATTCCCGACGGTGGAGCAGCGCCGTGCCATTGCCCACGGCTGGCAGCGAGGTTTCTCGCTGAAAATCGAAAGCTATCGCGCGACCCCGGAACAGCCGGGATACATGATGTGCCTCGATCGTGGCGGGTTCTGCGAAGGCGCGGTGCTACGGATAGAAGAAGCGCAGCTGCGGGAGCAACTCTACAAGCTCCTCTATCGCGAGATCGGCTGCGAGGAAGCGCTCGAAAGCGTACGCTGGATCGATACTGAGAGCGAGGCGGGGACCGTCAGGGCGCTTGCCTCCTACGCCGGACCGGAGCGGCTTGACATCTATGCCGCTGGCCGCCCGCTAATCGAAGTTGTGCATGCCCTGGCCCGGGCCTGCGGACACTGGGGGTCGGGTGCCGAATATCTCCACAATACCGTGGCGCATCTCGAGGAGCTCGGCATTCATGACGAGAAACTGTGGCAGTTGCAGGACCTGGTGGCGCAGGAGATCGAGTTGATCTACGGACGTAAATGATGGCTCTCGCGATGACAAAGCCTTCAGGTGACATGAACTCCCCAAAAATGGCAGTGTTCGTGGCGCGAATCGGCAGGAGAGCGAACACCATGAGGCGAACAGTTTTGGGCGGCGTGGCCCTGATGATGATGGTGATGCCGGCCGCCGCCGCGCAATGCGGGCGGACCGGGTCAGGCTTTGAATCGTGGAAGGCGGACTTTGCCTCGGAGGCCAAGGCGAATGGCGTGGGCGCGCGCGGCCTGAAGGCGCTGGCGGCGACGAGTTATGCCACTGCCACCATCAAGGCCGACCGCAGCCAGCATTCATTCAAGCTGTCGCTCGAGCAATTCATGCAGAAGCGCGGGGCTGCCGCCATCATCGCGCGCGGCAAGAAGATGAAGGCGGCCAATGCGGCGCTGTTCGCCAAGCTGGAGAAGCGGTTCGGCGTGCCGCCCGGTCCGCTGATCGCCATCTGGGGCATG
>CAUJIO010000053.1 GCA_963205315.1 Pseudomonadota bacterium | reverse complement strand
CTGGTGGAATTGTAGAAATGCACGATTGCCGACTTGGCACCACGGATGCCTTCGAAGGTGCGCGTGATGAGTTCCTCGCGGCACTGGACCAGGACCTGCACGGTGACATCGTCGGGAATTTTCTTGTTGTCGATGAGAAAGCGGCAGAAATCGAAATCCGTCTGCGAGGCGGACGGGAAGCCGATTTCGATTTCCTTGAAGCCCATCTTCACCAGGGCCTCGAACATCCGCATCTTGCGGTCGTGGCCCATCGGCTCGATGAGCGACTGGTTGCCGTCGCGGAGATCCACTGAGCACCAGATCGGGGGGGCGGTGATGGCGCGGCTGGGCCACTGCCGGTCGGGCAAGCTGACGGGCGGAAACGGGCGATACTTTTCGCGGGGGGAAATCATCATGATGGAAACTCTCTGTCTGGCTCAGGTCTTAGCTGGTGTGAGATACGGTCCCCTGCAGAGCCAGGGCGTTACGCCCGGCCGGCCCTCAGGGGCAGCTAAGAAGCAGGCGGCCAAGCGCGAGCGGCAGCGATAATGCTGCAGGGCTGGTCATGATGTGCCGCGCGTGTGCCATGTGCTTGCCTATAGAGCAGTTGCGCCGTGCTGGCAACCACGTCGGTCAGGGTGAACCTCTCGCCAAAGTTGATCCCGAAGAATGCCGCGCCAGCGTCACCGCAGTGCCTTCACACAACGGAGATGACATTGATAAATCACGCCAGACGCCTGACCTTTTCGGCGGTCCTCGCCGCCGGCGCCAGCCGATCCCGATCTCAACGCCGGCATGTCCCTGCTCGGCGCGCAGGTCAGCAATTCAGGCACAGTCAACTTTGGTGCCGGCGCGACCGGAGCGGTCAAGCTTGGTACCGGCACCTAAGAGGTGCAATTCGGACGCGATGTGACGCAATGCATTTACAGTGCAGTCGGGTTCGACAATACCCAGCCGTTCAACGTGCAACCTAGATCCGGTAACCCGAATGCCGTCTTCATCATGTTCGAGAACGATACGGGGACCTTCATCGACAGCCAGTTCTACCTGACGGTTTACTGCCCGAAATAGCCACAGGTCAGTCCGTCCACCGGGGGCTGGCAAGAAAATTGTCAGCAAGCCTGCAACCGATCCGTGGTCCGCGCGTATATCAAGATGGACTGGCCGCGTCCGCATGGCGCGGCCAGCCATGTGTCGTAACGCAACCCAGGGAGAACGTAGATGAAGAAGCTCATGTTTGCCGCCGCCATGACCATGGCTCTCGCCGGCCCGGCTCTCGCCAACCAATGCCCCATGCTGATGGGCAAGATTGACGAGGCCATGAAAACGGCGACCGTTGACGAAGCCACCAAGGCCAAGGCCATGGAACTCTACACCAAGGGCAAGGCCGAACACGAAGCCGGCGACCATGCCGCCTCCGAGAAGGACCTCGGCGAGGCGATGAAGCTGCTCGGCATTTGAACGCCCCATCCAACCTATGACACAGGCCGGACGGAGCGATCCGCCCGGCTCTTGCTCAAGGTGGCGGCATGATGAGCTGCAGCGCTTGCGGCGCGATGGTGATGTCGACGGGAGCCGACAGGTAGACCAGTTCGCCATCGACCGAGGCCAGCAGCCGCCCGCCGGTCTTCCGCCGCCGGGGTTCGACCCGCACGTGGCTGGCGTGCCGCGCTTCGACCATGGCATCGTCCTTCCATGTGCCGCGGAGCGCCGCCAGCACCATGCGGACATAGTCGCGCACCTGCCTGGCAGAGATCATGTAGACTCCCAACTCGCCGCCATCGAGCCGCGCCGGAATGGAGGGCCGATCGTCCCGGTAGACATTGTTGGAGACGGCAAAGGCCGGCAGGGTGAGATTGACTGGCTGGCCATCGACTTTGCCCGACAGTCTCAAGACCCGCGGCCGGGCCATGACGGCAGCAAGCGCCACAGCGCCGCTCAGCATCTTGGTGATCCGCGACCGGTACCCGATCTTCTCGCGGATGCGCAACACGCGCGGCTGCAGCCCGAAGGACACCTGATGCAGGAATACCTGACCATTGACTTGTCCCACATCGACGCTGCGCACTTGGCCGGTGGCGGCCTGACGAATGGCCTCGCCGAGCGTCGTGCTGATCCCGGCAGACTTGACGACCATGTTCATGGTGCCGAGCGGCAGCACACCGAGCGCAATCGGGCTGCCAATCAGCATAGCCGCAGCGGATGCCAGCGACCCATCGCCGCCGCCGACGATCACCGCGTCAGGACTGTCAGCTTCACGCGCCTTTGCAATGGTGGGCACCAGCGCTTCGCCGTCGACGAAGCGGATGTCCACGGTTCCGGCGCCTGAGAAGCCCGTCTCGATGGCCGCGCGCACCGCCTCTTCACCCAGGCTGCGCACCGTTCCCGATCCCTTGTTCACGACCACGAGAAAGCGGCGATGCTGCGCGGCATTGTCGGTCATGGACTTCGTTCCCCTCTGCAACGCATGAACGGACTGAACCCGCCTGCGTACAAGTGGTGCAAGTTGCAATCGAAGACAAGGCGGCGAGCAAACGCATTAGAACGACACCCCTCCTCTACGTCAGTTGACCCATCTCAATTGTCAGACAAAAGCTGCACCACCCCATTGCAGGCTCTTACTGGTATGCTAACATGTTAGTATGAGCCTCGTTTCAGAGGGCTCGCATCTGCCTTTCGGGAGGACCCCCAATGTTCAAGAAGACCCTCGCTTGCACCATTGCGCTGGCTGCCATGCTGGCCGCCGGTTCGGCCATGGCCGACACCAAGGACAAGAAGATCGCGCTTTCCAACAATTATGCCGGCAACTCGTGGCGTCAGGCCATGTTGAAAAGCTGGGACAAGGTCACAAAGCCCGCCGTAGAAGCCGGTATTGTTGCCGCCGCCGACCCCTTCACCACCTCCGAAAACCAGGTGACCGAGCAGGCTGCTCAAATCCAGAACCTCATTCTGCAGGGCTATAACGCCATCGTCATCAACGCCGCCTCGCCCGACGCCCTGAACGGCGTGGTCAAGCAGGCTTGCGATGCCGGCATCGTCGTCGTTTCCTTCGACGGCATTGTCACCGAGCCCTGTGCCTGGCGCATTGCCGTGGACTTCAAGGCCATGGGCGCCTCGGAAGTCGAATATCTTGCCAAGAAGATGCCAGAGGGCGGCAACCTGCTCGAGATCCGCGGCCTCGCCGGCGTGTTCGTCGATGACGAGATTTCCAAGGGCATCAACGAGACGGTCGCCAAGTATCCGCAGTTCAAGATTGTCGGCTCCGTGCACGGCGACTGGGCCCAGGAAGTGGCGCAGAAGGCCGTTGCCGGCATCCTGCCGTCGTTGCCCGAGGTGAAGGCCGTGGTGACGCAGGGCGGTGACGGCTATGGTGCGGCCCAGGCTTTCGCCGCGGCTGGCCGCCCCACTCCCCTCATCATCATGGGCAACCGCCAGGACGAGCTGCAGTGGTGGAAGGAACAGAAGGACGCCAACAAGTACGAGACCATGTCGGTCTCGATTGCACCTGGCGTCTCGACGCTGGCCTTCTGGGTGGCGCAGATGATCCTCGACGGCAAGGAAGTGCCAAAGGATCTGACGGTGCCGTTCCTGCGCATCGACCAGGACAATCTCGAAGCCAGCCTGGCCACCACTGAAAAAGGTGGCGTCGCCAATGTCGAATATACGGCTGAAGATGCAGCCAAGGTCGTTGCAGGCAAGTAAGGTTGTCATCTGACTCGATCAGACTGGACGGCGTCGAAAAATCATTCGGCGCCGTCCGTGCCTTGGCCGGCGTGGACCTCCATGTCGCGGCTGGCGAATGCCTGGGCCTCGTTGGTCACAACGGTGCAGGCAAATCCACCCTCATGCATGTCCTCTCCGGCAACTTGACGCCCAGCGCGGGTGAATTGTCCGTCGGCGGAGCAAAAATCACCGGCAACTGGACGGCTGCTGCGGCGCAAGCCTCAGGCATACGCTGCGTGTTTCAGGAATTGTCGCTCTGCCCCAATTTGTCGGTGGCGGAAAACGTCCGCATTGTGCATCGGAGCCTCAAGGGACTGGGCTGGAAGAAACGCGCCAGCGACTTGATCCGTGCCAAGCTCGACGAAATCTTCCCCGGTCACGGCATCTCACCCGAAGACGAGATTGCCGATCTTGCGATCGGCAAGCGCCAGATGGCGGAAATCGCCCGGGCTTTCACCGTAACCGATGGCCCGCTGCGCCTCGTCATTCTCGACGAGCCCACCTCTTCGCTTGATGCCGTCACCGCCGAACAATTGCTGGCCTATGTGAAGACCGAGACGGCGCGCGGCACCTCCGTCATCCTGATCTCGCACTTGCTGGGCGAAATCCTCTCCACCTCTGACCGCATCGTGGTGATGAAGGACGGCAAGACCGTGGCCGAGCGCAAGGCCAGGGATTTCTCCCGGAACTCGCTGGTTGCCGCCATGGGGTCTGAAGCCCACGAGCGCAGGCAGGCCACAGCGAAGATTCTCGGAACCGATGTGCCGGTGCTGGTGAAAGCCCGGCCAAAGACGGGCGGGTCTACCGCTCTCGAAGCCCGCAAGGGCGAAGTCATCGGTCTTACCGGACTTGCCGGTCACGGCCAGACGCGCATGCTGCTGCAGATTTATTCACGCGACCACGCAGACGTGAAGGGCGCCATCTCGTTCATCGCCGGCGACCGCCAGTCCGACGGCATCTTCAATCTCTGGTCCATTGGCCGCAACATTACCATCCGTTCGCTCAAAGCGTTGCGCAAGGGCGGCCTCATCGATCTGGCGGCCGAGGAGAAGCTGGCGGAAGACTGGAAGACGCGGATGGCCATCCGAACCCCGGACGTCAACAACAACATCCTCACACTCTCTGGCGGCAACCAGCAGAAGGCGTTGTTTGCGCGTGCGCTTGGCTCCGATGCCGCGATCATCCTGATGGATGACCCGATGCGCGGTGTCGACATCGGCACCAAGCAGGAAGTCTATGCGATGATCCGCGCCCAGGCCGACGAGGGCCGCACCTTCATCTGGTACACCACGGAGATCGACGAGCTGTCGCATTGCGACCGCGCCTATGTGTTCCGCAATGGCGAGATCACCGCCAGCCTCGGCCATGATGACCTGACCGAAGAGAAAGTGCTGCAGGCGTCTTTTGCGGAGACTGCCGCATGAACCGGAGACTGCTGCGGCAGGCCCTGCCCTTCATCTCGCTGGCCGTGGTGCTCATCGCCACCTTCATCGTGCAGCCGCGCACCATGAGCTATTTCGGGCTCAATCTGATGCTGCAATACGCGGTGCCGATTGCGCTCGCCACCATCGCCCAGATGTTCATCATCACCGTGAACGATCTCGACCTGTCGATCGGTCCCTTCGTCGGGCTGGTGAGTTGCATCGGCGCAACGCTGCTTCTTGATAATCCGGCGCTGGGCATTGGGGCGCTTGCCGTGCTGATTGCCGCCTATGGTGCCGTCGGCGCCCTCGTCCATCTGCGCAACCTGCCCTCCATCGTCGTGACGCTCGGCTTGTCATTTGTCTGGCTCGGCATTGCCGTGCTGATCCTGCCGTCGCCAGGCGGCAAGGCGCCGGTGTGGCTGAAAGCCATCATGAGCGTGCAGATCCCGGTGGTGCCCTTCCCCATCGTCGCCGCCGTGGTGATCGGCGTCGTGGTGCATCTCGCACTGATGATGTCGTCCTATGGCGTCATCGCCCGTGGCGCCGGCGGCAATCCCAAGGCACTGACAAGAGCCGGCTGGTCGATGCTCCGCACCAAGATCATCATGTACATGCTGGCGGGCTTCTTCGGCGTCCTCTCCGGCCTGTCGCTGTTGGGATTGACCACCGCCGGCGACGCCCATGTCGCCGACCGCTACACGCTCTATTCGATTGCCGGAGTGATCCTCGGCGGCGGCGAATTCATCGGCGGGCGCGTCTCGCCGATGGGTGCGGTGGTCGGTGCGCTCACGCTGGCGCTGGCCGGATCCTTCCTCATCTTTCTCAAGATCTCGCCCGACTGGCAAATCGGCGCGCAAGGCGCCATCCTGATCATTGTTCTGGCACTGCGGGCACTCGTCACCTACGGGGAGCAGAAGCGGTGAACCAGTCTTTCGCCTATCTGAAGAAGCAGCCCTGGGTCTGGTCGTTCGCGGCAGCGCTTGCCGTCTGGCTCATCACCATCGCCTATACCGAGGGCCAGGGCGCGACGGCCATCCTGACTGCCGCACTCTCCTTTGCCACCTTCACCATCATCGTGGGGCTGGGGCAGATGATGGTCATCACCACGGGGCCCGGCAACGTCGACCTGTCCATCCCCGCCACCATCACGCTCTCGGGCGTCGTGGCGATGAAGGTGATGGACGAGCAGACTGCTATGATCATCCCCGGCATCGTCGCGGCACTGGGTGCTGCAACACTGGTCGGCATCTTCAATTACGGATTGATCCGTCTGCTCAGAATTCCGCCGATCATCGCCACGCTGTCCTCGAGCTTCCTCATTCTTTCGACGGCGATCTCCTATGGCCGCGGCATCCGCATCAAGCCGCCGTTGCCGCTCTCGGACTTTGCCACGGCGCGCATTTTCGGCGTGCCGCTATCAGCGATCCTCGTGTTGGTCATCAGCATCGGACTGGCCGTGGTGCTGAAGCGCACCGTCTATGGCCGCAGCGTGCTCGCCGTCGGCCAGAACATGCGCGCGGCGTGGCTGGCCGGCATGAACGTCGACCGCACGCGCTTTGCAACTTATGTGCTCAGTGCGTTCTTTTCCGGCATCTGCGGCATTGTTCTGTCAGGGTTCTCAGGCGGTGCAGCGCTCAACATGGGCGAAGAATTCCTGCTGGCGTCGATTGCCACCGTGGTCATCGGCGGGACGAGCGTTGCCGGCGGCCGCGCCAATGTGCCGGGCATCTGGGGCGCGGCACTGTTCATGTATCTGTTGGTGACCATGCTCAACACCTTCGGCGCGTCAGCCGGCGTGCGCCTCATCCTCACGGGCCTGATGATCATCGGCGTCATTGTCGCGGCAGGCGGCGAGGAACAGCGATAGGATTGAACTCGTACCCCTGCGGGAGCTGCGCTCCCTGAGCCTGGAAGCAATGGCCGTTTCTCCAACAGCGAACTGTTGATGTACGTCAACGACAGGTCTTCAGAAAGTTATAGGCTGATTTTCTCAACTTTGGAGGAGAAAGTCATGCCGGCGAAATCATTTCTTCCGGGTCTTGGCCTCGCATTCCTGGTGGCGGTTCAGCAATTCGCGACAGTTGGCGCGTTTGCACAGAACGATCCATGGACCAGCGTTGGATCCGCAGGTACAGTTGATGAAGACAGCAAGGGTATCGTCGTCTTCGGCGGTCCGCCCGAATCCGCTGCGGTGGTTTCAGTCGATCCAGCTAAAACCGGTACAGTATCCATCCGCTACAATGTCGTTGCGGTGGACGGGGTATTCGGTGGTGATAACTATGCCATGGCGGTACGCTACCGCGATACGGGATCATCGTCTCGGGTCATTGCCCGTCTCAAGCAATCCAACCTGACCACCGGCACAGTGACCACGCTGCTGACGTTTGACAGCAACAGCTTTGCATCTTCGATCGGGTATCAGACGCGAAGCATCGCCTCACCTTGCTCATCGAGCCTGAATTTCTCTGACAACGCGTATTTCATTGATGTCGACATCAACAAGAACTCAGACTCGGCTTCGCCAGCTTTGGCGATGCTGAAGGTCGGTATGAGTTTATGCTGATGTACGCGTTCCACCCGGCGTTCGGAACGAGGTGGAAAGAAGACAAATGAGAGCGGGATCGGCCGTCTGCATAGCACCAGGGATTTCCTGGTGACAGATGTTCCGCTTCTTGCACAGTTTACTGGCGCGCCATGCCTCCCGCCATCTATGATGGCGGGAGATCAGCCATCGTGTCAGGACACAACCATGAAGACCATCGCCATTGCCCTCGCCCTTGCTGCCTGCCTCGCTGGACCGGCCTATGCCGGGCAATGCGACGATGATCTGAAAAAGATCGACAAGGCGCTGGCCACCGAAGACCTGGCACCCGACCAGAAGGCGCAAGTGAAAGACATGCGCACGCAGGCCGCCGATTTGTGCAAGGCCGGCAACGAGCAGGAGGGTGTCGACGTCCTGACCGAGGCCAAGGCGATGCTCAATGTGGAGTGAGCGGCGACTTCAGCGCCGTCAGGTTTCGAAAGCCAGCACGGCGAGAATGATGGCGGCCAGAGCCGACATCCAGACGCCTGACACCAGCAGTTCCATCCGCGCATAGAGCGACGTGTCGCCGGTGCGCATCATGCGGCCGGCCGTCATGCGCGCCAGGCCGTGGCACAAGGTCAGCAGCACGACAAATCCAAGCTTCACGACAAACCAGGCGTTGGGCTCATCAGCAGGCGGCAATTGCAGGAAAAGCCCGATGCCGGTGATCCAGATCGCGAGAATGACGATGTCCGCGATACGCGCCAGAATGCGGCGCAGGAAGCCAAGAGCCGCCGCGCGTTCGCCCTTCTCTCCGGACGCAACGCGGATGTTGATATAGTTGGCGATGCTCATGCCGGTTCCCGTGGCAATCGCAATCAAATGGGCGATGAGCAATATCGTCTTCATGTCGGTTCGTGTCTCCCCCGTGCCCGTTCCCCAACAGACTCTGTCAGAGTTCTAGCACACCCGACATGATTTGCACCGCCTGACCGGCAACCCGCACGGCGACCAGCTTCGCATCCGCAACATCGGCTTCGAGGACCAGATCGGACGGACGCCCCATCTCGTAGCCTTGCTCCAGCTGCCAGCGATGCATGCCGGTCCCGAGGCCTTCGGACGTGAGCAGTTGCGCCGCCAGCAACGCTGTGGCCGAGCCCGTCGCCGGATCCTCGGGGATGCCATCCGTCGGCGCATACATGCGGCCTCGGAACGAGGTCTTGGGATTGCCGCCGCCCCGCGTGTAGAGATAGGCATTGCCGATGCCCATGCTGCTGACCATGCGCGACCAGTAAGGCTCGATCACCTTGGCCTTCGCCAACGCCTCGCGGGAATTGAGCGGTACATAGAAGAAGCGCGGGCCGCCCTGGTATAGCCCAAGACCATGCCCGTCGAAACCGATGTCGGACGGCGACAGCGACAAGGCCTGTGCCACATCGGCGATGCCGGGCAATGGCATGTCGACCGCAAAAGGCACGACCGGTGCCGTGAACTGGGCGCGCGGAACGTCGCCGATGCGTGAGACCTTTACCGGCACCAGCCCGGCCACCTCTTCCAGCGTGATCACCGTTTCGAAGGCACAGCCCGGCTTGTATTTCTTCGCCGCAAGATGAATGGCGCAGCCGACCGTCGGATGGCCCGCGAACGGAATCTCGGCGGTGGGGAAGAAAATCCGGACACTGGCCGTATGCGACGGGTCCGCCGGCTTTCGGATGAAGATCGTTTCCGACAGGTTGAACTCGCGCGCGATGGTCTGCATCTGTGCCGTGCTCAATGCATCGGCATCCTCGACGATGGCCAGCGGATTGCCCGCGAATTTCTGCGCGGTAAAGACGTTGTAGGTGTGGAAGGTCAGTTTCATGCCCGGATTTATGACTCAAGGCCGGGAGAGCGGCAACCGGAACATTGTCCCGATTGCCTCGACTGTCCCAATTGTTCCGTTTACGGAATAGTGCCTTCGCTGCGTTGCCCGGCTTTCACATCGAAGTCCTTCTCGCCGATGACGCTGCCATCAGCTGCCTTGGCGATGACATGAACCGTGCCGGCGGAGAACGCTTTGTTCAGCTTGCCGTTATATTCGGTTCCCAGATACGTCCGGTTGCCGGAAATATCCTTCTCGCCGCCAAATGCCTCCAGCGTTGCATCGGCTGCGGCTGTCACGGCGAGGAAGCCGCCATTGATATTTACTTCGACTTTCGTTGTCTGGCCGGGCTTGACTTCGACATCGGCGATACCCTGCGCGAAATCCTGGATGGCGACGACGCGATATTTGCCCGCAGGCATGTCGAATTTCACCTGTGGACCGTAATTCGTAGCTATCCACTCATGCGTTCCATCGATGTTGGCCACACCTTTGCGCACCTCGATGGCAGCACCGCTGAGCACCGGCGGCCCACCGGGCGCAAACACCGATGACACGTCCAACGTTCCGGCCCCCAGTGACACGACGGTATCCGTAAACTTTCCGGCGGACGCCGCAACGTCCTGTTCAATCTTGGCATTGCCGAGTGTCAGGCGGATCTTGTAGGCGCCGGCAGCCGTAAAGAATGCCGCCTCCGGTCCGTACTTCGTGGCGATCCATTGGCCATTGGCATCAAGCAACTCCCAGATCGTTCCACTGTCGGTAATCGGTGTCGCCTCGTCCAGCTTGCCGCTGAATCGCAGGACTCCGGCCTCGAAGCTGAGATCGAGCGACAGCGGCTTGTCCTTTTCGATCGTGATAGGCGTCTGTATCTTGGCGGCGTCATTGCTGACGAGCAAAACGTAGGTGCCAGGCTCTTCGATCAGCGCCTTGATCGGCGTGCCATACTCGGTCTTGACCCAGTCGCCCTTCTCGCCATTGATCGAATTGAACACTTCCCACACCGGGCTATTGAAATCCTTCGGCAAGTCCTCGACGCCTTCGGCCATCACCACATTCGCGGTGAGATTGAACGCGGTCACCGCAGGTTCTGGTTCCGGTGCGGGCGGTGGCGCCGGCTCGGGTTCGGTCTCGGCTTCGACCGTCTTGGTCAGCGCATCCAGCAATTGGTCGGCATTGTCGGCGATCACCGCGATGCCGCCGGTCTTGTCGGCAAGGCATTGCAGCTGCGCCACAGCACCCTTGTCATCGAGGCCAAAACCGACTGTATGAACGGTCAGGCCGACACCGAGTTTCTCAAGTTCTTCCGCCACCGCACACGGGTTGGGGTCACAGGTTTCGATCCCGTCGGAGACAAGGATCACCGTGGCCTGCTTCTCGGTGTACTTGAGGGCTTCCGCCGCCTGCCGCACGGCTTGCGTCATCGGCGTCTTGCCCTTGGGGTTGAGGCCGTTGACCCGGGCCATGAAGCTCTGGGCGTCAAGCTTGCCCGGTTCGGTCAGCACTTCGATGTCATCGCATGCACCTTTCTTCCGGTGTCCATAGGCGACAAGCCCAACCTCATCTTCAGGTTTCCACCCGGCGATGACCTTGCCCACCACGTCCTTGGCGATTTGCATTTTCGATTTGCCGTCGATCTGGCCCCACATCGAACCCGAGGCGTCGAGAACCAGTATGACGCGCTTGCCCTCCTCCGCAGCGGATGCCGCAGGCGCAAGGAACAGGCCAAAGACAAGTATGGGCAAAAGGAAAAACAGGGATCGGAGCATGGTCATCCAGCCTCTACGTTCAGCGGAGCCCCCTCCGTGGAGACAGGTTTGCAGAGTCATCAATTGATCGTCAATGCCAAATTTCCGGAACCAGTTACACTCAGCCCAGAAAATGCCGAATGATATCCTGTGCATAACCTGGCATTCTTGAATCGATTTGCGAGATATTGCGCACCGCTTCGATGCTGGACAGTTCCGGATTGTCTTCCCTCGCCGCATGCACCGCGAACAGCTCCTGCATGCCACTGAAGTCGAGATCAAAATCGTAGCGCTGGACGATCGCCAGCCGAGGCCCTTCAAATATGACCACTGTCTCGCCAGCTCTTGCATCCGCCAGATCGAGTCCGGTTTCCTCGCGCAGCTCCGTCCGCATCGATCCCAGCACATCCACGCGGCCATCCCCCGCCACATCTTTCGGTTCCAGCGAGCCCGAGGGCGGATACGACTTGCCGGCGTTCAGCGTCCAGCCGTTCATCTCGCCGAACAACAGCGCTCCGTCGCTGGAGAAGACGGCGGGTACGGCAAAACAATTGCGCACGGTTGCATCGGGCCTGCCCCAGTCGCGCCAGGCAATGAAACTGGCGAAATCCGATTTCACCAGCGTCGCGGTGAAGTGGCCGCCATCAACTGCCGCCCGATTGCACAACAGGACTTCACCGTTCCACAGCGATGGCCGCTCCGCCATGATCGCCTGCCAGTGGCGGTCGATGCCGGGGCGGTGGTCGCGGGCGAAGGCCCATTCATCGTCCGACACCCGCAGATCCAGTGCGCCGACCGGAACGATGCGGTTCATTTGAACAACGCGTCGAAGATCAGCTTGATCGACACCACTGCCAACGCAATCTCGATCAGCTGGAAGAAGAGCTTTTGCGGAATGACTGAAGTGAGCTTGTAGCCAATGATCGCACCCGCAACGGCCACGGGTGAAAGATAGGCTGCCAGCTGGAGATTGCCCGGATTGAATTCGCCCAGCGCCCAATAGGGTATGAGCTTGAGCGCATTGACGATGGCGAACGTGATGGTGATGGTGCCGGCGAAGACCATCTTGTCGAGCCGTTGCGGCAGCATGTACATCTGAACCGGCGGACCGCCGGTATGCGATACGAAACTCGTGAAGCCGGCGACGGTGCCCCAGAACAGTCCGCGCGGCACGTCGGCGGTCCTTGCCGTGGTGTTGGAGCGCTTCATCACGGCGTTGATGCAATAGGCAAGCCCGATGAGACCGACCAGCAGGGTGACGATCCATTGCGGTGTGATGTTTGCGGTGGCCCAGCCGATGCACACGCCAAAAATCAGCGCCGGAAGCAGGATGACCATGTTGCGTTTGTCATAATGCTTGCGATAGGCCCAGAGCCCCACCACGTCGCTGACGATATAGACTGGCAGCAGCGTCGCGGCAGCGGCGACGGGCGGCATCACCAGCGCCATGATCGGAACGCCCAGCACGCCGACCATCGGCAGTCCGCCCTTGGAGGTGCCGACGAGAAAAGCCGCGAGCGCGCCGACCGCATAGAACCAGACGTCGTTGGTCATCAGTTGGTTTCGGGACCCAGCTCCAGCGGCGCTGGATCCAGGCCAAGATGGAGCGCAATCATCTCGACCACAAATCCATGGTCCTCGCGCTGCGGAACGCCAGAGACGGTAACGCAGCCGATCACGCCGGTGCCGATAATGTGGATGGGAAAGCCCCCGCCCGCCGGCGCGTAGTCGATGGGATCAATGCCACGCGAGACGTCAAACGCCTTTCCCTGCCGTTCATATTCACGCCCGACACGATAGGACGACTTGTGGAAACGCATCACCGTATTGACCTTGCGCCGCACCCAGTCCGGGTTCTCCGGCGTCGAACCCGGAAGCGCCGTGAAGAACAGTGGCCGGTTGCCGATGCGGATGTCGATGACGAAGGGTATCTTGCGTGCTTCCGCTGCTGCCCGCATGCGGCTGCCGAGGCTCCACGCGTCGGCCTCGTTGAAATGGGCAAATCGCAACTGTTCTTCCTGCTGCGCGATACGCGCGATGTCGCTGTCCAGACTCACGGTCAATCTCCCTTTTGTCCTGCAATCTAAACCCGGCGCAATCCATTAGGATAGCATTAACGATAGGCTCAAACCCCCGCCATCGTGGCATCCGCCATGCATCTTTGGTCATACAAGTTCAACCCTGTGATGCGAGGACAGAACCATGGCCGTCATTTCCAGCAGCTTCGGCAAACAGGCGCCTGACGCAAATAATGCGAGTGGTGCGACCAGCCGCCCGAAATCTGCCGAAATGTCGCCCGGCGCAGGCTTCCGCATCCGTCTCAACATCGACCGTCCGCCGCCACAGCTGGTCAGCATGTTCCGCGAATTCGAGACGCCCGACATTTCCGACATTCTCAACCGCATGTACACGATGTCATCGCAGCTGACGAACCTCGTCAATGACGTTCCGCTGGTCGGGCCAGCGGTAACCGTCAAGGTCTTCCCGGGCGACAATCTGATGGTGCACAAGGCCCTCGACGTGGCCCAGCCCGGCGACGTACTGGTGGTCGACACCGGCGGCAGCACGGTCAATGCCGTGCTTGGCGATCTCGTCGCCAACAAGGCCAAACACCGCGGCATTGCGGGATTTGTGGTCGATGGCCTGGTGCGTGACCTGCCCGGCCTGATCGAGGTCGGGCTGCCGGTCTATGCCCGCGGCGTAACGCCCTTCGGGCCATTGCACCGTGGCCCCGGAGAACTCAACTACGCCGTCTCCTGCGGCGGCATCGTCGTCAATCCCGGCGACATCATCGTCGGCGATCGCAGCGGCATCGCCGTCATCCGCCGCGAAGTGGCCGGCGATACGGTGATGCGCCTGCGCGCCCACCGCGCCCGCATGCAGCAATATGTGACGGATGTGAAGGCTGGAAAATTCAGCAATGAGTGGGTCGACCGCCAGCTGAGCGCCGACCAGTGCCAGGTGGAGTGACGACGATGGCCGTGCCTGCCGCCCTCATCCGCCCCGGCTTCCGCGCCCTTCGCCTGCTGGATGTACCTGACATCCGTCAGCATCTGAAGTTCAAGGCCTTGCGCCAGCGCTACTATGACCTGTTCTGGGCCAGGGTGGCGGAGGAGACCGGCGCCACGTTCCGGAAATGGGACAAGGGCTTCACGCGCCTGACCCGCAATGGAACAGTGCTCGTCACGCGCGGTCCCGATGTCAGGCTGGACGATCATCTCACCCTCGATCTGATGGGTAACAAGGCCCTGACCTATGAGCTGCTGACCGAACTGGGAGTGGCTGTGCCACGCCACGCCCGTTTCAATATTACCAACCTGGCGCCTGCTCTGGCCTTCCTGGCCAAAGCCGGAAGGCCGCTGGTGGTGAAGCCCAATTTCGGCACCGGCGGCGGCCGCGGCGTGACAACAGGCATCAGCACGGCGCTCGATCTTCGCAAGGCGGCCTTCTGGGCGGCGCGCTTCGACCCCGATCTCATCGTCGAGGAACAGATCGAGGGCCAGAGTTGGCGCCTGCTGTTTATCGACGGCCGCTTCCTCGATGCCGTTCGCCGCGACCCCCCGCGTATTACGGGCGATGGCCGCCACTCGATCGCCGCACTGGTGGCGGCCGAGAACGCCGCACGGCTGACCGGCCGTCCCTTCACGGCGTTGAGTCCCATTCGCATTGACCACGAATGCAAGGCCTATCTGGCGGCCCAGGAGCTGTCTCACCGCTCCATCCCGCAAGCTGGCGAAGTCGTCATTCTGAAACGCGCGGTGAACGAAAACGCCGCTGCCCAGAACCATGCGCTGCGTGAGAAGGTGCATCCTGCCACCATCGCCGCCTGTGCCCGCCTGGCGCAGAATCTCGGCGTCAGGCTGGCGGGCATCGACATCATCGCCCGCAACATTGCCGAACCGCTGAACGCCGCCAATGGCATTATCGGCGAGATCAACACCACGCCGGGCCTGCATCACCACGATCTCATCGCCATGAAAACTGGCGGCCTGTCGGTTGCAGCCGAACTGGTGAACCACATGTTTGAAACCGGAGCCGGTGCGATGACCCTGGATGGTCAGGCCAAGCCGCTAGCCCATTTGCGGATCGCCAAGGCATGACGCTGAACGTGTCGACCCCTCTGCTGCTGCTCGGCGGCAAGGAGAATACTCTCTCGGTGGTGCGTCATCTCGGCGGCATCGGCGTCACGGTGCGTGTCAGCGGCCCGCCAAGTTGCTGGGCCCTGAAGTCGCGCTTTTGCACCGAGGCCTTTCCCGTGCCGAAGGGCATGACCCAGCAGGACTATTGGAGCACGCTATTGCTTGGCAATGACGGAAGGCTCAACGGCCACATGCTCTGGGCCTTGAGCGATGACGCCATCGAATTTATCAACCGCAATCACTCGCGCCTCGCCGCCCGTTATATTCTGGACGATACCGATGCCGACCTGCAGCGGGACTTCCTTGATAAGATGAAGACGCTGGACCTGGCGAGAGCCGCCGGCATCGATGCCCCGCGCCACTGGGTCGCCAAGACCGAACAGGACTTGGGTGCCTTGCGCGGCAATGTCACGTTCCCGGTCATGGTGAAACCGGTGCAGTCCCACAGCTTTATCAAGGTCTTCGGCAAGAAGCTGTTCATCGTCGAACAGGGCATGGACGAACTCGAGGCGCAGATCCGCAAGGCCTGGGATCATGGCATTGCAGTTTTTGTCGTCGAGATGATCCCGGGGCCGGACTCCCTGCTTTCAAGTTACTACACCTATCGCAGCCGCGACGGACGGCGGCTGTTCAACTTCACCAAGAGCGTCATCCGGCGTTGGCCAGTGAATCGCGGCAATGCCTGCTATCACAAGACCGGATGGCTGCCGGAGACGGCGGCGGCGGGTGCCAGGTTTTTCGACAATGTCGGCTTGCGCGGGCTTGGCAATATCGAGTTCAAGCGCGACCCGCGCGACGGCAAGCTCAAGATCATCGAGGTCAATGCCAGGCTCACCGCCGCGCAAGAGTTGGTGCGACGCGCCGGCGTGCCCATCGATCTCATCATCTATTGCCACCTGACGAAACAGCCCCTGCCCGATTTCACGATGAGCAGCGAGGAGCTCCGCCTGTGGTATCCGCTTCGCGACGTCCTCGGCTTCGTTGAACTCTGGCGCAAGGGTCAGCTGTCGCCGTGGGGCTGGCTCAAAAGCATTGCCGGCGGCAAGCATGTATCCATGCTGATGTCGCTGAAGGACCCGATGCCGATGACCGCTGCCTTCACCGGCATCATGGCCAAGGTCTTCGGCGCATAAATGCGCGTCACTGCCCGCCAGCTTTCAGCCGCAATCATCCGTAGGCTGATGGATGCCGGAACGTCCCTGCCGCAGGCTGAAGCTACAGCCCGCCACATGGTCTGGTGCGAGAGCGTTGGCCGCCACAACTTCGGCATCGAGCGCTTGGCCATTCACCTCAAGCGGTTGCAGGCGGGCGTGCTGGCGGCAAGCGCGGAAGTGTCGATTGAAAGGCTCACGCCATCTCTGGCCAGGCTCGATGGCGGAAACGGCTTCGGTTATTTCGCTGCCGAACGGGCCATGACCGAGGCGATCGCCATGGCGCGCGGGTCCGGCATCGCCGCAGTGGGCGTGCATAATTCCAATTTTTTTGGCGCTGGCGCTTATTACGTCAACATGGCGGCAGAGGCCGGCATGATCGGCCTGGCCATGAGCAATTCCTTCCCCAAAGTGGCGGCACATGGCGGACTGAGGCCGGTGCTCGGCACCAATCCCTTCGCCTTCGGCGCCCCCCGCACCAACGGCGAGCACCTGCTCTTCGATATGGCGACAAGCGCTCTGGCCGGTTCCACGGTGCGCGAGCATATCGAGGCTGGAACGTCATTGTCTCCCGGCCTTGCCATCGACCCAGCGGGCCTGCCAATCACCGACCCAGCCAAGGTCAATGACGGCGCCCTCTTGCCCTTCGGCGGGCCGAAGGGCTTCGGCCTCTCGCTGATGGTCGAACTCCTCGCCGGTGTCGTCACCGGAGCCGGTGTCGGCGACGGCGTCGCCTCGATGTATAATGATTTCTCCCGCCGGGGAGACAACGGTCACTTCGTCTTGGCTCTCGACATCTCAAGGTTCATGCCGCTCACCAGCTATCACGCGCGCTTCGATGGCCTCGTGGCGATGGTGAAAGCCTCTGGCGGGCACGTCTTGCTGCCGGGCGAAGTCCGCTGGGAGAACTGGCGGGAGGCGGAAGCCCATGGCATCGAAGTCAACGATGCAAACTGGGATGCCGTTTTGAACGGTCAGGCTGCCGCCACATCGTAGCGCTGCCGCGCATCCCTCACCCGGTCATGATGGGCCGAGGACCAGTCGACCAGCGACCCCAGCGGCACCAGCAGCGAGTTCCCCAGATCGGTGAGCGCATACTCCACACTTGGCGGAACAGTCGGATAGACGGTGCGGGTGATCAGCCCGTCACGCTGCAGGTGGCGCAAGGTCTCGGTCAGCATGCGCTGCGAGATATCCGGCACGCGCGGGGCGATTTTCGATTACCATAAAGATGACGAGTTGCGGGCCTTGCTTTGG
>CAUJIO010000052.1 GCA_963205315.1 Pseudomonadota bacterium | reverse complement strand
AAAACCGGGGGCGGCGGATCGAGATCACGCCACGACCGGCGCGGCGTATCACTCTGCAGCGCCTCAGCCAGACTGGGCCGCGCCGCTGGCGCCTCACGCTGTGGCAGACCGTCCGCGCCACGGGTCCGGTTGATCTTTTCGCGCAATTGCTGGATTTCGGCCGCGGCCGAAAGCGTATCGTCACCAACCTTGACGTGCAGCTCGCGAGTCGAGCCGCGCTGCAATGTGCCGCTGGCGCGCGCCGACATCGACGCAGGCACCTCACCGATATCATCGTGGATCGCCTTGCGAATCGACGCAAGGAGTTCCTCCATTCTCGGTTCTGCAGTCACTGCGGCCACCCCATCCACGCCCCGGCAACTGGCCGGAGTGAGTTCGTAGGATTACGCGAGCCTTCGAGTGTTGTCGATATCGGCTCTTGAACTATTCGACAGTTTCCACATCCGATCCGAACCACTTGTTGCGCACCCGGTTGTAGTTCTCGGACGGATCGTAGATTGCAACATTGAGGTTGAGATCATTGGCTGTCAGGTGGCCAATAGCCGCCATCAACTGGTAGGCAGCCACAACCCTGTTCTTCTCGGCGTTGACCAGCGTTGTCTTGGCGACCACCAGGTCGCGCTGCGCGTTGAGCACGTCGAGCGTCGTGCGTGTCCCGGCCTGATATTCCTGCTGAACGCCGCTGAGCGCCAGTTGCGCGGCCGAAACCTGCGTCTTGGCGTTAGCGATGATATCTGCATAGGCGACATAGGCGTTCCAGGCTTCGGCCACGGCCTTGCGCACGGCCCGCGCCACTTCGATGACCTGGATGCGGCGCTGGCTGGCGAGCTGCTTGGCCTGGCGAACGCTGGAATAGACCGAGCCGCCATTAGAATAGAGCGGAATTGTAATATTCGCTGACAGGCTTGTTGAGCGCAGTGGGTCGATCCCCACCTGAACCGGCTTTCCATTCTTGATGATGGTTGTCTTGTCGCCGAACGTATCGCTGACCCCGGCCCTGGCCTGAAGATAGGCTTCAGGAAGAAGGCTGCCGCGCGCCACGTTGACATCGAAATTGGCGGCCGCCTCGACAAATGCCTGCGCCAGAATCTGCGGATTGGTCTCACCCGCGATCTGCAGCGCGGACTTGAGAGATTTCGGCACTTTGTTGTACTTGGGATAATTGAGCTTGCCCGGCTCATCACCGGTCATCTGCATGTAGGTCGCGACGCTGGTGGCGAGGTTGGTTTCAGCCGTAACCAGCTGCGTTTTCGCGGCGGCAAGGCTGGCACGGGACTGGGCCACGTCGGTACGCGTGATTTCACCGACAGCAAAGCGTTCATTCGAGGCTTTCAGCTGACCCTGCAATGCCGCTACGTTCTGCTTCTGCAGCGCCACCAGCTGTCGCCCGGCGTAAACATCCATATAGGCCTGCACCACGTTGAACAGCACCTCCTGCTCGACCTGCAGCAGGTTCTGCCGGCCTGCATCGACTCGGGCTTCGGCGGCCTTGGTGCCTTCCACCGTGCGAAAACCACGGAACAGCGGTTGGGTGAGAACGATATTTACATCGCCATCCTCGACGTGTTCGGACTTCTGCGTATCGCTGGTCATCAGCGTGCCATTGACTGTCACATCCGGCCGCCACCCAGACAGGGCCTGCGGCACCTGTTCGTCGGTCGCCCGTTGTCCCGCACGCGCCGAATTCAGCGTCGGGTTTGTCGAGTAGGCCTTTTCCATGGCCGTGGAGAGGGAATCAGCCAGCGCTGATCCAGCGCTCAGCGCGGTGCTAGCGCTCAGCGCCACCCCCAGCAACAATCCGCGAACCGAGTTTCGTGTCATCCACTCACCATATCGATCAAAGCGGCCGGATGAGGTCATCCAGCCATCTGTTACGCGACACTACACACTTCACCGGCGCAACGCTGCCGCCTTAGAAAACGAAGGCGGGCTTCTTCTTGACAAATCCCGGTAGCGCCGCAATCGATGCATCGAACGCATCACGGATCGCAATGGCCCCACCCGCTGATGTATAGACGCGCGCCTTGGCCATTTCCGTTTCACCCACCACGGCCACCAGGCGTCCGCCGTCGGCCAGTTGTGCCAGGAGAGCGTGAGGCACCTCGCCGACCCGCCCCTCAACCACAATCACATCGAATGGACCTTCGGCCTTGGCCCCGCCCTCGAGCCCGGCCTCGACCACCTTGACGTTGGCAAGATGCTCCAACTTTGTCCGTGCCTGGCCAGCCAAGGCAGGACTTGATTCAAGCGCCACCACCCGAGATCCGAGAGCCGCCAGAATCGCTGCTCCGTAGCCGCTGCCTGCGCCTACCACGAGCACATTGTCCGCTGGTTTCACCGCAGCTTGCTGAAGCATGCGCGCGAATGCCATGGCTTCAATCAGGTAGCGGCCAGACTCGGCCAGCGGAACGTCCTCATCGACATACGCCACCGGCTTCCGCTGATCCGGAACAAAGCTTTCGCGCGCAATGCTCTCCATGGCCGCGATGATGCGCCGGTCGGTAATTCCGTTCGGTCTGACCTGCGATTCAATCATGTTGGCGCGGGCTGCGGCGTAGTCGGTCATCATCGTCCTGTCGAATTTCGAGGTCGGCACGTCAAACTTCGTGTTAGCCAATGCAGCGGCCGAAGTCCACCCAGTAGCGGCAATTCGTCAACTGCAATTCTGAACGCATCGAGTGGCTTGTTTCGGCAAAACTCCTCCTCTATAAGCCGCGTCTCAAGGCCTCGTGGCGGAGTGGTTACGCAGAGGACTGCAAATCCTTGCACCCCGGTTCGATTCCGGGCGAGGCCTCCAACAATCCACACAACCGACCGGCAGCGCTCCTCAATCAGTGCTTTCCGATTCGCCTACATTACGGCTTTCGCGCCGCAATCCATAGCCGAATCGCGCAGCAATCCGAGGCCAGCGATCATGCAGCCAATGGCCGAGCTTCACCGTCATACGCCGCTGGAAACGCCGGACGGGAGGAAAATCCACGGCCAGAATCGCCAGTCCCACCGGCACCATCCAGAACCCCAGGACCGGAAGGAAGCCCAGCACGCCGCCCATCACCATGATGGCCCCGAGCGCCATGCGCAGCAGTGGATGCCCCGGCACGGGAACTTTATATCCGACAATGTTGATCCGCGGCATCGTGTTATAAACCTGCAAGAAACCCGTTTTTGAGCAGGTGATATGGGGCCGCGCGCCGCCCGTTTCACCCATCCTTGGGCAAACTTGACAAAAATGCTTTACCCCGCGCGAATCCCAATGCTATACGCGCGCCACATTCCCCGATAGCTCAGTTGGTAGAGCATTCGACTGTTAATCGAATTGTCCCTGGTTCGAGTCCAGGTCGGGGAGCCAGTTTCGGATAACGCGGCGAAGCTTAGGCTTCCGCCGCGTTTTCTTTGCCAGCATGTGGCCGCGGCCATGGTGCTTCTCCCGCATCGCTCGGCCGGTTTTCCTTCTTGCGCCACAATTCCCATGTGATTTGATAGTGTGATTTGATAGCCGCCGCGGAGGCACCTCCGCCGTCCGGAGGAAACACGTGAATCGCTTGAAGTCGCTTCTGCTCGCAACCGCCATCGCCGCATTGCCAGCCATGTCACTGCCACTCTCGGCGGACGCCAAGACCAGCGCGCTTCTGGTCGGCGTGGCCGACTACGATGAAGCTTCAGGCATCCATGATCTTCTCGGCCCGCGCAATGACGTCTCGATCCTGTGGCGGGCGCTCAAGGCCCGTGGCACCGATCCCGCCGACATCACGGTTCTCACCGACGGACTTCCCAAGGGCGAAAATTTCCCTGTTGCCAAGGGGTTGGCTCACAGTGCTGATATTCTGAACGAACTCGACCGTCTGGCCGAGACCGCACAGAAGGGCGACACCGTCCTGTTCTACTATTCGGGCCACGGCACAACCCAGCCTGACAATCCCGCCGAGCCCGAGGATGAGCCGGAAGCGGATGGCATGGATCAGGTGCTCCTGCCCTCCGATGTCGGCAAATACGATCCAATTAAAATGACCCTCAAGAACGCCATCATCGATGATGTCCTGGGCCGCAAGATTGCTGCCATTCGCGCCAAGGGCGCGTTTGTCTGGGCCGTGATCGATGCCTGCCATTCCGGCACCGTCACCCGGGGCGATACCATCACCCGCTCTGTCAATCCCGCTGACCTCGGCATTCCGGACAAGCCGCTGGTGCCGGTTCAAGCCTCGCGTGGCGGCACCCGCGAAGGCACCATGCGGGCAACTGCGAGGCCCGGCGAAGGCGGCCTTGCCGGATTCTATGCGGTCGAATCCTATGACGAGGCGATCGAACGCCCGTTTCCCGGTTACAATCTGCCGATGGTCGGCGACGAGAAGGCCCAGCGCATGGGGGTCTTCACTTTCCTTCTGCATCGCGCACTGACCCGCAATTCGGCCCAGACCTTCCGCGACCTCGCGCAGGAGATTGTCGCCGAACTCAACACGGACGCGACTGGCGGCAAGGTGCCGCCTCCGGTGTTTGATGGTGACCTCGACGCGCCCGTCCCCGGCAGCGATGCATCCCGCCTTCCGAACGCCGTCAACGGGATCTACAAGGACGGCACTCTGACATTCCCCGTCGGCATCCTGCAGGGTTTCGATGTCGGAGCAACGCTGGCGCTCTATGCGCCGGGCAAAGCCGAAACCGTCATCGGCCATGCCGAAGTGACGGAAGCCACCGCTGTCACAGCGTCAGCGGGTAACATCGAATGGGCGGAAGGCATCGCGGCGCCAGACTTGCCCACGTTGGCCGCCGTTGTCGAAACCCCGGCCATCAATTTCCGTTTCGTCGTTTCGCCACCACCGCCGGCGGATTTCGCCACGGCGGAAGAAGCACGCGTGGTCGGGACCGCAATCGCCGACAGTTTCAAGGATGGTGCGCAGACCATCGGTATTGAATTGGGCGAGCCCGGCAATCCGGATGCAGACGTGTTGCTGCGGGTGAAGAATGACCGTCTCTGGGTGGTCAGACCTGACAGGCCCTGGGTCACCACGCCGGGCGCCTACGACGAGACGCCGTCGATCGATCTGAAGCTCTACCCGGAATCTCTCGCCGGCAGTTTGAAGAACGCCGTGTGGAGCCTGGCCCGCGCCGCGAAATTGATCCGCGTCACCTCCGCCCTCAATTCCGCCGGAGAGTCCGAAGACGGGATCGGCATTTCCGCCGTGATGGCGCGGCCGCCGGCGCATGATGCCAAGGCGGCTTGCAAGACCGATGCGGCACCCGAAACGGCACAGGCCTCGCCCGTCTCGCCGTTGCTGCCAGCCGCCGCCGGCAATTGCGACTACGTGCAGATCGACGTCACCAACGACAGCGACGTCGACTTCTATGTCTCCGGCCTTTATGTCGATGCGCTGGGGGGCGTTGCCGCCATACCTTATTCCTCAGCCAAATCCGGCTGTGTCCGCCCGCTGCCAGCGGGTACGGGCAAGAAACTCTCCTTCAAGTTCTGGATCGATACCTGGGACGAGAAGGCCAATAAGCCCTCGACCACCGGGGCAGAGAACTTCGTCATTCTCGCGGTGCCGAAGGATGCGTCAGGCGCACCCCCGCGCCTGTGCTCGCTGACCCAGCCAACGCTGGCCGAGATGCAGCAGACGCGGGATGTTTCGGCGGGCGCCACACGTGGTGCCCGAAAGACCCTCGATACGCTGGTGGGTGGCGTTGAAGGTTCCGCGACGCGTGGTGCCAGTGCCGCACCCGACGACGGCGGCGCCGCCATGACGGGCCGCCTCTTCGTCTTCGACGTCAAGCCGTAGGGAACTCGATCAGGGGGCGCTGGCCTGATACGTCCAGCCGCCCGCAATCTTATCGCGCAAGGCGAGCGCCGCATCGGTGCCTGCAGCTTGCAACACCTGCGCCGCCTCGATGCTCCAGCCCTTGTGGCCCGACAGCCATGCCGCCGCTGCCAACAGGCTCGCCTGGCTGGACCCGGTCACCGGCAAACCGGCCGGCAATTGAGCCGCAAGGCGAAAGCGAAGCGGCAATTTCTGCTGTTCCGCATCCCGGATGATCAGAGTGAACTTCTCGGCCTTCACCGTTTCGATGGGCACCGCGGCGCTGTTCGACGGCAGATCCGCGAGGAGCGGAGTTTCACCGGAAGCTGTCTCGAGACTCACAGCAAAGGGTGCCTTGCCACCTTCCCATGTCAACCACAGGCTCTTGCGATCCTTTGAAAGCAAGTTGGTGCCGCGGACGGCCATCGGCATCCTCAGCGAGGCGCCCTTGGCCGCCATATTCTCCGGGGCCTGTTGGTCCTCGTCGGCGAACACGCCGCCGATGGCCGAGAGTATGCCCCATGTTCCATCACCGGTATCGATCTCGCCCTTCATCTCAAAGCGCGCCACACCCTGGCCAAGCGTCATCGTTGTGCCATCGCCCAGCTCGATGCCGACGGCACTTGCGGGATCGCGCACGAACACGACATCGCCCTCGAACAGCGGCATCATCAGCTTGCCGGCAAGCTCCGTGCCATCGCGGACGACGACAGTCTTCACCGCGGCATCCTCACCTGCCAGCTTGATGCTGACGAGATAGCCCGCCGGCGCCTGCGGCGCGGCCGCCAATGCCATCGGCACCATCAGGATCGTCAGCAGGCTGATCAACAGGGCTTTCAAGCGGCGTCTCCGTCACGGTTTGAAAATGGCGCGCCAGCGGCGTTTCGGAATATCCATGACCAGCTGCGCGAACGCATCGATGAGCTTGAACAGCGAGAAGCCGGTAATGGCCGCCGCGACGACTTCGAAACCGGACTCCATGCCATAGAGGCGGGACACGAGGACCAGCACACTGACCGATACCAGGCCAATTCCGACAATCGCGGCAAGCCCGATGAGATAGCGGGCAAACACGGCAAAGATGAGGAAAAGCAGCAGCGCCATGATATTCCGCAACATCGGGCTCGCGGGCTCCACAGCTGTCAGCCGCTGCGCCTGAACGATCGAATTGGCCAGAATCAGGGAGCCGGGCATGGTGCCAAGCGGCGTCTCGTGAATGTCCGTGCTTTCGGTGTAACTCGCCCCGACGATGACCACGCGTCCGGCGAACGGATCGCGGTCAACCTCCCCTACGGCCGCCGCGGCGCCATCGCCGAAGCTCACCAATTGTGCGGCGCTGATGCGGCGCAGCGCAACCGTTGTTCCGTTTGGCGTGTCGAGCTTCATCAGGGCCGAGGCAGATTGTCCGCCGGCGAAAACGTAAGGCAGTTGGATCGACTGTTGCTGGACTGGTGGCCAGGCCGGAGGTGCAACGTCCCCCGCTCCGCATTCCACCGTCACACGGGCGTTCAGGAATTGCGCAAGCCGCTCAGAATGCTCGTTGCCCCGGCTCCCTTGCGCCGCCGTCGCCAATGCGGCTGACGGGTAGGCTATTCCCGATGCGCCATCGCATACCGTCTGCCACATCTTGATGTTCCGCACCACGCGGTCCGAGCCGATGTCATTCAGGGTCGTGACCCATCGGATATTGGGCTTGTCCCTGGTCACAGCATCATAGGGGGTGGGCGTGGCACTTGCCGCCTGCAGGACTGAAGAGCCGGCACTTCGCATGAAACCGATCCGCCGCACCAGCATCAACAGTGGCGCGTCGGCGGGATAGGTGCCGAGAAACGACAGGAGCCTGGGATCGCCAGGCGTATCCGGCGTGTCCATGCTCAAGTCGAAATCGATCAGCACCGACCGTGCGCCACTGCGGCTGGCGAGGCTTGCCAGTTCCGCCAATGCCGCATGCGGCGTGGCGCCTTCGGCCTTCCAGCTGAAGCGCGTCTCATCATCGACATCGAGCAACGTCACTGGAGCCGCATCATCCGGCACGCCCGACAGAATGAGTGACACGGCCGCCAGCCTGTCGGAACTTGCGAACGTGTCATGCGTGTCGACAATCCGCCCGGCCAATCCGGCCAGCATGAAGACCGCCGCCGCCACGACAATCAGCAGCGTCACCACCCGTTTTCTGGCTGGTACCGCTTCCTCAAACCACTTGCTGACATTCAGGCGCATCGCAATTGAAATTAGCGGCTTTCCACACAGACAGAAAGCCCCGGCTTTGACACCGGGGCTTTCCGTTGTTCAGTTCATCGGCAGAGCTATTCTTCGTCGGCAGCTACGCCCTTGGCACCGAAATATGCATCTTCGTAATCAAGTCCGGTGGCGCGCTTTCCGGCGGCTTCGGCCTTCTTCACGATCTCCGCGAACTGTGCCTTGCTCTGTTCGAAGTTCTTCACCCGAGCGGAGGCATCGGCCGGATACATGTAGTTGATGGTGACACGGTCATTGTCCGAGATCGCCGTGTTGGAGGCCGGAATGAAGCACTTGCTCTTGTCACCATCGACGTAATATTCGGCCGGGAACGAATAGAGCATCACCGACTTCGAATCGAACTCCGTCATCATCAGGTCTTCACCGCCGAACGGCGCCATGTTGAACTTGATGGTTTCCTCATCCCAGTTGTTGGGCGGGCCGCTCAGATACTTGGTGATGAAATCCCAGTTGAAATCGTTGGCGCAGGTCGAAACCGGGCTCTGGTGTTCATGCAGGAAACCGAGCGCATGGCCGACCTCATGCAGGATGATTCCCGTGGGCTCCGGCTTGTCGAGCACTGAGACGTCAACCTTGTCGAAACCCTCGAGGTTGAGCGACGGCTCTTCTTGCGCCGTATACACCACGCTATTCTGTCCCAGCATCGACCAGTAGCCGGGCTTGTCATAGGAAATGCGGACCTGCGATTCGCGCCCATTGGGATCGCACTGGCGCGGCTTGCCGGACTTGCCGAAATCCAGCTTCAGGCCCATGCCTGCGTCGTCGCTCCAGCGCTTGCTGATTTCCGCCACCTTGGCGTTGGTCTCGTCATTGCCGCCCATGAAGCAAACGCGGAGCTTGGCGTAAGTAGGCGGCCATTGGACCAGGCGGCTGTACATGCCCTTGGCCTGGTCCGAATTGTCCATGCTCTCGAGTCCTTTCACACCCGCCATGACCCGCTTCTGATAGACCATGGGCAAGCCGCCCTTGCCTTTCGGGTCATGCGCTTCCGCCGCCCCTGCTACGAAGAGCGCAGCAAGCGCCGCGCTGCAGCCCAGTGTGAAAACCTTTCGTGCCGTCGTCATGCTCATCGTCCTCTTGAAAATAATACAGTGGCCCGGCGGCCAAGCTAACACAGGTGCGTGTGCGGGCAAGAGCCAAGCTGATGTTACACTACGTTGAAACTTCGGACGGATTCCGGCGTTTTTGTGCTCGCTCAAGGCGTTGCTGCGGCAATCGCCTGGAACACAAATTCAGAGCCCGGTTCATCACCGGCCTTGACGATCCGGCTGAAGCCTGGCGTCTGGCCCTCGGTCAATGCATTGGCTGCTGAAATCACCGCGGGCTTCACCTTCTGCTCGAACAACTCGCTGGCCGTAAACGTCTGGTCGGACATTTCCGACAAGGCCTGGATCAACGCCTTGGCAAAAACTGAGTGACCAGCCCCGCCGCCGTCCTCGACCGGCTCTTCGCCGCCAGACGCCATCAACTGCCGTGCCTTAAGCCGCGAGGCTTTCGCCAGATAGCGCTCGCGAGCCGCGCTGCTGCCGGCCTCGTCCTTGCCGCCGCGCGACAGGCCACCGGCATAACAGGAATCGGAAATGACCAGCACCGATCCCGCATTCATCCGTTTCAGCTCATTGGTGATTTCGTTGGCATCGACCCAGCTGAAATCCGCATCGCGCTGGCCATCCACGGGCACCCAGAAGGCCCCCAGGTCGGGATCATTCTCACCATGGCCCGCATAGTAGATCAGCAGTTGATCGTCAGCACTCAGCCGGCGCCTGAGCTGAAACAGCATCTGCTGGATCTGAAGCTTCGTGGCATTGCGCAGGAACAGATCGAGGCGGCCCTGTCCTCCGTCGATCTCTGTCATGAAACCGAATCGCTCCCGCAGGATCGCTGCCAGCGCCTCAGCATCTTTCACCGGAGTCCGGAGCGGTGGAAAGGCGTCATCCTCATACGTCTCATTGGCGATGAACAGCGCCAGCTTGCGTGCGGGTGCCGCAATCACCGGCTCGGCCGGCTTGTCGCGCAGTTTCAGATCATGCGTGGCCAGCGTTTCGTAGTTGCCGCCCAGCACACGCAATGCCACGCTGAATTTTGATCCGGCGTCTGCAACGTCGCCCCGGAACTGGCCATTGGCGTCGACGGCCACCAACTCGCCATCGACGATCGCCATCCGCGCCTTGCCGTTACCTGTGTAACGCGCCACCACCGTGAAACTCTGCTCTGTCACTTCGGCGGCCCCGCGTTTAGGCGAAGGCGAAATGACCTCGATCTCCTGGCCCTGCTGCCGCGGGGCCACCACGCGCGGCGCCAGCAAGGTGAGGTCGAGGTTCGATGTCTGGAACATCGGGTCCTGCTCGCCTCCCTGTTCCATTTTTTGGTTGCGCAGATCGAATGACTTCGCAATGGCCAGCGCCATGTCCTTGAAGCGGATCGCCGCATCGCGGCGCAAGACTTCCGCCACGCGGAAGATCAGCGCCCCCAGCGGCCGGACGTCATCGCCCTGCCCTTGCGCATACTCATACGCCTCGCTGTTGACATTCGAGGCATAGAGCACGGCGAATTGCCCGGTTCCGAACAGTGCTACCGGCCCCTTGCTGTTGTACAGATCCTGAATCGGCGGAAAGCCATTGTACTCCATCATCGCCTTGCCGCTCGCCGCCCAGACTGGCGCTGCCGAGGCTTGGGACTGCAAGGCGTAAAGATCGCCCGAGGCAGCGAGCCGGGTATCGACGATCAGCACCGCATCGGCGCCTCGGTTGCGCACCTGCGTCACGAAATTTGACAGTTCGAGTGCGGTGATGCCGCTCAGACGTTCAACACCCTTTTCACCGATCCGGCTGTCGGCGCCGATCAGGACATGCTGGCGGTTGCCCGGCAGATACGCGCTGACAGGCTGCACCGTGAGAACCCAGTCTTTCACCGCCCAATCGATCACTTCGGTGAGCGACTGCAGATAGGCCGGCTCCACATCGGGCGCGGTTGCCGCGCTGCAGATCTCCTGCGCCGCCGCATCCTTTTCCGAGGTACAGAACCCGGCAAGAAACCCGTTGAAATCCAGCCACTCCTGCGGAAACACCGTGCCCCAGCCGGTATAGACCACCACCACCTGGTCGCCCTCTCGCAGGCAGGGCAAGGGTTTGGCCATGGCTGTCAGCATGCCGGCACGGTCCGCGGCTGGGCCCTGCACCGTGGAAATGAAGCCTGATGCGACACCACGATCGTTCATGACCTGGGTCATCAGGGCAATATCATTCGCGGGCCCTTTCAGCTTGGTGAGACCCTCGATCTCGCCCGGCCCCATGAGAATGCCGAACACGGATGCGCCTGGCGCTGTCCGCGCCGGGCAGCCGGTGGCGCCCACTGTCTCGAAGCGTGAGGCCTCCGCTGCCAACACCGGCGCATGCTCCCGCATGTAGGTATCGGCGTAGGTCCGCAGCGACATGCTGCAAGCCTGGTCGCAACCGGGCAATGTTGCGCCGGTACCGGCAAGCGCCGTTTCACTTGCAACCAGCCCCAGCAGCAAAGCCGGCCATAGTGAAATTCTCACTGCACCACCTGAAACACAAACTCGCTGCCGGGCTCGTCGCCCGCCCGTGCGATGCGGTTGAACCCAGGCGTCTGCCCTTCCGATAACGCATTGGCCGCCGAGATCACCGCCGGCTTCACTTTCTGCTCGAACAACTCGCTGGCGGTGAAGCTCTTGTCCGGCATGGCCGAGAGAGCCTCAATCAGCGCCTTGGCGAACACCGAATGCCCGCTGCCGCCGCCGTCCGCCACGGGCTCGACACCGCCCGACGCCATCAGCTGCCGGGCTTTCAGCCGCGAGGCCTTGGCGAGGTAGCGCTCGCGGGCCTCGTCCGGAATTTTCTCCTCCACGCCGCCGCGCGACAGTCCGCCCGCATAACACGAATCGGAAATCACGAGGATTGAGCCGGCATTCATCCGCTTCAGCTCGCGGGTGATTTCCTCGGCGGCGATCCAGGTGAAATCCGCCTTTGGCTGGCCGTCGCTCGGCACCCAGAAGGCGCCGAGGTCGGGATCGTTCTCGCCATGCCCAGCGTAATAGACAATGAGCTGATCCTCCGGCGTCAGCCGCCGCCGGAGTTCGAAAAGCACCTGCTGAATCTGCGCCTTGCTGGCATCGCGGAGATTGAGGTTCAATTGATCCGCCCCACTGCCGATCGCCGTCGCAAAGCCGTAGCGGCGTGTCAGCACGTCCGCCACGGCATCGGCATCGGCGGCAGGAGTCTTGAGTGTGGGAAACGCTTCGCTTGCATAGGCCTGGTTGGCGATGACCAGCGCCAGCTTGCGTGCCGCGGTGGCAATGACCGGTTGCTCTTCGGCGTCGCGCAGTTTCACTTCGGTTGCCGCCAGCGTTTCGAATGTCAGGCCGAGAACGCGAACCTGTATCGACAGCTTGCCGCCGGTATCGCGAATCTCGTGGCGGAACTGGCCGTTGGCATCGACGCCGACGATCTCGCCATCGACCACGGCCTTGAACGCCTTGGCCGTTCCGGAATAACGCGCCACAAGCACGAAGCTCTTCTCTTCGATAGCGGCAGCACCGCGTTTGAGCGCCGGCGAAATGATCTCGATCTGCTGCCCGGCCGTGGCCGTATCCTCTGCCGGCGCGAGGAATCGCATACCTGTGGAGGAGGCCGCATAGATCGGCGTCTGCCCGGCTTCGAGATCCTTCATGTTGGTGGTCACGGTCTTTGCCAATTCAGCCACCGGGAGATCTGCCTCGCGCTGGCGGAGTGCCTCGCTGAAAGCCAGGATGAACGGACCCACCGCCGGTGTGTCACCTTCCGATTCGATGGCATCCGCCAGCTCGTCGTCCGCCGTCGCGTAGAAGGCCGCAAACTGCCCGCTGCCGAACAGCGGTACGAGATTGGGATTGACGTCCTGCGCCTCGGGTTCCTCACGTTCCGATGTATTCCAGAACCAGCCGCCATCCGGCAATGCATCGCGCTGCAGCTGCAGCAGATTGAACGCCGCCGCATAGGAGGTGTCGATGACGACAAAGGCATCGGCACCGCGATTGCGCACCTGCGTCACGAAATTCGCCACCTCCAGGGAGCCTATTCCGACCATCAGCATGTCGGGATCGTTGCGCCCGGCGTCATTGTCGATCTTGGTCTCGGCAGTCAGGAACAATGGTTCATTGTGCTGCTCCAGCGCCGCGCTGTAGGTGTTCTCGATGATGTCGAGTGCGTCCTGTGAGAAGCCATCGGCTGCTGCGCAAAACGCTGCCAGCGTTTCGCTCTTGTCTTCGGGTTCGCAAATAAAGGCCGGCAATGCATTGAGTGTCGGTGCCACCCAGCGATCATAGGAACTGGCCAGCCCGCTCAGGACCAGCACCACCTGATCGCGTTCGCGCACGCATGGCAGGCTGTTGCCCATCGCCGCGATCATGACGTCGCGCGTCACGTCCTCACCACCGGCAACGCTCAGGAAAGCGTCGTCAACGCCCTGCTCGGCAAAGAAACTCCTGAGGAAATTGGCATCGTGCGTCCCGCTCGCACCCTCGGGATATTTCGGATAGTGCGGCGCGAGGACGATGGCATGAACCTTGGGCTCGGGCCCCCGCTCTACCTTGCACTTCTCCTGATTGACCGCCGAGTCGAAGCGTTCAGAAGCCGTGAGATTGAACGGCACAACCCGCTCAACATCCGCCGCCACCCAGTCGGTGATCAGCGCGCGGCACTCCGCATCGCATTCATAGGGTTCGGCCCCCGCCGGGCCAAATTGCCAGAGCAACAGGAAAACACTGAGGAAATACGCAATGCGTCTCTGCATGAATGAATCTTGCCCGTAGGTTCCGGTCTTTTGTGCGGCAGAAGCATCATCCCGGTCAAGGCAGGCCTGACCTACCCACATTTGACGCGAAACGCGCGCTGGGGCATCACTAGGCCCATGGATATCAAGCAAGACGTCATCGCCGCCATCGGCAACACCCCGCTGATCAAGCTCCGCCAGGCATCGGAGCTGACCGGCTGCACCATTCTCGGCAAGGCCGAGTTCATGAACCCCGGCCAGTCGGTGAAGGACCGCGCCGCCCTGTTCATCATCAGGGATGCGATCGCGCGCGGCGAGCTGAAGCCCGGCGGCACCATTGTCGAAGGCACGGCCGGCAATACCGGCATCGGCCTCACCGTCGTCGCCAATGCCATGGGCTTCCGCTCGGTGATCGTCATCCCCAATACGCAAAGCCAGGAAAAGAAGGACGCGCTCCGCCAGCTCGGTGCCGAACTGGTCGAGATCCCGGCCGTTCCCTACAAGAATCCCAACAATTACGTAAAATACTCCGGCCGTCTGGCTAAGGCCATGGGTGCCGTCTGGGCCAACCAGTTCGACAACGTCGCAAACCGCCAGTCGCATATCGAGGGCACCGCGCCCGAAATCTGGGCGCAGACGGATGGCAAGGTCGATGCCTTCGTCGCGGCGGTGGGTTCCGGTGGCACGCTGGCCGGCGTCTCCATGGGACTGAAGGCCCGGAACAAGAACATCAAGGCAGTGCTGGCCGACCCGATGGGCGCCGCTCTTTACAATTTCTACAAGCACGGTGAGTTGAAGGCCGAAGGCTCATCCATCACCGAAGGCATTGGCCAGGGCCGCATCACCGCCAACCTCGAGGGGGCGGTCATCGACGAAGCCTTCCAGATCCAGGACGCCGAAGCCGTGCAGATCGCCTTCGACTTGCTGCAGCACGAAGGCCTGTGCATGGGCGGCTCGACCGGCGTCAACGTCGCCGGCGCCATCCGCATGGCGAGGCAGATGGGACCGGGCCACACCATCGTCACCATCCTTTGCGACTACGGCACGCGCTATGCCTCCAAGCTCTTCAACCCCGCCTTCTTGCGCGAAAAGGGCCTGCCGGTTCCCACCTGGCTGGAGAAGGTGCCGGACGTGCCGGATGTGACGGAAGCCGTGTGACCGTGACCATTCTGCTTTTCCGCGACGACGCTTACCTCCAGTCGTGTGATGCAACCGTTATGGCCATCAACGACCGCGGCGGCATCTTGCTTGTCCAGACCGTGTTCTACGCCACCGCCGGCGGCCAGCCAGGTGACAAGGGGCGGATCACCTGGGATGGCGGTGCGGCGGACATCGCCACCACCGTCTATGACGACGTGAAAAACGTTGTGCATGTTCCCGTTTCACCCGGTGCTCTGCCGCCGGTTGGCGCAACCGTCACGGCGAGCCTCGACTGGGACAACCGCTACCGTACCATGCGCGCCCATACGCTCATGCACCTGCTCTGTGCGTCTGTGCCCTTTCCCGTCACCGGGGGGGCCATCGGCGAGGACGGCGGCCGCATCGACTTCGATATTCCCGAAGGCCAGATCCCGGACAAGGCAGACCTCAGTACACGGATCAATCGGCTGGTTGAGGAAGACCACGCTGTCAGCTTCCGCTGGATCACCGATGAGGAGATGGCTGCAAACCAGCACCTGATCCGCACCATGTCGGTGAAGCCGCCGATGGGGACGGGCCGTGTCCGCCTCGTCATGATTGGCGAAGATGGCAAGGTCGATCTGCAGCCCTGCGGCGGCACGCATCTGAAATCCACCGCCGCCATCGGCCCCATTGCGGTGACAAAAATCGAGAACAAGGGCAAGATCAACCGCCGCATCCGCATCGCATTCGCCTGAGGCCCGCATGAGTGACGACATCGTTTCGACCGAATGGCTCAATGCCCATCTGGGCTCGCCCGATATCGCCATCATTGACGCGTCCTGGCACCTGCCCACCGCCAAGCGTGACACCAAAGCCGAGTTTGCCGCTGGCCACATTCCAGGCGCCCAGGTTTTCGACATTGACGCCATCTCCGATACCGCCAGCAATCTGCCGCATATGCTGCCGAGCCCGGAGAAATTTTCCTCCATCGTCCGCAAGCTTGGCATCGGCGACGGCAAGAAGGTCATCGCCTATGATGCGGCGGGCCTGTTCTCGGCGGCGCGCGCCTGGTGGATGTTCAAGGTCTTCGGCCATGAGGATGTGGCGGTTCTCGATGGCGGCCTGCCCAAATGGATGGCCGAGGGACGGCCGCTGGAAGATGGGCCGGCATTGAAACCGCAGGAACGCCACTTCACCGCCCGCTATCGCCGGATGATGGTGCGCGACCAGTCGGACGTCGCCGCCGCCCTCAAGTCCGGTGCGGCGCAGATTGCCGACGCGCGTTCAGGAACCCGGTTTCGCGGCGAGGAAGTGGAACCGCGCCCCGGCGTTCGCGCCGGCCACATGCCCGGCGCCAGGAACCTTCACTACGCCTCGCTGCTCAACCCCGATGGCACCCTGAAATCTCCAAGCGAGATCGAGGCGGCTTTCAGGGCAGCGGGTGTTGATCTGTCCAGGCCCGTCATCACCTCCTGCGGCTCAGGCATTACCGCCGCGATCCTGTCATTGGGCCTGACGCTCGCCGGCGTCCGCGATCACGCGCTCTATGATGGCTCGTGGACCGAATGGGGCGGCAACCCGGATGCGCCCATCGCCACCGGCCCGGCATGAGCATCCGCTCCACCACTGTCACCTTCCTCGAGATGACGGCGGAACCAATCCTCCGTATTCCGCCGCCCGGCTGTCTGAAGCTGATGTTGGCTCGTGCCGAGCGGCCGGAGGCCGGCTTCTACCGTTACCTCTCTGGCGCAGCCGGCGGCGCCCTCCACAGGGTCGACCGCAATCAGCTCTCGGATGGCGATCTGGCCGGCATCATCCACGATGAGAACGTCGAAATCTGGGTCGCATATGTCAACGGTCAGCCCGGCGGCTGGTTCGAGATTGACGCGCGTCGTGCTCCGTCCGAGGTGGAATTGCAGTATTTCGGATTGCTCCCGGCTTTCCGGAGCCTGAGCCTTGGCAAATGGCTGCTCGCCGAAGCGATCCGCGCCTGCTGGGCGAGGAAACCCGGCCGCGTCGTCGTACAAACCTGCACGCTGGATGGACCCGCAGCCCTTCCCCTCTACCAGAAGCTCGGCTTCGTTCCCTACGCGCGGGAGGACAGGATGGTCGAGGTTCCAGACAACAGCTGACCGAAAGCCAGCATCACGTTCCCGCTTATCTGACGGGCGGTGCGTAGAGCAGCCCGCCTGCATTCCACAACGCATTGATGCCGCGCTCGATGGCAAGCGGCGAGGCCTTGCCGAGGTTGCGTTCGAACACCTCTCCATAGTTGCCGACTGCCGTGATGGCCCGCAGCGCCCAGTCGCTATCGAGCCCCATCCCGGCACCGAAGGAACCCTCGGCTCCCAGCAAGCGCCGGACATTGGGCTTCTTCGATGTGCCCTTCAACTCAACGGCACCGGCAGCCGTCACCTCAAGCTCCTCGGCATTGATCAGCGCGAACAATGTCCATCGCGCGATGTTGAACCATTGCTCGTCACCCTGCCTGACGGCAGGTCCAAGTGGTTCCTTTGAAATCACATCCGGCAATACGATGGAATCATCGGGTGTCAACAGCCGCAGTCGCACCGCATAGAGTTGGGACATGTCGGCAGTATAGGTATCGCAGCGCCCCTCGTCGAAAGCCTTGACCAGATCGTCGATCTTGTCGACCATCACCGGCGTGAAGGTCATGTCCTTCTCGCGGAAGAAGTCTTCGACATTGGCTTGCGTCGTGGTGCCAGACAGAAAGCAGATGGCCGCACCGGATAGATTAAGAGCGGAATTCACGCCCAGCAGCTTCTTGACGATGAAGCCCTGCCCATCGTGGTACGACACACCGGCGAAACGCAAGCCGGTCTCAGTCTCACGGCCCATCGTCCAGGTCGTGTTCCGCGCCAGAATGTCGATGGCGCCACTCTTCAGTTTATCGAAGCGCTCGGTCGCATTGACTGGCACGAACTCGACCTTCGCGGCGTCGCCAAGTGTCGCTGCTGCCACGGCCTTGCAATAATCGACATCGAAGCCGCTCCATTGCCCGTCGGCGGCCTTCAGCGCAAAGCCCTGAAGGCCCGGATTGACGCCGCACTTCAACGTGCCGCGCGCCTTGACATCGTCGAGGGTCGACGCATGCCCCACTGCCGCAAGCGCGGTGACGGCAGCAATAATAGCGAGAATGCGTTTCAGCATCTGATTCTTTCCCCACAGGCTGACCAAGCCTAGCCTGCCAGGCACTGCCCTGCCAAGCCGATCGACGGTTTGCCTGCGTGAGAGAACCTCAGTGCAGGATCTGGCTGAGGAACAGCTTGGTCCGGTCGCTCTTGGGATTGTTGAAGAAGGCGTTCGGCTCGTTCTGCTCGACGATCTGACCCTGATCCATGAAGATGACGCGATTGGCCACTTGACGGGCGAAGCCCATCTCATGCGTGACGCACAGCATCGTCATGCCCTCTTCGGCCAGCCCCACCATGGTGTCGAGAACCTCTTTCACCATTTCAGGGTCAAGCGCCGAGGTCGGCTCGTCGAACAGCATGATCTTGGGACTCATGCACAGCGCACGTGCAATCGCGACGCGCTGCTGCTGGCCACCCGACAGTTGGCCCGGATATTTCAGGGCCTGCTCGGGGATCTTCACGCGCTTCAGGAACTTCATCGCGATCTCTTCGGCGTCCTTCTTCGGCATCTTGCGAACCCAGATCGGCGCCAGCGTGCAATTCTCGAGGACAGTCAGATGCGGAAACAGGTTGAAGTGCTGGAACACCATGCCAACTTCGCGCCGCACTTCGTCGATCTTCTTCAGGTCATTGGTCAGTTCCACGCCATCGACGACGATCTGGCCCTTCTGGTGATCCTCCAGCCGGTTGATGCAGCGGATCAGCGTCGACTTGCCCGAACCCGATGGCCCGCAGATGACGATGCGCTCGCCCTTGTAGACAGTCAGGTTGATGTCACGCAGCACGTGGAATTCGCCGTACCACTTGTTCATGCCGGCAATCTGGATGACGACCTCGTCACCCACAGTCATGATCTTCTTGGCAGGTGCGGCCATGGTTTACCTCTTGTGTCCGGTGTTGAGCCTGCGCTCGGTGTACATGGAGTAGCGCGACATCGCGAAACAGAAGACCCAGAACATCAGGGCCACTGTCAAATATCCGGTCGGCGCCGAACTGGCGGATGACCAGTTCGAGTCGCGCAGGCCCGATTGCACGATGCCGAGCAGATCGAACAAGCCGATGATCAGCACCAGCGTCGTGTCCTTGAACAGCGAAATGAAGTTGCCGACGATATTGGGAATCGAGATCTTCAACGCTTGCGGCAGGATGATCTTGATCATCATTTGCCAGTAGGAAAGCCCAAGTGCCATGGCACCCTCGGTCTGGCCCTTGGGAATCGCCTGCAGTCCGCCGCGCACGACTTCCGCCATGTAGGCGGACGAAAACAGAGCCACGCCCACCAGCGCCCGCAGCAGCTTGTCGAATGACACGCCAGGCGGCAGAAACAGCGGCAGCATGACGCTGGCCATAAACAACACGGTGATCAGCGGCACGCCGCGGATGACCTCGATGAAGATGACCGAAAGTGTCCGCACCACAGGCATTTGCGAACGCCGCCCCAGTGCCAAGACGATGCCGATCGGCAATGACGCTACAATGCCTGTGACCGAGACGACCAGCGTCACCAGCAACCCGCCCCATTGCTGCGTTTCGACCGGTTGCAGGCCGAAATCGATATCCAGAAATGCCATCGCCACCAGCAGGGCCGCCAGCCCAATGCCCCAGCCATAGAAAACCGGCCTTCCGCGTCCCTCGCGGTCTTTCAACGTGGCGATGAGCGACAATGCCCCGCCGATGATGCCCACCACATAGATGGCGAGGTCAATGCCGGAATATTGGCCACCGATCGGTCCGACCGGCAACGGCCCGGTCGCGAACGAGGCCAGCCACAGCACCAGCACCACACCTGCGAGCAGCAGTCCGGCGCGGTTGCGCGCAATCCCCTCTTCGATGCCATAGGCAACGAGCGGCAGGAACGCCGAGAGGAACAGCATGAACCTGACGACCGACATGTAACTCGAAAAGCCGAAGCTCAGGTTGCCGCCCGTCAGCAGGATCAGAGTCAGCAGCGGGAAGATGATGAACAAATAGAGCGCGTTCCATAGCTTGTAGGGAGCCGATGGAATGAGCATTGGAATGACGCCGGCGGCGAATGCCAGGAATGCGAGATTCACCCGCCATCTCTGCTCGATGGGATAGAACCCGTAGATCCATTGCGGCATCTTGTCCGCAATCATCGGCCAACAAGCGCCCATCGCCTCGCCGACGCAGGCATCCCGGTTGGTGCCGGTCCATGCGGCATTCACCACGGCGAAATTGAAGACGCGCCAGATCACCATGATCGCCAGCGCGCCGAAGACCAGCGTCAGCAAGCTGTTCAGCAGTGAGGAGAACAGATTGACGCGCAGCCAGCCCTGCAGCCCAACCGTACTGGCTGGTGCGGGCAGCTTGGGCGCGTCTTCGCTGCGGACGTAAGCAAGAGAGCGGTCTGTCATGCTCATGCGCCTACCGCTCCACCAGCTTCATGCGAGAATTGAACCAGTTCATCAGAAGTGACGTGAACAGGCTCAGGGCGAGATAGACCACCATCCAGATGGTCACGATCTCGATCGCCTTGCCGGTTTGGTTCAGCACCGTGCCGCCGGTCGCCACGAGATCGGGATAGCCGATGGCAACCGCCAGCGATGAGTTCTTGGTCAGGCTGAGGTAGGTCGAGGCAAGCGGCGGAATGATCACCCGCAAAGCCTGCGGCACCACAACGAGCCGCAGCGTCGTGCCGGAACGCAGCCCCAGCGCATTGGCTGCCTCCGTCTGTCCATGACTGACCGCCTGCACACCGGCCCGCACCGCTTCGGCGATGTAGGTCGCGGTGTAGACCGAAAGCGCCAGGAACAGCGCCATCAATTCGGGGATCACCGCCATGCCACCTGAGAAGCTGAAGGCTGTCTTCGACGGAACTTCGAAGGTGATCGGAAATCCGCCCAGCACCAGGCCCACCCATGGTAGCCCGATCAGCAGGGCGATTGATGTCCAGAACACAGGGAACGGCTGGCCGGTGGCAAACAGCCGCTGTTTCGCCCAGCGCGCCAGCAGCCATACCCCGATGACGGCCAGCACGAAACCGGCAAGCACCATCCATGCCCCCTCGCCGAAGATCGGCCGCGGCATCATGAATCCGCGATTGGAGAGAAAGAACACCCCGAACGGATTGAGCGCCTGCTTGGGTGCTGGAAGCGTCTGGATGACGACCAGCGTGTACCAGACGAAGATCTGCAGCAGCAGCGGAATGTTGCGGAAGAACTCGATGTAGACGGCGGCGATGCGCGAGACGACCCAGTTCTTCGACAGCCGCATGATGCCGACGACAAAGCCAATGATCGTGGCTGCGATGATGCCGAGGACCGATACCAGGATGGTGTTGAGCAGGCCGACTTTCAGCGCCGTGCCATAACTCGATGAACTGGTATAGGGGATCAGCGTCTGGATGATGTCGAAGCCGGCCGATTTGGACAGGAAGTCGAATCCCAGGTCCTTGTTCAGCTTCTGCAAGTTGGAAATCGTGTTCAGCACGATTTCGATGACCAGAAAGCCCAGCACGGCAATCAGAATCACCTGAAAGAAAACGGAACGGATCTTTGGATCGTTCCAGATCGAGACCTTTGCCCCGTGGCGCACGTCGTCCACTACGGTCATTCTTCCCTCACCCTTCCCCCGAATGTCTTTCGTCGTGCGACCGCGCTCCCCGCCGTTTAACGGTCTGTGTGGAGCCCGGAAGCCGCAAGGCCCGGCATCATGCCGGACCTTGCCTTGTCCTGATTAGCGGATCGGAGGAGCGTACTGCAGGCCACCCTGGTTCCACAGGGCGTTCTTGCCGCGCGCGATTTTCAGCGGCGTATTGGCGCCGACGTTGCGTTCGAAGACTTCGCCGTAGTTGCCCACTGCCTTGACAATGTGGACAATCCACTCTTCATCCAGGCCGATGCCGGTACCGAAGCCGGCAGCCGAGCCGTCTTCGTTCTTCGAGCCGAGGATGCGCTTGATTTCCGGATTGGTGGCGGTCTTCGCCATGTCTTCCACGTTCGCCTGCGTGATGCCGAATTCTTCCGCCGTCAGCAGCGCGTAATAGGTCCACTTGACCACGTTGAACCAGGCGTCATCGCCCTGGCGCACCACGGGACCCAGCGGCTCCTTCGAGATGATCTCCGGCAGCACCATGTGATCATCCGGATTCTTCAGCGACAGACGTTCGGCATAGAGGCCGGACTGGTCAGTCGTGAAGATATCGCAGCGGCCTTCATCATAGGCCTGGCGCACCTGGTTGGCGTCTTCGATCGCCACAACCTGATACTTCATGTTGTTGGCCTTGAAGTAGTCAGCGAGGTTCAGCTCCGTCGTCGTGCCGGTGTTGGTGCAGACGGTGGCGCCATCGAGCTTCAGCGCAGAATCGATCCCAAGCGACTTCCGCACCATGAAGCCCTGGCCGTCATAGTACATGACGCCAGCGAACTTGAGGCCCAGCGACGTGTCGCGGCTCATCGTCCAGGTGGAGTTGCGCGACAGCACGTCGACTTCGCCCGACTGCAACGCCGTGAAGCGTTCCTTGGCGGAGAGCGGCGAGAACTTGACCTTCGACGGATCATTGAAGATTGCGGCAGCGACAGCGCGGCAGAAATCGACATCCATGCCGGTCCAGTTGTTCTGGCTGTCCGGGTTCGAGAAGCCGGCAAGGCCCTGGCTCACGCCGCATTGCAGGAAGCCCTTTTGCTTCACGTCCTCGAGCGTGCCGGCCATCGCCGACGTAGCGGCAATGGCGCTGACGGCAGCTCCCAGAACCCAGGCCATAACTGTGCTTTTCATTGACTAACCTCTTTCTCACCTGTGCGGCGCGGTGAAAGAGTCTGCGATGGTCATTGACGACAATCTTGCCCCTGTCCCGCCGGCAACGCTTTGCATGGCGCCGCTGTTACGTTGGTTTGCTCCCTGGAGGCGATCTTGTATCGATTGTCACCCCTCTGCCCTTAGAGAAGCGGGAAACGCCCATCGGGTCAAGGCAAAAGCTTGATGCGGAGCGCGCCGACGGTATCCTCGACGCTCATGAAGCTCTGGACAGCGGGCTTCGACGGTCGCGCCAACAGGATGACAGGAAGGCCAAGCTGGCGCGCCGCCAATAGTTTTGCTTCCGTTTCAGCGCCACCTGCATTCTTTGCGACCACATGTGTGATGGCATGATGAGTGATGAGTGACATCTCATCGCCGAGACTGAACGGCGGCCGCTGAAGAATCACTTTCCAGCCGTCGGGCACCTCGAGTCCCCGCGGCTCAATCATCCGCGCCACGCCGCGAATGTCCGTCCGTGCGAAAAAGGCGCCGATCTCCTTGCGCCCGATGGTGACGAAGGCACGCGCACCGCATGGCAAGGACGCGGCTGCTTCCTCAGCCGATGTCACGAATGTCCATCGGTCGCCTGCTTGCCGCTCCCATGCCGGCCGCTCAAGCCGCAGCAACGGCACGCCAAGACGGTCTGCCGCCTCGCCCGCATGCGCCGACATCTGCGCCGCAAACGGATGGGTCGCGTCGACCAGAGCGGCAATTCCTGTCTCCTGGATATAGCGCACGAGGCCATCCGTCCCGCCGAACCCTCCGCGCCGCACCGCGCCCTCGGGCAAGACCGGTTGATCGGTGACGCCCGCCAAAGAGGTGATGACGTCGAACCCGGCCCGCACCAGTGCCGCCGCCAAGTCCCGCGCCATCCGTGTTCCGCCGAGAATGAGGATGCGGTTAGCGGGCATGGGCGATTATTTCGCCCGTCCGGGCCACGATGATCACATCTGCCTGAACGGGTGCGCCGCGCAGCACCGTCTTGACGGTTGCGAGCGCCGACTGTGCGACGCGGCCAGCGAGGTCGATCCCTGCGGCCATGTTCAGCACGTCCTGTGCCGTGTTGGCCGCCATCACCTTTTCGCGCGGCAGTTCCGGCACCAGATCGGCAAGCCATCCCAGTTCCACCTGACTGCGCCCTGAATGCAGATCGAGAGCACCCTGCCCGAGTTTCGATATCTTGCCGAAGCCGCCGCCGATCGTCACCCGCGCCACGGGGTGCCCGCGCAGGTATTTGAGCAGTCCTCCGGCAAAGTCACCCATGTCCAGCATTGCTTCCAGCGGCAAACCGAACCGCTCCCGCACGGCATCTTCCGACGTCGATCCGGTACAGCCTGCCACGTGATCAAGCCCCATGGCGCGCGCGACATCGACGCCGCGGTGGATCGAGGCAATCCATGCGGCACACGAGAACGGATGGACCACGCCCGTTGTGCCGAGGACCGACAAGCCGCCAACAATCCCAAGCCGGGGGTTCCAGGTTTTCAGTGCCAGCGCCTCGCCACCCGGAATGGCAATCTCGATCTCGGCATCCCTGATTCCGATCTCGGCCAGAACCGCACGCATCATCTGCCGGGGTACCGGATTGATGGCTGGCTCGCCCGGCGGAACGGGTAGTCCGGCCTTTGTGACTGTCCCGACGCCTGAGCCTGCCGTGAAACGGATGCCGTCGCCGCCCTCACGCACCGTCGCCACCACCATGCAGCCATGCGTGACATCGGGATCATCTCCCGCATCCTTGATGATGCCCGCCCTGGCCCAGCCATCGCCCCGTTCTTCGAGAGCCAGGGCGAAGGCCGGCCTCTCGCCCTTTGGAAGCGCAATCGTCACCGGATCGGGAAATTTCTCGGTTCGCAACGCCGTGACAGCCGCCTTGACGGCCGCGGTAGCGCAGGCACCCGTCGTCCAACCGCGCCGTAATTCTCCTTCTGGCTTGTCTTGCCGTGTGCCGCTCATCAGACGAGGTATAGTTGCCAGCGCCCCGGACAACCACCACAATTCCAGCATGCCGGGCGCAATACGAATGACCGAGGGCCAATTCCTGTGAGGTGCTTTCGGCTGGACGTTCGAGGGCCGGACGGATGCCGCAAATGCCGCGCCTTCATTCGCCTTCGTGCTTCTCTATCCGGCCAAGGCCAATGTATAAGGCCGCCATGGAACGAAGTTCTACACAGCGGATCGGTAACTGGCCGGAATCCGTCACGCAATCATCTGGCTTCTCGCGGCTGGACGCCGAACCTTTCCCAGCGTTCGAGCCGGGCTGGGTCTGGCTGGTCGGTGCTGGTCCGGGTGCTCCCGGCCTCATGTCGCTACTCTGTTATCATGCCCTCCAGTCCTGCGATGTCGTGGTCTATGACGCGCTGGTGAACCCGGACATTCTCCGCTGGGTCAAGGCCGGTGCCGAACTCGAATATGCAGGCAAGCGCGGCGGCAAGCCTTCGCCCACACAGAGCGATATCACGCTGCGCCTCATCGACCTCGCCCGGTTGGGCAAACGGGTGTTGCGCCTGAAGGGCGGCGATCCGTTCATGTTCGGCCGGGGCGGCGAGGAGTGCCAGCATCTGGCCGCTGCCGCGATTCCCTTCCGCATTGTCCCGGGGATTACAGCCGGCATCGGCGGTCTCGCCTATGCCGGCATGCCGGCCACCCACCGTGACACCAACCATTCAGTGCTGTTCCTCACCGGCCACGATGCCAACGGCAACATGCCGGCCAGCGTCAACTGGCCTGCTGTCTCCGTCGCCTCGCCAGTCATCGTCATGTACATGGCGGTCAAGCATCTGGGTGAAATTGCCACAGCGTTGTTGGAAAGCGGCCGCCCGGCTGATGATCCGGTGACCATCCTCTCCAATGCTTCGATGCCGCACCAGGAGATTGCATCCACCACCTTGGGTGCAGCCGGTGCATTTGTTGCGGCCAACGATCCGCCGACACCCGCCATCGTCGTTATCGGTCACGCGGCGGATTGGCGGAGCCTGCTTGACTGGTACAAGGGCCCGCTCCGGGAGAATCCGATTGGCTAAGGCCATTGTGGTTGCCGCCCCGGCGTCAGGCAGCGGCAAGACTCTTGTGACCCTGGGTTTGCTCCGCGCGCTGCGCAACCGCGGGCTGAAAGTCAGCTCGGCCAAGATCGGTCCTGACTATATCGACCCGCGATTCCACGAGGCCGCGACCGGACGTCCCTGCTTCAACCTCGATCCTTGGGCCATGAACGACGGCCAGATCGCCGCCATCCTCGACATTGCCAGCCAGGATGCCGACATCCTCATCATCGAAGGTGTCATGGGGCTGTTTGACGGGCCGCGTGGCAGCTTGCGCGGCTCCACAGCCGATCTCGCCCATTTGCTTCAAGTTCCCGTGTTGCTCACCGTCGATGCGCGCCATCAAGGTCAATCGGTGGCGGCACTCGTTCACGGCTTCACCCGTTTCAAGCTCGGCTTGAAGAGCGGCGGCGTCATTCTCAACCGCGTTGCCAGCGACCGCCACGAGGCAATTCTTCGCGATGCTCTTGGCGAACGCGTGCTCGGCGTGCTGCGGCAAGACGACTCACTTCATCTGCCCTCTCGCCACCTTGGTTTGATACAAGCAGAGGAAAATCAAGAGCTTGAGCGATTTCTCGAACGCATTGCCTCAGCTGTTACACATGAAACAATTCTTGACAGGATTCTGGGAATTGCCGCCCAACCCCTTGTCGAATCAGTGATTCGCGAATCACTTCCGCCTCTGGGCCAGAGGATTGCCATCGCCCGCGACCGTGCATTTTCTTTCGTCTATCCGCATCTTCTGGAAAGCTGGCGGCGGGCGGGTGCGGACATCAGTTTCTTCTCGCCGCTGGCCAACGAGGCCCCGGATGCTGATGCCGACGCCATATTCCTCCCCGGGGGTTATCCTGAACTCCACGCTGGACAAATTGCGGCCAACACCGTCTTCCTCGGCGGGCTTCGCGCCGCCCGTGGCCTCGTCTACGGCGAATGCGGTGGTTACATGGTGCTGGGCGAAGGCCTAATCGATGCCAAGGGCCATTCCCACACGATGGCGGGGCTTCTGCCCGTGGTCACCAGTTTTGCCACCCGCAAATTGCATCTCGGATACCGCTCGCTCGCTCCGTTGCCCGGAAGCCCTTGGAACAGGCCACTCAAAGCGCATGAATTTCACTATTCGACCGAAACGTCGAGGGGCGCCGGCGACCCGCTCTTCGCAGCCGCCGACTCGGTTGGCGACCCCCTGCCAGCCATGGGCCTGCGCCACGGCAAGGTGATGGGGTCCTATGCGCACGTGATTTGCGAGGCGGAATGACACGCGCCCTCATGCTGATGGGCACCGGATCCGATGTGGGAAAGTCCCTCATCGTTGCCGGGCTTTGCCGCGCCTTCACTCGGCGCGGCCTTGCCGTCCGGCCGTTCAAGCCTCAGAACATGTCGAACAATGCCGCGGTGACCGCCGATGGCGGCGAAATCGGCCGCGCCCAGGCCATGCAGGCGCGCGCCGCCCGTGTCGAGCCCTCCGTCCACATGAACCCGGTCTTGCTGAAGCCTGAAACCACAACCGGCGCGCAGGTCATCGTCCAGGGCCAGCGTCAGGCGTCGATGACGGCGCGCGGTTATTTCCAGAACCGCATGCAGTTCATGCCCGCCATCCTCGATTCCTTCCAGCGGTTGGCCGCCAATGCCGATCTCGTCCTCGTCGAAGGTGCGGGAAGCCCTGGTGAAGTGAATCTGCGCCACGGTGACCTGGCAAATATGGGTTTTGCAGCCGCCGCCAACTTGCCCGCCGTGTTACTGGGAGATATTCACCGCGGCGGCGTCATCGCCTCCATCGCTGGGACATTCGATATCCTTCCGCCGGAAGATCGTGCGCGGCTAAAAGGCTTCCTGATCAACAAGTTCCATGGCGATCCTGAACTCTTCTCTGAAGGCCGCAGCTTCCTGGAAACACGCACCGGAACGCCTTGCCTTGGTATCATTCCGCATTTCGCCGCCGCGAGAAATCTTCCAGCCGAAGATGCAGTGGCTCTGGAAGAAACCCTTTCAAGTCATTCAGGCAAAACGAAAATATCGGTGCTTCGGCTACCGCGCATTGCCAATTTCGACGATCTCGATCCGCTCCGCCTGGAAACCGGCGTCACCGTGCAATTTGTCCAGCCGGGCGAATCGATCCCGGCCGACACGCGCCTCGTGATCATCCCGGGATCAAAGTCATCGATCGCAGATCTGGCGGCCCTCCGCCGCGAGGGCTGGGACATTGATCTCAAGGCTCATGTGCGGCGCGGCGGCCTCGTTCTCGGGCTGTGTGGCGGTTACCAGATGCTTGGGCGCCTGATCCATGACCGGCAAGGCCTCGAGGGACCGCCGGCAAGCGTCGAAGGCCTAGGCCTCCTCCAGGTCGAGACTGAACTGTTGCCCGACAAGACCCTGACGCGCGTGACCGCCACCCACGTGCCCACAGGCACGCCAGTCAGCGGTTATGAAATCCATCTCGGAACGACAGCCGGTCCCGACTGTGCGAGGCCCTTTGCCGCCATTGGCGGCATTGCAGATGGCGCCCATAGTCCCTCCGGTCTCGTCGCCGGCACATATCTTCATGGCTGTTTCAGTAGCGACACGTTCCGCGCCGCCTTTCTGTCATCTCTCGGGGCTTCCGCGAGCAATCTCCACTTCGAGAACCTGATCGAGACGACACTCGACGACCTGTCAGTTCATCTTGAAACCCATGTCGATCTCGACGCCCTCCTGGCTCTGGCGGAACCAGTGTGATGTGGCCGTTCCCCGTCTTCGCCAGCGCAGCACTGGCGCTCTTCGTCGAACGCTTCATCGGCTATCCACAAGCTGTGTTCGACAGGATCGGTCATCCCGTCGTCTGGGCCGGGCAAATCATCACCTGGCTGGATCATGCACTGAACGCGCCCGGCGTCACCCGGTCCGAGGGACGCCTTCGCGGCGCCCTCGCCCTGCTGATCCTCATCTTTGCTGCCTTCGTGCCAGCCTATCTCGCCGCCCGGATTCTGGACTTCAGCCGGATCGGCTGGATGCTGGAAGCTCTGATTGCCACCAGCCTCATCGCCCAGAAATCGATGCGCGATCATGTCCGGGACGTGTTCCGTGCCTTTGACCGTTCGCTGCCCGCAGCCCGCGCCGCCGTCGCCCGTATCGTCGGGCGTGACCCCGCCACGCTGGACGAGTCGGGCGTCAGCAAGGCGGCACTCGAAAGTCTCGCTGAAAATACCTCCGACGGTATCGTGGCGCCGGTTCTGTGGTATGCGCTGCTGGGACTTCCCGGCATCGCCGTCTACAAGGCCATCAACACGGCCGACTCGATGATTGGTCACAAGTCGGAAAAATACCGGCATTTCGGCTGGGCTGCGGCGAGGCTGGATGATCTGGTGAATCTGCCCGCCTCGCGCCTGACAGGCATCCTCTTCGCCGCGACAGATCCTTCGCGGTTCCAGCATATCATATCAGTCATGCGGCGCGATGCGCCCAAGCACGGCTCGCCCAACGCCGGCTGGCCGGAGGCTGCCATGGCAGCAACATTGGGGCTAAGGTTCGGCGGCCCCCGCACCTATCAGGGCGAACGTGTCGATTTGCCCTGGTTGGGCAATGGCCGTGAGCAGATGACGCGGCTCGATATCAAACGTGGCCTGAAACTCTTCAACCGCTCCATGTGGCTGCTGTTTGCAGGGACAGCCCTGCTTGGCCTTATCCTTTGAGTTTCAGCGGCAATCCTGCCACCAACAGGACGACATGATCCGCCACCGCCGCCAGCCGCTGGTTGGCGCGTCCCTGTTCGTCGCGAAACCGCCGCGCCAGGGCATTTTCTGGCACGATCGACAATCCAACCTCGTTTGACACCAGCACCGTCTCACCGTCGCGTGCCGCAGCGGCCTCACAGAGCAAGTCCACGGCCTTCCCGATATCACGCTCGTGATGCATGAGGTTGCCAAGCCACACGGTAACGCAATCGAGCAGGACGAAGCCGTGTGCGCGCTTCAGCGCCCCGACAGGATCGAGTGGCGCCTCGATGGTCGCCCAGCCCCCCGCTTCACGCCCGGTCTGATGGCTGGCAATCCGCGCCTGCATCTCGTCGTCAAAAGCCTCGGCCGTGGCGATGTAGGTCTTTGAACCGCTGACCTCTGCCGCCAAAGATTCGGCATAGCGGCTCTTGCCTGAACGTGCGCCGCCAAGAACCAGAGTGAGGCGTTTCATGGCTTGACCGGTGGAATGCGCGCGATGAAGTGCCCGCGCATCCGGTCCGGCCACAGCCGGAATGGCACCTCGCCGGCCTCGGTCTCGCCGTGCGCCGAAAACCAGTCGAGAATGGCCTCGGCCTGTTCTCGGGTCGGTTCGTGGTCGCCGGTGAAGTAGGTAAATCGCCGGTCATCCCGCAGGACTACGCTGCAATGACGCCTGCAATTCCAAAGACAGGCCTGAGTCTGAACACCAACATCGCTGGCACGCGCCGCGATCGCGTCCCGCATATGACTGATCAGCGTCTCACCGCCGCTCCGTCCGTCAGGCCCGGACTTTTCCGCCGCCGAATACCGGCAAGTGCTGCACACGACGATTTCACGCATGGTCAATGATTGATCCGTTCAGGGATTGCCAAAGGGGTTGCCTTCAATGTAGGCAATCTCCCGGTGTGTCAACGCGATGAAACCGGCATGAAATTCAAGTCAATCGCCTTTCTCGCTTCAGATTCAGGCGAAGCTCGGGAGGCACTCGCCGATCTCATCGCCCTCTATGGCAATGCCGATCCCGACCATGCGGACTGCGTCGTGGCGCTTGGTGGAGACGGCCACATGCTGCAGACGCTGCATCGCTTCGTCTCCACGGGCACGCCCATCTATGGCATGAACCGCGGCACCATCGGATTTCTGATGAATGACTATGGCGCTGCAGGATTGCCGGAACGTCTCGATGCCGCCGAACTCACCACGATTCATCCCCTGAGCATGGAGGCCATCGATCAGGACGGCATGAGCCACAGCGCAATTGCATTCAATGAAGTCTCCCTGCTCCGGCAGCGCTCGCAGGCCGCAAAGTTGATGATCGCCGTCGATGGCAAACCGAGGCTCGAGGAATTGATTTGCGACGGCGTTCTGGTGGCAACGCCCGCCGGTTCCACCGCCTATAATTTGTCCGCCCACGGACCAATCCTGCCGATCAATTCGTCGTTGCTGGCCCTGACGCCAATCAGCGCGTTCCGTCCGCGCGGCTGGCGTGGAGCGATTCTGCCGCATCAGGCAAGGGTGACCATCACCATACTTGAGGCCGAAAAGCGGCCTGTTGCCGCAGTCGCCGATCACGTAGAAGTGCGTCATGTACGCCAAGTCAACATTGCCGAAGATCGTAGTAAATCCGCCAAGATACTCTTCGATCCTGGTCACAGTCTGGCGGAAAGAGTGCTGCGCGAGCAGTTTCGCTTCTGACGTCCGGCCCCTCCGGCGGCTAAGCAAGACACACTTTAGCCAAAGTCTGAACCAATTCGACGCCATGCGTAAAGGACTGCTTTACGAAGGGCAGGTAACGTCTGCTTAACACTGGTCTGCCGCCGAGACGGCAGAAGGCAGCGATTGGAGACTCGTGAATGACGCTTAGACGAGATCAGGAACGCCTCGCCCATTTGGCCATGAACCGCTTCGGCCTCGGAGCGAAGCCCGGCGGCATCGCGCGCATTCGCGACAATCCGAAAGCGGCTCTGAAACGGGAACTCGAAAAAACCGGCATCGCTGACATCACCAACAGCACCCTGCCGTCCTATGTTCAGGCTTGCCAGGTCGTACACACCGACTTCAACGCCGAACACAAGCTCAAGGAAAAGGAACTCACGGCCCGCTTCAATCAACATTTGAAGCCGGAGATTGGCTTCGTGGAGCGGCTTGTACTGTTCTTTTCAAATCATTTTTCGATGTCGATCCTCAAGGACGGCGCGATCCGCGCCACGATCGGCCAGCTTGAACGCGACGTCATCCGCAAGAATGTTCTCGGATCATTCAACAGGATGTTGCTTGGTGTGATGAAACATCCCGCCATGATCCGTTATCTCGACAACGAAGACTCAATCGGTCCGAATTCGACGTCTGGCATCAATTGGGGTGTTGGCCTCAATCATAATCTGGCCCGCGAAATTCTCGAACTTCATACCTTGGGTGTCGGCGGCGGCTACACCGAAGACGATATCGATGGCTTGGCCAAGATCATCACCGGCTGGTCGTTTGTACGGGGCTGGGAGGCTGCCGGAAAATACAATGGCGGCAATGAACGCAATCGCGGCCAGTTCATTTATCGCAAGGATTGGCACGAACCAGGTGCGCAAAGAGTCCTTGGTAAATTGTATGGCGGATCAGGAGTGGCACAAGGTGAATCGGTGCTCTCGGACCTGGCGCGGCACCCTTCGACCGCACAGTTCATTGCCTTCAAGCTCGTCCATCATTTCATCACCGACGACCCGACGCCGGCCATGGTGGAACCATTGGCTGACGCTTTCAAATCCAGCCACGGCGATCTCAAGGCTGTCGCCGAGGCCCTGATCGATCTTCCTGAGGCATGGACTTTGCCGATGACGAAGATTCGCACCCCTTACGAACTTCAGATCGCCCAGTTTCGGGCGCTTGGCCGGATCTACGAAGCCGACGAACGGTGGCCCTTCTATTCGTCGCTGAACACTCTCCGAAACATCCCGTGGGAGCGTGTCACGCCCGATGGTTACCCGGATGAAACCCAATACTGGGAAGGGCCCGATGCCATGCGAATTCGCATGGAGACGGCGCCGATAAACAGCTACTCGCTGCTTTTCAAAGGCCCATTCAAGACCGCACCGGCCGTGCTTGCCGGCCAGCTCTTTGCTTCGGCAATCTCCAAGGCGTCACTTCAGGCAATTGCCAATGCAACCGAGCAATATGTCGGCATTGCCACTCTTTTCATGATTCCCGAATTCCAGCGGAGATAGCCATGTCCAGTTTCGACCATTCCCACGAACTGCCGGCTCTGGATCCGCGAGTGGCAGGCGCTGCCGCCGAAGGCTGCCGCGAATCCCGGCTGCTGTTGTCCCGGCGATCCATGCTCGGCATCACGGCCTCGCTGTTCTCTTCTGCCTTCCTGCCCGATTTCGCCAAGGCCGACACCGACCCTCAGGCCCGGTTTTTCATTGTCATGCTGCGCGGCGGCATGGATGGGATCGGCATGGTGATACCGAAGCTCGATCCGCACTACGAAGAAATGCGCCGCGAGCTCGCACTACCAGACTCTGCTACGCTTTCGCTTGGCAGCGATTTCGCACTGCATCCGGCGCTGTCAACGGTGCATTCCATGTTCGGCGCCAGCGATGCAGTCGTCATCCCCGCGGCAGGCCTTCCATTGCGCAACCGCTCTCATTTCGAATGCCAGGACAATCTGGAGAACGGTTTGCCGGTGAACTTGCCAAACGCCACCGGATGGTTGAACCGCCTGTTCGGAGCGCTTCCGGCAGGCGATCCCGTACGCAAACGGTTCGGACTTGAGATCGGCGAAGCGCCCATGATTCTGCGCGGCCCCGAACCGGTGTTGGGCTGGTCGCCCACCTGGTATACGAAGTCAAATCCCGATGTGCTTGCACGGCTTGAACCGGCCTACAAATCGCTGGCGCCCGAACTCTGGGACTCGCTGCAGCGCGGCCTTGCCGCCGATGCCCTGGCGACCGCATCAGGCGCCGGCACGTCCAATGAAATCAGCGTACTGCGCAAAGGGTTCATCGGTGCAGCTCGCCTATTGCGTGCTTCCACCGGCCCCCGCATCGCCGCACTCACGGTCGACGGTTGGGATACTCATGCCGACCAGGGTGGCGCCGCCGGTCAGTTCCGTGATCGGCTCGCCGAACTCGACGTTGCGCTGAACGACATCAAGGCTGAGTTGGGTCCGGTGTGGTCGAAGACGGTTGTTTGCTGCGTGACCGAGTTCGGCCGCACGGTCAGGACCAATGGCGACAGTGGAACTGACCACGGCGTTGGCACTGCTGCACTTCTCGTTGGCGGTGCACTCAAGGGTGGCATCGTCGGCGACTGGCCCGGTATCGCTGAGAATCAACTCTACGAGGGTACCGCGCTAACTCCGACTGTCGACCTTCGCGCTGTTTTCAAGGGCGTGCTGCGCGATCACATCGGCGTCCCTCTCGATATCCTCAACACGAAGGTATTTCCGGAAAGTGCGGCCGTAAAGCCGCTCGGCAAGCTCGTCGACTCGCCTGTGACCACGACGGCCCGCGTCGCGGCCTCCAGTTCGCCACTCACCAATGAGGAAGTTGCACCGATCCTGCGTTATCGAAAGCGCTACGGGTCGTAGCGCAACCGGCGCTCGATCACGTTGGAACTGGCGCATTTTTCGCGCCGCAAGTAATTCAACTTACTCGCCCGTTGGGTTAGGCGGCGCGAACCAGATCCGCTTTCAACCGCTTGGCAATGAGGCGGGCGCGTTCGGCTGCGAAGCGTCCGACATACTCGAGGTGACGGGTGCGTTCCTTGAGGGGCATGGCTTCATAGCGGGTCATGAGGGCCTCGATCAGGCGGCGGCCGAAATCATCGGCTCCGAGCGTAATGCCCTCTTCCTGCTCGTCGAGCGCCACATCGCATGCAGCTTGCAGGATCCAGTAGCAGGATGCCGGCAATCCGGATTTGCCATGAAGGCCCTTGAAGCCGGTGAGCCCCTTGCCTTGCATCAACTCCTGCGCACGCTTGCGCGGAATGTCGGCCAGATGTGACAGCGCCTGTTCGACAACGCGCATCTCGCCAAGGCATGCCGCACGCACGATGATGGATGGTGTCAGCATCGCCTTGTTGACCAGGAACGCCACGACCTGCGCCAGCTCCTCGTCGCTGGCTTGTGTCAGGATTCGCAGGACGGCCGTCTCTTCCGCATCGGCGACAAGTTCGGCGGCGTCATTGGCAGGCATCCAGCCGCGTTCCGCCATCAACTGATGCATGCGGTTGGAGGCGCGCTTGGTTTGCATGATGCGGATATCGAGCGGCAGGTCGGAACAGGCCAGCAGGCGTTCCACCATGTCGCCCGCATGGCCGAAGCGGGCATAGAGCCGGTGATAATCCTCGTTCGAGAAGGCCACCGCCTCGTTATCGAACAGCAGCAACGCCACCTTCAGCGGGCACGATTTGAGAATATAGTCTGTGGCTTCGGCGCTGATGTCGGGGCGCAGCGCAACACAGGCCTGCCGCGCTTCATCTCCTACCCGAAGCACGGCGAGCATATGCCAGTGGCTCAGTGCTGGAGTGGCAGATAGAAAAGGCAGTGCCACTTCATCATCGTCCGAAATGATGGAGAACATGATGTCGGCGTTGAGACCGGCAACTCCGGACAAACCATGCGCCAGTCCCTGCCGCACTTGCAGTACCGGGTCGACGGCGAGCTTGAGCACAACCGGCACCACCTGCTCACGCTCCCCCGCGGCCACATCGTCCTTGGCAAGAAACGCCGCAAGCTGTTGTGCCAACATCAGCCGCTGAGCGGCATCTCCCGTCTCGATCACTTGCGTGAAGATGCTAGTGTCGAGGCCGAAGCCTGGTTCTTTCTTCTCGGGTTGCGGCATGCAGTGGGAGCCTTCTTTTGACACACTGTCCCACTCAACCTTTAATAATTGGTTCACCACATCCTTTAGGGATGTGGCAAGAAGTGCACCGCCTTGGAGCGTTACTTCAGCTGCTTCTGAAGGGCTTCCGCCGCCTCTTTGCGGATCTGCGCTTCGGCCCCGATCGGTCCTGCGGCCTTTGCCCAGGCCACAAGCGCGCGGCGTGACGCCGGCGAACAGGCGTCTGCCTCAAGCCCCGGCACCTTGTTCTTTCCGGCCTGTGCGGCAAGCTGGTCGCAGTAACCCGGAATAAAGATGAACTGATCGGCCAGCTTGTCGAAGGCTTCAGGCTGCCCCAGCCGCGGATCGTCACGCAGGGTATAAAACAGCACGTCTACGGCAATTGGCAGGCTGCCCTGCTGATACATGTTTGAGACCATGAAGACGAAATCGAATGGCGCCTTTTCGGCATCCGGCGGATCGCTGACCACCACGTCCATGCCATAGACCACGGCCAGCCCGGGCGGCACCGCTGCGCGCAGAGGAGCAGAATCGCTGAAGCGCTTGAGGACCTCCACACGTGTTGCGAGATCGCCATACTGCGCCAACAGCGCGACCAGTTGCATCGCCTTTTTCTGGGCTTTCTTGCCCTTGGCGGCAGCCACCGCGGCAAACGCTTTTGCGCGAATTTCTGCGATCACTTCGGGGGCGATAACCGGCACGCCCTTGAGCCGTGCATCGGCGTCCGGCGGCAGCGGCGGCTGATCGGCTTCCATGGATGGCAGTCCCTTGGCCCGCGCCCACATGATGAGCGCGCTGCGCGCGGCAGGCCGCATATATCCGTCGGGCTCGTCAGCGAGATAGCCGTCCTGTTTCAAAACCCCTTCGATGGCGCGTTTCACCTCCTCGGGCAGCCGCTTGGCGAACCTCACGATGAACTCATCGTTGCGAGCCGCAACCGATGCCCGGAAGCCATCCATCACACCGCGCGCCACGGCATCGGCTCCGATCTTGTCGAGGTCTTGTCCCCTGAAGACACTGTCGTAACCCGACGGCAGATCCAGATAAGACAAACCGTCCGCATACAGAACAAGTCCAGACACCAGGGCATCATGCACGCTGAAACCGGGATAGGAACTCCGGAACGGCATGAAGAAGATCAGCTCCCGCGCCGCATCGAACGATCCAGCCTTGGCAGCTGCGGTTTTCCACCGGAACTCTTCCGCGCTGCTTTCGGCAATGCCAAGGCCCTCGTCATAGGCTTTGGCCAGCAGGTTCATCGCCGGCACGTCGCCCGCTTCAGCCGCCCTGATGAGCAGCGCCGTCGCCTCGACGTCGTCCTGCGCATAAAGGGTACCACGCCGCAACGCCTGGGCCTTGATGCGCCAAGCTTCCAGCCGGCCGGAGGCTATGAGCTTCTCCAATGCGGCAACACTCTTCTCCTTTGTTGTAAATTGCGGATAGAAGTCCTGCGGCCCGGTCTCGGCGATCCGCTCGAGCACCAGCAGCGCCATGTCATCGGAGCGCGCGGCATACATCGCCTGCAGCGCCAACGCCTCGGCATAGTCTTCAGCGTCGCTGTTGTTCGAGAGCCGCAACCGCGTGAGAGCCACATCGGCTCCCGGCAGGCCGAGGTCCACCGCCTCGAACAGGCGCCTCATCATGCCAGTTGGAATCTTGATGTCGTTGCCCGCCTCGACCACCCGGTTCGCCTGCGCTATGGCCTGCTCATGCCCATAGCTTGCAAACGACATGAGGAAATCAAGCGCCCGCTTGCGGTCGCGGCCGGCGGGCACACCACTCAAGAGCATCTCACCGACAATCGAGTCATAAGTCCGGCTGCGCGCCGGCTTTGCTGACTCCAGTATTTCTGCAAGTTTCACTTTGTCATCGGCCTGAGAACTGGCCTTCAGGATCTCAATATATTCAGCCCGGACCGCCGGCGTCTGATCCATCAGGCCGGGTGCTTCCGCCATGGCCCGGGCTTTGGCGTCATCTTTCTCCCAGCCCCGGCCGAGCCGCAGGCCTCTGACTTCCAGCCATTTGGCGTATCCGGACGTCGCAGGCGTCTCCATGGCGATCGCCTGCAACGCCGGAATGCGTTTGAGATCGGCAGCGCTTGCCTGCGCATCGTCCTGGATGAGCGCCGCCAGATCGATTGCCGCGCCTGCCTGCGGCACTGCCCGTGTGGTCGGTTCAGCCAACATTTTCTCCAGCCAGACCCGGGCTTCCGCGTCGTCCCGGCGCACGAGGCTGCCCATCGTCAGGATATGCGCGAGATCAGCGATTGCCGCATGATGCCCCTCACTGGCGGCCTTCCGCAGACGCTGTTCGGCTTCTGCTCTTTTCAGCACACCGGCATCGGGTGAGGCAGGCGACACCGGCATTGACGTCACAAACACCCTGCTGATGAGAAAATCCGCTTCCACCAATCCGCCCTCGGCCAGCTTGCGCAGGCGCGGCAGCGTCTTTCGGTCACCCGCCAGAGCCTGCAGCCGCACATTCGCCACCTGCAACTTGTCATCGGCAAGGGGGGCAGTCCCCCGCGCCGCACAATCGGCGACGGACTTGTCGAACAGTTCATAAGGAATGAGACCAAAGTCTTCGATTGCCACGCCCGGGTCGCCGGGCCTCGGGTAGTCCGGCACCAGCACATCCTCGCAGACCCCGGTGTAGGTTTTCCCGCCCGTCTGGGCGAGAACAGGCACTATGAAACCGAGAGAAAGTGCGGAGGCGGCAATCTGCAAAATCCGCAAGGCCAAACGAGTCATGACGCATCGCTCCGTCAATTGTCCGCCCACCCCGTCGGCAAAGCTAGCACTACGTCAGATAATGTGGAAGACGTCAGTCGCCGGGAGCGGCGGCGGTGGCTGGAGTAGAAACGGGACTGACCGTCATCACCTCGCTGCCGCGCGCCTTGTGCTGATCCGGGTTCTGCATGCGCCGCCAGAACGCGAATCCCGCCAGCGCTGCATGCACCACGATCATGTAGATCAGGAAGCCTTCGCCGCCGATCCGCCGCATGATGTCGCCCACCAGGATCGGTCCAATCAGCGAACCGACGCCATAGAGCAGCACCAGCTTGGCCGAAGCCCCGAGGATCTGCTCGCGCTGTAGATGATCGTTGGCATGCGCCACCACCAGTGAATAGATCGGCAAGGACACCACGCCGAAGGCCGTGACCAGCCCAATCAGCATCACCCGTGTCAGATAATATCCACCCGCCAGCGTAACGCCCGCAATGATCGTCGCAATGAAGGCCAGCAGCATGATGATGGTACGCCGGTCGAACTTGTCCGACAGCCAGCCGATCGGATATTGCGACAGGATCACGCCCAGCGGCGGCAGCGCCATCATGATCGACACCATGACCAGCGGCAGTCCTTTCGACAGGCCGAACACCGCGCCCAGCGCAAAGAAGGCACTTTGCCCCAGTCCGCAGGCCAGAACTCCCAGCACCGCCAGAGGCGAGGCCCGCCAGATTTCATCGACCGAGACGGGCCGCGCGCCCTCGACGCTCGGCGCCTCTGAGGGCATCAGAATCAGCGGCACCAGCGACATCGACAAAAGGCACGATACCAGTGTGAAGCGCACGAAGCCGGACGCATCGGTGACGTTCAGCAGCAATTGTCCGGCGCCCAGCGCGCCATAGGTGACGATCATGTAGACCGACAGCATCTGGCCGCGATTCTTGTTGGACGACGCCGTGTTGAGCCAGCTCTCGCAGACGATATACATCCCCGAAACGCACAGGCCCGAAATCAGCCGCAGCACAAACCAGAATATCGGATCGACCCATAGCGGAAACAGCAGAACGGCAGTTGAGACGATCGAGGCCAGGCCCGAGAAGGTCCGCACATGGCCAACACTCTTCACGAGGCGCGGCGTTACAAAGGTGCTGATCAGCAATCCCGCCGAGTAGCCAGCCATGACGAAACCGGTGACATCGGTGCCGAACTCCGCCGCATTGGCCTCGACGCTGACCAGCGAACCGCTCAAGCCATGCCCAAGGCACAGCAGCGCTGCCGAGACCAGCAAGGTCCACAGGGAGAAGTTTTTCATGACTCGGATGCTAGCGGATTCTCAATCATCCGTCGCCGCCATTCCGGATCGTCTCAGGTGATGACGCCAGCCTGCCTCAGCTTGAATTGCAACAGATCGCGGTCGAAGGGCATCATCAGAACGTCGGCGGCCCCCTCCAGGATGGTCTGGCCAAACATGTCGGTATCGGCGTGCTCGGCATAGAGGAACACCACCGGCGGCTTGCCCCTGGCGCTGAAGCGAAGGCGCTTCACCAGATCCTTCGGCGCCACGCCCCGCGTGTCGGCGGAAACCATCACCACATCGGGAGCATTGTCGTTGCAATAGCGCAACGCGTCATCCGCGCCCGCCATCAGCGACGTCTCGAGGCCAAGACCCGACAGCATCTGTTCCAGACACCGCCTTCCCTTGTTATCCTCATCAATCAGCAGACATCTTGTCATGTCCACGAGCCTTTCCAGCTTCATCGCCCAGATGCCCTCGATCGCCCTGAGATCGACTCCTGCGCGCCGATGGTTAATGAGGCGTTAACAAGGTTATCCACAGCTTTTCCACAAGGTCTAACTGATTGTACTTGATAGAGAAAACGTGCTTATCCACGGGGTTTTCAACAATGGCCAAATTGCGGCGTTCCGGCCCCGTTCACGACTCGCAGTGCGACTCAGTCGCCAAGATCTGCAATCAAAAGATGTAGAATGAAAAAATTCAACTAGGCCGGACGGCGCATGCGCCACGCTTCGGTGACGGTCGCGTATTCGCTGTAGCCCATCCGGGCGATGGGCCGCATGGCCGCCGTGTCGACCCGTCCATCCTCAATGAAGCGGTCATCGATGTGTATGCCCACCACCCGGCCGATGATCAGCGCATAGGGTTCGGTACCCGCGTCATCCGGAAGCCCGACAATCTTGAAAAGCCGACATTCGAGACAGACCGGACTCTCGGCGACGCGTGATGGCCTGATCAGCCGGCAGGGTGCCTTGGCCAATCCAGCGAGATCGAACTCATCGACATCCGGATTGACGGTTGCCGACGATGCGTTCATCGCCTCGCGCAGGTCCCAGGTCGCGAGGTTCACCGCAAACTCGCCCGTCGCCTCGATATTGGCCTGCGAGTCCTTGGCCTTGCCAGCGCCGAACGCGACGTAGTGCGGATTGTCGGACATGGCGTTGAAGAAACTATAGGGCGCCAGATTGGCGACGCCCGCGGCCGACACCGTCGAGATCCAGCCGATGGGCCGCGGCGCAACCACGGCCTTGAACGGATCATACCGAAACCCGTGATCATTCTTCACTGCATCGTAAAACATTCAGAGGCTCCGCAGCAGGGCTGGCAAGTCGGCTACGCTGTCAATCGTGTGGTCAGCCAGATGCGCAATATCCTCGTGCGCAGCATTGCCCGACAGCACCGCGATGGCGAGACCGGCACCGCCGTTGCGCGCCTCTTCCATGTCATGCGAATTGTCACCCACCATGGCGATCGCCGATGCTGCAAGCCCGGTAACCTGGGCAAACCGGCGGATCATGTCGCCCGACGGCTTCGGCACCGGAACCGTGTCGGCGGCAATGATGTCGTCGAACATTTCGAACACACCCACATGCGCCATGTGGTTGCTGGCCGAGACATGCGAGTCGTTGGTGGCAACGCCGAGCTTGAGCCCCATGCCACGCAGTTCTTCGAGAATCGGCGCAAGCGGCATCAAGGGTGCCAGCTTTTCGCGGACCATGTGCACATAGTCATGATCCAGAATCCGAACCTTCTCGGCAATCCCGGCCTCGTCGATCCCCGGCCACCACAGCTGCACCAGTTGACGCGTCGTGCCGCCGGCCAATGTCGATCCCGCGCGGAACTTGCCCGTCACCGGGTCATAGCCCGCCTGCACCATCAGGGATTCGGCACCGGCGATATCGGTGCGGAACAGGTCCATCAGCACTTCACGGTAGATCGGCACCCAGGTGGCGTTGACGTCGATCAGCGTGCCGTCCTTGTCGAACAGGACTCCGCCGATGCTCATGACGCCTGCCATCGCGTCACCAGGCTCATTGCATCTGGCCGCGGCCGGTCTTCAAGCTCGACTGTCGAGGTGCCGAAATACATGATCCCCGCCACCTTCTCATGGGGCTGCAGCCCCATCACCGAAGCGATGCCGGCATCATAGGCGACCCAGTCGGTGTTCCACTGGCAGCCGATACCCAAGGCCGTGGCCGCGAGCAGGATGTTCATGCACACCGCACCGGCCGACATTTGCTGCTCCCACACCGGGATCTTCGGATGGTCCGCCGCCGTCGAAATGACGCCCAGCACTGCGGGCGCCCTCAAGAACAGGCCGCGCACGAAATCCAGGGTCGCTTCGCCATGCTCCGGATGAAGTTCGCGCCAGCGCGCCTTCATCGCGTCACCAAACGTGGCACGCGCCTCGCCCTCCCACAGGATGAAGCGCCACGGCGCGAGTTTGCCATGGTCCGGCACACGCACCGCGCAGGTGAGAATCTCCGCCAGTTGGTCGGATGTCGGGCCCTCGCCGGCCATCGCCTTGGCGGAAGCGGATTTGCGGCTCTTGAGGAGGTTCAGAACGGACGATGTATCGTTGAGATGTGTCATGATCGCCGCAAAATGGCGGGCCCGGCTCCAAAAGGCAATCCCGGCCGTTGCCTTTGTGGCCGTTAACCACTCGTTAATCTTTAAATTGCCTCAAAAGCGACACATGTGGTTTTCTTTGCCTCGCCGGCCGGACGGTCGGGGGGAGTTTAGTAGAGGGGACTTCAGCTATGCACGATCTCAGCACCCGTGCACAGCCTCAACACCACCGCCGCCGTGGCAGCAGGGCCATGGCGGCGGTCGTGGTGTTCCTCACTGCCTTCACGCTCACCTCCCTGATCCCGGCCCCGGCCTATCCGGCCCAGCCTTCCGACATTGAGATTTCCAGTGCGCCGGAGGCCTCCAGCCTTGGCGCGGACATCACCAGCCCCAGTCACGATCTGGCCATTGAAGTCGTCGCACCCGGCAAGGAAGGCCTCGAACTGACCGCCCGCCTGACCGACGACGGGGGCATCATCGAATATCCCATCACGTGGACCATCCGGACGAGCGAAGGCGAGGTTGTCTACTCGGGTACGGCCTCAAGTGCCGATGTCTCCACACGCCCCGGCGACTATGTTGTGGACATCCGCTACGGCGCCGCCCGCCTCACCAGCACGGTGACGCTGATGGAAACCAATCGCCTGATGATCAGCTACGTGCTGAATGCCGGCGGCCTTCGCGTGCTTCCGCGCGTGCAGGACATCGGCACCACGACGGCACCTGCCATCAGCCGCATCTTCGCACTCGACAGCCACAACAACGGCAAGCTCGTCGCCGAGACGAAGCTTCCGGGCGAGATCATCCGCTTGCCCGAGGGCGACTACCGTGTCGAGAGCCGCTACGCCGCCGGCAATGCCTCCGCCGTCACCGATGTGCATGTAAAAGCCGGCCGCATGAGCGCCATCGATATCGACCACAAAGCCGGCCTCGCCCGCCTCGCGTTCGTTGGTGCCGCGACCGCCGATGTCGAGTGGAACGTGCGCGATACCGGCGGCCAGGACATTGCCACGGCGCAGGGCTTGCAGGCCGATGTCGTCCTGCGCCCGGGAACCTATACGGCGAGCGCCCGCGTCGGCGCAGAGGTGCTGACCGCCACCTTCATCATCGCTACCGGCGAAGCCCGCGACATCATCCTCGGAAACTGAAAACTCTCAGGTCTCCGGCAGCGGAATGAATTCGGCCTCGTCGCCCGGCACGATTCCAAAGCGTGCCTGCTTCCAGTCGTCCTTCGCGGCCTCGATCTTGTCTTTCGACGAGGCAACGAAGTTCCACCAGATGTAGCGAGGCCCGTCCATCGGCTCGCCGCCGAGAAGCATCAGCCGCGCATTGCTCCGTGCACGGATGGTGATGGCGTCGCCTGGCCGGAACACCAGCAGCCGTCCGGTCTCGAACACCTGCTCCGCCACCTCGATTTCGCCCTCGGCGACATAGACGCCGCGCTCCTCATGTTCCACCGGCAGCGGCAGAGCACTTCCGGCCTGCATCTGTACGTCAGCGTAGAACAGGTCGGAATGGGTCTTTACCGGTGACGTGGCACCATACAGCGAGCCCGCGACAACGCGGGCGCGGATGCCGCGATCCTCGATCAGCGGCAGCTTCTCCATCGCCACATGCGCAAAGCCGGGAGCGGTGTCCTCGTATTTCTTCGGCAAAGCCACCCAGCTCTGGATGCCGAACAGACGGCGCTCGTTCGCCAGTTCCGCCGCGATGGTGCGTTCGGAATGTACGATGCCCCGGCCCGCCGTCATCCAGTTCAATTCGCCCGGCGCAATTGGCTGCTCGGAGCCGAGGCTGTCGCGATGAAAGATCGATCCGTCGAACAGCCATGTGACCGTGGAAAGCCCGATATGTGGGTGCGGCCGCACGTTGACGCCAATACCCGGCTGCATCAGCGCCGGTCCCATCTGGTCGAAGAAGATGAAGGGGCCGACCATCTGCCTCTGCGCCGAAGGCAGCGCACGCCGCACTTCGAAACCGCCAAGATCGCGCGCCCGCGGTACGATCACCGTCTCGATAGCATCTGCTGCTGTGGCATCGCCCGGCAACGGATCGGGAATGTGGGGAAGTGTCATGCTATGGCCTCCTTCACCTTGGGTGCCACCTTGGTACCCAGCAGTTCGATTGCCCGCATCAGCTTGTCATGCGGCATGGCGCCGATCGCCATCTGGATCAGGATGCGGTCATTCCTGAAGATGCGATGCAATTCGATGATGCGGTCCGCCATCCGGTCGGGGTCACCGATCAGCAGATGGCCGTTGGGCCCGCATGAGGCTTCGAACTGCGCCCGCCCCGAGGGCGGCCAGCCACGCTCGCGGCCGATGCGGTTCATCACGTCATTGTGCGGACCGTAGAAAATATCCTTCGCGGCTTCGGTACTGTCGGCCAGGAAGCCATGCATGTTGAGACTGAGCTTCTCGTCGCCGGCCTTGCGGCCCGCCCGGCCCCATGCTTCGCGATAAAGATCATAGAACGGCGCAAAGCGGCGGGGATCGCCACCGATGATCGCCAGCGCCATCGGCAACCCCAGGTTCGCTGCCCGGACCACCGATTGCGGCGTGCCGCCGACCGCAATCCACACCGGCAATTTCTCCTGCACCGGGCGCGGATAGACCGTCACGTTCTCGAGGCCCGGGCGAAGCTCGCCCGACCACGAGACTTTCTCGTTGTCGCGCAGCTTCAACAGCAGGTCGAGCTTCTCGGCAAACAGCGCATCGTAATCGGAAAGGTCGTAGCCAAAGAGCGGAAAGCTTTCGATGAACGAACCGCGCCCGGCCATGATCTCGGCCCGGCCGTTGGAAATTCCGTCAAGCGTTGCAAATTGCTGGAACACCCGCACCGGGTCATCCGAACTCAGCACCGTCACCGCACTGGTCAGGCGGATCTTGCTGGTGCGCGCCGCACCTGCCGCCAAAGCCACAGCGGGAGCCGACACCGAGTAGTCCGGCCGGTGATGCTCGCCGAGGCCGAAGATATCGAGCCCCACCTGGTCGGCGAGTTCGATTTCCTCGACCAGATGACGCAGCCGCTGCCCATGCGACCCATCCGGGCCGACGTCCGCAAACGTGTAAATCCCGATTTCCAAGATGCCCTCGCTTTCGGGGCAATATATGTATCTAGTTCAATTACAGTTCAAGAGCAAACTGCTGGTCTGGTTTTGCCTCCGTTCCAGCATCAAGGCTATCGAGAAACATGTAGGCCTCGCGGGTGATCTGCACCTTGCGGCCAGCCTCCATCTTTGCAAGCGTCCGGTACGGCATCGCCATGCGCGGATTGGACGTTAGGCGCTGTTCATTTCGTATCAGAAAATCCCAGTACAGGATATTGAAAGGACACGCCTTTTTGCCAGTCTTCACAGCCGGATCGTAGCTACACCCGGAGCAATAGTCCGACATTCTGTCGATGTAGGCGCCCGACGCCGCATAGGGTTTGGACGCCATCACCCCGCCATCGGCATAGAGCGCCATGCCATGTGTGTTGGGCAATTCTACCCACTCGAAGGCATCGGCATAGACCAGCAGATACCACTCCTCGACCTCGGCTGGGGCAATTCCAGCCAGCAGCGCGAAATTGCCCGCAACCATCAGGCGCTGGATGTGATGGGCATAGGCCTGACGCCGCGTATCGCCGATGACCTGCGCCAGGCAATTCATCGCCGTCTCTCCGGTCCAGTAGAATGAAGGCAGGGGGCGCGAGGCCTGCAATGCATTTGTCTGCGCATAGCCGGGCATCTTCAGCCAGTAGAGGCCGCGCACATATTCCCGCCAGCCGAGGATCTGGCGGATGAAGCCTTCGACCGCATTGAGCGGTGCAGCACCTTGCCGCCACGCAGCTTCCGCCCTGTCACACACTTCGCGCGCCGTCAGCAGTCCCACGTTGAGATAGGGTGAGAGCACCGCGTGATAGAGCAAGCCGTTGTCCTGCTTCATCGCATCCTGATAGTCACCGAAGCGCGGCAGGCACGCCGTGATGAAATGATCGAGCGCCTCCAGCGCGTCGTCGCGCATCACCGCCCAGCCGAAAGGCTCGAGATCACCGAAGTGATCGATGAACCGCGCGCCCACCATTGCAATGACCTCGCGCGTGATTGCGTCCGGAACGAAGCGGACGCGCTGCGGCGGCTTGACGTCTTTCGGCAGTGCCTTGCGGTTGTCGTGATCGAAGTTCCACTGGCCGCCCGCTGGCACGTCGCCGTCCATCAGCAAGCCCGAGGCGCGGCGCATGTCGCGGTAGAAGAATTCCATGCGCAAATGTTGGCGGTTTCTCGCCCACTGTGCAAAGTGGGCACGGCTGGAAAAGAAGCGGTCGTCCTCGCGGATATCCGCGGCCCAGCCCGTCATCATGTCGAGGACGCGCCATTCTCCGGGTTCCGTCACCACGATCATATCAGGCCGATAGCGGACCACCGCACGTGCGACCTCAGATGAAAAGCTTCCCGTATTCGCCGGATCGTCAAGCCGCACGTAGTCGACGGCAAACCCGTCCCGCCGCAGTTCATCCGCGAAGTGCCGCATCGCCGAAAAGATGAAGACGAGCTTCTGCTTGTGATGTTTGACGTAGGTCGCCTCTTCCGCCACCTCCATCATCAGCACGATGTCTCCAGGTTCGTAGCCGCGCAGGCTGGAGATGCCGCGCGTCAACTGATCACCCAACAGGATTCGCAGAGCCGTCACGGTTTGCGTTGCTTCAGCGCCGTGCGGCAACGATCCGAGCACACCTTCACGTTTTCCCAGTCACGCTCCCATTTCTTGCGCCACACGAAGGGCTTTCCGCAGGTGGCGCAAGGTTTGGCCGGAAGCTCCGCCTTTCTCAGCATGCGTGGCACGGCAATCAGCCCTTCGTTCGCAGGCTGGAGCGTCCACCGTCAACGCCGATGACCTGCCCGGTGATCCACGAGGCCTCGGATGAGAGCAGGAATGCCGCGAGTGCTGCTGCGTCATCGGCCTCTCCCAGCCGCTGCATAGCGTGCAGCCCCGCAATGGCAGATGCCATCTGTTCGTTCGATGTCAGGGCCTGCGCCAGCGGCGTCCTGGTCAGCGACGGCGCGATGCAATTGACTCTGATCTTCGGTGCCAGTTCGGCGGCGAGTGACAGCATCAGCCCCTCGACGGCGCCCTTCGCCATGCCGATCGACGCATGCGCGCTGAACCCCTGCGCCAATGCGACCGAGGAGAATAACAAAATACTCGCGGGGCCCGCGTGCGCCTTCAGTCCCGGCAGCGCCGCCTGCACCGCACGCAATGCCCCCAGCGCATTCAGCCGGAAATCGCGTTCCACATCGTCATCGGTAATGCGCGAGACGGGCTTGAGCGTAATCGACCCGGCGCAATAGGCCAGTCCCGCAATGTCAGAACCTGCGGCCAGAACCGCTCTTTCCAACGCCGCCCGGTCCAACACATCCGCCAGCGCGAAACTGCCTGAAAGCTCCGAGGCCAGGTGCTCCAGTTTCGCAGCGTCCCGTCCAACCAGATGCACGGAATCTCCACGTGCCGCCAGCCGCCGCGCCAATGCCGACCCGATGCCGCCCGCACCGCCGATGATGATATGTTTTGTCATGGTCCTGATACGCGCGCAGGACGATGGTGGTTCAATTTCAGCCATGTCCGGCCTGACGATCCAGAACGCCGATCACGGATTTCAGATTACATCAGCCGGCGGGCAAGGCGCGCCGGCTGATCATGTGCTGTTATGGGAGATCAATCCCGCTTCAGATCCGGTGGCGTCGCCTCGTCGACCAGCGCCGCAAGCGCAGCGTCGAGGCTCATCGGCGTCTGGTTCTGCGAGCCGAGCCTGCGGATGTTGACCGCCCGTTCGTCCATCTCGCGCTTTCCGACCACCATGATCACCGGCACCTTCAGCACCGAGTGTTCGCGGACCTTGTAATTGATCTTCTCGTTGCGCAGATCCATTTCGGCGCGCAGACCGGCCTTGCGCAGCAGGTCACGCACCTCCATCGCATAGTCATCGCTCTCGGAGGTGATGGTCGTGACCACCACCTGCGTCGGCGCCAGCCATAGCGGGAAATGTCCGGCAAAATGCTCGATGAGGATTCCCAGGAATCGCTCCATCGAGCCGCAGATGGCGCGATGAATCATCACCGGCACCTTCTTCTCGCCGTCGGCGCCGATATAGAAGGCACCGAAGCGTTCCGGCAGGTTGAAGTCGACCTGCGTCGTGCCGCATTGCCAGTCGCGGCCGATCGCGTCGCGCAGCACGTATTCGAACTTGGGGCCATAGAAGGCGCCCTCGCCCGGATTGACCGCCGTCTTGATCTTGCCGCCGGATTGCTCGGCAATCTGCGTCAGAACCTTGTTCATGATCTCTTCGGCGCGGTCCCACGCGGCATCCGATCCGACGCGCTTCTCGGGCCGCGTCGACAGCTTCACCACGATCTGCTCGAAACCGAAGTCCTTGTAGGTCGAGAGGATCAGGTCGTTGATCTTCAGGCACTCGTCCGCCATCTGATCTTCCGTGCAGAAGATATGCGCGTCGTCCTGCGTGAAGCCGCGCACCCGCATCAGGCCATGCAGCGCGCCGGACGGCTCATAGCGATGCACGTTGCCAAATTCCGCAAGCCTGAGAGGCAGTTCGCGATAACTCCTCAGGCCGTGCTTGAAGATCTGCACGTGTCCCGGACAATTCATCGGCTTGATGGCAAAGATCTGGTCGTCGTCGGTTTCATCGCCCGCCGACTTCGCCATGAACATGGCTTCCTTGTACCATCCCCAGTGGCCACTGGTCTCCCACAGGCTCTTGTCGAGCATCTGCGGCGCATTCACTTCCTGATATTCGAGCTTGGCCAACCGGCGGCGCATGTAGGCGATCAATTGCTGGAACATCGTCCAGCCCTTGGCATGCCAGAAGACGACGCCCGGGCCTTCTTCCTGGAAATGGAACAGGTCCATCTCGCGGCCGAGCTTGCGATGGTCGCGTTTCTCGGCTTCCTCGAGCGCCGTGATATAGGCCTGCAGATCCTTCTCGCTGGCCCATGCCGTGCCATAGATGCGCGTCAGCATGGGGTTCTTCGAGTCGCCGCGCCAATAGGCGCCGGCCACTTTCATCAGCTTGAAGGCATTGCCGATCTTGCCCGTGGACGTCATGTGCGGACCACGGCAGAGGTCGAGCCAGCCGCCCTGGTCATAGAACTTGATGTCCTGGTTTCCAGGGATCGCATCCACCAGCTCGACCTTGAACAGCTCACCCTTCTGCCGGAAGAAATCCTTGGCTTCCTCGCGCGTCTTCACGCTCTTGGTGAACGGCTTGTCGCGCTGGATGATCTCGCGCATCTTCTTCTCGATGGCGGCGAAGTCTTCAGTCGTGAACGGCTCGTTGCGGAAGAAGTCGTAGTAGAAGCCGTTTTCGATCACCGGGCCAATCGTCACCTGGGTACCCGGAAACAGCTCCTGCACCGCTTCCGCCAGCACATGCGCGGCATCGTGGCGGATGAGCTCAAGCGCTTCCGGATCATCGCGTGTGACGATCTTCAGCGTTGCATCTCCGGGGATCGGGTCGGCGAGGTCAACGAGCGTGCCATTGACGACGGCGGCCACGGCCTTCTTCTCGAGCGATTTGGAAATCGAGGCGGCAACCTGAGCCGCGGAAACCCCGGATTCAACTTGGCGCTTTGCGCCATCGGGGAACGTCAAGGTAATCATCTGTCCTCCTGCTCACTCCCGCGCACAAGTGCGGGTAAGCGATGTCATGTGTCATTTACGCCGTCAGGCTTTAGGCGATGCGCCGCCACAGGGTCAAGTGCAGCACATTGGCGGGTGCTGTGCAGCACTTATGAATGCCGGGCTGAAATGCGCCACTCCGGTAACCACACCTTAAGTTATCCATAACCCGCCATTAACCTTAACGCGGCATGATCATCTCGAACGCCAAGTTAACCATAGTTCCTAGTTCGGGGTATTCCATGAAACTGTCTCTCCTGCGTCTTGCACTTCTCGCCACGGTCATGGTGCCTGCGGCCTCGGCCTTTGCTGCCGACCTCGATCCGCCCCCGCCCGTAGACGACCTGCGCCCTGCAACCTATGACTGGACCGGCGTCTCCCTCGGTGTCTTCGGCGCGGCCAATGCGGTCGATGGCCACTATGACGCCACCCAGATTTGCGACGATCCGACCACCGGAGCGATCGAGCCCTGCAACTACATCGATCCGGAAATGAGCGGCATCGGTTATGGCTACGGCATCAAGGCGAGCGCCGACTACCAGTGGGGCAGCTTCGTCCTGGGTATCGTCGGTGACTCTTCGTTCAACGGCCGCCTGGCCGACAACGACGACCCGGCCGAGGCCACCTATCTCAACATGGATTACTTCGGCACCTTGCGGGCCCGCGCCGGTATCGCCGACGACCGCACCCTGTTCTATGCAACGGCCGGTGTTGCCCTGGCCGAGATGGAATTCGGCGGCCTTATCGGCCCGGCCGGACAGGCCAACCGCGAGAACATCAGCGACGCCGAATGGGTCTACGGCTGGACGATCGGCGCCGGCATCGAGCACGCCTTCACCGACTCCCTGTCCGCCGGCCTCGAATATCTTTATGTGAACTGGGAAGATTCCTCCCACATGTTGTTCGACAGCGCCGGCACCGGCGGCCGTGTCGACATGTTCTACAAGGATATGCACACCATCCGCGCCAGCCTGAACTATCGCTTCAGCCTGTAAGTCACGCTTCGACCCAAGTCTCAAACTCAGGGGCCCTCGTTCGGGGCCCCTTTTCTGTCTGGCTCCGGCATCCGCCACACCGGCCCGTCATACACCACAGGAACCGGATCGAAACCGGATTGCCCCCAGGGATGGCAGCGGCAGACCCGTGCAAAACCGAGCGCCACACCGCGTGCCGGTCCATGCATGCGGATCGCGTCGCTGGCATACTCGGAACATGTCGGTAAATAGCGGCAGCGCCGGCCGATGAGAGCCGATAATGTCAACTGATACAGTCTGATGAGTCCGAGCAGGATGGTTTTCATTTTCGCCTTCGTCATCATATAGGGAGCCCCCATGCAACAGGCAAAACCCAATATTCTTTTCGTCATGGCGGACCAGCTCGCGGCGAGCGCCCTGCCCTTCCACGGACATCCGCTGGTTCAGACGCCCAACCTGTCGCGGCTGGCGGCCGAGGGCGTGGTCTTTGAAAACTGCTACTCGACGAGTCCGCTGTGTGCGCCGGCCCGCGCCACCGTCATGAATGGTCTCCTTCCGTCACGCACCGGGGTTTATGACAATGCGGCCGAGTTCCCCTCTTCCATTCCCACCTGGGCACATTACCTGCGCCTCGCCGGCTACAAGACGGCGCTGTCCGGCAAGATGCATTTCGTTGGTCCTGACCAGTTGCATGGACTGGAGGAGCGCCTGACAACCGACATCTATCCAGCCGACTTCGGCTGGACGCCGGACTGGCGCTTGCGGCAGGAACGCATCGACTGGTGGTACCACAATATGACGTCGGTGCTGCAGCCCGGCATCGCCGAGATCACCAACCAGCTCGAATTCGATGACGAGGTCGCCTTTCTGGCCATTCGCAAGATATATGACTATGTGCGTTTCGAGCCGGAGAAGCCTTTCTGCCTGATGGCGTCATTCACCCATCCGCACGACCCCTATGCCGCGCGCGCGAAATTCTGGAACCTCTACCGCGACGAGGACATCGACCTGCCGAAGGTGCCGCGCATGGATCGAAGCGCGCTCGATCCGCACAGCCAGCGCCTCTATGATGTGTCCGCCATGGACGACTACACGGTGACTGAGGCGGATCTGCGCGCCGCTCGCCACGGCTATTATGCAAACATCTCCTATGTCGACGATCTTCTGGGCCAGATGATCGCCGCACTTGAAGCCACCGGAACGCTCGACAATACCGTCATTGTCTTCACCTCCGATCACGGCGATTTCCTCGGTGAGCGCGGCCTGTGGTACAAGATGTCCTATCTCGAACCAGCCGCTCACGTTCCCTTGCTTGTCTGGGCGCCGAAGCGCTTCGCCGCCCGCCGCGTCAAGGAACCGGTGACCCTCGCCGACATCCTTCCGACCCTGACGGCCATCGGCAACGAGGGCGCGGCAACCCTGTCGCGGCCTGTCGACGGACGCTCGCTTTATCCGCTGCTGCTGGGCGCCCATGAGGACCCGCAGGGCACTGCCTGGGGCGAATATCTTGCCGAAGGCGCCATTGCGCCCATGTACATGCTGCGGCGCGGCCCCTGGAAGTTCATTCACTCGCCCGTCGATCCTGACCAGCTCTACAATCTTGCCGACGATCCCAACGAGCTCGTCAATCTCGCCTCCACCCATCCGCTCGGCCACCAGTTCCGCGCCGAGGTGGAGGCCAAGTTCGACATTCCGCGCATCCACAAGGAAGTTCTCGAGAGCCAGCAGTCACGCCTCATGCTATTCGAGGCGCTGAAACGCGGCAATCATTTCCCCTGGGATTTCCAGCCGCTGCGCGATGCCTCGGAACAATATACCCGCAACCACATGAGCGTCACCGACCGCGATCTCAAATCACGCTTTCCCCATGCCCCGGACATTGAGGACAAGCGGCGGAAGTGATGCGTCAGCTGACGCTCAGAACGGCGTCCCGTCTTTGCGGGTCAGCACGAACTTGCCGCCGCTGGCCTCGGTTTTCTCGCCCGCCATGTCGATATCCGGATAGTTCGATTTCTCGACCATCGAGCGGGTGCCGACTTCAAGATAGGTTGCATCCTGAGACGACAGGTTCTTCAGGCAGTGGCCGTTAGGCACTCCGGCCTTGAAGCCCGCACACATACCGGGCGTTAGAAGATGTTCACCGGCATCGTCGACCAGCGTGATTTCGCCTGAAATCACATAGATGAACTCATCTTCCACCGCGTGCCAGTGCCGGTGAGATGACCACGCGCCGGGCTTCAGCACCGTCAGGTTTACGCCGAACTGACTGAGACCAAAGGCATCACCCAGTGCCCGCTTCTCGCGGCCTTTCATCTCGCCGGCAAATTCCGGCGGATAGATTGTCCCGGTGCGCGCCGTCATGTCCATCGCCAGGATCGCCACCGGTTTCGCATCAGCCATGTACGGTTTCCTTTTGCTTGGCTTCGATCTGGTCAATCGCATCGACAACGGCATCGAAAGTCAGGAGTGTGGAGGCATGCCTCGCCTTGAATTCGCGAACCGGCAACAGCGCTTCGAGATCGGCCCATTTTCCGGTCGGCGGCGGCCCGTCTTCCTTCAGCATTTTGTACATTTGCTCGCGCAGCTCCCGCAATTCCTCGGCCGTTGATCCGATCACGTGCCGGGCCATGATCGAGGACGAGGCCTGGCCCAGTGCGCAGGCCTTCACCTCGTGGCCGAAGTCGCTCACCGCGCCATCCTTCATCGCGATATCGACGGTGACTTTCGAACCGCAAAGACGGGAATGCGCCACCGCGGCTGCGTCTGGAGTGGCCAAACGCTGTAGACGCGGAATGTCGGCGGCGAAGCCCAGGATCTTGCGGTTGTAGATGTCGTTGATCATGCCGATATCCTAGCCGGTTCAGGCGCTTCGGCAAGCCTGCCGTTTGCCGGTTTGCCTTTGGGAGATGGCCCATGATATGGGAGCGCCTTCGCGGCGGGTCAAATGCCCCGTCATGCCATCCTCGGGCATCTGGTCTGACAGGAACGGAATGCCATCGATGCAACAGTGAAGTCAGGATCAATGGACGCAATCATCAAGAAAATCCCGCGCGACGCCGCAGCCCGCACCGTGAAGCGTCCCAGCCAGGAAGAGGCCGAGGCTGCCGTGCGCGTGCTCCTGGCATGGGCTGGCGACAACCCGGACCGCGAAGGCCTGCTCGACACGCCCCGCCGCGTCGCCAAGGCGTTCCGTGAGTATTTTTCAGGCTACGAGGATGATCCGGCCGAAGCCCTGTCGCGCACCTTCTCCGAGGTCGGCGGCTATGACGACATCGTCATGCTCCGCGACATCGAGTTCAATTCGCATTGCGAGCACCACATCGCGCCTTTCATCGGCCGTGCCCACATTGCCTATCTCCCTGCCAAGCAGGTGGTTGGCATTTCGAAGCTGGCCCGTGTGGTCGAAATCTACGCCCGCCGGCTGCAGACGCAGGAAACCATGACCTCACAGATCGCCACGGCCATCATGGAGTCGCTGCAGCCGCGTGGAGTGGCCGTGCTGGTGGAGGCCGTTCACACCTGCATGTCGATGCGTGGTATCGGCAAGCGTAACGTTGCGACCATCACCACGCAATTTGCCGGCGAGTTCAAACTCAACCCGGTCATGCAGGCCCGCTTCATGGAACTGGTCCGCGCGCCGTCCAACGGCTTCACTCTCTGATGGCGGCGAACCTCGATGAAACGGAAGAGTTCCGCCCGAGGTTCGATGCGGCCGGACTGATCACGACCGTCGTCACCGATGTTGCCGATGGCACCCTGCTGATGGTCGCTCACGTGAATGCCGAGGCACTGCGCCTGACGCTCGAAACCGGCATCGCGCATTTCTGGAGCCGTTCGCGCCAGGCCCTGTGGAAGAAAGGCGAAACGTCCGGCGAAATGCTGGAGGTTTCCGAAGTCCTCACCGACTGCGATCAAGATGTATTGCAATTCAAAGTTACAGCGCGAGGCAGAGGAGCGGCCTGCCACACCGGCCGCCGCAGTTGCTTCTATCGACGCGTTCAGGCGGGTAAGCTGGTGTTCACGGATTCAACCCGCCTGTTCGACCCTGCCACCGTCTACAAGTCCTGATCAGCCAGCCGACGCGATATAGGTCTTCATTTGCTCGGCCTCGAGCTCCATCGATTCGATTCGATGCTTCACCACGTCGCCAATGGAGATCATGCCGATGATCTTGCCATTGGACAGAACCGGCAGATGGCGGATGCGATGCTCGGTCATGAGCGTCATGAGATCACCCTCGGTATCGCCGGGGGCGCAAGTCCGCACCCGCGCAGTCATGATATCGGCAGCCGTTTTCTGTGCGACGCCGCCGGCGTTGCCGGACATTGCCCGGACCACGTCCCGTTCCGACACGATGCCGGCGAGGTTCCCGTCGCGGTCCATGACCAGAACTGCACCGATCCGGTGTTGAGAGAGTTTGTCGACAATCGTCTGAACCGTATCACCCGGCGCAACGGCGTGAACAACAGAGCCCTTCTGCCTGAGGATGTGAGCGACTGCCATGAGTGCCTCCTTCCGTCTGGGTCAACCGCTGTGACAGTAACATAGCTTCACAAGGATTGCACGGCTCGCCGGGCAAGGGCGTAGAACGCCGCCAAACCGCCAAGGAACCCGCCGAGATGGGCTTCCCAGGCGATGCCGCTGTCGGCCACGAAGGAATTGCCTGTCCACCCGGTGGCGCCGGAGGCCAGCGTCACCACGAGCCAGATGCCCATGAAAAGCAGGGCCTTGCGGCTCTGCAGCAACTCAACCGGGCCCAGCGGCCGCCAGCCGCCCGCCACCCGCCGCCCATACATGATGGGAATTGCCGCAGCCAGCAGACCCGAGACTGCCGCCGATGCGCCCAGAACGAACACCACGGTTCCCCAGTGCAACGCCAGGCTGGCGAGCCCTCCTGCCACGGTCGCGATCGCGCTCAGCAGCAGAAAACGCGGATTGCCGAGATAGCGGGCCACCGGCGTTCCGAAGACCAGCAGCCACAGGCAATTGAATGTCAGGTGCATCCAGTCGGCATGAAGGAAGCCATAGGTGATTAGGCTCCAATATTCCGAGCCCGCCGGCATTGGGAACCCGGGCTTGGTGAAACGCGCCGGAATCAATGCGAAGGCTTGCAGGGTCCAAGCCTGCCAGCTTTCGCCTGCGAACTGCAATGCCACATGCACCGCAACCAGGACGCCAATCATCGCCAGGACGGCCGGCGGGGCGTTGAACATGGGCGCCGTACCGGTCTGCCAATTGTTCTTGTTGTTCCGGGTATCGCTCAAGCCCCAAGTCCCTCTCGCTGCCAGCATGACCGCCCTTGTGGCACGATCACTGCACCGCCCCCGCCACAACGTTCACGAATGGAACAGCGGCCCTGCCGCCGGCGACGAGGATCAAGACATGCTGGTTAGCGACGAAATGTTTGAAAGCCAAGACGAAACCCACATCCTGCATCCGTCCAGCCGCGCCCTCTTCCGGTTCTGGGAGACGATGCGGGCCGAGCGTCCGGCTCCATCTCGCGAGGATCTCGACCTGAAGCGGATCCGCACGCTCGTCCCGCATCTGTTCATTGCCGAGTTTGTGGCGCGCGCCGCCATGTTCCGCTGGCGCCTTGCGGGCACCGGCATCTGCGACCTCTACCGCCGGGAATTGACCGGCACCGACCTCCTCGACGGCTGGGACAATTTCGAAGTCGATGTGATCTCCCGCTTCCTCGGCGCCACCGTCACCACGCGCCAGCCGGCGGTGTTGCGCATTCGCCTGCAAACCGATACCGACCAGGTCATTGGGGCCGAGATCATGGCATTCCCGATGCTCGCGTCCGATGGCGTCACCACGCATATCTTCGGCGGCCTGTTCCCCTTCCGTGAGACTGCAACCCTCGATTATGCCTCGCTGACACACTTTGAGTTGTCTGCCGCGCGTTCCGTCTGGACCGAAAACCTGCCCGTTGCGCCCAAGGAGATTGCATCCGCTGCACCAATCAAGCGCAACTTCCACGTTATTTCCGGTGGACGGTCGTAACTTCGAAGAAGTGGGGCAGGCTTTAACCCAACCTTTACGGCAGGCATCTAGTCTGAACCTCTGTCAAAGGGGAGATCGACGCGTGAACGCCACTGCCTATACCAACGCAGCGCAGACAACCGCGATGCCCGGTGGGCCGGTGAAGCAAACGCTGTTTGGCCGCTTCATGCTGCCCGACATGACCGAGCACCCCTGCCAGGTCAATGGCATCACCATCGACGGCGCCGTCTTCATCACCAGCGAACCCGTGCCACCGGGGCTCTCGCTTGTCGCTTATCTTGAGGAAGTCGGCCGCATAGAAGCCACCTCGGCGGAAGCCGTGGATGGCGGTTTCAAGGTTACCTTTTCTCTGACCGGCGCCCGCCGTGACCGTTTCGAGACGCGGCTGAAATGGCTCGTCCAGAAGGAGCACGGGCAATCGGCCGAGGATCGCCGCCACACCCGCTATGAGCCGCGCGAAAAGCAATCGCAGATCACCATGCCCGATGGCCGTGAATATAGCTGCGAAGTTGTCGACATCTCGCTCTCGGGTGCTGCCGTCAAGGTAGATGTGATGCCGAGCCTCGGTACGTTCATTCTCCTTGGCAAGATGCGCGGACGCGTCGTTCGCTATCTCGACACCGGCATCGCGATCGAGTTCGTCAAGCTGCTCGACAGGACACAGCTCACCGAAACGGTCCGCTGACGTCCTCCCCCCATCCCGCCCCACAATCCCGCTTCCCATCTGCAACCGAACTGTCCTACAGTCGCCGGTGACAAGAGCGCATCATGCGCCGCGATCAGGGGGAAGCACCGCATGGCCAGGAAACCTGCGCAGAAGACCAAGCTGACAAGCCTCACCGATATCTACGCCTTCTTCCGGCAGAACCAGACCCCGATCACATTCCTCTCGCCAACGCCCTACAACATTCTCGGGCTCGGCCGCTGGATCAACAAATTCGAGTACATCAACTTCTTCGACAGTTTCGATGGCGGCCATCCGAAGATCACCGTACCGCGCGAACATGGGCCGCACGAGTTCCGCTCAATCGAAGACGTCAACAATTATCTGCTCCGCCACAAGGAAGTGCGTAGCCGTCTGAAGGAACGTGGCCCCGGCTATCTTCTCCTGGTCATGTTCGACGAGGAAACCGAAGCGCTCGCAAAAGAGCTTGGCCAGAAGATCGCTTTGCCGCCGGCCAAATTGCGCAAGCACATTGACTCCAAGATCACCACGACCAAGCTCGGCAACGCCGCGGGCATCCACAGTGCGCCCAATACCATGGGCCGCGCCAAGTCATTCCGTGAACTGATGAAGCTTGCAACGGCCGCCCGGCTGGGAACCGATCTGGTCGTGCAAACACCCTATGGCGATTCCGGCCGCACGACCTTCTTCATCAAGTCGGAAGCCGACTGGACCAAAAACGAGGAGGACCTGGTCAAGGAACCGCTGAAGATCATGCGCCGCATCAACCACCTGCCCGGCACGGTGGAAGCGGTCGCAACGCGGCATGGCACGCTCGTTGGTCCGCTGCAGACCGACATCACCGGTTTTGCCGAGGTCACTCCCTACAAGGGCGGATGGTGCGGCAACGACGTCTTCACCGGCGGCCTCGAGACGGAACGCAAGGCGGTCATCAAGATGGCGCAGAAGCTTGGCGACCAGCTCTACAAGTCGGGCTACAAGGGCGCCTTCTGTATGGATTTTCTCATCGATACAGATACCCGCAAGGTCTATCTCGGCGAAATCAATCCGCGCATCTCCGGTGCCTCGCCGATGACCAATCTCATCACCTCAACCTATGGCGGCTGCCCGGTCTACATGTTCCACCTGCTGGAATACATGGACGTGGACTGGGAACTCGACCTGTCCAAGATCCAGCAGCGTTGGGCCGAATTCGACAACTGGAGCCAGCTCATTCTCAAGTATCCGGTCGACCGCGTCGAGATGATTACCAAGGCGCCGTCCTCCGGCATCTGGCGCATGGACAAGGACGGAAATATTTCGCTGGTCCGCAAATCCATCGACTGGTTCCTCGTTTCGGGCGAGGACGAGGCCTTCTACCTTCGCGTCTACACGGCTGGCGACTACCGCTATCACGGTGCCGATATGGGCATTCTCGTATCGCGCGGCCGCTTCCAGTCGGATGACCGCAAGCTTCTGCCTCGCGCTAAGCAATGGGTCGAGGCCATCAACCGCCAGTTCGAGGCCATACCAGTGTCTGGACCATCGGCCCCTGTTCCACCCCCCATGCACGATTCAGCAAAGATGTTTTGACCCCCATGCCCAAGCTTTCCGATCACATGACCTCCGCTGCCATCCCCGCCACCGGCCTGCTTGTCGGCCGCGTCTGGAACCCCTCCGTACACGGACCTTGTGTCGTCCGCCGCGATGGCAACCAGCTGATTGACATCACCGCCGCCTTCCCCACCATGCGCGATCTGTGCGAGTGCGATGATCCCGCCGCGGCGGCGCAGGCCGTTGCCGGCCAAAGTCTTGGCACCGTCGATGCGATCATGGCGAACACGCCGCCGGAGACGCGCGATGCGAAGCGGCCATGGCTTCTGGCCCCCGTCGACCTTCAGGCGCTGAAGGCAGCCGGCGTCACCTTCGCGACCTCGATGCTGGAACGCGTCATCGAAGAGCGCGCCCGCGGCAATCCGGCGGCGGCAGCCGAAATCCGCACCACCATCGGCACGCTGATCGGCAGTGACCTGTCGAAGCTCCGCGCCGGCTCGGCGGAGGCCATGGAACTGAAAAAGGTGCTGATGGAGAAAGGCGCCTGGTCGCAATACCTTGAAGTCGGCATCGGCCCGGATGCCGAGATCTTTACCAAGTCGCAGGTCCTATCAGCCGTTGGCCACGGGATGGAAGCCGGCCTCAATCCGATCTCGACATGGAACAACCCGGAACCTGAAGTCGTGCTGGTGGTTGCCTCTTCCGGCAAGATCGTCGGTGCGACCTTGGGCAACGACGTCAACCTCCGCGATGTCGAAGGCCGCTCCGCACTTCTCCTCGGCAAGGCCAAGGACAACAACGCATCTTGCGCGCTGGGGCCGATGATCCGCCTATTCGATGCAAGCTTCAGCCTCGATCACGTCCGCAGCATGCAACTTGCGTTGCGCGTCGAGGGCGAGGATGGCTACGTGCTGAACGGCGCTTCCAACATGTCGAAGATCAGCCGCGATCCGGCCGATCTCGCGGGCCAGATGCTCAACAAGCATCATCAGTACCCGGACGGTGCGGTGCTTTTTCTCGGCACGCTGTTTGCCCCCATCGAGGATCGCGACGCGCCGGGCAAGGGCTTCACCCACAAGCTGGGCGACATAGTCACCGTCTCGTCCGCTGAACTCGGCGCATTGACCAACCGCATGACCGCGACCGACAAGGCCGCGCCCTGGACCTGGGGGGCGAGCCACCTCATGCGCAACCTGGCAAGCCGGGGATTGCTGTGAGACTGCTGTTCACACAACGAATTGATGCCGGTCAAGTCCCGCGGGGCGATTCAGATATAGCAACACCAAGGGTGGCACGGGACGTGGAGCCACAGGGAGAATGAGATGCTGAAACGAATCCTGATGACGGCGGCACTTGCAGGCATCCTGCCGGCAAACGCAATGGCGGCAGACGTCAGCACCGGCGGTACAGTTGGGAAGCTGGTCAACGTCACCCTCGTCGACGAAGGCCATGAGGGTCCAGACCTCAGCAAGAACATGGGCCTCGGCATGGCGATGGGTGGGGATGCCTCGAAGGCGGTGATGTCGATCAAGACGGACGTGTTCGCCGTGCCAGCTGGCCTTGTGACCTTCAAGGCCACCAATGCCTCCAATCACATGGTGCACGAAATGTTGCTGGCGCCGATTTCCAGCATGTCGAAACCGCTGCCCTATAATGACGCCGACAACCGCGTCGATGAGGAAGCTGCCGGCGATATTGGCGAAGTGGCTGAGCTCGAGCCCGGCAAGTCCGGCTCGCTCACCGTCGAATTGAAGCCGGGCCTCTACATTCTGCTATGCAACATTCCCGGCCATTACGCGGCGGGCATGTGGAAGGTGATCGCCGTTCAATAACGGCGCCAGCCGAACTCGATCACTTCACGAAGGTCCGGCGTACCGGCAGTGTCTGCACGTTGGCGGGACCCGGTCCATCGGCACGGCGCGGCGTCGCCACCGGACCGAGCGTGTCGAGGTAGCTGGTGTCGAAGCCCTTCTGATAAACGGGAAACTCCACCGGCCGGTCGCGGAAACTCTTTGCCATCTGGCCGAGCCCGCGGATGCCGCGTTCGCGTGAGCGCCGAACCTGCTCGAAATCAACTTCCACCGGGATGATCTGTTCCGTCACATCCGCCTGATGCAGCTTTCGGCCATTCGGATCGAACACTGCCGACTGGCCGTTGCCGCCAGCACCCAGTCCGTTGATGTCGAACACATAGGACTGCATCATTGCGCTCGTGGCGTGGCTCACCGCCAGGTCAATGTCGCGGTCGATGGTGTGCGTCATGACCGGATGCAGGATCACTTCCGCGCCCATGGCGGTGAGTGTCCGCGCTGTCTCCGGGAACCAGATGTCGTAGCAATTGAGGATGCCGAAGCGGCCCGCACCCTCGATATCCCACACGAAGAAATCCGTGCCGGGTGTCACACCCTGTTCCAGCGGCGTAAACGGAAACATCTTGGAATAGCGGCCGATGACCTCGCCCTGCGGATCGATGATCGAGGTGGTGTTGTAGATGCTACCGTCGCGGCGTTCATACATCGACCCATTGATGAGCCAGATCTTGTGATGCCGGGCCATCGTCCGGAACTCTTCTTCGACGGAACCTGGCAAGGGCTGGGCATGATGCAGCATCGGGCCATGGACTGCCAGTTCCGAGAACATGACCATCTGAACCCAGGGATAGAGATGCATGGTCAGATCGATGCGGTGACGCATTGCATCGACATTCGATCCATGGCCGAGGTGCATCTGGATCCCGGCAATCGCGAATGGTGTCATCGGTCGCTCTCTTTCCCTTAAGGCAACAATGTGCCTGCGAGTCTGTGAAGTTTACCGCATTGCAGTGCAATAATGCAAATACGCCCCTCATGGCTCGCATGAAGAGATTTCGATGCCAGGCTTTCCGCGCTGGTGATAAAACCACGCAGCGGAGGTAATCCATGAACTTGCATGTCCCGAATCCTGTGGCCGAACTCGCCGCCAATGTCGCCACGCCCTTCGGCGAAGCACGCGCCATGCCCAAAAGTGTCTATACCTCGGAAAAGTTCCTTGCCGCCGAGATGAAACATATCTTCAGCAAGGAATGGTATTGCGTCGGCCGCGCCTCCGGCCTCGCCAATCCCGGCGACTACGTCACCTTCGAACTGGCCAACCAGCCGCTGATGGTGGTGCGCGGGCTGGACGGCACGCTCCGCTGCCAGTCCAATGTCTGCCTGCACCGCATGTCGACGCTGCTCGAAGGCCGCGGCAACCGGCGCATCATCACCTGCCCCTATCACGGCTGGTCCTACGAGACCGACGGCAAGTTGCGCGGCGCACCCGCCATGCAGGGCAACGAGGGCTTCTGCAAGGAGAACTACCGCCTGCCGCAGGTGAAATGCGAGGTCTGGCTGGGCTGGGTGATGGTGTCATTGAACCCGGAGGCGAAACCGGTGGCGGAACATTTCGCCGATGTCGAGGACCTGATCGCGCCCTATGACATGGCGAACTACACCGAGTGGTTCAACGAAAGCTTTATCTGGGCCACCAACTGGAAGGTGCTGGCCGAGAACTTCATGGAAAGCTACCATCTGCCCGTCTGCCATGCCGGCACCATCGGCGGCCTGTCGAAGCTGGATGAGATGGTCTGCCCGCCCAGCCCGCCGCATTTCAACTGGCACACGATCCTGAAAGACGACAAGCTCAAGATCGCGCTGGCCCACCCCAACAACACCCGCATGCAGGGCGACCTCCGCCGCACCACCTTCCTGCTGGCACTCTATCCCAGTCTGCTCATCACCCTGACGCCCGGCTATTTCTGGTACCTGTCGCTGCACCCCAAGGGCACTGGCCACGTCCACGTTACCTTCGGCGGCGGCATGTCTCAGGATTTCGTTCAGGATGCCGACGCGCCGAAGCACTTCGAGCAACTGAAGGCGCTGCTTGACAAGGTCAACGTCGAAGACAAGGGCTGCACCGAGCGTGTGTATAAGGGCCTGTGCTCGGACATGGCCGTGCCGGGGCACCTCAGTCACCTCGAACGCCCCAACTATGATTTCGCAACTTATCTGAGCCGGAAGGTAGGCAGCTAAGGAAATAGAAGACGGGGTTTGGCAGTGGTGAGCGAACCATCACCTTCATACTTCTTCAAGACACGTGCGCTTGGAATCAGCTTGATGATTGGAGCGTTGGTCGTCGCTCTTTACATCATGGGGAACTGGAAGGGGCTCTACAGCTTTATGGGCATGAGTTCTGAGGATATTTCAAATGCCGGTCCCTTGACGTTGATCCTTGGCGCTGGCGCGCCTTGTTTCGCAATTGGACTTTTGATTTTTATCTTTGGGACTCTTGGGAACCACTTGATGAGAAAGTGGCAGGCACAAGTAGAGGCGAGAGCACGCCATCAGTCCGACCGGCAACAACTCAATTGATGTTACCTATCAATAATCCTGCACGTCCACCACGCCCGCAATCGCCTTGATGGCGCCCTTGATCTGCGGGGTCACGGTGAACTTGTTGCCGAGGTTCACATGCACCTCGCGGCCCTTGTCCATCAGCATGATGAGCCGCACCGGAGCCCTCCCGCCATTGCTCAGGCGCGCAGCGATTGACTCCAGTGGCTTTGAATCGCGCACGAAGATCTCAAGCCCGGTGATCATCGTCGCCGCCGCCTTGTCGAGCGGCTCGACGCCCTGCAGCCGGAGCTTCACCTCCTCGCCCTCGACATCGGCTTCGACCTTGGCGATCACCGCCGTGCCGGGTTCGAGCATATCGCGGAAATTGTTGAGCGTGTCCGAAAAGCAGATCGACTCGAACTGCCCCGACGGATCAGAAAACCCGACGAAGGCAAACTTGTTGCCGGACTTCGAGCGCCGCTCCTGCCGGTGCGTGACGGTGCCGGCAAGCCACGCCGCCCGCGCCCCCTTGGTCAGCGCCTTCTCATGGAACGACGCGTAGGTTTCGACGCCAAGCTTGGCCAGCGGCTTCATGTAGTCGTCGAGCGGATGGCCGGAGAGATAGAAGCCAACGGCCTCGAACTCCTGCGCCAGCTTGTCCATCGGCAGCCAGGCATCGCGGCGCGGCATGACCAGCTCGTCCGATGCGCTCTGCATGCCGCCAAACAGGTCGTTCTGTCCCGCCGCGGCGGCACTGGTCACGCGATTGGCCATCGACAGAATGCTCTCGACCGCATCAAGGACCTGCGCCCGGTTGGGGTTCAGCGCATCGAAGGCCCCCGCCTTGGCCATGCTTTCCAGCGCCCGCTTGTTCAGCATGCGCGCATCGATGCGCCGCGCGAACTCACCCACCGACTTGAACGGGCCGCCGGCCGTCCGTGCACTGACGAGATGCTCGATGGCTCCCGTCCCGACATTCTTCAGGGCGGCAAGTGAGTAGAGAATGGCGCCATCCTTCACCGCGAAATCGACACCGCTCGCGTTGACCGACGGCGGCACCACCTTGACACCGACACGCTGCGCCTCGCGGCGGAACAGCATCAGCTTGTCGGTATTGCCCATGTCGAGCGTCATCGAGGCGGCGATGAACTCCACCGGATAATTGGCCTTGAGATAGGCCGTCTGGTACGACACTACCGCGTAGGCCGCTGCGTGCGATTTGTTGAAACCATAGCCCGCGAACTTCTGGACGAGCTCGAAGATGTAGTCGGCCTGCGCGCCGTCGACGCCGCGCACCGTGGCGCCCTTGACGAAGTCCGCCTTCTGCGCGTCCATCTCCGCCTTGATCTTCTTGCCCATGGCGCGGCGCAGCAGATCGGCCTGGCCGAGCGAATAGCCCGACAGCACCTGGGCGATCTGCATCACCTGCTCCTGATAGACCATGATGCCGTAGGTCTCTTTCAGGATTGGCTCCAGCAGCGGATGCAGGTAGTCCGGCTGCTCCTCGCCCTTCTTGCAGGCGATATAGCGCGGGATATTGTCCATCGGACCCGGACGGTACAGCGCCACGATGGCGATGATGTCCTCGATGCAATCGGCGCGCATCTTTTTGAGAACATCGCGCATGCCGGAGCTTTCCAGCTGGAACACGCCCACCGTGTCGCCGTGACCCAGCATCTCGTAGGTCCTGGCGTCGTCGTAGGGAATCTTGTCGATATCGAAGGAGGCCTCGCGCACGCGGATCAGCTTCTGCGCCTTCTCGATCACCGTAAGTGTTTTCAGGCCGAGGAAGTCGAACTTCACCAGGCCCGCCTTCTCGACATATTTCATGTTGTACTGCGTGGCCGGAATGGCCGAGCGCGGATCGCGGTACAGCGGCACCAGCTCTTCCAGCGGCCGGTCGCCGATCACCACCCCCGCCGCATGTGTCGAGGCATTGCGGTAGAGGCCTTCGAGCTTCAACGCGATGTCGAACAGCGTCTTCACCGTCGGGTCGCGGTCGCGTTCCTCCTGCAGCTTCGGTTCGCCATCGAGAGCCTGCTGCAGCGTCACCGGATTGGCTGGATTGTTGGGGATCAGCTTCGACAGCCGGTCGACCTGGCCATAGGGCATCTGCAGAACGCGGCCGACGTCCCGCGTGACCATGCGCGCCTGCAGCTTGCCGAAGGTGATGATCTGCGCCACGCGGTCCGCGCCATAGCGTTGCTGCACGTAGGCGATCACTTCCTCGCGCCGGTCCTGGCAGAAGTCGATATCGAAGTCCGGCATCGACACGCGTTCGGGATTGAGGAAGCGCTCGAACAGCAGGTTGAAGCGGAACGGATCGAGATCGGTGATGGTGAGCACATAGGCGACGAGCGATCCGGCACCCGAGCCGCGCCCCGGCCCGACCGGGATGCCCTGCCCCTTGGCGTATTTGATGAAGTCCGCCACGATGAGGAAGTAGCCGGGGAATTTCATCTTGGTAATGACGTCGAGTTCGAAGTCGAGGCGCTTCACATACTCGTCCGGTGTGCGTCCTTCGACCAGCCCGCGCGTCGCCAGCCTCTGCGCCAGTCCCTCATGCGCCTGCCGCCGCAACTCCTCCGCCTCATCGCCATCGGCAAACCGCGGCAGGATGGGAGCCCGCGACTTCACGCGGTAGGCGCAGCGCTGGGCAATCTCGACGGTGTTTTCAATGGCCTCGGGAAGATCGGCGAACAGCGCCGACATCTCGGCCTGACTTTTGAAATAGTGCTCCGGCGTCAGCCGCCGCCGGTCTTCGGTGACGATCAGGTCGCCCTCGGCAATGCAGATCAGCGCGTCATGTGCCACATAGTCGGCGGGCTTGGCGAAGTAGCACTCGTTGGTCGCCACGAGTGGTACCTCGAGGCGGTAGGCGAGTTCGATCAGGCCTGCTTCAGCCTGCCGCTCGTCAGCTGTGCCATGCCGCTGCAATTCGATATAGAGCCGGTCGCCGAACACCGATTTCAACCGCTCGATCTGTTCGGCTGCCTGCGCTCCCTGCCCGGAGACCAGCGCGTCGTTGATCGGTCCCTCCGGTCCGCCCGTCAGGCAGATCAGCCCGGCGCTGTGGGCCATCAGATAATCCCACGTCACGTGATGCTCGGCATTGTCCGGCGTCTCGAGATAGGCCCGGCTCGAGAGCTTCATCAGATTGCCATAGCCCTCCTGGGACTTGGCGAGGAAGGCGAGCGAGGGAATGCGGCGCAAGCCGGCACTCGCCTTCATCGCACCTTCCTTCTGCTCGATGAGATCGACCTTGATGGTGCAACCGACAATCGGCTGGATGCCTTTCTCAGCCATGGCATCGGAGAATTCCAGCGCGCCGAACAGGTTGCCGGTATCGGTGATCGCCACCGCCGGCATGCCGGCTTCCTTGGTGAGGCCCGCCATGGCCTTGATCTGCAGTGCCCCCTCCGAAAGTGAATAGGCGGAATGGGTGCGCAGATGGATGAAATTGATCGCTGGTGAGTCTGTGGCCGCCATGCCGCCACCTTAACCTGTGCGCCGCCGCGTTGAAACTGCGGGTTATACGTCGTTCACAGCTTCCGGCAACGCACCTTCGTAGGCGGCGAGGAACATCGCCAGATTGTCCGGCAGGTGTTCCGTCAGATACCCGCCTTCCTGCACGATCACGGTCGGAAGCCCCAGCGACGCGATCATCTCCGCCAAACGGGCAAATCCGCCTTGCGTCACGGTGCCGCCTTTCAGCGGATCGGCTTCATGAGCGTCGAGGCCCAGCGCGATGACAAGCGCTCCGGGATTGTAGGCCGAGACATTGTCGAGCGCCGTATCGAGTGCATTCAGCCAGGCATGATCGCCACTGCCCAGCGGCAGCGGCAGGTTCATGTTGTAACCCTTGCCTTCACCTTCGCCTGACTCGGTCTCCGACCCCCAGTAAAACGGGTAGTAGTCCGCAGGATCGGCATGCAATGACACCGTCAGCACGTCCGGCCGCTGGTAGAAAATTGCCTGTGTACCATTGCCGTGATGGACATCGATGTCGAGAATCGCCACGCGCTCGTGCGCCGACCGCAAATACTGGGCCGCAAGCGCGCTGTTGTTGAGGTAGCAAAAGCCGCCGGCCTGGGCCGCGTAGGCGTGATGCCCGGGCGGACGGCACAAGGCATAGGACACGCGCTCGCCCTTCAGCACAAGATCGGCGGCGGTCAGCGCCGTCATCGCCGAGGCCTGCACCGAGCTCCAGGTCTTCTCGGTGATGGCACACGAGAAATCCATCATGAACATGCCTGCCCGGCCCATGATGTGCTTGGGCTCCATCAGCATCGGATATGCTGGCCTCAGGCTCGGCATCAGCTCCGGCCCCGCACCTTCTATGGCCCGCCATGCGCCATGCGCGGTCTTGAGGAATTCCACATAGGCCTCTGCGTGAATGGCCGTGATGGTGTCATCGGCGAATCGCCGCGCTGCGCAAATGTGCGCTCCAGCCTGCCGAGCGCCCTCGAGCAGCGCACGTGCCCGTTCGGGGCTTTCGGGATAGCCGACGATATGTCCCTTGCTGAGAAAACGTGCGGGCGCATGCGCCAGCTGCAAAGCGGAAAATACGGCCTTCATGTCAACCTTCGATGATCCGGCCCTGATCGAGCCTGGCAATGCGGCTCATGCCGTTTGCAAGTTCATGGTTATGCGTGGCCACCAGGGCGCCGAGCCCCTCTTCCTGGATCAGCCGCAGCAACTCGTCGTGCACCCGCGCCGCTGTGGATGGATCAAGATTGCCGGTGGGCTCGTCGGCAAGCAGCAGCAGCGGACGGTTGGCCAAGGCGCGTGCGATCGCCACACGCTGCTGCTCACCGCCCGAGAGTTCGGTTGGCCGGTGTTCCAGCCGAGGTTCCAGTCCCATGCGCGTCAGCAGGTCCCGGGCTCGCGCCATGGCAGCCTGCTTGGTGGCGCCGGCGATGAGTTGCGGCATCATCACATTCTCGACCGCCGAGAATTCCGGCAGCAGATGGTGGAACTGATAAACGAAGCCAATGCCGATGCGGCGAATGCGGGTGCGCGCCGCGTCATCCAGGGTCGAACAATTCTGCCCGGCAATCAGCACCTCGCCCGACGTCGGTGCTTCGAGCAATCCGGCGATATGCAGCAGCGAGGATTTGCCAGAGCCCGACTGACCCACCAGTGCCACGATCTCGCCCGGCATCACCGCCAGATTGAGCGCCTTGAAGACCTCGAGCTGTCCCTTGCCTTCGGCATAGGAGCGCGACACGTCCCGCAGTTCGAGTGCCGGAGTCGAAGTGGTCATTCGTATCTCAATGCCTCAACGGGATCGAGCCTGGCTGCCCGCCAGGACGGATAGAGCGTCGCCAGGAATGACAACCCAAGCGCCATCAGCACAATGGAAAGTGTCTGCCATGGGTCCATCTTCGCCGGCAATTGCGCCAGATAATAGATTTCGGGATTGAATGGATCGACGCCCGACACGAAAGAAATGAACTTCCGGATGTTCTCGGTGTTGAGGCAGATCAGCAGCCCGACAAGAAATCCACCGAGCGTGCCCGCTGTGCCGATCGCCGCACCCGTGAGGAAGAACACGCGCTGAATCGAGCCACGAGTCGCCCCCATGGTGCGGAGGATGGCAATGTCGCGGCCCTTGTCCTTCACCAGCATGATGAGGCCTGAAATGATGTTCAGCGCCGCAACGAGGATGATCATCGTCAGCACCAGGAACATCACGTTGCGCTCCACCGCCAGCGCATTGAAGAAGGTTACATTGCGCTGCTTCCAGGTGTTGACCGTCATGGCATCGCCTGCGGTATCGGCAAGCGAGGCGACAAGTGAGTCGATCTCGTCTGGCTTCTCCACCATCACCTCGATCTGGGTGACGCCTTGTTCCATGACGAAGTAATCCTGCGCTTCGGCCAGCGGCATGTAGATGACGTTCTCGTCATAGTCCGACATCCCGACCTTGAAGATCGCCACCACGGGATAGTCACGGATTCGCGGCGCATTGCCGACAACCGTATCGGGACCGTCGGGTGAAATGATCGTCAGGCTGGACCCCAGCCCCAGCCGGTGCTTCCACGCCATGCGTTCGCCGATCGCCACGCCAGCCGATTTGTCGAAACCCGTAAAGCCTGGCTTTTCATCCGGCACACCCGGCTCATTGAGCGCCGTGCGCAAGTCGGCATTGTTGAGGCTCGACAGCTTCTGGATGTCGGCTTCCGAAATCCCTCGCACCAGCGCCCCGGTGTTGTTGCGCAGGCTCGATGCCATGGCCTGCCCTTCGACCAGCGCCACCGCGCGCGTCACACCCGGGATCTGCGAAATGCGATTCTGCAGATCCACGTAGTCCTCGATCGGACTGACGTCGGAGTGGTAGACGCTGGCATGGCCCTGAAAGCCGAGGATCTTGTCGAGCAGTTCGGCGCGAAAACCGTTGAGTACGGCCATCACCACGATGAGGGTCGCGACACCGAGCAGAATGCCGAGGAACGAAAACAGCGAAATGACCGAAATGAAACCTTCCCGGCGCCGCGCCCGCAAATAGCGCCCGGCGAGAATCCACTCGAAGGGCGCAAACGGCCGCGTATCGGGAAGGTTCTTGTCCATCAGGAGGTGAAGCGCGCCACGATTTGATCCAGCGCCACGTTCTCGCGTGCACCCGTCTTGCGGTTCTTCACTTCGGCGATGCCATCCTTGAGGCCGCGCGGCCCGATGATCACCTGCCATGGCAGGCCGATCAGATCCATCGCCGCGAACTTGGCGCCGGCCCGGTCGTCGCGGTCATCATAGAGAACATCGACGCCCTTCGCTTCCAGCGCTTTGTAAATGGCATTGCACGCCGTCTCGGTTTCAGCATCGCCGGCCTTGAGGTTGATGAGGCCCACCTTGAACGGCGCCACCGGCTCCGGCCAGATGATGCCAGCCTCGTCATGAGAGGCCTCGATGATGCCACCCACAAGACGCGAGACACCGATGCCATAGGACCCCGATTGCAAGGTCACCTTCTTGCCATCCGGTCCCTGAACTTCCGCGCCCAGCGGTTCGGAATATTTTGTGCCAAAGAAAAAGATGTGACCGACTTCGATGCCGCGGCCGGTCACGCGGCGCTCTGCCGGAACCCGCGCTTCGTAATCGGCCTGGTCATGCATTTCGGACGTCGCGGCATATTTCGAGGTGAAGTCACCGACCACCTTGGCCACCGCTCCGACATCGTCGTAGTCGATGTCGAAGGCCGCCCAATCCATATCGTGGAAGCCCTTGTCGAAGAACACTTCCGACTCGCCGGTATCGGCGAGAATCAGGAATTCGTGGCTGTCCGAGCCGCCGATCGGCCCGGTTTCGGCGCGCATCGGAACGGCCTTGAGGCCAAGCCGCGCAAAGGTGCGCAGATAGCTCACAAACATCTTGTTGTAGGAATGCTGGCCCGCTTCCCGCGAAATGTCGAAGGAATACGCGTCCTTCATGAGGAATTCGCGTCCGCGCATCACGCCGAACCTTGGGCGCACCTCGTCTCGGAATTTCCACTGGATGTGATAGAGATTGCGCGGCACATCCTTATAGCTCTGCACACCTTGGGCGAAGATGTCGGTGATCATCTCCTCGTTGGTGGGGCCAAACAGCATGTCGCGGTCGTGCCGGTCCTTGATGCGCAGCATTTCCTTGCCATAGGCGTCATAGCGTCCGGACCTGCGCCACAGGTCGGCCGGCTGGATCGTCGGCATCAACACCTCGATGGCGCCGGCGCGGTTCTGCTCCTCGCGGACAATCTGCTCGATCTTGCGCAGCACGCGATAGCCCATTGGCAGCCAGGAATAACTTCCTGCCGCCTCCTGGCGGATCATGCCGCAACGCAACATCAGCTTGTGGGAGACGATCTCCGCTTCTTTCGGATCGTCGCGGAGGATCGGCATGAAATATTGAGAAAGGCGCATCGGAATCTCTATTTCCTAAGAGTTTGCGCCCTTTTAAGGGAAACGCCCGGGAACTCAAGACAGCGCCCGCCAAATTCGCAGGACCTGGCCCTCAGGGATCTGGAAACCTTGTTTGGCCCAGTGTCCAATTGTGTCCACTTCATGTCATTTTTGTCTCGACATCCAATAATCTTGTGCTAGCTTCACCTGCAATAAGAACAAGACCACGGTGTTGCACTCAGGTGGACCCAGGTCTGGGGAGGAAGTTTCCGGGCGCGCGATTTTGCAGCTGCCCCGCCGGTCAGGTCATCGGCAGTAAAAGGAAACACAGTCGAAAGAACAAGGCGGGGCCCAAAGCTCCGCCTTTTCTGATTCTGGGCCGTGTCAGTGGATCAGATTGCCGAGGAACGGAATATCGGCAAACCCGATCCAGCCATAGGTCATCTGTCCCCAGATCAAGACGAACACGACAGCCGACAGCACCGTCGTAGCGATCACCTTCTTCAACAGCTTGGGTGCAACGGGCGCACCCGACTCATGGCCCTCGCCGACGGCGACGCCCTCTTCATGCGCATTGCGCACGCCAAAAGGCAGCACCACGAACAGGCACACCCACCAGACAATGAAGTAAATTGCAATTCCCGTCGGAAGTGTCATGCCTGCTCCAGTTCAACCAGCGTGCCGCAGAAATCCTTGGGGTGAAGAAACAGCACGGGCTTGCCATGTGCGCCGATCTTCGGCGTCCCGTCGCCCAGCACCCGCGCGCCACTAGCCTTTAGATGATCGCGCGCCGCTATGATGTCGGCGACTTCGTAGCATACATGATGGATGCCGCCCGACGGATTCTTCTCGAGGAAAGCCTTGATGGGCGACGCCTCGCCCAAGGGCTCCAGAAGCTCGATCTTGGTGTTGGGCAGTTCGACGAACACCACCGTCACGCCATGCGCCGGCTCCGCCTGCGGTGCGGACACCGTGGCGCCCAGCATCATGCGATAGACCTCCGCTCCCTTCGCCAGATCCGGCACCGCAATGGCAACATGATTCAACCGTCCAAGCATCGTCTGTACCTTTGCTGATCGTCCTCGTTCAAAGCGCCCTCTATCGAGGCGCGCGCAGAACCTCAATGCGGCCTTTCGGCCAATCCGCGGATCACCCGTTCGCGCTGTTCCGGCATCGTGGCACCACGTGGCTCGAATACATGCCGGTGCAGGAAATATCCCGTCAGTTTCAGGCCGTCGAGCACATCGGCTACACTCGCATCGACATTCGCCTGCAGAAATCCCGGCAAGCGGAACAGCCGGTCCTTGTAGGGCTCCCCCGCAGTCCGGCTCACCGCCTTGCCGCTTTTCGGCGACACATAGATAAGATCCTCGTTCCGGCCGGTGGCCGCGCACTCCGACAGGTCGAGGCCAAAGCCGAGTTCGTCCAATAACCCCATTTCCCAGCGAACCAGAAGGGCCGGCCATACCTCGTCCTGCTCGATCGCTCCCAGAACGATGCGAAGTCCCTCATAGACACGGCCATGCGGTTCGCGCTCCGGCAGCAAGCCGGCCAGCCCCGCCAATGTCGAAAGCCCGGCCAGCCTGAAGGGTTCTTCCATGATGGCGCCGGCCCGCAGGTCAAGCGGCTCCAGCACATATGTGCCGAGTTGCTCTTCCAGCCGCGCCCGCCAAACCGCCTGAACGGCATTGCCAGCCTGCAGCACCGGGCGCTGCAACCGCGAACGCCCGCCCCGCACCAGTCCCAGGCAGCGGCCATGCCCGGCGGTCAGGATTTCGGCAATGGCACTGGTCTCGCCATGGCGGCGCACCGACAGGATAACACCCTCGTCGCGCCACTCCATCGCGTCAGATATCGAGGCCCATCATGCGCAGCCGTTCCTTGTCCTCGGTCCAGTTCTCGCGGACCTTCACGAACAGGAACAGATGCACCTTGCGCCCGAACTCCTTTTCCATCTCGGCGCGCGCCAGCTGGCCGATGAGTTTCACTTGCGCGCCGCCTTTGCCCAGCACGATGGCCTTCTGGCTGTCGCGCTCGACATAAATCACCTGATCGATCTTGACCGAGCCGTCCTTGCGTTCTTCCCAACCCTCGGTCTCGACGGTGGAGGCATAGGGCAGCTCTTCGTGCAGGCGCTCATAGATCTTTTCGCGCGTCATCTCGGCGGCCATGAACCGCAATTGCAGATCCGCAACCTGGTCTTCCGGATAGAGCCACGGACCAGGCGGCATCTTCGCCGCCATCGCCTTGCGCAGATCGTCCGTACCCGAACCATTGAGCGCACTCACCATGAAGGTCTGCTCGAAGTCGAATTCCGCGTTGAAGGCCTGCGCCGTTTCCAGCAGCTTGTCGCGGGCCATCAGGTCGATCTTGTTGATGACCAGCATCGCCTTCGTGCCGGTGGCTTTGAGCTGCGCCATGATCTCTTTGGATTCGTCCGTCACACCGGGCCGCCCATCGACCAGAAGCACCACCGCGTCAGCATCACCGGCCCCGCCCCAGGCATTGGCGACCATGGCCTTGTCCAGCATGCGCCGGGGCTTGAAAATGCCGGGCGTGTCGACCAGCACGATCTGCGTTGATCCTTCCATCGCAATGGCCCGGATGCGGGCCCGCGTCGTTTGCACCTTGTGGCTGACGATCGAAATCTTGGAGCCGGTCAGCTGGTTGACCAGCGTGGACTTTCCGGCGTTCGGCGCACCGATGATGGCGCAGAACCCGCAGTGGGTCTGCACATGTGGCGTGGCCTCGGCGGGCTCAGCCTGTTTTTCGTCGCTCATGGCCTGATCCCTTCGCGTTTCAGAAATAGATCGGCAGCCTCCTGTTCGGCCGCCCGTTTGCTCTTCGCAGTGCCTTCCGCAGGCTCCTTGCCCTTGATGTCGACCGCGACCACAAAAACTGGCTCATGCTCCGGTCCTTCGCGGCTGACGATCCTGTAAGCCGGAATGGGCAGGGCCCGGCCCAGCGCCCATTCCTGCAGGAATGTCTTGGCATCCTTGGTCAACCGTGCCGGATGCGCCAGTTGCGGCGCCCACATCCGCAACACGAAATCCCTTGCCGCATCGAGCCCGCCGTCGAGATAGATGGCCGCCACCAAGGCTTCCATGACATCGCCAAGCACCGTGCGATTGAGGTTCATGCCCTTGGCCTTCTCGCTGCTGCCGAGAAACACCAGTTCGCTGAGACCGAACGAATCGCCCGCCAGCGCGCAGGCCTCGCCGCGCACCAGCGCACTGAGGGCCGCCGAAAGCTCGCCCTCGCTTTGCTCCGGATTGCTGCGGAACAGATGCTCGGCAATCACCAGGCCCAGCACCCGGTCCCCGAGATATTCCAGCCGCTGGTAGTCGCCCTTGTGCTTGATGGTGCTGGCATGCGTCAGCGCCCGGGCTAGCAGCCTCTCATCTTTGAAGCGATAACCGATGCGCGCCGAAATTTCCTCAAGCTGCGTTGGGCTGATGCGCGTCACAGGCAGGTCAGATCAGGTTGAAGAAGCGGCTCCAGCGGATCACAAACGGCCACCGCCACACTTCCACCAGGCTTGCATCGGGCGAAATCGAGAAGAAGATGATATCGGCCCGTCCGACAAAATTCTCCAGCGGTACAAAGCCCACGACATTGGCGAAGCGCGAATCCTGCGAGTTGTCGCGGTTGTCGCCCATCATGAAATAATGGTCGGCCGGAACGACATATTCGTCCGAGTTGTCGGGCCAGCCCTGGTCACCGGCGTCCAGCACGAAGTACTTGACGCCGTTCGGCAGGGTTTCCTCGAACATCGGGATCTCATCAGGCCCGCCGCTGAAAGCCTGATGCTCGCGATTGTCGTAATTCGGCACCGGCACCTTCGGCACAGCCACGCCGTTGATATGCAGCACGCCGTCCTTCATTTGGATCCGGTCACCGGGAAGGCCGATCACCCGCTTGATGTAGTCGATGTTGGTGTCGGTCGGCAGCTTGAACACCGCCACGTCGCCACGCTTCGGCGTATCGGCCAGCACGACGCGGCCGGGAAAATCGATCATTGAGCAGCACTTGATCCACTCAGTGCCGAAAACGCCCAGGGAGAAATTGAAGCTGTACTTTCCATATCCGTAGGAAAGCTTTGAAACAAAAAGGTAATCACCGATCTTCAGTGTCGGATACATCGACGCGGACGGGATGTTGAACGGCTGATAGAGGAACGTGCGGACGAAGAAGGCGATCAGCAGCGCCTGAATGATAACCTTGACGGTTTCCCACAAGCCATCTTCAGACTTGCGCCGCGTGTCCTGTGCCGCTGCCATTGTATGGTCTTTCTTGTGCATCCGACCCAAGCCCACTGTCACCCGGTCTACTACGTTTGGCGTATAGCCTTTGACCATATGTGATGCAACGCAACACGCTTCAAGGCGATTCACTGTTGCGTTTTGGGCACAGTTGTCAGCCCGCCATCACCGCCTCGATCATCACGAAGGCATACGCATAGGGAAAGTCGTCGGTAATCGTCACATGGATCCGGACGCTGTGGCCGGGCGGAGTCATGCGGTCGAGATGCGCCCTGGCGCCTCCGGTCAGCGACATGGTGGGCTTGCCCGATGGTTCGTTGACCACGCCCATGTCCTTCCAGAACACCCCGGCGCGAAACCCCGTACCCAGCGCCTTGGAACAGGCTTCCTTGGCGGCGAATCGCTTGGCGTAGGAGGCGGCCCGCTGCGCCCGCTTCTCCGATTTGGTGATTTCGACATCGGTGAAGATGCGCTGGATGAAACGTTCGCCATACTTGTCCAGCGTCTCCTCGATGCGCCGGATGTCGATCACGTCATTGCCGATCCCGATGATCATTTGAGGCCCCGGCTCCCCGGCTTGATGGCAGGAAGAGCGGCCAGTTCCGGCGGCAGCCTGTCGGCCGCATAGGCAGGAATATCGAGAACGGTCAGGGACGCCAACGGCACGCCGAGATCGGCCTTGCCGCCCGAGCGGTCGATTAGGCAGGCGGCGCCGACCGTAATACCACCTTCATCCGCGATGCCGGCGATGCATTCGCGCGACGACAGCCCGGTCGTGACGATGTCCTCGACCATCAGGACCCGCGCGCCCTTCTCGATGTTGAAGCCGCGGCGCAACGCCAGCTTTCCCTCGACGCGTTCGAAGAAGATCGAAGGCACGCCCAGCTGCCGGCCCATTTCATACCCCACCACCACGCCGCCCATGGCGGGCGAGGCCACGAGGTCAATCCGGCCGATCCCGAGAGCCCGGACGCTCTCCGCCAGCGAGGCGCACAGCCGCGCCGCCCGCGCCGGATCCATCAGCACCCGCGCACATTGCAGGTAGCGGCTGGAATGAAGGCCCGAAGACAGGATGAAATGCCCTTCGAGCAATGCGCCTGCGGCCCGGAATTCGTTCAGTACTTCGGTCTGTGTCAGCATCGTCCTATCCTGTCTTGCGCGTCACGTCGCTGACGGCGCTGCGGCTTTTGAGCCCCGCCATGATTTCATTGAGATGCTTGAGGTCATGCACCTCGAGCATGATGTCGAGATCGAAGAAGTCGCGCGCGCCTTCGCGTGCCACCATCTGCAGCGCATCGATGTTGCCACCCTGGTCGCTGATCACCTGCGCCACCTGCGCCAGCGATCCGACTTCGTTGAGAATGGACACCTTGATGCGCGCCGGATAGCGCTGTTCTTCAGCGCCCGTATCCCACGCCAGATCGACCCAGCGTTCAGGCTGGTTGTCGAACTGCTCAAGCGCCTTGGCAAAAATCGGATAGATGGTGATCCCCGCCCCTGGCATGAGAATGCCGACGATCCGCTCGCCTGGTACCGCACCCGTGTCCGGAGATATTCGAAGTGCCGTGGTCCGCGACACGCCGCGAACCGGAATGGAGAGCTCGTCGCCATCCGCCTTGCGCGCCGGCGTGCGGCGCCGGAGTTCCTTGAGCTTGGTATCATCGATCGTCAGGCCCATCGCCTTCATGACGTCGATGGCCGACAACTCGCCCTTGCCGATGGCCGCAAGCGCATCATCAGTGTTCTTGTGGCCAAGCCGGGGAATGGCGGTGGTCACTTCCTTCTCGACATAGGTCTTGCCGAGCTTCGCCAGCATCTTTTCGATGATCTCGCGGCCAAGCCCCGCAAACTGCTTGCGGGCCGCGGCGCGTGTCGCCTTGCGGATGGCGGCGCGTGCCTTGCCGGTCACGGCCAATCCCTCCCAGGCGGCGGGCGGTGTCTGTGCTTCGGAGCGGATGATGTCGACCTCGTCACCGTTCTGAAGCTCCGTCACCAGCGGAGCGTGGTTGCCGTTCACCTTGGCGCCGACACAGCTGTCTCCAACCGACGTGTGCACCGCATAGGCAAAGTCGATCGGCGTCGCACCTTTCGGGAGCGCGATCAGCTTGCCCTTCGGCGTGAAGCAGAACACCTGATCATGGAACAATTCGAGCTTCGTATGCTCAAGGAATTCGCGTGGGGATTCGCCCTCCTGCAGCATCTCCACCAGGTGCCTCAGCCAGCGATAGGCATTGGATTCGGCAGCCGGTGCGCGGAACCCGTCCAGCGCCTCCTTGGCGTCCGGGGCATCCTTGTAGATCGCATGCGCCGCAACGCCGCGCTCGGCGATCTCGTGCATCAACCGCGTGCGGATCTGCATCTCGACCCGCATGTGATGCGGTCCGATGACCGTCGTGTGGATCGAACGGTAGTCGTTCTGCTTCGGGGTCGAAATATAGTCCTTGAAACGGCCGGGCACCGCCCGGTAGGTGCGATGGATGATCCCCAGCGCCCGATAGCACTGGTCGACCGTGCCGACGATGACCCGGAAGCCGAAAATGTCCGAGAGCTGGCCCAGCGACAGCAGCTTCCGCTCCATCTTGCGGAAGATCGAATAGGACCGCTTTTCGCGGCCGGTGACTTCCGCCTTGATGCCGTTCTCGGCCAGCTTCTGCGTCAGCTCGGCCTCGATCGACTTGAGAATGCCGCCGCTCTCGGCATGGAGTTTCGCCAGACGGTCGTTGATGATCTTGTTGCCGTCCGGGTTCAGGACCTGGAATGCGATGTCCTCGAGTTCATCGCGGACCGCCTGCATGCCCATCCGCCCGGCCAGCGGCGCATAAATATCCATCGTCTCCTGGGCAATGCGCACCCGCTTGTCGGGTTTGACATGTTCGAGCGTCCGCATGTTGTGCAAGCGGTCGGCGAGCTTCACCAGCAACACCCGCACATCCTTTGACATGGCGAGCAGCAGTTTCCTGAGGTTTTCCGCCTGGGCCGCTTCCTTGGTCACCAGATCGAGCTTGGCGATCTTGGTCAGTCCGTCGACCAGGGCGGCAATCTCCTTGCCGAATTTTTCCTCGATTTCCTGGTGAGTTGCCTCGGTATCCTCAACCGTGTCGTGAAGCAGTGCGGCGGCTATCGTCGCAGAGTCGAGCTTCATCTCGGTGAGGATCGCCGCCACCTCAAGCGGATGGTTGAAATAGGCCTCGCCCGACGCCCGGGTCTGATTGCCATGTGCCTTCATTGCGTAGACATAGGCGCGGTTGAGCAGATCCTCATCCGCATCGGGATCATACTTCGTGACCCGCTCGACCAGTTCGTATTGCCGCATCATCTCGACACTCTAGCCGAAATAAATCTGGACTCCAGTAGGCCGACGAAATCATTGGATTTGGTTTGGCCTCTGCGACAATATTCAGAATTGCTGCAATCACACCAACGTGAAATAAGTAAAATCAATTTTGGTCTCGAAGGGCTTGTGTGTATTCGGGCGTGGCCGCGATAAGTGGCTGCCGTGGTACGTTCCGATAACCCCAGTAGCAGCCGCGGAGAAGTCCCATGAAACACATCAGTATGAAGCGCGTTTGCGCAGCTTTAGCAGGTCTCGCTGTGTTGACGATGGCGACGGCGGCGGATGCCGCTCATCCCGCTAGTGTCGCCGGTAGATGGAACGCAACCGCCAACCAAACCCTTGGTGCCCTGACGATCGTCCAGCCGGTCAGCGCCGCAACCTGCAAGCCGATCAGCGGTACCATTTTCACCAACCCCATCCAGGGCTACTATTGCCCTGCCACCGGGCGTATCGTGTTCGTACGCCGCACCGGCAGTGTCGTCCAAACCCCAATCCAGCTCTATGAGGGCCATGTCTCGCACGATGCAGTCATCGACCGCATTGGCGGAAGCTTTATCGTCTGGAACGCCGCTGGCGGCGGCGGAGTGGCCAACGAAGGTGTCGACTACAACTTTAGTGCCTTCAAATAAATGCAGAAAAACTGGCCTCAACTGTACCCGGTTGAGGCCGAGAATTCCGGCACAATCCTCTTGCGCCAGTTCAGTAACCGTTTCTCTGGCTGCCCGGGCTTTCGGCGGGCGGCATGCCTTCGAGGCCGCGCAGCAGGTCTTCCTCGGTCATGCGCTCCATCTCCGGCGAATCCTCGTCCGAGACGGAATCGTTGACCATGACCATGTCGCCCGACTGCTGGATCAGCGGCACTTCGGTGGCTTCCGGTTCGTCCACTTCCACATGCTTCTGCATGGAATGGATATACTCCTCGCGCAGATCCTCCGGCACGATCGATTCGTCTGCGATTTCGCGCAACGCAACGACAGGGTTCTTGTCGTTGTCGCGGTCGACGGTGATAGAGGCACCCTGCGAAATCATGCGGGCCCGGTGAGCGGCAAGAAGAACCAGCTCGAAACGGTTGGGAAGCTTGTCAATACAGTCTTCAACGGTGACGCGCGCCATGGGGCTCGTGCACTCCTCTTGAATTGAACGGAATTTCGCGCTCTTAGAAGGATTTTGCGGCCAAATCAAGCCCGGGCTTGACAGTGGCCGAAACCGTGCTCTCATTTGTTCGATGACCGACAGAGCCGACAGCCCCAATGCCGTGCCGTGGCCGCCAATCCTTTATGTCGCTGCCGCAGTGTGCGGTCTCCTGCTGCATCTGCTGTTTCCCCTGCCCTGGCCGGCTGGAATGGGGCGGGTGAGCCTGGCCGCCCTGGGCGTCTTCCTGGTGGGCACTGGCCTGGCGCTCGAAATCACAGCCTCCCTCGCCTTTCGCCGTCATCGCACTACCATTCTGCCTCACCGCGGGGCCAAGGCCTTGATCACCGACGGTCCATTCGCCAGATCGCGGAATCCGATCTATGTCGGCAATACCTTGCTGCTGGCCGGCGTCGGACTCCTGAGCGGCATCGCGTGGCTCATCGCTGCCGCCGCAATCGCAGCCTTCGCCACCAAGAAACTCGCCATCGAGCGTGAGGAGCGCCACCTTGCCGCCCGCTTTGGCAGGGCGTGGGAAGACTATGCCGCCCGCACCCCGCGCTGGCTGTTCTTCTAAATTCGGCAAACTGCATAAGCCCGTCTTGTAACTGACGACGCCCCGGTCTAACCCGTCTCCCGTGACACGCACCCTGTTTCTCCATGTTGGCCCGCCCAAGACGGGCACGACTTCCATACAGACGTTTTTTCGCGACAACGCGGCGGCGTTCCTGCGTCAGGGCCTATTTCGGCCCATAACCGGCACGGAACGGAAGAGCCACTTTCACTGGAATCTCGTGAAGGCGTTCCACCCCGGACAGTTTCCATCGGAAATGCTGGACAAGTTGGCCAATGAAGTCAGGGAAAACAATTTTCCGCCCAAGATATTGATCTCGGCCGAGGCCTTTGCCGTTCACATGGGCGAGCCCGCCTATGTCGCCGCCGTTAAGGACTTCTGCCAACGGCTCGGCTACCGGCTTCACATCCTCGCCTATATCCGTCCTCAGGTGCCGATGCTGAATTCGCTCTACAGCCAGCACGTCAAGAAGCTGCGCCCTGTCCCTCCCATCGCGGATTTCATCGAAAGTGAATGCGCCTCCGGCCACCATGACTACCTGTCCTTGTTTGCCGCCGTGCTCGACGATCCGGACATTGACGTCACCCTTCGGCCCTTCAACCGTTCGACCTTCCGGCAGGGGCTGGTTTTCAACATGTGCGAGGTGCTGGGCCTCGATTCCGCCAGCGAAGCTCTGACCGAACCGGAAACGTCCAATGTGTCGCCAGGGCCACGCACCATCGCAGCGCTCATGCAGTTGCGCCGGCAGGTGAAGAAACGCTTCCCCGCACTCGACAACGAAAGCTTGAAGTCCGTCGCGTGGCCGCTGATCAATGTCACCAGCGCGCTAGGCTGGAACGACGAGAAATTCGGCGCCATGTCGCCCGGCGAACAGGAGGCCCTGGCCGGCCGCTTTGCGGTGGCCAATGAACAATTGGCCCAACGCATCTGGTCGGCACCCTGGTCGCAGGTGTTTTCACCCGAGGAATGCACCGCCCCGCCAAGCAATCCTTTCGATCCTGCGGCTGCGTCCGCGGACGTTCGCGAGGAGTTCGACGCCTTCATTGAACAGGCGATGGACGTCGTCGCGGATTTTGCGACCACATATCATTCCCGCAACGGTGCCCGCCGCTGACACTGTGATCCTCGTTCAGTCCGCCGCCGTTTCTGTTCGCAATTGATGTCGGTGTCCCACAATGCTAACCCCGCGCACGTGACCCGCACACTGTACCTCCATTCCGGCCCGCTCAAGACGGGCTCGACAGCCATTCAGGCCTTCTTCCGCGAGAATGCCGATATCTTTCGCCGCCAGGGACTTTACTGGCCGGTGACCGGAACCGAAATCAACGGCAATTACCATCGCGGCCTTGTCGCTGCATTCGTTCCTGGCCACGCCACCGCATCATTGACTGCAAAGCTCGCGGACGAACTCCGCCAAGAGGGACTGCCTGAGAAAGTGCTCGTCTCCGCCGAGATGTTTGCCGGCCGTTTCGGCGATCCGGCCTACCTGGGCAACATAAAATCATTCTGTCAGCGCCTGGGCTATCATCTTCACATCATCGTCGTCATCCGCCCGCAAGTGCCGCTGCTGAATTCGCTCTTCACCCAGCAGGTGAAAATCTGGCGTCCGGTCGTCATCATCGACAATTTCCTCAAGCACGAAATCGCCTCAGGCCAGCACCACTACGCGACACTTTTCGACCACGCGCTAAACGGCACAGGGGTGAGTTTCACCGCCCTGCCCTTCAACCGGGCCATCCTGTCGCAAGGCCTCGGCCGCGCCATGTGCGGCGTGATGGAATTGGATGCCGATGCAGCCGGATTGCGTGAGATCAAGACCGTCAATACGTCACCCGACCCACGCACGGTCGCCGCCTTTCAGCGACTGCGCCGCCGCATCAGCGCAGACTTCCCGCAGCTCGACCGCGAACGCCTCGCTGCGCTGACCTGGCCAATTCTCCGCGCCGCCGATTCCCTCGGCTGGACAACAGGCAAGTACGGCGGCTTCGACGCGGAACAGCAAAGCCGGATCGCCGAACATTTCGCAGCGGAGAACGACGCCTTCGCTCGCGCTGTGTGGTCAAAGCCCTGGACGGAAATCTTTGCGCCAGAGGAGATTTTCGATCCGCCCCACAATGTGTTTGCGCCCGAAACCGCCGACAAGCCGGCACGCGAGGAGTTCCGGGCCTTCATGAAACAGGCGCTCGAAACCATCGCCGAGTTTGCCACTGCGGGCAGCAGTCAAAACGGCGGCTGAGCCGCCTCCCGGCGTTAGGTCACTTGATCAGCCAGATCGCCGCCAACCCCAGAAAGGCGAAGAACCCGACCACGTCCGTCACCGTCGTGACGAAGGTGCCCGACGAAATGGCCGGGTCGATATCGTAATGGTCAAGGGCCAGCGGCACGAGAATACCCGCCATCGCCGCGGCGACCAGGTTGATCACCATGGCCGCACCGATCACCAATCCCAACTGGTCGGAACCAAACCAGACCCAGGCAAACACACCCATGATCACCGCGAACAGCAATCCGTTGATCAGCCCCACGGCCCCTTCGCGCGTGGCGACCTTCAATGCGTTGATGGGTGAAAGATTTCGGGTCGCAAGCGCCCGCACCGCCACCGTCATCGTTTGTGTGCCAGCGTTGCCGCCCATGGACGCAACGATTGGCATGAGGATCGCCAGCGCAACCATTTGTTCCAGGGTGGCATCGAACAAGGAAATCACCCACGATGCGAGGATCGCCGTCAGCAAGTTGACGAAGAGCCAGCCGAAGCGTGATTTGGTCGTGTCGAACACCGTATCGGTGATGGCCTCTTCCGAACCCACGCCGCCCAGATGCAGCATGTCCTCTTCCGCTTCCTCCTGAATGACCTCGACGATATCGTCGGCCGTCAGCATGCCGGTCAGCCGTCCTCCTTCATCGGTCACCGCGGCGGAAACCAGGTTGTATTTCTCGAACTTGTAGGCGACGTCATTTTGCGGATCGGTGACTTTGAACACCGTCTGCTCGTCGTCCATGATGGCTTCGATCTTCTTTTCGCGTGCCGTTCGCAACAGCCGCGAGACCGGCACGGTGCCGACCAGATGAAAGGCCGGATCGACGACATAGACCTCGATGAATTCATCCGGCAGATGCCGCTCGGTGCGGATATGGTCGGTTGCCTGCCCCACCGTCCACGAGACCGGCACCGCCACGAACTCGGTCTTCATCAACCGGCCGGCGGTGTACTCGTCATAGTCGAGACCGCGCGACAGGGCTGCACGGTCTTCCTTTGAGACCTTTGACAGAATTTCGCGCTGGTCGTCGTCCTCGAGGTCTTCGATGAGATACAGCGCGTCATCAGTGTCGAGCTTCTTGATCGCCGAGGCAATCACCTCGTTGGGCAGCGCCTCCATCAACTCGTCGCGCACCGCCTCATCGAGTTCGGCCAGCGCCTCGACGTCGAAACTCCGTCCCAGCGCCGCGATCAGCCGGACACGGTCGGGCTGTTCCATCGCCTCCAGCACGTCGGCAAGATCGGCGGCATGCAGGTCGCGCGTCAGCGCCCGGATGGGTTTCGGCTCCTGCGCGTCGAGCGCTTCGACAAGGCGCGTCACGAATGCAGGGTCGATCGCCCCCCATTCGTCATTGATCCGGATCTCGTCGGCCGCGTCGCTCATCACTTACTCTCAAATAGATTTCTGCTCGATGTGCAAGTCAATCCTCCGGCCAGCATGGACCGGCGTTGCTTTTCCGGCCTATGATGTCCGCCCCAGCAGGGAGACGCCGGATGCCGCATACTTTTCTCACCCGCCGAAGTTTCCTCGCCGCCTCGGCCTCGGCCCTGGGCGCGGGATTGAAGCCCGCCGCCGCTGCAGCGAACCCGCTCTACCGGGCTCGCACCATCGTGACCGGCATGCGTGATGAAACCCGTATTCCCGGCCTGCGGCGCTGCCTGCCGCAAGTCCTGGTGCGGGTATCGGGCAATCCAAGCCTCGAAGCTCACCCGCTTATGCCGGAGATCGCCAAAACGGCCGAGGCCTTTCCGTCAAACGTCTCCTATCGCGACCTCTATGCCTTCCGTCCGATCCGCGACGAACAGGGCACACGTGACCGCCCCTACGAAATGACAGTCGAATATGACGTTCCCGCGATCGATGCCCTCCTGGCGCGCTTTGGCGCCAAGCCCTGGGTCGAGGACCGTCCCCGTCTGGTCATTTTCCTCGCCGTCCATCACATCGGCAATGAATACGTCCTGTCATCCACGATCGATGCTGGCGACCTGCAGCGTGAGGCCTTTCAGGATGCCGCCTGGCGCTATGGGCTCGAGGTCGTCATTCCCGCCGAACGGATGCTGCAGCAGGCAGGTCTCGATGTCGCCTCCCTGCCGCAGGCGCCCTTGTCCACCTTGCAGTCCCTCCTCGATGCGTCAGTTGGCCAGCGGCCGCTTGCCGGGACTCTGAACTGGAGCCGTGAACTGCTTGGATGGACGTCCACCTGGCGGCTCGATCATCAGGGGACGGAGCATCGCTGGGGCGCAGACGGTGGAAACTTCGATGCAGCCTTCCGTCTCGCCGTCGGCGGTGCCGCTCAAATCCTTTCAGGCAACGGCACGCCGGACTGAACGGCCGGCGCGCCGCAAGCTCTAGACGGTGATCTGCGTTCCCACCTCCACCACCCGGTCGGCTGGCAGGCGAAAATAATGGCTGGCGTCATCGGCGTTGCGCGCCAGTGCGATGAACAGATGGTCCTGCCAGAGTGGCATGCCGGTGTTCTTCGAGGCACGCACACTGCGCCGAGACAGGAAGAACGACGTCGTCATGATGTCGAACTTCCACCCGGTCTTCCGCGCCAGCGCAAGCACCTTGGGAACGTGCGGAGTTTCCATGAAGCCGAATGTTACGACCAGCGAACTGAACATGTCGTTCAAGCGCACGAGCTTCATTTTCTCAAGGTCGGGTACGACGGGCAGGTCGCTGGTGCGGATGGTCAGCACCACGTTGGACTCATGCAGAACCCGGTAGTGCTTGAGGCTGTGCAGCAGCGCGGTGGGGGCACTTTCAGGGTCGGACGTGAAGTAGACCGCCGTACCGGGAACGCGATGCGGCGGACGTTTGCCAAGTGACTCCACGAGATCCTTCAAGGGCACTTCCGACTTTCGCGTTTTCTCGAACAGGATGCGTGTTCCCTGCCGCCAGGTCCACATGATCACCATGAGACCGGCGCCGATGGCCAGGGGCACCCAGCCGCCCTCATGCAGTTTGAGCGCATTGGCACCAAGGAAGATCACGTCCAGCGCCAAGAGCGGGACCATGAGCGCAAGAGACGCCCACAGCGGCCACTTCCAATATTTCCAGATCACGGCGATGGCCATGCTGGCGGTTACCACCATGGTGCCGGTCACGGCGATGCCATAGGCCGAGGCGAGGCTGGAAGATGTCTGGAACAACGCCACCAGCACCAGCACGCCGATCAGTAGCAGCCAGTTCACTTGCGGCATGTACACTTGCCCGGCATGGGCCTCCGAGGTGAAGCGGATCTCCATGCGCGGTAGAAGCCCCAGTTGGATCGCCTGGCGTGTCAGCGAATAGGCCCCCGTGATCACCGCCTGGCTGGCGATGATGGTTGCCGCCGTCGCAAGAATGACCATCGGCGGCAAGGCCCACTCAGGCACCAGGAGAAAGAACGGGTTTTCGATCGCAGCAGGGTTGCTCAACAGCAGCGCCCCCTGCCCCAGATAGTTCAGCAGAAGCGATGGCAGCACCAAAGCCAGCCACGCCAGTTGCACCGGGCGTTTGCCGAAATGGCCGAGATCGGCATACAGGGCCTCGGCTCCGGTCACGGCGAGAAAAACAGCTCCCAGGGTCACCAGGCCGATCACACCATGCGACGAGAGAAAGACCACGGCATAATATGGATTGAAGGCGTGAAAGATGCCGGGGTGATCCGCGATGTGGGCTAACCCTGCCGCTCCTATGGCGATGAACCATATAAGCGTGATCGGCCCGAAGAATTTCGCAACTCTCGCCGTTCCGCGCGACTGCACGGCGAACAGCACCACAAGAATGGCAATGGTGATCCACAGGATGTAGGGTTCAAATGCCGGTGTCACCATCTTGAGGCCCTCGACGGCTGACAGCACCGAGATTGCCGGCGTGATGATCGCATCGCCATAGAACAGCGCCGCGCCGATCATGCCGAGGATGGGTATGACGACTAGCTTTGTCCCCATCGCCCGCTGCGCCAGCGCCATCAGCGAAAGGGTCCCGCCTTCGCCCTTGTTGTCGGCATTGAGCAATACGAGAACATATTTGATGGTGACGATGAGGATGAGTGCCCAGATGATCAGCGAAAGCACGCCGTAGATCATCGGTTCGGTGATCACGCCGTCCTTGCGCATGGCGGCCAGCACGGCCTCCCGAAGCGCGTAGAGTGGACTGGTCCCAATGTCGCCATAGACGACGCCGATGGACCCGAGTGTCAAAACCCAGAAGCTTGGCGGCCTGTGGCCGTGTCCCCCAATTGCCGGGTCGTCTGGTGCCTCCGTTGAATTTTCCGAGGTGGACATGTGTCGCTCCATTTCTCATGCTGCAGCGCAGCAAGGCCGGGCGGTATGCGCCTCTCCTCAAATATACGTATGCGGAAAGAATGCAGGTCAGCCGCGCGTCGAACGAAGCGTCAACTTGACTGACGTAGCTGTCCGTCCCGTAGATCGATCAGAACGACACGCCCCTCGGGATCAACCGGTGCTCATGCGCCTGGCGTTCCAATCCCTCGCGGAAATCCGGGTGCGCGATCGAGATCAGCGCCTGTGCCCGCTCGGCCACCGACTTGCCCTTGAGATTGACCATGCCGTATTCGGTGACGACATACATGACATCGGAGCGGGGCGTGGTGACGATATTGCCGGGCGTCAGATTGAGGACGATGCGGCTGCGGCGTTCGCCGCGCTTGTCATAGGTCGAGGCAAGGCAGATGAAGGACTTGCCGCCCTTTGAAGCATAGGCGCCGCGCACGAACTGCAATTGCCCCCCGGTGCCACTGATGTGCCGGTGCCCGTCGGACTCGGAAGCCGCCTGCCCCTGCAGGTCGATCTGCGTGGTGTTGTTGATCGACACCACCTTGTCGTTCTGCATGATATTGTGCGGCAGGTTGGTGAAATCCACCGGCATGCAGGCGAGATCCGTATTGCGGTCGATCGCATCGTACATCGCCTTCGAACCGAGGCCGAAGGAAAAGCCGATCTTGCCCGGATTGAGCTTCTTGTGCGCGCCCGTAACGCGACCGGCCTTGTACAGCGCGATGATGCCGTCGGTCAGCATCTCGGTATGAACGCCGAGGTCGCCCGCACTGCTGTCGAGCAGCTGCGAGCACACGGCATTCGGCATCCCGCCGATGCCGATCTGCAGGCAGGCGCCGTCCTCGATCTCGTTGGCGATCAGCTTTCCCACCGCACGGTCAACATCACTGGGCGGCGGGTTCGGCAGCTCCACGGCCGGCCGGTTGTCGCCCTCGATGATGTAATCGACCTCCGACACATGCACGCCATTGCCTTCACCATGCACATAGGGATTGCCGTCCGTGACCTCGACGATGACCGTCCGCGCCCGCTCGATCACCGAGCGATGCCAAAGATTGGAGGCGCTGAAATTGAAATAACCCCGCTCGTCCATCCGGCAGCACTTGAGGATGACGACGTCGACCGGCGCAATGAAGCGGCGGTAATAATCGGGAATTTCGCCGAGGTTGACCGGAATGTAGTTGCAGCGCCCGTCATCGTGCTTCTTGCGGTCATAGCCGGTGAAATGCAGGCTGAAGTAATGGAAGTGATCGCCATGCGGATCGCTCTCGATCACGGCGCGTGGCCGCATCGAAAGGCAGGACCGGATCTTGACGTTCGAGAGATCGGCCTTGCGCGCCGCCAGTGCGGCATCAAAAACGTCCGGCTGGCACAACGAGGTCCCGTAATCGAGCCACATGCCCGAACGGACCAGCCCCGCCGCCTCATCGGCCGAAACGACGCGCGCCGTCCTTGCGGCAACCCTCATATGCATCAGCAACTCCCTCGCTCGTCCGCAGACTCGAGGCTGTCTACTGCATTCCAGGTCAATTCGACAGGGGCAACAACGCCAATGCGGCCGCGCCTTGAGTTTGACCGGGCGACACGCGGAGGAAGGCCGCCCAGCGGCGGCAGAGGATTGCCGGCGGCCTGAACCGGTCAATGGCCCACTCGGCCGCCGGCGCATTTGCGGCTGTCATCTAATCAAGACGTCCACCATCCACCAGCCAGGCCGCGCAGTCCTCGCCGAGTTCGCGGAGGGCGCGCTGCTCATAGGCCCTCACTTCGGCGGGTGTGAGAACATCCTTCCAGCGTCCATTGGTGCCCTTGTTGATGAAGGTCTGTGCGCCACCTTCCCACAGCACGCCACCCAGCGGCGTCACCGTTTCGGCATTGGCCTTCATGTAGTCGAACCCGCAATGCTCGACGATCTTCTGGAACGACTGGGCTCCGGGCCTGATGTCGAGAAACTCGCCAATGGCCCGGATTGACCCGGGCAGATCGCGCTTCATATCGTTGAAGTGGATGAATTTCACATTCGGCTGGTCACGCAGCTGCCACCACGTCCGCACATTTTCCCAGTACGACCAGAAGGGATAGCCGTCGCGCTCAAGCCATTGGCGGAAAAACGCATCGGCCGTGGCCGGCGGGCGCTCGATTGCCGGCCCGACGCGGCCCGGTGTATTGTTTAGCGCTCCGTACCAATGCTCATTGGCCTTCGAATAATGGTTGAACAGGCTCCACACCATGTCGCGGCCATCGCGCCCGACATAGATGTATTTGGCCTTGGGCGAGAACACGAGGGCGTCAGCCGGCAGATGTGTCTTGACCACGCGCCGGTGTGTCTGCTGGTCGAGGGCGGCAAAGGCTTCCGGCGGCATGATCCGCAGATCGACCCACGGTGAGAGCTGGGAGACGTTTATCCCCTCCTCGCCGTCGAAAATCAGCTGCGACACGATCTGCTGCATCCATGTCGTCCCGGACTTGGCATATGTGGCGATGACGATGTCATCGTCACGGAAGTTGAAGCGGTCCCACGCCGTCGAGTCCATGTGGTGGTTGTGAATGTCGCGGGTCTTGGTGACAGGCAATCTGCTGGTATCGGATAACATGGGCGTGATCCTTGTTGTGGCAGCTCGGCGCATCCACTCAGGAGAGTATCTCTCCTGACCGTTGCCACTGCCGGTTTTATAACTTAGGTCGGCATCGGCGCGTTCCCCGGTTCGCATACCGATCGCCGAACTATCATCCAACGCGTCCGTTCCGTCGATGCCCGCCCATGCAAGCGCCTCGTGCAGAAATTCGGTCACGACCGCGCAGTGTAACTTGCAAAGATGCCGTCTCACCCATAGCGTGGCCCAAGGCTCGGAACTGGAGAGACCTTGGCTGACTTGGAATGGAGCGACTTCAGGGTGGTCCTCGCCTTGTCGCGAGGCGGCTCCGTTGCCGCCGCCGCCCGCATTCTGGGAGTGGACAGTTCGACTGTCAGCCGGAGGCTGGCAGCGGCTGAGGACGCGGTCGGCGCTGTTCTCGTGTTACGCGGGGGCCGGGAGTTCCGCTTTACGCCGGAGGGCGTCCTGGCGCTTCGAACCGCCGAGGCCATGGAAACCTCGGTCCGCTCAGTAACGGCCAGCATCAAGGCCGCCAAACAAGCCATCGAAGGCAAGGTCAAGATCACCTCGGTTGGTTCTTTCTTCCACGTGCTCAGCCCCGTCTGCGACATCGTTCACAGGAAATACCCAAACCTGCAGGTCGACATCGATGACACGGACCGGATGGTCGATCTGGCCGCAGGCGAGGCCGACATCGGCATTCGCTTTGCAGCACCCACCGAGCCCGATCTCGTGGCGCGCAAGGTCTTCGAACTCGGCTGGCACGTCTACGCATCGAGAGAATATGCCGCGCAGTATGGGTTGCCGAAAACCCCGGAGGAGCTCCGCGATCACCGCCTGATTCTCTATCCATCGAGCCGCCATCACCTGACGGGCTTTGCGTGGATGGAGCAGTTCAAATCAGAACCGGGCCGGTACGCGCGGGTCAATTCCACCAGCGTTGCATTGCGGGCCGTGCTGGCCGGAACCGGCATTGTCGCCCTTCCCGCCTCGGAGGAATCCCAGCAATTGAACCTTGTGAGGGTGTTTCCGGAACCATTTCATTTCCAGCCCGCATACCTGGTCTATCACGAGTCCCTGCGCGACTCGGCACGCATCCGCGTCGTTGCTGATGAGCTGATCACTTATCTCACGTTGCGGCAAAAGTTTCTGAAGGGCGTGGACTAGGGAACGAACGCGGCGCCTGCATTCTGTCACATGCCCCAGCGCCGGATGAACCACGATTTCACGATGGTCGTGAGCACCGCGTAACACACCAGGAACGACGCGACGATCGGCCAGTAAAGCGCTGGAAGTGCGGTGAGTTGCAGCGGGCCAGCCAGCGGGGAATAGGGCAAGGCGATGGCGATGCCGCAAATCAGCAACGTTGACAGGATCAGCGGCGGGCTGGCCCAGCTTTCGATGAACGGCTTTCGTGCCGTGCGGATGATGTGGATGATCAGCGTCTGTGTCAGGATCGATTCAACGAACCAGCCGGTCTGGAACAGCGCGACATTGGTCCATCCATCGAACACGTAGAGCATGGTGAAATAGGTCGCATAATCGAAGATCGAACTGATTGGACCGACACACAGCATGAACCGCATGATGTTGCCGATCGCCCAGCGGCGTGGCTGTTCCAGATACTCGACGTCGACCGTGTCGGTCGGAATGGTCGTCTGCGAAAAATCATACAGCAGGTTGTTGGCCAGCACCTGCAGCGGCGCCATCGGCAGAAACGGCAGGAAGATCGAAGCGCCGAGAACGCTGAACATGTTTCCGAAGCTCGAGCTGGCGCCCATCTTGATGTACTTGATGATGTTGCCGAACACCCGGCGGCCTTCCACAACGCCGTCGATCAGGATCGCAAGATTCTTTTCCAGCAGGACGATGTCCGCCGATTCCTTGGCGATATCAACGGCGGTATCGACCGAGATCCCCACGTCCGCCCGCTTCAGCGCCGGCCCGTCGTTGATGCCGTCACCGAGAAAGCCGACGACATGATCTTTCGATTGCAGGGCCGCGATGATCCGCGCCTTCTGCGATGGACTGACCTTGGCAAACACATTGGCTGTCTCGGCCGCCGCCGCGAGTGCCGCATCATCCATCGCCTCGACATCGCTGCCGAGCACCACGCCGGTGATTGTCAGCCCGACGTCCCGGCAGGTCTTTTGCGTCACGAGGTCATTGTCGCCGGTGAGGATCTTGACGCGCACGCCGCGCGCCGCCAGTGCGGCAAGTGCCGGTGCGGCCGTATCCTTCGGCGGATCGAGGAACGCGATGAACCCCTGCAGGCAGAGTTCCGCTTCATCCACCGCGGCATATGATGGTTGTGCCACGTCATAGGTTTTCGTCGCGACGGCGATGACGCGAAATCCGTCGGCATTGAGGTCGGCGGTCAGTTTGGCGATCCGCGCGCGGTGTGCGTCATCGAGCGGCAGCATGTCCTTGCCAACGCGGCAACTCACGCACACTGAAAGGGTTTCCTCCACTGCGCCCTTGCAGATCAGCATTGGCCTCTTGGCCGGCGTCTGCACCACGACGGACAGGCGGCGGCGGTTGAAGTCGAACGGAATCTCGTCGATCTTGCTGTAACCGGCCTCGACGGAGAGATGGTCCTCGAGTTCCACATGCTCCTGAACCGCAATATCGAGAAGATTCTTGAGACCCGTCTGCAAGCGGCTGTTCAGATAGGCATAGGTCAGCACCTCGTCATTCTCGTCGCCATTGGCATCGAGGTGCAGCTTCAGGATGATGCGGTCCTGCGTCAGCGTTCCGGTCTTGTCGGTGCACAGCACGTCCATGGCACCGAAATTCTGGATGGCGTTCAGCCGCTTGACGATGGTGTGCTTGCGCGACATGGCCAACGCGCCCTGCGCCAGGTTGACGGTGACGATCATCGGCAGCATTTCGGGCGCCAGCCCCACGGCCACCGCAACGGCGAACAACATCGCCTGAAGCCAGTCGCCCTTGGCAATGCCATTGATCAGGAGGACCACCACCGTCATCACCAGGATGAAGCGCAGCATCAGCCAGGAATAGCTGCGGATGCCGCGGTCGAAACCTGTCTCGGTGTCGGCGGCGACGATCTGGTCCGCCAGCTTGCCGAAGAAGGTGGCCGCACCTGTATGAATAATGACGCCAGTCGCATAGCCGCTCGACACGCTGGACCCCATGAAACAGATGTTGGGCAGCGTGAAGGGATCACGCCCGGGCTCCGCCACGGCTGCGGCATCTTTTGCGACCGGCATGGATTCGCCCGTCAGCGCCGACTGGTTGATGAACAGGTCATTGGCGCTCAGCAGCCGCAGGTCGGCGGGAATCATGTCGCCCGCAGACAGCCTGACGACATCGCCCGGAACAACGCTGTCGACCGGAATCGAGATGAAGCCCTCGGCATCCGCCGCCGGGTCGCCGGGGCGTCTGACGGCCGCGTGAACGCGCACCATGGCGGCGAGCTTGGCGGCGGCGGCGGTGGAGCGGTGTTCCTGAACGAACCCCAGGCCGATGCTGAGCGCCACCATGGATGCGATGACGACGGCCGACCGCGCATCCGCCAGGAACCACGACACGATCGCCAGACCGATCAGAAGCCCGTTGAGAGGGCTGCGGGCCTTGTCCCACACGTCCAGCAGGATCGAGAAAGTCTGGCCCCGCGCCACGCTGTTCGGGCCATAGCGCGCCAGGCGGCTGGCAGCTTCTGCCGCGTCCAGCCCGCCACCCGAGGATTGAAGCTGCGCCAGCGCCTCGTCTTGCGTCCGTCCGGCGATCTCGGCCAGCAACGGCGCCGTCTCAGCAAGCCGTGCGCGCACCGGATGATGCGGATGAGGCGCCAGCAAAGCCGGCTTTTGCTGATGAGTTCGGGCCACGCGGCATCACCTTTCGCCGCACAATGTCATTCCACGCACCCGGATACAAGCGAACCAGGCTGATTACGGCTGTAACTCTGTTGAGGCCGTTGATCCGGCACGTTGCCGATTTCAGGGTATCCGCGCATGTCTGCGCGGAACTTCTGGTGCGGGCGGCCGGACTCGAACCGGCACGCCACAAGGACAACGGATTTTAAGTCCGTTGCGTCTACCATTCCGCCACGCCCGCAACGGCACCTGTGTACACGGCCACGGGATGTTGCGCCACCGTCCGTAAGCTCAAGTCTCGGAGTGCCGCCAGGCAGTCCGCGCCTCAGGCTGGCACTTGAGCGGCCCGCCTCCTGCGCCACGCACCGAAACCCAATCCGGCCAGCCCAGTTGCAAGAAGCGGCAACGCAGCCGGAACGGGGACAGGCGTGATGGCATAGGTTCCTGAGCCAACGCGGAAGAAGCCGGTTTCACCGCTCTCGCTCGTGAGCCACTGGCGGCCTGGTCCATTCTGCATGTTCAGAAACCCGGTTCCGACCATCACATCGGGGAACGTTATATCGGTGGAGACGGTTGCCGCGCCGGAGGCGGACGTGAGGCCATTGCTCACCGCATCATAGACGGGACGGTAAGGCTCGAAAAATCCTGCTGTCGGAATGATGTTGTACGTGATCCCCTTGATCGTCACGAAGAACGACGTGACAGCACCGCCATTGCTTGGTGCCTCGAAACTGCCAAACCAGTCAGCACCGGCATCCCCAACGCCATCCTGCGCGAATGCGATACCGAAAGTTGCTGCACTGGCCGTCGCAGTTTGCGCCACGAAAGACAGGGTAAGCACGGCCACCCCGGTGGCCAATCGCGTAAACCTGGACATGATTTCTTGTTCCCAACACGCGGTTCCTTGCGGAACCTGACACCACATCTCTCGCGACGGCCCGATCGCGCGCTGAAGGTGATCATGACATGGTGCTTGTGTCAATGCCGGACCAATTTGCCGGAATTGCTCCTGTCCGGCAGTCCGCGCCTCAGGCTGGCACTTGAGCGGCCCGGTTCCTGCGCCACGTGCCGCAACCCGGTCCGGGCAGCCCAATCGCCCGCATCGGCAACGAAGCCAGAACTGGGACAGGCGAAATGGCGGGCCGATGAACTCTATCGGGCGCATCGCTTGGCTGTTGAGTCGTAATTCAGTTACGAGGACAGGGCGCGGCATTGCCGCGCCCTGTCCTGTTTCCCAGATTGCTGATAACCCGTTACGCTTTTTTGCGCCGCCAGCCGACTACGCCAAGTGCGCCAAGACCGGCAGCCAGCAGCGGCAGGGCTGCAGGCAGCGGCACTTCGTTGGGGCGGGTAACGAACTGACCGGAAAGCACGACTCCCGGACCACCACCGCCTTCCGTGAAGGTGATAGTGACCGAGTTGGCGCCAATCGAGATGGACGTATTGGCGAAGATCGAGGTCAGCAACGTGAAGCCCGCGAGGACCGCTCCACCCGAGAAATTTAAATTCGACAAGGTGATCGTCGCAGGCCTGCCGTCACAATAAACCAGACCGCAGAAGCCGGCGTCCCAGGACAATTGGTACACGTCGCCATTTACTCCGGCATCGAGGTCGTGGAAACCGCCACCGATCTGAACGTCATTGCCCGCCCCGACGACGCCACTGCCGACATATTCGCCGCCATTGTAGCTGACGGTGACATTATCCCCGGTCAGCGTCGCGGCATTGGATGACGTAGCGGCAAGCGCCATCATGGCGGCCGCGCATAACAATTTTCTCATAGCCTTGCGCTCCAAATGAATAGACCCACTTTTCCGCCCCGCATCTGGCGGCCTACCCGTTCTCATTGTGGCGGCCCAACCACACACGCGAGATCACACCAATTTCCTGACAGAGTCAATAATGGCTTAAAATGGGCAGCGCCGGTGCAATGGCTGCACAATCCATCCCCTGATTGACCACACAGTTCAGGTCGAGCAGTAACGTAAGTATATGAAATTAATGAAATAAACGACTTGGTGCGGTCAAGAGGACTCGAACCTCCACGATTTTACTCGCTGCCACCTCAAGGCAGTGCGTCTACCAATTCCGCCATGACCGCGCGCCAAACGATTGGTGGCGGGCTGTCTAACAGGCGTTCCGCGATTAATCAACCCCTCCCGCGTGGTGTTTCCGTAAACCTCCATGGTGAACGCCAGGTTACCGGATTCACCAGCATTTGCAGACCTTTCTGAACCCCGTCTCAAAGCGTCTTAGCTATTGTGGCGATAATAAGAAAACCGATGGGGCGTCACAATGAAGATCAAGACCGCTGTGGGGGCGGCACTTCTGGGACTTCTTCTGGGAACGTCAGTGGCGGGGGCCACCGGCAACTCCAAGGAAGTCCCGCGCAAGGAGCCGAAGAGCAGTTACGCAACGATATACGGCAAGGCGCTTCCGCCTGTGGGTTTCGTCAATTTCTGCGCCCGCAACCCGGAAGAATGCAAGGCCACCGGCGGCCGGGCCCAGAAGCTGGCCATGTCGCCGGAACGCTGGAACCTGATCTACCAGGTCAACACCTACGTGAACGGCAAGATCGCGCCGGTGTCGGACCAGGACCTCTACGGCGAGCCCGAATACTGGGCGATCCCGACCGATGCCGGAGACTGCGAAGACTATCTGTTGTTGAAGAAGCGCTACCTCGAAGGCTTGGGTTTTTCGTCTGCCGCCCTGCTCATCACGGTCGTGCTGGATGAAAAGAACGAAGGCCATGCCGTCCTGACGGTCACGACGGACGAAGGCGACTTCATCCTCGACAACCGCCGCAACGAAATCCGCCGCTGGGCGGATGTGGACTACACCTATCTGAAGCGCCAGTCCCCGCGCGACCCGCGCGCCTGGGTGTCGCTGGCGAAGAGCAAGACCATCGCCTCTGGCATCGTCGCCGGGGGCACCGAGAAGTAATCTCGGAGCGCGAAAAGTCGAGGAGAGTTAGGCCCGGTCGGCGTCCCCTCCCCATCCCCCACCAGACCGGGCTTTAGGAGCCGGCACAGCCCCACCCTGTGCCGGCTCCACCCATTTTTGGGTCAGGCTTGACGGCGCCCTTTTCATCCGGCAACCGGATCGTCATGCACACCATGCCCGATGATAAGTTCTGGCTCCTGATTGAAACCTCGCTTCGCGGCCAAGTGGATCAGGACGGCAAGATCGACGCCCTGTATGAGGCCCTGGATCTGCTTGAACCGCAGGACATCGAGGCCTTCGAGCGTGCCTTCCAGCAACAGATGAGGCGGTCCAACACCTGGGATCTCCGGGGCGCGGCCATCGTCATCCATGGTGGCGAAAGCGATGATAGTTTCGAGTATTTCCAGCGCTGGCTCATTGCCCAGGGCCAAGCCACATTCGAACGCGCCCTGGCCAGGCCCGATGATCTCGCAACCCTGATCCCGGATGATGCCGGGGAGCCGTGCGAATTCGAGGACTTCGGCTACGTGGCGATGGACATCTGGACGAAGAAAACCGGACTCGACCCGGTGGACGATCCGGCCAGCACTTTTCCCCGGCCCAGCCTCTCACGCCCCGCCGGCACGCCGGTCAAGGAAACCGAGGCATACCTAGCGAAACGCTACCCGAAGCTCTGGAAGCGTTTCGGTGATAACCCGCTGGGTTGAGGCTCAATACCGCGCGTAAACCGAGCGGCTGCCGTCCCGGCCCATCAAGACCACCTCGTAGGGCTCGCCGGTCCCGCCGGTTTCCATGCCCGGCGATCCGGCCGGCATGCCGGGTACCGACAGACCCAGCGCGTCGAGCTTTGCCTCCAGAAGCCTGATGATGTCGGCAGGCGGCACATGGCCCTCGATCACATAGCCGTCGACCAGCGCCAGGTGGCAGCCGCCCAGATCGGCGGGCACTCCGAGCTTGGCGCGGCGGTCGCCGAGTGCCTCGTCATCCGCCATGGTGGCGGAGAACCCAGCCGCCTTCATCCGTTCGACCCAGACTTCGCAGCAGCCGCAGCCGGGCTGGCGGAACGCCGTGACCTCTGGCAGGGCCGTGGCACCTGCCGCGACGGGAAAGACCGGCATGACTGCGCTGGCGGCAATCCCGGCAAGCAAGTGGCGGCGGGTGATCATGGTCGTTGTCCTTTCTTCGCTTGGCAAAGACCGGCATCTTGCCTGTGAATCGGGGCAAGAAAAAGCAACGACTCGGCATGACCGAGCGACCAGCCTGTTACCCCTTGTTCTTGTAATAGACATCGAGGAAGACCGCGAGCATCAGCACCGCGCCCTTGATGACCTGCTGCCAGTCAATGCCGACGCCCAGGATCGACATGCCGTTGTTCATCACGCCGATGATGAAAGCGCCGATGACGGCACCGATGATCTTGCCGACGCCGCCGGTCACCGCAGCACCGCCGATGAAACAGGCGGCGATCACTTCGAGTTCGAAGCCGAGGCCGGCTTTCGGCGTTGCCACGTTGAGGCGGGCGGCGAAAATCAGGCCTGCCAGCGCGGCAAGCGCTCCCATGATCACGAAGATCATGAAGGTCATGCGTTCGGTATCGATACCGGAGAGCTTGGCGGCCTTCTCGTTGCCGCCCATGGCATAGACCCGGCGGCCAAAGGTCGTCCGCGTGGTGATGAAGACGAACAGCGCGATGAGCGCGAACATCACCACCAGCACGTTGGGCAGGCCCTTGTAGCTGGCCATGAGGATGGCAAAACCGAGGAAGGCCACGGCGACCAGGAGGTTGCGGCCATAGAAGATCACGTCAGGCTCTTCCGCCAGTCCGTGTTCCTGCTGGTTGCGGCGTTCCTTGAAGTTGAAGAACACGATGACGCCAGTGACGATCGCGCCGATGACCAGAGCCAGCAGGTTGAAACCGGAAATGCCGAACACATCGGGGATGAAGCCCGAGCTCAGCAACTGGAATGACGGCGGGAACGGCCCGACCGACGCGCCGCCCAGAACGGTCAGCGCCAGCCCCTTGAATACCAGCATGCCGGCCAGCGTCACGATGAACGCCGGTATCTTGTAGTAGGCCACGAAATAGCCTTGGGCACCGCCAATCACGGCACCGAGCGCCAGGCAGGCTACGGACGTCGTCAGCGGATCGAGTTTCCAGTTGACCATCATGACGGCGGCAACCGCCCCCACGAAGCCCGACACCGAGCCCACCGACAGGTCGATGTGGCCGGCCACGATGATCAGCAGCATGCCCAGCGCCATGATGACGATGTAGCTGTTCTGCAGGATGAGGTTGGTCATGTTGACCGGCTTGAACAGCGTACCTCCGGTGGTGAACTGGAAGAAGATCATGATCGCCAGCAGCGACAGCAGCAACGCGTAGTCGCGGATATTGGCCTTGATGAAGCGCACCATGTCTGGCCGGTCCTGGGCGGTTGTCACGTCACTCATGTCAGCTTTCCCACGATTTCATGATGGCCCGCATGATCTTTTCCTGCGTGGCCTCTTTTGACGGCATTTCGGCCACGAAGCGGCCGTCGTTCATCACATAGATGCGGTCGGATATGCCGAGCAGCTCCGGCATTTCGGACGAGATGACGATCACCGCTTTCCCCTCCTCCGCCAGCTTGTTGATGATGCCGTAGATTTCATACTTGGCGCCAACGTCGATGCCACGTGTCGGCTCGTCGAGGATCAGCACCTCAGGTCCCGAGAACAGCCACTTCGACAGCACCACCTTCTGCTGGTTGCCGCCCGAGAGGTTGACAGTGGTCTGGAACACGCCGGAACAGCGGATGGCGAGATCCTTGCGATACTTGTTGGCGACGGTCAGTTCATGCAGGTCATCGATCACGCCGCGCGCCGACACGCTTTCGAGATTGGCCAAAGTGACATTGTGCTTGATGTGGTCGATGAGAACGAGGCCAAAGGTCTTGCGGTCCTCCGTCGCATAAGCCAGGCCTGCATCCATCGCCTTTGGGATCGTCGAGACGTCGATGGCCTTTCCGTGCAGCCTCACCTCGCCGGTGATCTTCTGGCCGTAGGCGCCACCGAAGATCGACATCGCCAATTCGGTGCGGCCGGCCCCCATCAGTCCTGCAATGCCGACGACTTCACCCTTCTTGACCTCGAAACTGACATTCTTGATCATCTGCCGCTCGGCATGCAGCGGGTGAAAGACGTTCCAGTTCTTCACCTCGAAGATCGTGTCGAGAACCTTGGCGTGGCGCGGAGGATAGCGGTCGGTCAACTCACGGCCCACCATCGCCTTGATGATGCGGTCCTCGTTCACTTCGCCGGTCGTGACATCCAGCGTATCAACCGTCCGGCCGTCGCGGATCACGGTGATGCGGTCGGCGACCTTCATCACTTCATTCAACTTGTGGGTGATGAGCACCGAAGAGATGCCCTGCGACTTGAACTCCTGCAGCAGCGTCAGCAGCGCATTCGAGTCGGTCTCGTTCAGGCTGGACGTCGGCTCGTCAAGGATCAGCAGCTTGACACTCTTGTTCAACGCTTTGGCGATTTCGACCAGCTGTTGCTTGCCAGTCCCGATGTTGGTGATGAGTGTGTTGGGGTGTTCCTTGAGGCCCACCTTTTTCAACAATCCTTGCGTGCGCTTGAACGCCTCGAACCAGTCGATGACGCCGCGCGTCGCGGTCTCGTGTCCCAGAAAAATGTTCTCGGCGATCGACAGCAGCGGCACCAGTGCAAGTTCCTGGTGAATGATGATGACGCCGGTGTCTTCGCTGTCCTTGATCGTCGCGAACTTGCGCTCCACACCTTCAAAGAAGATCTGCCCGTCATAGGTTCCGTGCGGATAGACTCCCGACAGCACCTTCATGAGCGTTGATTTGCCAGCGCCGTTTTCGCCGACGACCGCATGAATTTCGGCAGGCATGACCGAGAGATTGACATCCGTCAGCGCTTTCACGCCCGGAAACGTCTTGGTAATACCACGCATCTCCAGAATGGGCTGCATCGCTCCCCTCGATGATACAGGACCTCTTGGCGTCCGGTTGTATCCGGGCGTCGCGTTGATTTTGATTTAGGCAAAAATAAGCGGGCCCCGCAAGTGAACTTGCAAGGCCCGCCCCATTTCGTCGCTTACTGCAGGTCTTCAGCCTTGATGTAGCCGGAGTCGACCAGCATCTTGGTGATGTCGTCCTTGCCGACCGAATACGGCGTCAACAGGTAGGACGGAACGACCTTCACTTCATTGTTGTAGGTCTTGGTGTCGTTGATCTCGGGCTCCTTGCCCTGCATCACGGCATCGACCATCTTGGCGGTCACCTTGGCGAGTTCGCGCGTGTCCTTGAACACCGTCGAATATTGTTCGCCGGCCATCATCGCCTTGACCGACGGAACTTCTGCGTCCTGGCCGGTGACGATCGGCATCTCGGGTCCGGGTGCGTAACCGACACCCTTCAGCGACGAGATGATGCCGCGCGAGAGGCCATCGTAAGGAGCCAGAACGCCGTGCACCTTCTTGTCGGTGTAGTTGGCCGACAGCAGGTTGTCCATGCGGGCCTGGGCAACAGCACCATCCCAGCGCAACGTGCCGACCTTGTCCATGCCCATCTGGCCCGAGACGATTGCGATGTCGCCCGAGTCGATCAGCGGCTTCAGGACGCTCATCGCGCCGTCATAGAAATAGAAGGCGTTGGTGTCGTCCGGCGAGCCGCCGAACAGTTCGACGTTCCACGGCTTCACGCCGGCAAAGCGTTCCTTCAGGCCGTTGACCAGCGAGGTGCCCTGCAGCACGCCCACGCCGAAATTGTCGAAGGTGGTGTAGTAGTCGACGTCGCCCGTCTTGGTGATCAGGCGGTCATAGGCGAACACCTTGGCGCCTGCTTCATGAGCCTTCTTCAGGATGTCGGACAGCGTCGAGCCGTCGATGGCGGCGATGATCAGAACCTTGGCGCCCTTGGTCACCATGTTCTCGATCTGGGCGAGCTGGTTCGGGATGTCATCCTCGCCGTACTGAAGGTCGGTCTCATAGCCGAGCGCGGTAAACTCCTTCACCATCGACTCGCCGTCCGAGATCCAGCGGGTGGACGACTTGGTGGGCATCGAGATGCCGACGAGGCCCTTGCCTTCCGCCATGGCGGGGACGATGCCAACGGCAAGCGCCGCGGCGAGGCCGGCAGCGGTTCCGACAAAAGTTCTGCGATTGATCACGTGTGTTCTCCCTGATTTACAATTGGCCCGGGCACGGTTGATTGGTTGCTGCTCGTTGCCAATGGCCGATCATTAGAATAACACCATTTCAGAGGCAACGGGATTTTGTATGACAAATAAGATTGCCATATCGGGCAAGGCGCAATCTTCAGCGCCGCGGCGCAAGCCGAAGGCCCGGCGTCCACTCGGCAGCCGCGTCCATGCGGAACTCGCTGCCGGCATCGGCATGCGCATCCTCGACGGGACTTATCCGCCGGGAGAACTGCTGCCCAACGAAGCGGAATGGGGCCGGATGTTTTCGGCCAGCCGGACGGCGGTTCGGGAGGCGATCCGCACCCTCAATGGCAAGGGGCTTTTGGTGTCGCGGCCCAAAGTCGGCAGCCGGGTCGAACCGCGCGAGCGCTGGAATCTGCTCGACCGCGATGTGATGGCCTGGAATTGCGCGGCGATGAACAAGACCGACTTCCTGATTTCCCTCCAGGAAGTGCGCCGCATTCTGGAGCCGGGAGCCGCCGTCCTCGCCGCCACGCGCCGCACCCCGCAACAGCTGGCCCAGCTTGAGGATGCCCTTGAGGGCATGCGCAACGCGCACACCGCCGAAGCCATGGTTGCCCCCGACGTGCGCTTTCATCTGTCGTTGCTGGCCTGCGCCAACAATGAGCTTCTGGCGCCGTTGGGCATTGTCATCGAACAGGCGCTGGCCAACATGTTTGCCTTCACGACCCAGCACAATACCAAGCCGGGTCAGGTCATCCCCATGCATGCCGAGGTCGTCAAAGCCATCGCTGCGCAGAATCCCGAAGCCGCCCGCAAGGCCATGGCGACCTTGCTCGACGATACGGACGGAATCATCGGCCGGACGTCCCGCTGAGCAGTTTGCCGGTCACGGCAAGGCCTCACGGAACCGGTTTGAGGCCCCTGGCATAGCGTTGCCAGTTGCGGACATAGCCCGCGGCGGATTTGGCCAGATCGGCAGCGGCCCCGTCGTCGAGAACCCTCACCACCTTGGCAGGTGCCCCCATCACCAGCGAATTGTCGGGGATCACCTTGCCCTCTGTCACCAGCGCATTGGCGCCGATGAGGCAATTCTTGCCGATCTGCGCGCGGTTGAGGAGCGTTGCACCCATGCCGATCAAGGAATTGTCGCCGATCGTGCAGCCATGCAGAATGGCCTTGTGGCCGATTGTACAATTCTTGCCGATCGTCAGGAGAATTCCCGGGTCGGTGTGCAGCACCGCGCCGTCCTGAACGTTGGAATTCTCTCCCACCGTGATCAGTTCATTGTCCCCGCGCAACACTGCGCCGAACCACACGCTTGCATTCGGCTGGAGTTTCACCTTGCCGATCAGCACGGCATCAGGCGCCAGCCAATAGGTGCCCTCCTCCGGCAATTCGGGGGAGAAGCCATCAAGCGCGTAACAGGGCATGGGAATCCTCGTCAGGTGTAACCAAAGAACGTCGTCAGGATAAACACGCCCTGCATGAAGCTCCAGAACAATCCCGTCAACGTGACCATGACGGCAAACACCGGATTGCTGTCGATATAGGACAGGCCGCTCTTGACCACCGCCAGTGGAGCGTAGGTGATCAACGCAAGGACCTTCAGCGGCATGGAGACGCTGTATTCAGCCAGCATCCAGATCGACGGCTTCCGGCCGGTCACCAGCGCCCAACCATTGCCTGCCAGGCCTGCCGCCGTCAGGCCGGTCACCGCCGCCAGCATCCATACGAAATGATAGAGTTCCATTGCCTCCCCGCTGCTCCAGATCGGGACAACCCGTTTACACCGGAGTAACGAAGCAAGTTCGGGGCCCTGGCACCACTTCATGGTTAAGGCTTGGTTAATGTTACATGGGGAACTGTATCGATCGCGGGGAGACTCTAGTTTCGGTTGTGCCACCACGGTTCAACACACAGGACATCAACATGAAGACCGCCGCCCTCTTCGCCCTTGCGATCACCGCCGCCACTTTCGCGGCCCCAGCTTCCGCCGCAGCCAACAGGATCTTCAAGATGGTGCCGTCCTCCATCACCTGCCAGACCGGCGCCACCGGACGCGTGACCGTGGCCCCGCATGGCCCGGCGGAAAACATGCATGTGGAAATCGCTGGCCTTCCCGCCAACACCAGCTTTGATTTCTTCATCCTGCAGGCACCCAAGGCGCCCTTTGGCATCTCGTGGTATCAGGGAGACATCAAGACCGATGCAAACGGCCTGGGTGTGGGGGATTTCGTCGGCCGCTTCAACGTCGAAACCTTCAACGTCGCGCCGGGCGCCACGGCAGCACCGTCGGTGCATGCGGGCGACGCCGGCACGAATCCCGCCACCGCGCCCATCCACATGTATCATCTCGGCGTGTGGTTCAATTCACCGGCCGATGCCGTCAAGGCCGGCTGCCCCGGAACCGTGACGCCCTTCAATGGCGAACACAATGCCGGCGTTCAGGTTCTGAACACCGCCACTTTCCCGAACCTTGCCGGTCCGCTGAAGTCGATCGAATGATATCGGCTGATGAAAGCCTCTCCCGGAGGGGAGAGGCAATTCGGCCTAATCCTGCTCTTCGAGATCGAAGTCGAGGATTGCCATCGAAAAATTATACGACAGTTCGCCATCTTCATCGTCGCGGAAGATCACGCCGACGAACTCTTCGCCAATATAGACTTCGGCTGAATCGTTCTTCTGCGGGCGCTTGCGCACACTGATGGCGGGCATTTCGAACTTGGCGCGCAGGAACTTCGTCAGCTTGGCAATTTCATCGGGCTTCACGTGCCGCAACTCCGGTTTTGGGGATTGGCGGCGGGTCTAGCCGCATTCCATGAGGCCCGCAACTGCCAAGGTGTTTCAACCTTCAGCTCAGTATCCAGCAACACGTCTCTATTCCGCTGCCGCTGCGGGCTTTCGGCGTGGCAGCGTCCAGTTCGGGCGTGGGAAATGGCAGGTATAGCCATTGGGGTACCGCTCGAGATAGTCCTGATGCTCGGGCTCGGCCAGCCAGAAATCGCCGGCCGGAACGACCTCTGTGACCACCTTGCCCGGCCACAGGCCTGACGCGTCGACGTCCGCGATTGTCTCCAGCGCGACCTGCTTCTGCTGGTCATTGCGATAGAAGATCGCCGAGCGGTAGCTGGCGCCCACATCATTGCCCTGCCGGTTGCGCGTCGATGGATCATGAATCTGGAAGAAGAACGCCAGCAGGTCGCGATAGCCGATGCGGCTGGGATCGAACTCGATCTCGATCGCCTCGGCATGGTTGCCGTGGTTGCGATATGTCGCCTGCGGAACCTCGCCTCCCGTATAGCCAACCCGAGTCGCGACAACGCCCGGCAGCTTGCGGATCAGATCCTGCATGCCCCAGAAGCAGCCACCCGCCAGAATCGCGGTTTCGGTTTTTGCCATATCGTCGTTCTCCTCTTGTCGCCCGCCCTATGTGGCCCGTGCGCGCCTAATCTTCAACGCCCGCGACAGGTTCCACATTGTGATCCATGGCACGCGACGGCTCGGTGCAACCGGCATAGCCGACCACCTTGGCTGGCACTCCCGCCACCGTCGTATTGGCCGGCACGTCATGCAACACTACCGAGCAGGCGGCGACACGGGAGCAATGGCCGATTTCGATGTTGCCGAGAATCTTGGCTCCTGCGCCCACCAGCACGCCGTGGCGGATCTTCGGATGCCGGTCGCCCGCTTCCTTGCCGGTTCCGCCCAGCGTCACACCTTGCATGATCGACACATTGTCTTCGATCACGCAGGTCTCGCCGATGACGATGTCATGGCCGTGATCGACCATGATACCCTTGCCGATCCGTGCTGCCGGATGAATATCCATCGACGCCAGGATCGACGAGCGGCTCTGCAGGTAATAGGCGAAGTCCTTCCGGCCGAGGTGCCACAAGCGGTGCGCCATGCGGTGCGTTTGAATCGACTGGTAGCCTTTGAAATACAAAAGCGGATCGATGTATCGGTGGCAGGCCGGATCACGGTCATAGGTGGCAATGATGTCGGCACGCGCCGCATGCCCGATCTCAGGCTCAACGTCGATGGCGTCGTTGAACGCATGCACGATGAGGTCTGGACCGATATCGGCGTTGCCCAGCCGCTGCGCCAGCCGGTGCGTCAGCGCTTCCTCGAAACTGTCATGATTCAACACCAGCGAGAAAATGAAGCCACCCATGGCGGGTTCCTGCCGCGCAATCTGCTCGGCCTCCTCGCGAATGCGCCCCCAGACAGGGTCAACCCGTTCGAGGCTCTGTGTCTTGGCCGCTTGCCGCATTTTACTCTCCATTCTGCCCTGTCCCGTGGTCCGAGCCATGGAAAAGGGCGACCGCAGGCCGGATCAGGGACCTTTCGTGTGTGGCATCATAACCCAACACCAGCCATATGGGTATCCCGCCACGCAATTGTGAAGCGCTGCGGGAGAAGCTAGAAGATCTTTCATGCAACAGCTCTCGACATCCTCCCAGCACATTCAGGCTTCTCGTGACGGATCAATCGGTTGGCTCGTCCTCAACCGGCCGGCACGGCGCAATGCGCTGAGTGCCGAAATGTGGGCGGCGATCCCCCCAAGCATCGCGGCGCTGGAAAACAGTGCCGATATTCGCACCATTGTCATTCGCGGCGCGGGGTCCGATGCCTTTGCGGCCGGCGCCGACATATCGGAATTCAGCGAGAGCAGGTCCAGCGCCAGCAGCGGTGAGGATTATGAGCGCCTCCACGCCGCGGCCCTGGCATCGATCCGCCTGGCGTCGCGGCCGGTGGTCGCCATGATCCAGGGCTATTGCATCGGCGGCGGCCTCGCCATTGCGCTGGCTTGCGATCTGCGCGTTGCCGATGGCAGCGCCGTCTTTGCGCTCCCTCCGGCAAGACTGGGTCTTGCCTATCCGCTCGATGGCTTGCGCGATCTCGTCGCAGCCGTCGGGGCCTCGAACGCCAAGGACCTCCTGTTCACAGCCCGCCGCCTGAAGGCGCAGGACGCGCTGCGGATTGGCCTGATCAATCATCATTTTGCCGACATCGAACCGGACACGCGTGCGCTGTGCGCCGAGATTTCCGCTGGTGCTCCTCTCACCATCATTCACTGCAAGCAGGCGATCAACCTCATCTCGCAGCAAACCGGACACGCGGATGAAGAACGCGTTGCGGAAATTGCGGCGGCCTGTTTTGACAGCGCGGACTATGCCGAAGGCCGGGCTGCATTCGCAGCCAAACGCAAGCCGGTTTTCAAAGGCGAATAGCACCGGCGGATGGAGATGGAGGAGCGGATGGCGGATCGGCCTGGTTGCGGCTTCGCTATCCAACTTAGCTTCTGCGGCAACAGCATATCCCTCAGACCAGCTGGTTGGCATCTCTCCCGACGTAGCTTAGCTCTGGCGCAGCTTACCAAGGTTTAATGTCCAACACCGAATTTGTCAGCGCCGTGTCAGCAAAGCCGTCCTAGTCAAAGCCCGTCGCTCCACTCTGGAGCACCGCGATGACGCCGTCACGTGTTGCCAAGGAAGCTTAAAAATGAAGCGTTTTCTTCTTGCTCTCCCGCTTGTCGCTATTGCTGCCACGCAGGCCTTTGCCGCTGGAACGATGGTCAAGAACAACAGCGGATTGCCGATCGATGAGCTGTTCGCCTCCGAGCCCGGCAAGAAGGCATGGGGTGCGAACCTCATGGAAGGACTGGGTGAAGGAGCACTTGAGCCCGGCATGAGCCACGAAGTCGCAATGCTCGCAGACGGCGTCTATGATCTCCGCATCTCGGCCCCCGACGAAGGCGTGCTCTGCTACATGGAAAAGGTGACGGTCGCAGGCGGCACGGTCGATTTGACCCCCGAAATGGGCAAGGCCTGCGAGTAAACAGGCAAACCTATCTCTTGCTTATCAGGCGGCGCACCCTGCAGGATGCGCCGTTTGATTTTTGGGCCGGTGCTCAGCGCAGGCCTATTGGTGGCAGAGCACTCAGGCGGCGAGCGCCCGCTTCACTTTTTCGGTGAGGTCATTGCGCGTAAAGGGCTTGTTGACGAGGTCCACCGCGTTGGGAAGGTCCTGCTGCATCTGGCGAAGCGAACCAGGTGCGTAACCCGACATGAAGAGAACCTTGAGTTCCGGGCGTACCGACAGCGCCCGTTGCGCCATTTCCGGCCCGTTCATGCCGCCAGCCATGATCACGTCCGAGAGAACGAGATTGATCTCGGGGCGGTCCTCGATCGCTTGCAGGCCTTCGACACCACTCGAGGCAATAATGACGTCGTAGCCCATATCCTCGATCATGGCCGCCGCAACGTCGCGAACCGACGGATTGTCCTCGACCACCAGAACTACCTGCTTGCGCACCGCAGGCGCGGGTGGCGGCGCCGCCGCTGCGGGGCTGGACAACACCGGCGTGCTCGATACCGCCTTGACTGCCGGTTCCACGGATGGTGGTGTTACCTCGGCCGCGGCAGTCTTCAGGCGGGGCAGATAAATGCGCATGGTGGTCCCATGTCCCACCTCGGAATAGATCTTGATGTGACCGCCCGATTGCTTCACGAAACCATAGATCATCGACAGTCCGAGGCCGGATCCAGCCTCCGGGCCCTTGGTCGTGAAGAAGGGCTGGAAGACCTTTTCGATATTGTCCGCGGGGATGCCGCACCCCGTGTCAGTCACGGCGATTTCCACATAATCGCCCGGCGGAACGTCTTCCATGTCGGCTGCCGTTTCGGCGTCCAGCGTACGGTTGAAGGTTTCGATCGTCAGTTCTCCGCCCTTGGGCTTCATTGCATCGCGCGCGTTGATGCAGAGATTGAGGATCGCCGTTTCCAGCATCGTTGCATCAGCGCGGATCGGCCAGAGGCCATCCTGCGGCAGGATTGACAGGTTGACGGTGGCGCCCACGGCATGGCCGAGGATGCCATGCATCTTCTGCAGCAGGCTGTTGACCTCAACATCCCGGTTCTGCAGGGTCTGCTGGCGCGAGAATGCCAGCATGCGCTTGGTCAGTTCGGAACCTCTCTCTGCGGCTTCATAGGCAGCACTGATGCGCTTCTGCACGCGCTCGTCGTTTTTCACCAGCTGTTCGACAAGCTGCAGGTTGCCAAGCACGACCATCAGCAGATTGTTGAAGTCGTGAGCCACGCCGCCGGTCAGTTGTCCGACCGCCTCCATCTTCTGGGCCTGCATGAACTTGCGCTCGAGCAGCTTGCGTTCGGTGATGCATTGGCATGTTCCGAAAATCTGGTCGACGTGGAAATGGCTGTTGCGATCGGCCTCGATCTTCACTTCAAAGTAATTGAGCTCGCCTTCGACAAGCGTCTTGTAACCGATTTCGAAGGCCGGACTGTTCTGTCCAAGCTTGGCCAGCTCAACCGCCTCCTTGAACTTCTCGCGGTCGGCGGGTTCGATCATTTTTTCGAACACCGACAGGTTCGGCTGGACGATGGCATCCTGCATGCCGATCAGTGCGATCATTTCGGTCGAAAGCCTGGAGTGGCCCGACTCGACGTTCACCGTGAAGCTGCCGAGGCGCGCAGCACGCTGGGATCTCTTGAGGATGCGTTCCGAGGCCTGCATCTTCTCCAGTGCCGCCATCTGCTCACTGATATTGCGCGACAGCCCAACGCATTTGACCGGCTTGCCGTCGACGGGACTGCGGATGACGCCCGCGATCGATTCCAGCCAGACGAAATTGCCGGCCGAGTTCCGGACCCGGTAGCGCGTCTGAAACATGTCGGAGCCGAACGGACTGGTGTTGATCTGGTCGTCCAGCGTCTTGTCGCGATCGTCGGGATGGACGAGATCGTTGAAGGTATTGAAATTCAGGTCCTTGCTGCCGCGTTCAAAACCGAGCAGATCGTAAAGTTCCGGGGAATTGTAGGTTTCATTGCTGCGGTAGTCATGGTCCCACGCCGCATATCCGCCGGATCGCAACGCCAGGCTGAGGCGCCGTTCGTTCTGGATGGCATCTTCGGCCTCCTCCAGGCTTGCATGCTGGCCAATCAGCATCATCACGTTCTGGCCGCCATCGTTGCAATTCTGCGGCGTAAAGCGAATGGAACGGGTGGTGCCAAGAGGTGGCACGTAAGTGACTTCGACCTTCTGCTGCGGACCGTAGGGCGACTCTTCCGTGGTCTGGCGTGCCGACAGCGGACCGGTGCCAAACTTGACGAGCTGCTTGCCGACCAGTTCTTCGCGGGTACAGTTCCACTTGCGCATGACAGCACTGGTCGCCGCAATGACCTTGGCCTCTGGCAGGCTGATGGCGAACATTTCGACATTCGCGATCTCGAATGCCTTCGTCATCTCGGCAACAATACCCGCCGCAACGGCCATATCCATCCTCCAGAACCAGTCCGAACGCCGACTGTCGCGGCTAAACATGAATACAATGTTGATGGTTAATGGCGGATTGCGTGAAACGCCCTGCAAGGGCATAACTGCAAATAAAGACCTGTGGAGGATGGCGTGGACGAAAAGTGGCAGAAGAGTTTTCCGGTTTCGTGGGACCAGTTTCACCGCGATGCGAGGGCGTTGGCCTGGAGGCTCAGTGGAGCCGGCCCCTTCAAGGCCGTCGTGGCCGTGACGCGCGGCGGACTCGTGCCAGCCGCCGTGGTCGCACGCGAACTTGGCATCCGGGTGATAGAGACAGTCTGCGTCGCCTCTTACGAGTATGACAAGCAGGGCGACATTCAGGTCCTCAAGAAGATTTCATCCGATGTTGCAGGCCCTGCGGGCGGCGAAGGCGTGCTGATCGTCGATGATCTCGTCGATACGGGCGCAACTGCCAGGGTGGTCCGGGAAATGCTTCCCAAGGCTCACTTTGCAACCGTCTACGCCAAGCCTGCAGGCCGCCCACTGGTCGATACGTTCGTGACTGAAGTGAGCCAGGATACCTGGATCTATCTGCCGTGGGATATGGGCCTTCAGTTCACGCCGCCAATCGGGGAGCGGGCCACGGCCTGAACGGCATGCCTGCATCATCGCTGATGTCCGTGCTTGGTATTCTTCTTTTGTTGCAGCTGAAACATTCTGTCTTTGATGGCCCGCTGCAGCTGCGGTGGATGTTGCGGGACAAGGGTTATTACGGAAAGCCAGGCGGTCTGGCACATGCCGGCTTGCACGGTATCGGCACCATTGTTGCTTCCATTCTGTGTTCACAAGATCCCGCCGTAGCGCTTCTACTTGGCGCAGTCGATGCCGCTGTGCACTATCATGTCGATTTCGCCAAGGAATCGCTGGTGAGGGCCCGCAAGTGGACACCTGAGAAACCGCAGTTCTGGTGGGCCTTGACGGCGGATCAGTTTCTCCATCAGCTAACGTATCTGGCATTGACCGCCGCAGCCTTATCCATTCTGTCACCTTCAATCTGGAGCTAGTGCTTTGACCGCCATTGACGCCGCCCTTACGGAAGCAAAGTCAAATTTCGCCGCCAAGCGGCCGATCACCCGTCAACTGCACGACAGGGCGGCCAATGTCATGCCGGGAGGCAACACCCGAACGGTTCTCTATACTGCACCATTTCCAATCCGTGTCGCGAAAGCAGAAGGATCAGCGCTCACCGACGTCGACGGCCACCGCTATCTCGACTTGCTCGGCGAGTACTCGGCGGGAATCTATGGTCATTCTCATCCGAAAATTGTGGCCGCTGTTCGTGCCGCGCTTGACGTCGGGCTCAATTTCGGCGCCCACCATGGCAAGGAGATCGAACTGGCCGAAGTTCTGACCGGCCGCTTCAACATGGAGCTGATACGCTTCACGAACTCTGGAACAGAAGCCAATATGATGGCGCTCTGCGCTGCACGCTGCTTCACGGGCCGCAGCAAGATCATGCCGATGAATGGTGGGTATCACGGCGGAACGCTGTATTTCAGCCACGGCGCCTCACCGATCAATGCGCCATTCGACTGCGTCCTGGGCCACTACAACAACGTATCTCCCACGCGGGACCTGATCGTGAGCAATGCCAAGGACCTCGCCGCCGTGATCCTGGAGCCGATGCTCGGCGGCGGCGGCGGCATCACGGCGAGCCCGGAATTTCTGCAGATGCTGCGTGAAGAAACCAGCCGGCGCGGCATCATCCTCATTTTCGATGAAGTGATGACCTCACGGCTGCATCCGGGAGGTCTCTCCGCAGCCCTTCACGTTGAACCCGACCTGAAGACGCTGGGAAAATACATTGGCGGCGGCATGAGCTTCGGTGCGTTCGGAGGCCGCCGCGATATCATGGAGCTCTTCGATCCCGGCCGGCCGGATGCCCTACCCCACGCCGGAACGTTCAACAACAACACACTGACGATGACGGCCGGTCATGCCGCCATGACGGATATCTTCACGCCCGAAGCCTGCCTGGAACTCAATGCCCGCGGAGATAGGCTGCGGACCGCCCTCAATGATCTGTTCATGCACTATCAGGTGAGAATGACAGCGCTCGGCCGCGGATCGATGATCTCCATTCACCCGGTTTCGGGGTCGGTCACCATTCCGGAGGAGCTTCAGAAGGCGGATAAGCAACTGCGGCAGCTGCTGTTCCTCGATCTGCTCGATCAGGGCATCTACATTGCGGAGCGCGGCTTCATGGCGCTTTCACTCGTCGTGACGGATGATGACTGCAAGAAACTCGTCGGTGCCGTGGAGCGTCATATAAACCAGCGCCGCGAACTGCTGGTCTAGGCAGTCAGAGCATTCCCGGACGGATCGACTTTGGCAGCCTTCCTCGGATTGCTCCGCCATTAGCCCGAAATGTATCCACTTGTCTTTCCGTGATGCGCAGAAATTTAAGGATTTTGAGATGAGATTGGTTCCGGGGCCAAAGGCAGATCCGCCTTGTCCAGACTTGACGAAACTGACCGCAACTGGCCCTCTTTTCAGGCGTCTAAACTCAGTGTAATACTAGCCTTGAAGAGTGGGCTCTAGGAGAAAGAACATGATGAAAATCAAGACAATCGCTGCTGCCGTCGCTGTTGCTCTGGGCGTTACCCTCGGCTCTTCGGTGGCTACCGTTACTCCGGCCGAAGCTCATACGACCGTTAAGGTCTTTGTTGGCGGCAAATGGGTCTGGAAGCGCCATCGCCATCATCATTGCGGCTACGTGTGGACGAAGCATCGTCATCATCGCCACGGTAAGTGGCACAAGCATCGCGTCTGGGTCTGCCGCTGATATTTGGCGGACCTGGTTGATCTCGCCGCCAGACGATGTGGCGGAGGTCAGGGCGTGAGAGCCGGCTGAATATCTACAAGGTAGATATCCTCCGGCATGTTTTCCTCATTCAGTTGGGAGTCTACTTTGTAGGCTCCCAATTCTTTTGCCAGATGTTGCGAGGGCGCGTTGTCGGGGAGGATCGACAGAACCACCCACTTGACGCCTGACCCGGCTGCAAACTCGAACAGCTGACGCACAGCTTCTGATGCGTAGCCCTTCCGTCGCCAGGGAGAAAAGATCGTATAGCCGATCTCGATGGCCTGACCTTCATCTCCGTTATACCGGAATGGTTTCGGGCGATCGTGGCAGTTGATAGATCCCACAATCTCTCCTGTTGATCTCAGGGTAATCGCCCGGATCGACCACGGTGCATACTGGGGATCCTGTTTCCATTGATTGAGCCTGAGGTCTGCTACCCAATCCAGCTCGAACCATTCTTCAGAGAGGTTCGGCCCGATGATACGGCCAGCGGCATCGATATCCCGCGCAGCTGTCGCGGCCAGTCCAGCCAGCGGAACGAGCCTGAGCACGCACCTTGAGGTTTCGATGTCAATCATAGCAAAGCCTTTAAAGTCCTAGAAAGAGCGCCCTTCGGCTCCACCTCGACCGCTGACAATCCAAGCCAGGACGCCATGAGCTTCAGTTCACCGGCAAGAGCTGTTGCGGTTGCCTCCGGTTCGGCATGCGACTCGATATGCGCCGCGTTGGCGCGCAGCACATTGGCCTGGCGATCGGCCTTCAGGCACACCCTCCCGACGATGCGGTCGCGCATCAGGAAGGGCAGAACGTAGTAGCCAAATTGCCGCTTGTGGGCAGGCGTGTAGATTTCGATGCGATAGTGAAAGTCAAACAGGCGTTCGGCCCTGGCTCGCTCCCAGACAATGGGATCGAAGGGAGACAACAGGGCCGTCCCCCCTGCCTTGCGCGGCATCGGGGCGTCCCGGTGCATGTAAGCCGCCTGTTTCCAGCCTTGCACGGCGACCGGATGAAGCACCTGGGACTCGACCAGTTCTGCCAGCGCCGTTTTGGCCTCGGCGACGGGCAGGCGGAAATAGTCGCGCAGGTCGGTTTCCGTGCCAACGCCATGCGCGCGCGCTGAAAGCTCCAGCAGCTGCCGGATCGAATCCGCTTCCGAAGGAGTCCGGATAGCGAGGATCTCCGGTGCAATGACGCGCTCCGGAATGTCGTAGAGGCGCTCGAACCCCCGCCGCGTGGCGGTGGTAACGAGACCTTGGTCAAACAGCGTTTCCAGCGCGAGCTTGCCGCGCGACCATCCCCACCATCCGCCTTCGGACTTGCCGCCGCCTGGCACTTCGCTGGCACCTGTTGGCCCGTTGCGCGTGACGAAGTCGAGCACCGTGTCGAGATAGGATTTTTCATCAATCGCGAAGCGGCTCATCGAGCCATAGGTACCATCGCCGTTGCGCGCCCTCGCCATGCGCCACCGCATCAGCGGGTGAAGCTCCAGCGGCAGCAGGCTGGCCTCGTGCGCCCAGGCTTCGAAAAAGGCCCGTTTCGCCCTTCCAAAAGTACGCTGGTCGAGCGTGTCGTGGGAATAGGCACCGAGCCTCGAGAACAGCGGCATGTAGTGGGACCGCACCACAACATTGACGCTGTCGATCTGAAGCAGATTGATGCGCTTGACCATCGGCGCCATGTGCGCCCAGGTGATCTTCTTCGTGCGGTCAGGGAAATTGAACCCCTGCGCGGCAAGCGCGATGCGCCTGGCCTGCGCAATCGTCAGCGTGTCAGGCAGCTTGGTCGTGCCACGCCGCCTGGGCCGGGATTGACTGGTCGGCGGCAAGTTTCGAATTGAATTTGTAGAGCGTGGAGCAATACGGGCAGATGGTCTCGGTGGCTTCACCCATGTCGATGAAGACGTGGGGATGGTCGAAGGGTGGCAAGGCGCCGATGCACATGAATTCGCGTGCCCCCACCTCGATGGCGGACAGACCCATCGTGTTTTGGAAATGCGGCGTTGCACCCGATGCCATGGAACCCCCGAAGACCTTGTTTCACTTGCCGGTTAGCATATGTTTGCCCCCATGCACAAATTCAATTCGGACGGCGTCGAGATTGCCTATGAAACAGCAGGCGGAGGTCCCCCCGTCCTGCTCATCCATGGTTTTGCGTCGACCGGCAAGGTAAACTGGTGGGAGACGGGATGGGTCAAGACCCTGACGGCTGCTGGTCACTTCGTCATCACCTTCGACCATCGCGGCCATGGGGCCAGCGAAAAACTCTATGATTCCGGCATGTATGCCGCGACCGAAATGGCGGAAGACGCGCGGCGGCTGCTCGATCATCTGGGAATCACCCAGGCCGACGTGATGGGCTATTCGATGGGGGCCCGCGTTGCGGCTTTCCTCACCTTGCGGCATCCGGACCGCGTGCACCGCGCGGTGTTTGCCGGCCTCGCCTCGCGCATGATCACTGGCGTTGGCGGGGCCGAAGCCATCGCCCGCGGCTTCGAAGCGCCCTCCCGCGAGGATGTGACTGACCCTGGTGCGAGAACCTTCCGCATCTTCGCAGAGCAGACACGCAGTGACCTGAAGGCGCTCGCCGCCTGCATCCGTTCGTCGCGCGAAAAAATCACGGCGGAAGAACTCGCCGGCATCTCAGTCCCGGTGCTGGTCGTTGCCGGCGACAAGGATGACGTCGCAGGACAAATCGATCCGCTGGTGCAGGCGATCCCTGGCGCGCGCGGCGTCGCCCTGCCCGGACGCAACCACATGAACGCTGTCGGCGACCGTGGCTACAAGGACGCGGTGACGGCATTCTTTGCGTGAGGAATTCGCGCCGGAAGACGGACGGCTATCAGCCCCGCGCCCGGCGCGAACCAGGCTCAGATGAGGGTGATGTCGTCGATGAGTTTGAAAATATTGTCCACTCCCAGGAGGATGATCCGTGGCGAGTCGGCGCCATTGCCGGACAGGTCAATGGCGCTGTCGCCGCCCGAACTCGATCCATGTTGGGTGAGTATCTGCTTCACCGTCTTGCCAGGGAAGAAGTCGCCGTCGAGCAGCAGAACATCGACGTTGTTCTGAAAATCCGTGATGATGACGCGGGCAGCTCCAACATCCACCTGGAAATTGTCAACGCCGCCACCACCGGTGAGCTTGGCACCGCCGTCATTTCCGTTGAGGAAATCGATGCCATCGCCGCCGTTCAGCTTGTCGAAGCCCGTTCCGCCAAACAGCGTGTCGTTGCCGATTCCGCCGATGAGAACGTCCCGTCCGCTGCCGCCGTCGAGAAAGTCATCGCCGGCTCCGCCTTTCAGGATATCATTTCCGATACCACCAGAGATTTCGTCGTCGCCGCCAAGTCCCGACAGCGTATCGTTGCCGCCGTTACCGTTGATGACGTCGTCCTGCCCTGTACCGTCCCTGATGTCGTCGCCGTTTCCGAGATTAATTGTCGCCATCGCATCTACTCCCTGTGGAAGTGTTGATAGCCCCCGTCTCGCACCTCGAGCGGCCGGAGTATTACGCAATTCATCAAGTCCGGCAAGTCCAGGTGCTCGGGCCCCTGTTGTCGACAACTCTCAGCGGATGAAGTCCACACCTGGGCCTGCGGACTCTGGCGATGAGATCAGCTCCACCCCCGCGCCTTGCCGGCGGTGACCAGTTCGTCCGCCATGGCCTTGACCGCCGCGAATGCCTGTTCAAGCACCGCCTCGTCGCGCGAGCGGAGCACGAGGTTGGTGGCGAATCCGTCCGCCGCCTGGAAGGGATAGGAGCCGATGACCACGGCGGGGTAGGCCTTCTGGATCTCACCGAGAGGCTTGGCGACATCGCCCTCACCGCCCCGGAATTCGATCGTGCGAGATTGCATCGGCACGCCCTTCGTGAGCCGTGTGGCCACGTCCTCCATCATGGCGTTCATGATCTTCGGCACGCCCGCCATGACAAACACGTTGCCCATCTGAAAGCCCGGCGCCTTTGACACGGGATTGTCGATGAGTGTTGCCCCGACCGGAATGCGCGCCATGCGCAACCGCGCCTCATTCGGCTCGCGGCCGATCTCCTTGAAATAGGCGAGCAGGATATCGACCGCCTTCGGGTCGTGGTCGATGGCGACGCCAAAGGCCTTGGCCACGGCATCTGCCGTGATGTCGTCGTGCGTCGGCCCAATGCCGCCCGTCGTGAACACATAGGTATAGCGCGATCTCAGCGCATTCACCGCCGCGGCAATCTCTTCTTCGGCGTCGGAGACGACGCGGGCTTCCTTGAGGTCGATGCCCAGCGCCGTCAGATAATCGGCGAGGAAGCCAAGGTTCTTGTCCTTGGTGCGGCCCGAGAGGATTTCATCGCCAATGAGGAGAACGGCGGCAGTCGGCTGGGAAGTGTTCATGTTGGAGTCCCTGTTCGGTTCAAGGAGTGCCATTGCACGCGCGTGCTGTCAAAGCCCGAAACCGGGCCTTGCGGGCAGAGGCCGGGCTGACTATCTGAAGAAAACCCCATTGCAAAAGCAGCTGTTGAGCCTGCAGGTCTTTCCTGTAAACTTGGTCTCACGCCACTTCTTGCCGTCCGGGCGAACCCGGTACTGGACTTCTGAATGACATACGCAACCGCCGACGACACCACATCATCCCGGTCCACCAGGATCAAGCTCCATGGGCCCGAGGACTTTGCCGCCATGCGCAAGGCCGGGCGGCTCACCGCCGAGGCGCTCGACCTGTTGACGCCGCATGTGAAGGCGGGTGTTACGACCGATGAACTCGACCGCATGATCGTGGAATTCGCCCGCGACCATCATGCCGTCCCGGCACCGCTCAACTACCGTGGCTACCCCAAATCGATCTGCACGTCGATCAATCATGTCGTCTGCCACGGCATACCCAATGACAAGCCCCTGCGTGACGGGGATATCGTCAATATCGACGTGACCCTGATCGTCGACGGCTGGCACGGCGATTCAAGCCGCATGTACAATGTCGGCGAGGTCAACCGGAAGGCCGAGCGCCTGGTCGAGGTGACGTATGAAAGCCTGATGCGCGGCATCGCCATGGTGAAGCCCGGCGCCCATCTGGGGGACATCGGCTATGCTATCCAGACCTACGCCGAGGGCGAACGCTGCTCTGTGGTGCGTGATTTCTGCGGCCACGGGCTGGGCCGTGTCTTCCATGATCACCCCAATGTCCTGCATTACGGCCGCATGGGCGAAGGGGTGGAGCTCAAAGCGGGAATGTTCTTCACCATCGAGCCGATGATCAACCTTGGCCGCCCGCACGTGAAGATCCTGGGCGACGGCTGGACGGCAGTGACGCGCGACCGCTCGCTCTCCGCACAGTTCGAACATACGGTCGGCGTGACCGACACCGGCGTCGAGATCTTCACGCTGTCACCCAAGGGCTTGCACCACCCGCCTTACGGGGTCTGAATCGTGGCGGGCTTTGACGACGCCGGCATCAAGCCCCCGCAACCGCACTTTCTCGGCCATCGCGAACGCCTGAAAGACCGCTTCGCCAATGGCGGACCGGACGCCATGCCGGACTATGAGCTTCTTGAGATGGTTTTATTCCGCGCCATCAGGCGGGGCGACACGAAACCCATTGCCAAAGCCCTGCTGGCGCGCTTCGGCACCTTTGCCGAAGTGATGAGCGCCGAACCAGAGCGTCTGATGGAGGTGAAGGGTGTCGGCGAAGCTGTGGCGACCGAACTCAAGATCGTCCACGCCGCCGCCATGCGGCTGATGAAAGGCCAGGTCATCAACCGCCCGGTGCTCAACACCTGGAACGCCATTCTCGACTATGTGCGCGCCGCCATGGCCTTCAATGACATCGAGGCATTCCGCATACTGTTCCTCGACAAGAAGAACCAGCTGATCGCCGACGAGGTGCAGCAGGAAGGCACCGTCGATCACACGCCAGTCTATCCGCGCGAGGTGGTGAAACGCGCCCTGGAACTGGGCGCCTCGGCCACCGTGCTGGTGCACAACCACCCCTCGGGCGATCCCACACCCTCAATGGCCGATATCGACATGACCAGGAAGATTGTGGAGGCGGGGCAAAGGCTGGGCGTCGCCGTCCACGATCACGTGATTGTCGGCCGCAAGGGCCACTTCAGTTTCCGCGCCAATGGACTGATGTCATAAGGGCGAGCGACTCCGGCGTATCGACATCGGTCAACACGGCGTCATCCGGCATCGCCACTTCGACCAGTTCATCCGCATACTGATCAAACAGCTGCCGGGCACCCGTGTCGCCCTTCAGGCTCTTGAGGGCCTCTAGGTGCTGGCGGCCCCACAGCACCGGGTTGCCGCGCTGGCCATTGTGAACCGGAATGCAGATCGAGCGGTGCTCGGCCGGATTGAACGCCGCGACGAGCTTGCCGACCATGGCCGCATCGACCCGCGGCATGTCACCGAGCATGACTAGCACGGCGTCGGTGTCGTCGGAAATCGACTCGATTCCACGCCTTAGCGAAGTTGCCAGACCCTCGGCATAGTCAGGATTGTGAACAAAGCTCACCGGCTGATTGCCGAGTGCCGCCTCGATCTGCGGCGCATCGCGGCCAGTCACCACGGTCATTGCATCGACAGCCGGCCGGATGGCGCTGACGGCGCGGGTGATCATCGGCATGCCTCCGAGATCGGCCAGCAGCTTGTTGGATCCCATGCGCGAAGAGGCACCCGCCGCCAATACCAGTGCCGTGACGCGCGGCGCGCGCTGCACCTTGGCCTTGCCTTCACGCGGGCTTGGCCGCGTGGGGATCTCCGCCAGAAGCCCCCCTGCCCCCATGTCCATGATATCCCGGCCTGTCACTTCGACACCGGCCATGACACGCGCCAGCACCCAGTCGAAGCCGTTCAGCTTCGGCGATCGGGCGCAGGACGGAACGCCAATGACGGGAACAGAGCCGATGGCGCCGAACATCATCAGGTTGCCGGGATCGACCGGCATGCCGAGATGGATGACCCTTCCCCCCGCCGCGGCCACGGCAGAGGGTATGATGTCACCGCGATCGACAATCGCCGAAGCGCCGAAGATCAGGATGGGATCGCAGGACTTGGCCTTGAGATCATGAATTGCCGCGGTCACGTCAGAAATACTGTGCGGCGTCACGCGCACCTCGGCCACCGTTCCATCGAGCGATGTGACACGCTCGCGTATCGCCTCTTCCGACTTGACGACGATCGACGGCTTGGTCTGCGGCAACTGCGTGATGATCAGGCCGCAGCGCTTGCCCTTGAAGGATTCGACCCGAAGCAGCGGCGTGTCGCCGATGATCTCCAGCGCTTGATCAAGTACGGCACGCGGCACGGCAAAGGGAATGACCTTGACGGTGGCGACCATCTCGCGGCGCTCCACGATGGCGAAGGGCGCCACCGTGGCGAGCGTCAGGCTCTCATGCAGGCGGTTCAGCGCCCGGACGCGCTCGGCATCGATGATAGCGAGACCGCGCGTAACGGCGTGCAGATTGGCGCGGCCGGTGAACGGCGCCTGTGCCACCGTGCCAACTGCACCGATGACCCGCGCGATGGCTGCCGCTGCCTCGTCTTCCGGAATGTCGTCGGGCGAGAGCTTCGCCGCGAAGACCGAGGTGACGCCGGATTTCGTCAGCACACGGATGTCGTCTGGCGACAGCACCCTGCCTTTCTTGAACACTCCGTCGGCGTGCTTGATCGAATGCGCCAGTATGGCGCCCTGCGCGTCATGCACCGGCAAATGGCCAAAGATCATGCTCAGCCGCCCAGCCGCAGCGACCGCGTCATCTCGGCCATGATCGACACGGCGATCTCCGGCGCACCCTTTGCACCAATGTTGATGCCGATGGGACCGTGGATGCGGGCGATCTGCGCATCCGTGAAGCCGGCATCTTTCAGACGTTGGCCGCGAGAGGCTTGCGTCCTCTTCGAACCCAGCGCACCGATATAGAACAGATCGGACTTCAGCGCCGCGAACAGCGCCGGATCGTCGATCTTCGGATCATGCGTCAGCGCGATCATCGCAGTGCGTGGATCCAGTCCGATGCTGGGAATGATCTCGTCCGGCCATTCGGCGTGGAGCGAAATGCCGGGAAAGCGGGCACCCGTGGCAAAGGCACCGCGCGGATCGATGACGGTGATGTCGTAGCCAAGCTGTTGGGCAATCGGGATGACGCTCTGCGCGATGTGAACCGCGCCGATGATGATGAGCCTGAGCGGCGGATTGTGGATGTTGACGAAATGGCCGTCATGGCTGCCCGACTGGTCGAAGCGGAAGGCCTCGTCGAGTTTGTCCGCCAACGGATCATTCCCTGCCTCGGCGCGCGGCACAAGCCTTTGCTCGCCGGTTGCGAGATCGGTAATGAGCGCCACCGCCTGGCGGTTCTGGCGCGCGGCAAGAAGTTGTTCGAGCAGCTGGCGTTTCAATTCACCGGCTCCACATAGACACCGATCTTGCCGCCGCAGGCAAGGCCGACCTTCCAGGCGGTTTCATCCGCCACGCCGAATTGCAGCAGCTTCGGCGCGCCCGATCCGATGACGTCCACGGCCTCGGTGACGACCGCGCCCTCGACGCAACCGCCCGACACCGAGCCGATGAAGTTGCCTTCGGCATCGATGACCAGCTGGCTGCCGATCGGCTGGGGCGCCGATCCCCAGGTTTCAACAACGGTCGCGATGGCGACCTTGCGGCCCTCCGCCAGCCACTGTGCTGCCTGTTCGAGAATGCTGTGATCGGATGCGGCCATGCTGGCCTCCTCTCAGGTTCCGTGTTTCATCCAGTTCCGCGGATCATGCGCCGCCGACGGCGGACCGGCAAGGGCGGCGGCAAGATCACGCAGGCTGTCGAGTGAGTGAACCGGGCGGAATTCATCGACATGAGGCATCATGGCGCGGATGCCACCGGCCAATGCTTTGAAGCCATCGTAACGCAGCAGCGGATTGAGCCAGATGATGCGCTTGGTCTGGCGGTGCAGGCGCTCCATCTCGTGTTGGAGCGTCGAGGTGTCCTCGCGGTCAAGCCCGTCGGTCATCAGCATCACGTGCGCGCCTTGCGTCAGCACGCGCCTAGCCCATTTGTAATTGAACTCCTTCAGCGACGTGCCGATGCGCGTGCCCCCCGACCAGTCCTTGACGGCACCCGACACCTTGGCCATCGCCTCGTCGATGTCGCGGCGTTTCAACTCGCGCGTGATGTTGGTGAGCCTCGTACCGAACAGGAAGACCGAGACGCGGTCGCGGTCATTGGTCAGCGCATGGAGGAAATGCAGGAACATGCGGCTGTAGTTCGAGCATGAACCGGAAATGTCGCAGAGCACCACGAGCGGCGGCTCGTGCCACTGCTTGGCCCGGCGTTCGAGATCGATGAAATGCCCGCCGGCGCGCAACGAGCCTTTGAGCGTGCGGCGCATGTCGATCGCCCGTCCTCTCATCGCCCGTTCATAGCGCCGCGTCATGACTTCCGTGCGGTGCATGCGCAGCCGGGAGATCGCGGCACGCGCCTGCGCCTGCTCGGCCACCGTCATCTGCTCGAAATCCTTGCGTCGCAGGACTTCATCGGCGGACGCCGTGAAGGTGGCATCGACCTCGATATCGTCCTTCTTCTGGCGCTGCTGGCTGGGGGCGTCGTGCTTGTCGAACATCGCTTCGGCCAGGCGCCGGAAGCCGGCCTGCTTGGCCTTGTCGCCGGCATCGCGGGTGATCGAATGGAAGAACAGCTGCATCAGCTGCTCCAGCATTTTTGGCTTCTTCCAGAAGACGTGGAAGGCCTGATCGAAGACCTCGCGCTGGTCGCGGCGTTTGACGAAAACCGCGTGCAGCGTCCAGTAGAAATCATCGCGCGTGCGCAGGCTCCCTGACATTGCCGCGTCGAGCGCATCGATGACGGCGCCGGGGCCGACGGGGATTCCGGCCTCGCGCAGCACACGGGCGAAATGCATGATGTTCTCGGCCAGCCTGCCGGAGATCGGCCTCTGGTTCTGATTGGCGGCGCTGAATGGCGAGAGCGGCGGCGTCACGGATGTGCCCTCTTAGACGGCACCCATCGTCCGGATCTCGTCCTTGATCTGGTCGAGGATGCGCTTGGCTTCGGTCCCCTGCATGCGGCTGATATCGTCCTGATACTTCAACAACACGCCGAGCGTATCGTTGACCATCTGGGGATCGAGCGTCAGGGAATCAAGCTCGTGCAGTGCCGTCACCCAGTCCAGCGTTTCGGCAACACCGGGCGACTTGTAGAGGTCGCCGCCGCGCAATGCCTGGACGAAGAGCACGACTTCCCGTGCCAGCGATTCGGACGCCTTGGGGCGCCGCGCCTTGACGAT
>CAUJIO010000051.1 GCA_963205315.1 Pseudomonadota bacterium | reverse complement strand
CACCAACGCCTACAAGTATGCCTACCCTTCCGGAAGAGGTGAGATCCGCGTCATCCTCCGTGCCTTGCCCGGCGAGCGGGCAGAGCTGCGCGTGGAGGACGACGGAGAAGGCCTTGATCCCGATGGCGAGATCCAGGGCACGGGCCTGGGAACGCGTCTCGTCAAGGCCATGGCACAGGCCATGGGTGGCGAAGTCGATGTGATTTCTGGTGAGCCGGGCTGCGTATTCCGTCTGAATTTCCAGCTCCGCCGGCGGGCGCCGCATGATTGAGAAGCCGCCACGCAGCATGCTGAGTGCTCCATTTGGGGCAATGCTGATGGTTGCGGCGGGCTTGAGTTCGTTCTCATCGCAAGCCCTAGCAGAAGCCAGCTTTGCCGGGCTCACAAGGCCCGTGGCCCTGGCGCCATTCAATCCCGATAGGGTGACGTGCGGGAAACCGCCCGGCCTCACGAGGTCACTGGTTTTCATCCAGGACAACGCGCGCGAATTCATGCAAGGCACGGCCTTCGGCCTGAGGCTCGCCGCGAAGGACAGGGGCTTGGCCTTCGACATCTATCCCGCCAACAACGATCCGGAAAGAATGGTTCGGGATGTCGATCGTTTGCTCCCGGGCAAGATCGGTGGAGCAGTGGTGGCTCCAATCGACCCCGAAGGATTGGCACCTCACTTGATCCGTTACATGGAGCATGGGGGCTATATCGGTGCGATCGTTCCGCCTCCTGCAACAACCATCCTGAACGCGCCACAGTATCGAACTGGCCAGGTCCTCGCAGAGACTGCCGCCAAATATATCGAAAGGACGTTCAGGGATAAGGCCAATGTCGTGCTGCTGACGCACGATACAAATCAGTTTCTGGCTCCTCGCTTCACGGCCATGCGCGACACACTCGGCAGTGTTTCGAATGTCAACATCGTGGCAGACATTTCTCCGGCCACGGTGGACAAGCAGGGCGGCTACGACACCATGAAACTCGTCTTGATTGCCAACCCGCGAATCGACGTGGTGCTCGGCGCCGACACGGTTGTGCTGGGAGCGCTCCGGGCCCTGCGCGAGGCAGGCGTGGCGAGGCCCGACCAATTCCTCGGCGGGATTGACGGGGAGCCCGAAGCAATTGCCGAAATCAAGTCAGGCAATAGCCCCTACAAAGCGACCATCAGCCTGAATTCACCGGTTTTCGCTTATGCCATGGGCCAGCATGCCGCCGACTGGCTGGATGGCAAGAGCATTCCCCAGGCGATGGATATTCTGCCCATCTCGCTCGACAAGGACACGATCACGCAATACGAGCGTGATCTCGCCGATCCCCGCGCCGTGTATGAGGCTGTTGCGCATCGAGACAACTATCTGAAGATGTACGGCAACATCTGTTACGATACGCGAATGGAATTCCTGAACTTTCCATGGTCTTCCGAGCGTTAGACCTGGCGATCGGGCGCACTCCGGTTTTGGCGGGCGCATGGGATTGGGTACCGTTGTTGTTCGCGTGGTGGTGAGGGGTGCTCAGTGCGTTGTCATGCGCAGAGTTGCGCCCTGCAAATGCAACAGCATGGCGCGTCCAGCGGCATCCGGATTGCGCGCTTCGATGGCCTGCACAATGCTCAAATGTTCCTGCAGGGTAATGGACTTGATATTAGGGTTCCGGCTCTCCGATCTGGCCGTCAGGATCGTCATTCTCAGAGCTCCACCGAGAAAGGCCATGAAATCCGCATAGAACGGATTTCCCGTTGCTTTGGCAATCGCGTGATGAAAGTCGAGATCCGCCTGAACCCCCTCGTCGCTCCAGTCGAGCGATACGCTCATCCGCTGCTGCGCATCGATAATCTCCTGCAGTTCCTGGGCCGTGTGCCGCTCGGCTGCCAGCCGTGCAGAGGCCATTTCGAGAGGCTGCCGCAGTTCAAGCAATTCGATCACCTGTTGGTGGCCAAGGACAGCCTCTTGCAGCTTGAAGGATTTTCTGAGCGAAGCGGGGATGACCGAAACGCCGCTGCCCTGGCGCGATTCAACCAGGCCATCCGCTTTCAACCGAGAGATAGCTTCCCGCACCACCGTGCGGCTTACGCCGAACTGACGGCTGAGATGATGTTCAGTCGGTAATTTGGTTCCAGCTGGAATCATGCCGTCGCGGATCAGGACGACCAGATGCTGCGCAATCTCTTCGGCGGCTGGCGTCTTGACAGCGAGCTGCAGAGCCGGAGGAGCTTCGCCTTTTGTCATGCGTTATCATTTGGCACACCTGCAAAAAGTTGTCTAACAAATTGGGAATTGAGACTTGTCTAACAACTTTTTGACCCTTAAGGTTTCGACATGCGCCGAATTTCCTCGGCGTCAGCGGCTCATATGAGAATGCCGTCCACATCTGGGAGGAACTTTCGATGAAGATCTCACGTCGCGATTTTACGGTAGGTGCCCTTCTTGCAGCAGGCACGATGGGGCTTCCCATCATGGTCAAGGCCGAAGGCACCAAGACGGTCGCCCTGCTGTTCGACAGCCTCGTTTCACCCTTCTGGGTTTCCGGCATTGAAATCATGCGCGCCAAGGCAAAGGAAAACGGCTGGGAGACGCTGGAGAACATTTCCGATTTTGACGACAACAAGCAATTTGAGCAGGTCAAGGCGATGATCGGCCGCAAGGTCGATGGCATCCTGATCATCCAGACCGATTCAAAGGCGGTGATCCCCGCCATCCGCGCCGCCAATGAAGCCGGCATCCCCATGGTGCACTTCAACCGCCCGCCGGCCGAGAGCGACGCCTATTCCGTGGCGATCCAGGCCGACAACCGCAAGATCATGGCCGACACCGTCCAGTTCCTCGTCGACGAGGCCAAGAAGATGGGCGGCAAGTACAAGGCCTGCCTGCTGATCGGCGACCTTGGCGACGTCAATGCCATTCAACGCCGCGATGGCTTCTTCGACGTCGTCGACAAGAACGCCGACATCATCGAGGTCGTGGCCCGCGTCTCGACGGAGTGGAATGCCGACAAGGCCTTCGCCGGACTGACCAACGCGCTTCAGGCAAATCCGGACATCAATTTCCTCGTGACCTCGTCCGACTTCATGCATCCGCAGATCGAGCAGGTGCTTCAGACGGCCGGCAAGTGGCACAAGCGCGGCGAGGAAGGCCACGTCCTCTTTGCCGGCTTCGATGGCGATGAAGGCGCCTATGCGCGGCTGAAGGACGGATATCTCGATGCCTGTGGCGTCCAGAACCTGTTCCTCGAAGTCGACATGGCCTTCCAGGCGTTCAAGGATATGTGGGATGGCAAGAAGCCGGAGAAGCTCCTGCTCGATCCGGGCTTCGTCATCACGCAGGCCAATCTCGCGGAGAAGCAGGACGAGATGTGGGGCTTTACCGTCTGGAAGAAGCAGAACGGCGGCTGATCTCAACTCGGGCGCTGTCACGATCGATCATCGTGGCGGCGCCTGCCGTCCAGCACTTCCGCGAGACTGACCAATGACTGCTGCCGACGCCACGATCGCATCAAGACCGCGCGTGCTTCCCGCATGGAAGCGACTGCTTCTGTCCGAGTATCTGGTTCTCGTTCTCACCATCTTTTACTTCGTGGTGATGTGGACGATCGTGCCGGAAATTGCGGCGGCCGATACGCTGCTTGATATTCTCAGCGCCATGATGCCGCTGCTGGTGGTGGCAATCGGCCAGACCTTCGTGCTGATCGTCGCCGGGATCGATCTTTCTGCCCCTTCGATCATCGCCATGGCCAGCGTCGTCGGGGCCTCCGTGATGACCGGGGATGCGGGCTACGCCAATGGCAGCGGTGTCGAGATCCTCGCAGGCATTGTGGCCTTCCTCGCAGTCGGCAGTGTCATCGGCGTGTTCAACGGCCTGTGCACGACGCGATTCAACATGCCATCGTTCATTGTGACACTGACGACGATGATGTTCTTCTCGGGCGCCGCGATCTGGTACACAACCGTTCACACCGACGCCAGCAGCATCGGCAATCTGCCCCGCACCTTCATCGAGATCGGTCAAGGCAGGATCGCCGGGTTGCCGTTTTCGCTCGGTGTCGTACTGGTGGTCGCGGGCATCGCGCATTTCATTCTGAGCCGCACGGTTTATGGGCGCTGGCTTTATGCCGTTGGCCTCAATCCGAAGGCCGCGGCTGTCTCCGGCGTACCGGTCCGGAACGTCATCTTCTGGGCATTCGTCATTTCCGGTGTTTGCGCTGCGATCTCCTCCATTCTTTATACCGGGCGCCTGGAGACGGGCACGCCGGTGCTCGGCCAGCGCATCCTGCTCGATGTCGTCGGCGCCGCCGTCATTGGCGGCGTCAGCCTTTTCGGGGGAAAGGGCAAGATTCTCTGGACGATCTTCGGTGTTCTTTTCCTCACTGTGATTGACAAGAGCCTGCAGCTCATGGGCCTTCCCATTGCATCGGTGTTCGCCATCAAGGGAAGCATCATCCTGGCGGCAGCAATCATTGACGCCACGCGCCACCGCTTGCTGGTGCGCGGATGACCGCAACCACCCAAGCCGCGCGGGATGCCGCCATCACAGCTGGGCGTCCGTTGCTCAAGGTCGAGGGGCTTTGCAAGAGCTTCTTTGGCGTCGAGGTTCTGCACAAGGTCGGCTTTTCGCTTCAGGCCGGCCGCGTGCTGGGACTGGTCGGAGAAAACGGCTCCGGCAAGTCGACGACCATGAACATCATTGGCGGCGTCCATCAAATGGACGCGGGCCAGATCCAGTTCGATGGCGCCGTCTACAGGCCGAAAGGTCCGCGCGATGCGGCGCGCCAGGGCATCGCCTTCATCCACCAGGAACTGAACCTGTTCCGCAACCTCAGCATCGCCGAGAACCTGTTCATTACAGAGTTCCCGAAACTTGTGCCGGGGCTGCCTTTCATCGACCGGTCGGCGGCGCGCAAGCGGGCGGCGGAACTGTTGGCCGCTGTCGATCTCGATCTGTCTCCCACGACATTGGTCAACAAGCTGTCGCAGGGCGAGCGTCAGCTTGTCGAAATCGCCAAGGCACTCGGCGCCAAGGCAAAGGTTATCATCTTTGACGAGCCGACGACGTCGCTGACAACACGAGAGACCGACCGGCTCTTCGACATCATCAACAGGTTGCGCGCCCAAGGAATCGCCATCATCTACATCAGTCATATTCTGGCGGATGTGATGCGGCTGTGCGACAACATCACGGTTCTGCGCGACGGCCACGTGGTGGGCAGCGCGCTGAAGTCCGACATGACCATCGAGCGCATGATTTCGATGATGGTTGGCCGCAGCATCGACCAACTCTTCCCGCCGCGCGACTACGCTGCCCCCAAGGGCGATCCCGTCCTCGACGTGGCTGGCATCACGCAGCGCGGCACCGTGAAGGATATTTCATTCACGCTGAAGGCGGGCGAAGTGCTTGGCATATCGGGCCTGATGGGCGCCGGCCGCTCTGAGCTGGCGCGTATTCTCTTCGGAATCGATCCGTACAGTTCCGGCGAGATCAAGATCGGCGGCGTGGCCATCACTGCTCCCACGCCCTCGGTCTGTATGGACCACGGCATGGCCTTCCTCACCGAGGACCGCCGCGCCGAGGGGCTGATGATGGAAGCAGCCATTGACACCAATATCGCTCTCTCATCGCTGCAGAACTATGCGGGTGGACTCGGCGGAATGATCGACCGGGGCCGCCTTGCCGGCGATGTGCAGAAGATGAGCACGTCCGTCCAGATCAGTGCGAAAGACATTGTGCGCACATTGGTCAAGAACCTCTCTGGCGGAAATCAGCAGAAGGTCGTCATCGGCAAGTGGCTGCTGCGTGATCCGAAGGTCTTCATCCTCGATGAACCGACCCGCGGCATCGATGTTGGCGCCAAGAACGAGGTCTACAAGATCATCAATTCACTTGCGGCGGGAGGCGCTGGCATCCTCATGATCTCGTCAGAACTCGAGGAGCTTGTCGGGATGTGCGATCGCATCATGGTGATGGCGCATGGTGAAATTCGCGCCACCTACGAGCGCGGCAGCTTCGACCGGGAGGAACTTCTGAGGGCCGCCATGTGGGATGGCATCCGGAGCTCATCGAAATGAACGGATTTCGTGGCAAGTTCACGCTTCTGGCACTCCAGAATGCCCCGCTCATCCTGTTCGCGGTGCTCATCATCGTCTTCGGCTTCATGTCGGACCGCTTCCTGACGCCGATCAACTTCGTCAACATCGTCAATCAGGCGAGCCATATTGCGATCATTGCCATTGGCATGACTTTCGTATTGCTGATCGCAGGCATCGACCTGTCGGTCGGCGCAAACATGTATCTCAGCGCCGCAGTGCTCGGTGTCTTCCTCGTCGGCATGCCGCCGATCGTTGCATTCCCGGTGGTTGCGGTGCTGGGGCTGGCATTTGGTGCCGTCAATGCGGTCATTATCACGCAGCTTCGCGTGGCGGCCTTCATTACCACGCTCGCCACCTTGTTCGTCGGCAGGGGCATCGCGCTCTATTTCTCCGGCAACAAGATGGTGCCGTTCAGCAAGAGCGTTCTTGAGTTCGGCCGCAGCACTTATCTTGGCGTGCCGTCTGCCATCTGGGTCTTCGCCGTGGTGCTGATCATCGCACTCCTCGTGCTGAAGCTGACGACGTTCGGGCGCCAGGTCTACGCAATCGGGGCGGACCCCGATGCTGCGGCGAAGGCCGGCATCAACGTCAAGCGGGTGGTGTTTGCGGTCTACTGCATTTGCGGCGTGTGCGCCGCGGTGGGTGGGCTGGTCTCGGGTAGCCAGGTTGCGGTGGCTTCATCCACGTTCGGTTTCCAGAAGGAATTTCCGGTCATTGCCGCCGCAGTGCTGGGAGGAACCAGCCTGTTCGGAGGCCGCGGCAGTGTGCTGGGTACGGTGTTTGGCGCCGTGTTGATCCAGACCGTCGAGAACGGCCTCGTGATGACCAACGCCAACCCCTACATCTATCCCCTCGTGATCAGCGTGATCATCTTTATCGCGGTCTTCACCGACAGTTCGCGAACGACCGTGCTGGAAAGACTGGAGCGGCGGAAGATCAGGGTCGAGCCTGACTGATCCCGTGACTTGGGTTCTGAAACATTCAACGCCAAAAGTTGACACATGATTGGACCATTTGATCTTGCGGGCGGCGTTGAGCTGGTGACAGGCGGCATCGGCTTTGGCGCCCATCAGGCTTCATCACTGAGAGGGCCATTCCGGCTGATGACACTTACTCACTCCAAATCCAGCGCATCCAGGGCACACATATGACGAAAAGCGCGTCTTCACCTTCTTCTGTCCGCGTCGGACTGATTGGTTGCGGTTTCTATGCCCTGAACCATCTCAATTCATGGCGGGACCTGGCTTCGGATGGAGCGATACTGGCCGCCGTCTGTGATCGCGATGAAGCCAAGGCACGGGCAGCGGGAGAAAAATTCAGCGCGCCATGGTTCTCCGACGCCAGAAAGATGCTCGATTCCGTTCCACTGGATCTCGTCGACATCACGACGAGAATGGATACCCACCGCGAACTCGCGGCCCTCACCGCTGAACGCCGCATTCCGACAGTGGTGCAAAAGCCCTTTGCGCCGGAATGGGCCGATTGCGTTGCCATTGTCGAAAATGCCAAGGCACATGGAGCCTGGCTTGCCGTACATGAGAACTTCCGTTTTGGCAGCGCGATGATGCGCGTCAACGAGGTGATCAAGGCCGGCACCATCGGCGAGCCGAGCTGGGCGCGCATCTGCTTCCGCACCGGCTACGATGTCTACAAGGGCCAACCGTACTTCTATAACGAGGAGCGGCTCGCCATTCTCGATGTCGGGATCCATGTGCTCGACCTTGCGCGGGTCTTTCTCGGCGACGTGGAGCGCGTCTACTGCGAAACGCAACGCCGCAATCCGAAGGTTCGCGCCGAGGATACCGCCACGATGACTCTTCGCCATCTGTCTGGTGCGGTGTCGGTGGTCGAATGCACCTACGAGGCGCGGCGCTCGGATGATGCGTTCCCGGAGACGCTCCTCGAGATCGAGGGGCCTCTCGGTTCCATCGTCATGAAGAAGGGCGAGGTGATGACCGTCACGACGCAAGGCCTCACCTTCGATGACCGGGTCGGCACACCACTCCTGTCATGGACGACGCGGCCCTGGCATGTTTCACAGGAAGCGGCGCGCAATACGTGCAAGCACATGCTTCACGCGGTGCGCGCTGGTGTTCCCGCCGAGACATCGGGTGAAGACAATCTCAAGACCTATGCTCTTGTCGAGGCCGCCTACGAGTCAGCCCGTACTCACGCCAGCGTGCGCCCAAAGGCCTGACCGGCGTTCATATCAACTGCAACTCAACGTCATGATGGATTAGCATGGAAAAGTTTCCTTTCAGCGCTGCCGACCTCGAAGTCCTGAAACAATGGGACACCCCAACAATCTGCAACGGACTCGAGTTGATCGTTCCCGAACGGCGCGCTGTGGGCTTTACTGTCGAGCCGATGGTGGCCGTCGACCGTAAGTTTCCACCGATCGTCGGGCTTGCCAGAACCGGTCTGGTGCGCGCGAAGGAACCGCCACGCGGGCCTATTCCGGCGCGTGAGGACTGGTATGACTATGTCTCGCCCTCGGGCCTTCCGACCATTGCCGTCATCCAGGATGTCGATGACAGGCCGGGATTCGGTGCCTTCTGGGGCGAGGTCCAAACGACCATTCACAAGGCGCTCGGGGTTGCCGGCTGCGTGACCAATGGCTCCTTCCGCGACCTCGACATGCTGGCTCCCGGATTCCAGATCATCGGTGGCCGCATCGGTCCAAGCCATGCACACATTCACATGGTACAGATGAATTGCGATGCAAACATCTTCGGCATGCTGGTCCATCATGATGACGTGATCCACGCGGATTTCCACGGCGCGGTGGTTATTCCTGCAGATGCGGTGCGGAAATTGCCGGCGGCGATCGATCTTGTGTCGCGGCGCGAGAAGGTGATTCTCGATGTCACGAAGACAGCGGGTTTCAGCAGCCTCATGCTGCGCGACGCGCTGAAACGTTCCGGCGAAATTCACTGATGTCGAAACCACCACTGAGGGTCGGCGTCATCGGCTGTGGCTTCTTCGCCGAGAACCATCTCGCGGCCTGGCAGCATATGCCTGATGTGACGCTCATCGCCGTCTGCGATCTCGATTCCGCCAAGGCCCAATCGGCCGCCGAGCGTTACGGCGCCAAACTGGTCTTCGCTTCCGCTCGCGACATGCTGGATTCGGGGGAAGTGGCTTTCGTCGACATCGCGACCACAATGCGCTCCCACGTCGAACTCGTTGAACTGGCGGCGGCACGGCGCATTCCGGTCATCGTGCAGAAGCCGCTCGCACCGACGCATGCGGAGTGCCTCGCGATCATCGAGACATGCAAGGCTGCGGGCGTTCCTCTCATGGTGCATGAGAACACACGTTTTCTGAAACCCGTGCGCAGGGCGCAGGAAATTATCGCCTCGAACGCGCTCGGGAAGATAAACTGGGGCCGCGTGGCATTCCGGACCGGTCACAACATCTACGGAAAGCAGCCTTATCTCGCCCATGAAGATCACTTCGTCATCCTTGATCTCGGAGTTCACATGCTCGATGTGGCGCGATACCTGTTTGGTGACGCAACACGGCTCTATTGCCAAAGCCAAAGCGTGAAGCCGGGTATCCGCGGCGAAGATCTCGCGACCATCATGTTGCAGCATGAGAGCGGGGTGACAAGCGTTGTCGAGTGTTCCTATGCCAGCCCTATCGATCCGGATCCGTTTCCGGAACTGACGCTCCAGATCGAAGGCACGCAAGGCAGTCTTCGCCTCGATCCGAACTACAGGCTGTCGGTGCATTCCGGCGGCCAGACGGTGACACATGATGTGTCCCCCACGATGTTTCCATGGTCCACCGTGCCGTGGCATGGCACCCAGGAAAGTGTTTTTGCGATCCAGAGACACTGGGTCGAATGCCTGCGCGCCGGAAAGCCGGTCGAGACATCGGGTGCCGATAGCCGCAAGACCTATGACCTGGTGTTTGGCGCCTACACGTCGGCGCGCACCGGTCAGTCGGTATCGATGACGTCCTGATGAAGTTTGGCGACAAGGAAGCCTGCACGTGAATGAAGGCACCATAAGGATTGGACTGACAGCCGATCTCTTCGACTCCACGGGACGCCCCTTGTTTGGTACCGCTCCTCTTCAACTCTTTGCCGATGCAGGATTGGCCTGGGAGAAGTTGCCTCCTGACGGCGAAAGCATTTCCGTCAGCCATCTCGGCAATTTCGATGCGCTGTTCATCGGTGGTGCCAAGGTGACCGAGGAGACGTTGGCTCAGGACAAGGGCCGGCTTCGCGTGCTGGCGCGGAACGGCGTTGGCTTCGACGCATTGGACATTCCGGCCCTGTCGCAGCGTGGCATACTTGTAACCAATACACCCGTTGCCGTCCGGCATTCGGTCGCCACAACCGCTTTGACCTTCATTCTTGCGCTCAGTCTCAGGCTGCCGCTCAAATCACGATTGCCGCGGGAAGGCCGATGGGCACAACGTGGCGATTTTCCAGGAATAGGTTTGCCGGGGCGTACCATTGGAATCATTGGGTTCGGCGGAATCGGGCAGGAGCTTGCGCGGCTCATGCGGCCGTTCAACCTGCGAACCCTGGTCTCCGACCCGGCGGTCAGCGACGCCATCTGCGCGCAGCATGCCGTCGAGCGCGTTGGTCTGGACACGTTGCTTGGCCAAGCGGATTTTGTCGTCGTGGCTTGCCTTCTCGACGCATCGACACGGCATCTCATCAACGCCAATCGGCTGGCACTGATGAAGCGCACGGCATTCATCATCAACATTGCCAGAGGCCCTGTCATCGACGAGCCAGCACTGATCCGCGCCCTGCGATCAGGAGCGATTGCGGGAGCGGGACTCGATGTCGTCGAGAAGGAACCGCCCGATAACGGCAATCCGCTCTTCACCATGGAGAACGTGATTGTCACGCCGCACTCCCTGTGCTGGACCGATACCTTCATGGACGGCGTGGCTCGAACGGCAATCAAGAGCATCATCGATGTGGTCCATGGAACGCTCCCGGAATTCATCGTCAATCGTGATGCCATTGGTCATGCACGCGTGACTGGGTGGCTGAAGGGATGAATTCGCCGTTGTCGATACCAGATCGGAGTTCATGACAGTCGGCATCACTTCTTGCCCTTGAGCCAAGTCAGGTTGCGGGAAGAATATCAGCGAAACGACAGCCAAACTTATAGGGGTGATTCAGTCTGACCATCCCGGCTCGTGCCCATGCTGGCAATCATGTTTCGGGTGATGGTGGATCCCGTATTTGAAGAAGGCGTGTTCGGACTTGGAGTTGGCCTTGGCCTGCGCAGGCGAGGCACCGAGCTCAAGGAGAAAAGCGACGCTTCCGTTCGGGAAGCTGCAAAGGCAAAACCTTGCCTATCTCAGGAGAAGGCACCAGATTGCCAGCAGCGATACGTCGCCCGACGCCATGGCATGCCTGATATTTGGAATGTTGTGAAGCGTACCGCCAGGTCCCGGTTCGAACCATTCCGATTCACCGTGCTGAAAGCGGCCTGGCGTCAGCACCAGATAGATCTCCTCCGGCGCATGCCGATGATCGGGATAGCGCACGTGGGGCGCAAGCAATGAGACGCCGATTGTAATGTCGTCGCGGTCTTCCAGCCCATTGCGGCCAACAATCGTCGCATTGGCATGACCATTCAGCCAGTTGTCGCTCGCGAACGGCCCGGACGAAGACCGGACCATCCAGTTGAGAGACGGCGCGATGGCTTCAAAGCTGGAGGCCAGACGCGCCAGTTGAGGAGATGCCGACCGCGCAATTCCGATGGCATCCGGCAAATGGCTGCATACGGCGAGCTGGTGCGGCTGGGCCGTTCCGGCAATCGCGCAATGCTCCAATGCAGTGAATATCTTTTCGACAACAGTCGAGACTTCTGGTTCGCAACGTGACGCCATGAAAGCGCCTTGCAGGCTGGAGAGGAAATCCTGAAGCGCCTCACTCCTCACTGTCATGTGTTTTTGTCCGCCTGCGCATCTGCATTTTGTCCATGGGCAATCGTGGCGGCCTTCGCGGCGGCGGCGCGAAGGCCTGCTGAAACGGCCTCCATGAACCCGTGATTTATCATGGCTTGCAGTGCCGCTGCTGTTGTTCCGCGATAGTCGATCATTTCCTTTACGATAGCGGCAGTATTGCCTGTCCCGCCCGCGAACAACTGGCTGGCATCGCAGACAACACTCCGGGCGGCCTTCTCGCCGAACTCGCGGGTGAGCCCTTGCGCCACTGCTTCAGCGACCATGGCCTCGACCAACAATGCAGGAAACGCGGCGCCAGAGCCCGTGAGGCCGACGCAATAGTTGATGTAGGACTCTTCCGGCACTTCAGCAGCCTCGCCGCTTGCTGCAAAGAAGGCCTGAACCACTGCCTTGTCACTGTCAGTCACGTCTGCCGTTGCAAACCATGGCGTGAAGGAGCGGCCAATGGCGGCGGCCGCATTGGGAATGGCACGGACAATGCGTTTTGCGTTGGTCTGTTCGGCAATCGCGGCGCACGTGACACCGGCCATCACGGAGACGGCAAGCTTGTTGCGCAGATCGATGCGAACATCGCCAAACTGGGCAGGCCGCACGGAGAGAATGACGATATCCGATCGTTCCGCCAGCTCGGCATTGTCTTTTGTCCAATGCGCAGCGATGTCGGCTATCCCTCCGCGGCTGCCGGATCGCGATGACAAGGTGAACTGCCCCGGATCAACCGTCTTGCTGGAGACTGCGGCACGCACGAGGGCACCACCAAGCCATCCATTTCCTCCGACGATCCCAACATGCTGTGAAATGGCCATCTACGCCCCAGTTTCTATCGCTTGCCGATCGGCCGGTTGAGTGCTGCCTGCGACAGGCGATCAAACAGCAGGGCCACGGCGACAATCGAAAGGCCGGCCCGCAGGCCCACGCCAAGTTCCATCCGGGTGAGCCCACGCGTCACTTCCGCACCCAGCCCACCTGCTCCAACCAGGCCCGCCAGCACCACCATCGCCAATGACAGCAGAATACACTGGTTCAATCCCACGAGAAGCGTCGGCTTGGCAATCGGCAACTCGATCTTGAAAAGCGTTGTCAATCGCGGCGCACCCAATGCCTCACCGAGTTCCAGGAACGATTTGGGGACCTGGTTCAACGCCAGCGTCGTCAGCCGCAGCATCGGAGGCGTACCATAGACGACCGTCGCAATCAGCGCCGGAGTTCGTCCGAGACTGAAGATAATCACAGCCGGCACCAGATATACCCATGGTGGAACGGTTTGCATGATATCGAGCACGGGCCTGAGGGCTGCCTCGGCGCGCTTGTTGCGCGCAGCCCAAATTCCGAGTGGAAACGCGATCGTGATGGACAGGAATACCGCCAGCAAGACCAGTGCGATGGTCTGGAGCGTCGCCTCCCACAGGCCCATGAGCCAGCAAAAGCCCAGAGTGCCGACAACCAGCAGTGCAATTCGCCAGGTCGCCAGCTTCCACCCCAGCAGGGCAATCACTGCGATCAGCGCCCAGGCAGGCAAGACACTCAGCACCGACAACAGCACATCCAGGATCGTCTCGACGATCAGGCTGATGGCTGCAAACAGGGGATGGAAATTCGTGTTGAGCCAATCGATGGCCGGCGCGATGACATCTCCCGGTGAGTAGGAAAAGCTCATGTTCATGCCGCAGCCTTTCTTTCCCTGCCGATGGCGCCTTCGGTCGTCCGGTCGAGGATCATCGTCAGGATGACGATGGCGATGCCGGCATCAATCGATTTGCCGATGCTGAGCGTGCGCACCGAGTCATAGATCGTGGCACCAAGCCCGCCCGAGCCGACGATGCCCGCGATGACAACCATACCAAGCGCCATCATCAGACACTGATTGACGCCGGCCATGATGCTCGGAACAGCGAAGGGCAACCGGATTTTCAAGAACATCTGCATACCGGAGCTTCCCGTCGCCTGACCAAGCTCGAGAAAATTCACAGGTGTCAACCGGATCCCGTGTGCGGTCAATCGCAGGGCGGGCGGGATAGCTACCACCACGGTGGCCGCGAGCGCCGTCGCCGGACCGAAACCAAGCAGCGCGATGGCCGGCAAAAGATAGATATAGGGCGGCAAGGTTTGGACCATGTCGAGCACGGGCAACAGCGCCGCATGAAGCCGGGGCCGGAAGCCCGCGATGATGCCAAGCGGCACTGCGATCAGAAGGGCAATGGTCGTAGCCGTAAACACCAGCGCGAGCGTTTGCATGGTCTCGGGCCATAGGCCCATGAGAGCGCAAAATGCCAGGCCGAGCGCTGACAGAATGCCGAATCGCAGCCGAACCGCCCACCATCCAAGAAGCCCCGCCGCAATCGCGATGACGAAGAAGGGCGGAAAGGTCAGGCCCGCTTCAATGCCGTTGTAGAGGCCCTCCATCACAAGCCGGAGGGCATCGAAGAAGCCCGACCAGTTGTCATTGAGCCAGTCGAGGCCGTCGCTGATCGTCTCGTCGATCCTGTCTGTCAGAGACTCCATGTTGCAATCCTCACGGCCGGCCGTTGCCCGTTCACAGGGCGATCTCTTCGGTTGGCTCCCTGCCCCGGACTCCCTGGAGCAGGCTACGCAATGTGACAACGCCAACAAGCTTGCCCGCATCAGTGACGGCAACGCTATCCTGATGGCCCTTTGTCATGAGCTGGATAAGCGTGTCGAGTTCAGCGTCAACCGGTACTGCCGGCAAGGTCGCGGGGTTCACTCCCGGCTGGCGTGACTGAAAATCGCCAACATGATGCATGACCGAATGCGCCTTCACCAGATGCAGCCTGGAGACACCCGCCACAAAGTCCTCGACGTAGGCGTCCTTGGGTCTCAGCACGATATCTTCGGCTGTTCCCAATTGCACCACAGCCCCATCCTTCATGACGGCAATGCGGTCGCCAAGGCGGATCGCCTCGTCGAGATCGTGCGTGATGAACAGCGCAGATTTTCCAAGTTCCTTTGAAAGTTGGCGGAACTCGTTCTGCAGTTGGCGGCGGATCAGCGGGTCGAGCGCGCTGAACGGCTCATCCATCAGGATGATTTCGGGATCGGACGCCAGCGCCCGTGCCAGCCCCACGCGCTGCTGCATGCCGCCGGACAGTTCATGAGGATAACGGTTGAGCCAGTCGCCCAGGCCCACTTTCGCGAGCGCTGCCCCGGCAATCTCGTGCCGCCGCGCCTTGTCGATCTTCTGCACTTCCAGTCCGAAGGCAGCATTTTCGAGCACCGTGCGATGCGGCAGGAGCGTCACGCTCTGAAATACCATGCCGACTTTCTTTGCCCGGACTTCCCGCAGCCGCTCCAGGCTCATGCTGCCGATGTCTTCACCGTGGAGCAGCATCTGGCCCAGGCTGGGTTCGATCAATCGGTTGAACAGGCGGATCAACGTCGACTTGCCGCTGCCGGAGAGGCCCATAACGCACAGGATTTCGCCTTTGCCGAGGCCAAGGCTGACATCGGCCACTCCGACAACGCAATTGAATTCTTGCATCACTTCGGCCTTGCCGATCCCGCGCTCCTTTACCGCGCGAATGGCCGCGTCCGACCGGTCACCGAAGATCTTCCAGACAGACTTGCATTCAATCAAGGGTTCGTTTTCCACGCAGGGTCACTCCGCAAGACTTCGTCGTTTTTGAGCGGGGGATGGCCCCTTTCATCGGCACGACACAATGGAACTCCGCCTTGCCGTCCAAGTTGCAAGGCGAAGTTCCGTATCGGGGATCAATCCTGCTTGATGTTTTCCCAGCGCTTGATCAGATCGCCATGGCTGCCGATCCAATCCGCGACGGCCTCGTCCATCGTCTTGCCGTCCTTCACTGCGCCATTCATGGCCGTGATATCGGCAAGCGGAATATACACACTGGCCAGCACCTCGCGGGCATGCGGATGATCAGCGACAAATCCCTTCTGGCCGATCCAGTAATAGCTCTGTGCCGGCGGGAAGACGCCCTTCGGGTCCTGCAGCCACTTGATGTCAAACTTCTGTGCCATCCACGACGGTTCCCACAGCGTGACTGCGATCCATTCCTTGCGATCCGTCGCCGACTTCAGTGCGGCCGTCATGGCAGCGGTGCTGCCCTCCACCAGCTGCAGCTTCAGACCATATTCCTTGACTGCATTGGCGGTATCGCGCATCAGGCCCGAACCCGGCTCGATGCCGACGATCTTGCCGCCAAACTTGTCGGCGTTGTCGTTCAGCTCTTCCATGGAATTGATCGTGACGTACTTCGGAACAGCAACCGCCTGGAAAAGGCCGTGCGACACGGGCGAGATCTTTTCGAGTTTCTTCTTGTTCTTGTCCCAGTAGTCATGGGCCACGTAGTCGGTCTGCGAGACCATGATCTGGGTGTCACCCTTGGCCAGCGCGGCGTAAGCGATGCCCCATTCCGAGAAGGTGGTCACTTCGACTTTGTAGCCGGCATCTTCAAGGACCTTCTTGGTGATGCCTGTGATGGGGGTCAGGTCTTCCCATCCCATGGTGCCCATCTTGATGGTCATGTCTTCAGCCATGGCCGGAGCGGCCATGTATGCTGCCATAAGCGTTGCCGCGATTGCTGTGATGAATTTGCGCATTTCGTCCTCCGGTTTTGAGATAAGTTTCAGCCGCTTGCAGGCACGCCTTCGCATAGCGAGAAATCGCTATTCGCCGCAGCCGATGCGATCTTGGTCTTGTCTTGAAAGGTGCCAGGCACCCGGTCCGAGATCCCGGATTTCCATGGGGTTTCCCGTCAAAATCCGGGTGCAGCCTCGAAATCCGGTACCATCAGCAATTCATATCCGCTGAAGAGCAATGGCTCGCAAACCATATTTTAGATGTACTTTGCATTAGCCATTCTAATGCAGGCCCTTACGCAACTTTCTTTTTGTTTCGAAAGGGAAAAACCGCCTCAGTGACACGCCCGCACTTGCCGGCGAGTGGGCATGAGACGACAGATTACAATAGCCGGCGTGATGTCCACACCCGGCTTGAACGTCATTTGGCGAGCGTACCGAGAAGATGCTCGACAAAGCGCGCGACAACCGGGCGCTCCAGTGCCGCTGACTGACATTTGAGGAAATTTCCCCGCCCCGCTGTAAGGGGGGCGGGATGGGCATGGACCAGCCTCCCGTCAGCAAGATGCGACTGGATCATATGCACCCAGCCGAGCATGATGCCCTCACCCGCAACCGCCGCTTCGATCAGCAGTGCAACCTTGTTGGTGGACAGGCTGAATGGTTCCTTGGTCCATCGGCTGCCCTGCGCACGAAACCATTCCTCCCAGCCGAGCGGCTGCCAGCCGATCGCGTCGGCACTCCAATGGCGTTCGTGCAGATGCAGAAGGTTGGCACGATTCAGGCTCTCTGCATCGGGAAACGGCCCATGAGCCTTCAAGTAGGCGGGACTGCAAACCGGCACTGCCACCTCCGGGAACAGGAAGTGCAACACCTCCCCCACTTCGCAGCGTTCATTTCCGCAGAGCAGAGCCAGATCGACGCCCGAATAATTGCGTAACGTATCATCTTCATCGGATGCGAGGATGACGAAACCGACGGATGGATGTTCCGTTCGAAAACTTTCGATCAACGGTTTCAGCCAAAAGGCCGCCATGGCATCCGTCGCCGAGATGGTGACGGTTTGAGGCACAGTGTCCGGCCGCAGAAGACCTACGCCGGCACTGATCGTATCGAGGCCGGCGGCAACCGCTCCACAAAGCTCCGCGCCCGCCTGCGTCAATTCCATGGCATTGTGCCGGCGGATAAAGAGAGGCACTTCGAGCGCCTTTTCCAGAAGGCGGATTTGCTGGCTGACCGCACCTTGCGTGATATTCAACTCGCGCGCCGCCAACGTGAAACTCAAGTGCTTTGCCGCGACCTCGAAAGTCGCCAACGCGCCAAGAGATGGAAGGTGTCTGCGGCGAACCGGTCGCATCAGTAAATCCTGTTGGTGCAGGATCACTCCAAGCGTGCCTGCCATTCCTTCCAGCGAAGGTACAGGTTTGCACCGATCGTGTCGACGGGATGCGGAGGCAGGCGGACTGGTTCGGCATCTGCCAGAAAGAATTCGGTGATGGAGCTCGTCTGGCCGCAGGCAAGTTCAGCCGCACCGATGCCGGTCAACGCTCCGCGCGCCGCCCCCAGGCCATTCTGCACGCAGGCCGAGAACAGGCCAGGCTCCAGCTGGCGCATGACCGAAACTGCATTCTTGGTGAGGCACAAATGCCCCGACCACGCATATTCGAAACGCAATCCCGTCAACATCGGAAAGCGGGCAGCGAACTTCTCGCGCATTCGGGCCTTCATTCGCGCGAGGTCCGCTTCGCTGGTCTGCATGTTCGGCCGGTAGTACCCCCCTTGTCGAATGACGATCCGGTTGCCGCCTTGCGCCGTCGAGATGCGCCGCACCGTCGTTCCCATCGGGTCCGAGGGGGTGATGCCCCAGCAAGCCTGTCCGCCCAGACGCTGCAGACCGTCGTCTCCGATTTCTTCCGTCATGCAGGCATTCAACATGATGTGCATCAGCTGGCCTGACTTGAAGCCAAAGCTTTCCAGATGACCGTTGTTGGCCAGGATAACCTTGCTCGCGTTGACCGTGCCGTGCTCCATGTACAGGCGCCAGCCGTTCCCGATGCTCTCGAACCGCTGCACCGGCGAGGCCTCGAAGACCGCCACGCCGTCACGCTCCAAACCCTCCGCAAGACCGCGCACGTAGCCTGCAGGCTGCAACATCGCCGTACCGGGCGTGAAAAGCCCGCCCATGTAATAGCGTGTTCCCGTCACCGCCCGCATTGCCTGTGCATCGAGTAATTCGTGCGGTTCGCCCAGCGTAGCGAGATGTTCGGCATAGCTGGCATTGGCGCGCATTCCGACATCCGAGGCCGCGCCGTTGATCTTGCCGGCACGCTGGAAGTAACCGCCAGGAATTTGGTAGTCGCCAACCGCCTGTTCCGCGAAGTCGATTGCATGGCGATTGAGCCTGGTCAGAACCTTGTCGCGTGCTTCCGCGGCGCCTGCATAATCTGCCGAGGTGAGTTCATGCGGCAGGTCGATCATGAAGCCGGAATTGCGGCCAGCACCGCCCTCCGCCACATGCCCCGCGTCAACGATCACGACCTTGGCATCCGGTGCGATCTGGCGCAGCCGCCGGGCCGCTGAAAGACCCGCGAAGCCGGCCCCGACGATGGCAATGTCGCAGCCGATGTCACCTCTCACGGTGGAGCGCGCAGGTACTGGACCCAGGATCTCTGCCCAGCCGGCGGGACCCGTGTGGATCGGAAGACGACTGACCTTGCGCACTGGCATGTCAGCCTCAGCCGATGGCGGTGTCGGCCGTGTCAGTCAGATCCAGCCAGATGGTCTTGAGCTGGGTGTACTGGTCATGCGCGTGGATTGAATTGTCCCGCCCACCGAAGCCTGACTGCTTGTAGCCGCCGAAGGGGGTGGTGATATCACCCTCACCGAAACTGTTCACTGTCACGGTCCCTGCACGCAGCATGCGTGCGCCCCTCAGTGCGCGCTTGCCGTTGGCCGTGAAGATCGATGCCGCAAGCCCGTATTCCGTGTCGTTCGCCACCGCGATGGCTTCCTCGAAACTTGCTACGGGCACGACAGTCAGGACCGGCCCGAAGATCTCCTCGCGGACGAGGGATGAGTTCCTGTCGCTCACTTCCACGATGGTGGGCTCTATGAACCCTTCGCCCACGATCTTTCCGCCCATCAGAATCCTGTCGCTCTTCGAAGCCTTCAGATAGCTGGAGACCTTGGCGAAATGCGCCTTCGAAATCAATGCCCCGATGCGCACTTCCGGGTTAAGCGGGTCACCCACGATCCATTCGCGGGCGTGTTCCTTCACCTTCGCGATCAGCCGGTCCTTGATCCCGGCCTGCACGATCAAGCGCGAGGCAGCCGAACAGTTCTGGCCCATGTTCCAGAACGCACCATTCACGACATGGGATGCAACGGCATCGAGATCTTCCGCGTCGTCCAGCACAATGCAGGGATTCTTGCCACCCAGTTCCAGCACGACTTCCTTGAGGTTGCTATCGGCGGAATAATGCAGGAAGCGCCGCCCCGTCACAGTCGACCCGGTGAACGACACCATGTCGACGTCCTTGTGCCGCCCCAGCGGTTCGCCCACGTCGGCGCCCGATCCCGTCACGATGTTCAGAACACCGCGGGGCAGGCCCGCCTCGGCGGCCAGTTCGGCGAGGAGAAGTGCCGTCAATGTTGTTTCTGCCGCAGGCTTCACCACCACCGAACAGCCCGACGCCAGTGCCGGCCCAATCTTCCACGCCAGCATCAGCAATGGGAAGTTCCACGGCAACACCAGGCCCACAACGCCTACGGCTTCGCGCACGACCATGGCGATGTGACCGTTGGAGGCAGGCGACACCTGATCGTAGATCTTGTCGATCAATTCGCCATGCCACTTGATGACGTGGGCAGCTTCAGGGATATCAACCGTCTCGCAGTCATAAATGGTCTTGCCGGCGTCGAGGCTTTCCATCACCGCGAGTTCCCGCGCGTTGCGCAGCATCAGCCTGGACAGTTCGACCAGCACGTCCTTCCGGGCACCAGGATGCAGCTTCGACCAGCGTCCATCCTCAAAGGCTTCACGCGCCTTGGCAACCGCGAAATCGACATCCGCAGGTCCACAGGCCGCGATCGTTCCCAACACCACACCAGTTGCCGGGTTTACGGTTTCAAACGTCTTGCCCAAAATTGCCGGGCGATAGGCTCCGTCGATCCACGCATTCTGCGGCAGGTCCAGGGATTGGGCGATGGCACGGTATTCTTCGTGCGTCAGCAGATCGGTCATGTTCAGTTTCCTCCGCGGATCGCGCTGATCGTTGTCTTCAGTGTACGGATGACCTGCTCGAGTTCACGCTTCTCGTCCTTGTTCAGGCCCTTCAGAGGCGGACGCATCGTACCCGCACGCAATCCCGTCGTCTCGACGCCGTGCTTGACGCACTGAATGAACTTGCCGCCCTGCTCGAGCACGCGCATCAGCGGCAGCATCGCCGACATGATCCGCCGTCCCTTGGCAAAATCGCCGTTCAGAACACAGGTTTGGTAGAGATAGATATGCTCCTCGGGCAGGAAGTTCGAGCCGGCGCAGATCCAGCTCCGCGCGCCCCAGGCGAAGAATTCGAGCGCCTGGTCATCCATCCCGCAGGACAACTGGATATGCGGATAGTCCCGCGCCAGCAAATGCACGCGGTTGATATCGCCGGAGCTTTCCTTGATGCCGATGAAATTCCTCGAACGCCCGACCCGGTCGAGAAATTCGCGTCCCATTTCAACGCTCATCCGGCCGGGATAATTATAGAGGATGATCGGCAGATCAGCGGCGCGGTCGATGGCCAACGCGTTCAATGCGTTTTCGCGCTCGGTTGGCACGGAGTATGGCGGCGTTCCGAGCAGAAGCCCATCCGCCTTCATCGCCTTGGCGCCTGATGCGAGTGCCACGGAATCCGGTGTGCGCATGGCGCCCGTCCCAACGAATACCGGCAGGCGGCCTTTGGCCCGCTCGACAATGAAGCGGGCGATCTCAAGCCGTTCCTCGACCGTCTCTGCGTAATTCTCGCCCGTCGATCCCCCGGAGATCAGGCCGTGCACTCCTGCCGCAATCAGCCGTTCCACCAATTCGGCAAGCGCGTCGAAATCGACGCTGCAATCCGCATGGAATGGAGTGATGACCGGAGTGTAGATGCCCTCAAGGCTCAATCGCGCTGCCATGTTCGAGACCCTCTCCTTGGTGTTTTCCGAACGCTCGATGGGCTGAAACCCTCGCAGATGGGGCCGGGTTGCGTTCCCCACCGCCAGACGGTTAGTTCCAGCACGGCGCGCCCGCAAACGAGATTGTTGATCCGGCGCGGATTAGTTAAACTAATGCCTTCAAGCCGGTCCCATCACCAATGGCTTGAAACAAGCGTCATGTGCCGAACGACAACGAAGACGCCAGTGCTTGCGGTTGTATGGATTTTGTCCGGGGATGTTCGCGCGCCAAGCCAGGCTGTGCGCATTCATCATACGCACCCACGGCCCGCCATAACCGCCGCAACCACACGCTTCTGAAGGTCGGGAGAACAAGCTCGAACCGTCGGTGCTGACCTCCAGCCCACGGACCAGATCGACTCACAATTCAACGGCTTCGGGAATCCCAAATCGGTTCATTCAAAAGCGCGCACGCCCCAATCTGTCGGCGGTTCACGTCAACAGGAGTGACCGGAGGCAACCCAAGAGAACATTGGCGCCGGCTTCGACGTCGTGCGGCTCTGAATATTCCGTCGAATGATGACAAATGCCGCCGATGCTTTTGATCGCGACGACGATGGAAGGGCAGACATTGGCCATGCGGATGCCGTCGTGTCCGGCGATCGTATGAAGGCGCATCGTCTCGAAGCCCTGTTCGGCGGAGACCCGCTCCACCAGGTCCAGCAGGCCTTTGTCGAAATCGCCGGCTCGCCGGTATTCGATGTGGAGGATCTCGCCCGTGGTCTGCGCTTTTGCGGGCGCGCGTTCCATGATGCCGCGGAATTCCCGCTCCGCCCACTCGAGCACAACCTGATTGCGCGCCCGCAGTTCGACGAACATGATGACGTCGGAACACACGCAGTTGGGCGAATTGGGATAGGCCTCGATGCGGCCGACCGACGTGTGCAGCACGTCGGCGGCACGGCCGACGAGGGCGCGCAGTTCCGTCATCACGTAGGCGGCCCCCAGCAGCGCGTCGCGGCGGCGCTCCATGGGTGTCGGGCCGGTGTGCGCCTGCATGCCCCTCACCGCCGCGCGGATCTTGGTGGCGCCCCAGTAGCCCGCGAAGGGGCCGATGGTCTTGCCGCTGTGTTCGAGTTCGGGCGCGCATTCGACATGCATTTCCACATAGGCCTTGGGACGCGGAGCAACGCCGTCACCAATATAGCCGATCGCCTCAAGCGCCGAGCGGACGGTAATGCCGCTGGCGTCCATCAGTGCATAGGCATCGGCCAGAGGCAGAGACCCTTCATAGACGCTGCTGCCGATCAGGGCCGGCTGGAAGCGCGCGCCCTCCTCGTTGGTCCAGTTGCAGACGACGAGATTGGCCGTGGCCTTGAACACGCCCTTTGTATGCGCCTCGCGGATGGCGGCGGCAGCGGCCAGTCCCGCAACCACGCCATAGGCGCCGTCGAAACGGCCACCGAAGGGCTGACTGTCGAGATGCGAGCCTGTCATCACGCAGGGTGCGTCAGCCCCGGCGAGGTCGAGAATGCCGAACATGTTGCCGATGGGATCGATCACCGTGCGCATGCCGAGATCGTCGAAGCGTTGGCGCAGCCAGTCACGTGCCTGCGCATCCTCATGTGTCAGTGCGGGCCTGTTGACGCCACCTTCGGGCGTTGCGGCAACGGCTGAAATTCCGTCCATCAGGCGATGGAGCAGGTCACGGTCAAGCACCGGATGGGTCATTGGAGCTCTGCGTTCTCGGGCCGCAGATCTGCCGGAGGCGGCTGCGGCACTTCATTGGGGTCGTAAAGATGGCAGGCGACGGCCGAGCCTGGGGTAACCGCTGTCAGCGCCGGGGCCTTCTCGCGGCAGACCCGCATGACGAAGGGGCAGCGCGAGGCGAAGCTGCAACCCGGCGCGATGTTGATCGGCGACGGCGGCTCACCCTCAAGCAGCAGCTTCGCACTGTCATAGGGATTGTCCTCGACGGTCGGGACTGCGCTGAGCAGCGCCTTGGTCTAGGGATGGCGCGCTGAATAGAAGAGATTGCGGTTGTCGGCGATCTCAACGAGTTCGCCCAGATACATCACCGCGATACGCGAGCAGACCCGCCGCACCATGGCGAGGTCATGCGAGATGAAGATGTAGGTGAGGTTCTTCTCCGCCTGCAGTCGGGAGAACAGTGCAAGGAGCTTGTTCTGCTCCGACTGGTCGAGCGCCGAGACGGTTTCGTCGAGAATGAGGAGCTGCGGCTCCAGCACCAGCGCGCGGGCGACAGAGATGCGCTGCCGGTCGCCGGTGCTGAGCGAGTTGGGAAGGTGATTGTAGATCGAGGTGGGAAGGCCGACATCAGTCATGGCCTGTTCGACGCGGGCACGCATGCCGGCACCCTTGCCGATACCGTGGATGCGCATGCCTTCCTCGATCATGCGGCCCACGGTCATGCGGGGCGGAAGGCTGTTGTAGGGGTCCTGCAGCAGCAACTGGAAACCGCGCCGCGCGGCGGTGAGCTCCTTCTGCGGCATCTGGTTGAACGGACGGTTGTTGAAGAGGATCTCGCCCTGCTCGGGCTTCTCGAGGGCCGTCAGGAGGCGCGTGAGCGTCGATTTTCCGCAGCCACTCTCGCCGACGATGCCGATGTTGTCGCGCGGCATGACGTCGAAGGTGACGCTCCGCACCGCCTGAACTGAATTGTAGGAATTGAGATGGCCGGGGCGGCGCACGTAATAGGTACGCTTCACGTCGCGCACCGACATGATCGGCTGATCGGCGGAGCGGGTGCTGACAGCGGGCGCCGCCGTGCTTCGCCAAATGCGCGGGATCTGGTCGATGATGGTGCGGGTATAGGGCGTGGCAGGCGCGTTGATGAGGGCCTGAGTCTCCCCGATCTCGGCCACCCTGCCGTTTTGGAGCACCACCACGCGGTCAGCGAGCTGGTTCAGGGTTGAGAGCGAGGAGCTGAGGAACAGCACACTGAGGCCGTGCTGACGGGCGAGCTGTTGGAGGAGCCGCACGATCTGCAGGGCGATCGTGACGTCGAGCGGCTGGGTCACGTTGTCGGCGATGATCATCGCGGGGTCGGTCGAGAGCGCATCGACGATCATCGCACGCTGCATCATGCCGCCGGAATACTTCGTCGGGTATTCGTTGAAGCGTTCCTCGGGCGACGGGATGCGGACTTCCGCCAGAAGCTTCAGGATCTTCTTGCGGGCGTCCGCCGCCGAAATCTCCGGCCGCACCGCCCGGAGCTTCTCCACGAGTTGCGGACCGACAGGGATCGTCGGGTCAAGGCTGCTCTGCGGGCGTGATCCGATATAGGCGATCTCACGGCCAGGGCGCAGCATCGAATGGCCGGTACCGTCGAGCGTGCTCTTGCCCTTGAAGCGGATGTCGCCGCCCCGGAATTCAAGCGTCGGCGGCAGCCAGTTGGCGAGGGCACGGCTCAGCACCGACTTGCCGCCGCCCGTTTCGGCAAAGATGCCGAGGATCTCATGCGAGTGAAGATCGAAGCTCAGGTCGCTGAGAATGGCCGCAGAGCCGGGCTCCGTCGGCCCGACGGTGAGGGACCGGACGCTGAGCACCGGCTCCCTGGTTCTGGTGTCGCTCATCACGATGCGCCCCCGTAAATCCGGTTTCTGGCCTTTTCAAGCGCCGAACCCATGAGGTTGATCGACACCAGAACGAGTGTGAGAAAGAGGCCTGGCATGGTGGCGATCCACCACGCATTGATCAGGTATTTGCGCGCATCCGAGATGATCGTTCCGAAGCTGGGCGTCGGCGGCTGCACACCGAGGCCGAGGAAGCCGAGGATCGCCTCGAAGATCATCATCCGGGCAACGTCGAGCACGGCCACGAAGGCAATGCCGGGCAGGATGTTCGGCGCGATGAAGAGCAGCATGATGCGCAGATCGGCGGCGCCCAGAACCCGCAGGCCACGGACATATTCGCGGCTACGCTCGGTGATGGCGAGGCCGCGCGCCACACGCGCATAGAGCGGCCAGCCGGAGAGACCAAGCACGATGATGATGGTGAGCACCGAAGGCGTCGACACGCCGAGGATCGATATCGCGAGGATAATCATCGGCACCGAGAGCTGCGCGTCGGTAATGCGCATGATGATGGTGTCCCACCAACCGCCCTTGTAGCCGGCGACGAGCCCCAGCGCGCAACCGACGCAGAACATCAGCACCACGGTGGTGACACCGATGAAGAACGAGTAACGCAACCCAATGAGGCAGCGGAGCAGCATGTCGCGGCCCAACTGGTCGGTGCCGAGGGGATGCAGGAAGCTCCACTTCTCGCCGAACAGGATGGGCGGCAGGAATTTCTCGCGCACGCTGATCTTGGTGGCCGACAGGCTGGTGACTTCCGGATAGATTGCGGAGGCCAGCACGATCAGCAGGAGAATACCGAGGCCGACGCGGAAGCCGGTGTTGCGCATCGCCTCGGCGAGGATGCGATAGCCGACCGAACGCTCGCGCAGCGCGGGGGCCTTCAGGACGACGGAGGGATCTGCGGCGGGGGATATGGTCATGATCAGAGCTCCACCCGCGGGTCGATGGCGTAGGTGATGAGATCGACGAGGATGTTGATGAAGACGAAGACTGCGCTCGTCAGGATGGCGATGCCCTGAATCAGCGGGAAGTCGCGAGCCACGACCGAGAGCACGGTGAGATGGCCCAGGCCCGGATAGTCGAAGATGTATTCGACGACCAGCACGCCGCCGATGAGCACCGACAACTGCATGCCGAGGAGGTTGACCAGCGGCACGGCGGCGTTGCGCAGCGCATGGCCGATGACAATGCGCCAGCGCGACAGGCCGCGCACCCGCGCCTCGTCGATGAAGGGCGCCTGCATGATCTCGCCCAGCGATACCGTCAGTGTACGGATGAGGAAGGGGCAGATCTCGACCGCCAGCACGATGGCCGGGAGGAGAACATAGGCGAAGCCCTGGTAGCCAAGTGCGGGCATCCAGCCGAGCTTCACGGAGAGAAAGAGAATGAGGACGATCGATAGCCAGAAGTTCGGGATCGAAACGAAGACCGATTGCACGAGGAGTGCCAGCGACGACGGCCAGCGATTGGGATAGAGGCCGCCGAAGATACCGAGCGGCACCGAAACCAGAAGCGCGAAGACCAGCGACATTCCCGCTAGCATCAGTGTGAGCGGCAGGCGCTCCACCACGAGGTCGATGACGGGCGCCATGTTGGATTTCGTGGGATCGATGTATTCGCCGCCGGCCACGACCATGCCGTTGCGTGGTCGCACATAGGACTGGCCGAAGTCGCCCTGCACCACGCCGGCGATATAGCGGCCATACTGCACGATGATGGGATCGCGCAGCCCCATCTTCTCGGCCACTTCCTTCACGACGGTGTCGTTGGCCATGCCGCCGACGATGAGGCGAACGGGATCGCCCGGCACCACCCGCAGCAGCGTGAAAATGATAAGCGACGTGAGGAAGACGATCACCACGCCCTGCGCCAGCCGCTTCAGTAGATACTCGACAAGAAACATCTGTCCCAGCTTCCCCAGGCTTGTCCGTTAGAGCTGCCGGATGCGGGGAAACGATCCCCCGCATCCGCGCAGCCGTGCGTCAGGATCAGCTCAGCGTGGCCTTGGAGCCGTCGAGCATGCCGTTCGGATAGATGTAGAGGCCCTCGAGTTCCTTGCGGTGGGCGTGCAGGAACACGGAGGTGAAGAGCGCCAGCGCCGGTGCCTTCTCCGCCAGCAGCGGCAGGGTTTCCTCCTGGAGGATCTTGCGGCGCTCGTCGACGGAAGCCGCATTGCGCTCCTTGTCCAGCGAGGCGTCGATGTCCTTGTCGACGATGCCGGTGATGCGCTTCGAGGAAGAATGGAAGTGCGTACGGATGACGAGATCGGGCTCGGGCGAACCCGTGCACCAGCCGCAGTCAATCATGTTGCCTTCGCCGCCGCCTTCCTTATCATAGAGCAGATTGCCCCAGGCCGCGAGTTCGAGAACCTGCAGCTTCACCGGGAAACCCTGCTCCTGCAGCATTCCGGCGATCACCTCGCCATACTCCTTGGTCTTCGGATAGAAACCCGTGGAGGTGTAGTAAACGAGTTCCGGCAGGCCCTGTCCTTTCGGGAAGCCGGCTTCCTCCAGCAGCTTCTGACATTGCTCGGGATCGTACTCGGGATAGTTCGCCACTTCCGTGTATCCGAACTTGACGGGCGAGATATGCGCCTTGCTGGCACTTCCCGACATGCCGAGCACATCAAGCAGCACCGAGCGGTCGATCGCATGACAGGCGGCACGACGGACACGCCAGTCGGTAAAGGGCGGCTTCGAGCAGCGGAAGAACAGGTACTTGTTCTCGGTCGAAAGTACCTTGTGGATGACGAAGTTGGGGTTCTGCGAGATCGTCTCCACCTGCTCCTGCTCGAGGCGCTCGATGAGGTCGGCCTCGCCGTTGAGCAGCGACAGGGTGCGCGTCGTGGTGTCGCCGACGAAGCGGTATTCGATGCCCGGCAGCTTCGACTTGCCCATGAAGAAGCCGTCGTAGGCTTCGAGCATGCTGCTGTCGCCCTTCTGCTCGACGAAGCGGAAAGGACCGGTGCCGTTGGGTTTCGCTGCCAGCTTCTTCTTGTCGGCAACGTCGGAGGCCGAGAGGATCGGCAGGAACGACGAGAGGTAATAATAGAGAACGGCGGGATAGCCGAACTTCTCGGTCTTGATGCGGCAGGTGTGCTTGTCCACCACCTCGACCTCGACCTGGCCCGGATACCATTGCGCCGGACGGTCCGGCTGGCAGCCATATTCATAGGTCGCCTTCACGTCCTCTGCCGTGAAGTCCTGGCCGTCATGGAACTTGACACCTTCGCGCAGCTTCACTTCGAGCGTGTACTGATCGATGGGGGTGAGCGATGTTGCAAGCTCGAACACCAGCTCTTCCGGATTGTCGGGCTTCATGGGCGCGCGGGTGAGATAGCCGAACATCATGCCTTCGATGATGAGCTGGCCCAGATTGGTGTGAGTCGTCGGATCCCAGTTGCCGGTCAAGGCCTCGGCCGCGAGAAAGCGCATGGGCTTTCCGGCCTGGGCATAGGCGGAGTTCACGAAGAACTCCGGGTTGATGCGGACTGCAGCGGCTGTGCCGACACCGGCCAACACGGTTTTCAGTGCGTCGCGTCTCGTTAGCATGGACGTTTCTCCCTCAGGTTCTTGTTCCGGCGTTCAGACGATGATCTCCGGCCCGCCAGGCGGACCGGCTTCCCGGTAGGGCTGGCCGGCCAACCCCACGAGGAAGCAAGTCAATTCACAGCTTGCGCAACCAGCTTTCCGAGCGCGGATCGAACAGCAGCGAGCGGGCGCGCATGTATTTCCACGCTCCGTATTTCTGGTAGTCGAAGTCCCAGCTGCTGAGCTTGCGGTTGACGATGGCCCAGGACGCCCACTTGATGTCGGCCAGGCAGCGGGCGACGTTGACGCGCGCGACGACGGCGGGCTTCACGCTGCCGTAATATTTCTCGATGAGTTCGAGCGAGCGGTCCTCGGGATAGAACATCTCACCGATGAATACGCCGATCTCGTAGGCGCGCTCGTTGTTCGAGGCGAATTCGCAGTCGATCAGCTTCATGCCCGCGCCAGACTTCATCAGAAAGTTGCCGGGCATCGGATCGTTGAAGCAGGGAACCAGATCGAGACCCGAGGCGAGCATCGCCGCCTTCGCTTCCTCGTAGCGGCGCTCGATCCAGGCGAAGTCCGAGGGCAGATGCGAGCCAAGTTCGCGGGCCTGCGCGAAGTGTTCGTCGATCATGTCGAACACGGTCTTGGTGGCCGGCAGCGGCGGGCCGGAATTGAACTTCCGGTAGAGATCGATGACGGCGAGCTGGATGTCCGGATCGCGGAAATCGGCGTTTGTGCAGGCGCGATAGCCCTCGAGGAACTCGAAAGCCTCAATACCTTCTTCTGGATCGAAGTAGACGACTTCGGGGCCGATGCCCATGGCATGGGCGTTCTTCGCGGCCAGGTGCGCGGTCTTGCGGTCGATGAATTTCTCGGAGCCCGCGCCTGGAATCTTGACGAAGTAGCGCCGGTCACCCGCGACATCGATGCGCCAGTTGCCGTTCATCAGCCCGCCCACGAGGGCCGCATAGGAAAGGTTCCGCTCATGCCATTGCGGCACGCGCCGCAGCACCTTCTCGATTGCCCGTTCGGCGTCCGTCTGCGCCTCGCCCAGCTTCTTTTCCAGCATCAGACCCGCCCCAGTTTTTCAGAGAAACGCGGATCGCGCAGGCCCATGCGGGCGCGCAGGAAGCGCCAGTCGCCGAACTTGAGGAATTCATAGGTCACGCGGCGCGAGGTGCCCGCGAGCAGCGCACCGATGAGCCCCCAGCGCAGGTCGTCGGCGATGCCATAGAGCCAGGCGCGGTTGAACAGCGCACGGTCATAACGGCCGTGGAAGGCCTCGAAGCTTTCAACCGCATCGCTCTCGCTGTCGTGGGCTTCGAGAAGGAAGCTGCCGAGATCCTCGAAGGGATCCATGTCGCCTGCCAGATCCCAATCGACGAGGCGGACCGCCCCGTCGCTGGCGATCATCACATTGGAGACATTGCCGTCACCATGCGCCGGAACCTGATCTATGCCGGAGGCCCGGATGGCGTCGCGCGCCTCACCCACGCTGGAGGCGAGCCATGCCACGTCTTCAGGCACTGGGGCCCCTGCGGATTGGCATTTCGCCATTAGCTTCTCGACGTGGTCGAAAACGTTGGTGCTGTGGCCCAGGGGCGCGGTGCGGTGGAAGTTCTTCTTCGCTGCGATCACGGCGTGGCGCGTGTCGCGGTCGGAGTAACGGTCGAGCGTCGCTGTCGTCCAGCCCGCCTCGGGCGAGAGGTCTTCCATCACACAGGTGCGCACCGCGAGGTCTGCCGCAAAGACTTTGGGTCCGATACCGGCGGCCGAGGCCTGGCTCGCGGCCTTGAACGCCATGGAGATGTCCGCGTAAGCGTCGGTATCTTCGTCCATCAGCTTGGCAAGGCATGTCTCGCCGCTTGGCCGGCGCAGCCGCAAGAGCGTGCTGTCCACGCCGCGCCAGCTCGGTGAAGCGAGGACGGGAATGGCTTGTTCGGCGGTTGCCCCGACCCACTCCGGACCTGCTGTTCGTCTGGCGATATCCTCGGCTGTGGACATACGTTCTCCCCGGCGCCGTCCTCGCGCATGAGAGTGCGGACAGCGACAGGAGTGTGACCCACCTCACCCGCAAACGGTATGTCTCACAGTCCACAATCTCGTTGCTGCCGGGCGACTGGAGCGCGAAACGCTACGCAGTCCGCAGACGGGCTGATAGAAAATCCCAAAACGCGCTGGCATCGGATGGATCATGAACATTTCCGAACTTGTGGACTTCGACTTCAGAACGCTGACCTCCGCATTCAAGGCCGGCACACTGTCGCCCGTCGAAGCCCTGGCGACGACACTTGCCCATGCCGAGCTCGTGAACCCGAAGATCAACGCGCTCTTCCATATCGCCGCCGATGAAGCGATGACGGCAGCGAAGGCGTCGGAGGCCCGATGGCGGCGCGGCGAACCTCTCAGCGAACTGGACGGCATCCCCGTCACCATCAAGGACAGCGTCAACAAGGCGGGTTGGCCCTACTTCCATGGCGCGAAACCAAACCGCGATCTTCCGCTTGCACGCGAAGATGCGCCGCCAGCAGCTCGGCTGAAGGAAGCGGGCGCAGTGATCTTCGCCAAGACGGTGATGCCCGATTGCGGCCTGCTGGGTGCGGGCGTCTCCTCGTCCCATGGCATTGTGCGCAATCCCTGGCGGCTGTCAGCCAATACGGGCGGGTCGAGTGCCGGAGCCGGTGCATCGCTCGCGGCAGGGCTCGGCTTGATGTCTGTGGGCTCCGACATTGCCGGCTCGGTGCGGCTGCCGGCGGGACATTGCGCACTAGCCGCGCTGAAGCCTACGCAAGGCCTCATTCCGCACCTTGCGTCCGATACGATGCGCTCGGCAGGACCTATGGCGCGGAGCGTAACCGACATCGCCGCAATGCTGCGCATCCTGTCGCGGCCTGACAGCCGCGACTGCTGGTCGCTGCCGCCAACCGACATCGACTATGCGTCACATTTGGACCGTGACGTGAAGGGTTTGAAGATCGGCGTGCTGCTCGACATGGGCTTCGACCCGCGCCCTGTGCCGGACGTCGTAACCTTTGTGAGAGCATCGGCGCGCTTGCTTGAACAGGCCGGAGCGCATGTTTCCGAAATGCCACCGCCCTTCGACTATGATGCCTATGAGGCCATCGACCGCATCCTGCAGATCCGGGGCTATGCGGAGATCCAGTCCTTCGCACCGGAGCGGCGGAGCGAGGTGACGCCGGCTGTGTTTGCGTGGAGCCAGCCGGGCGGCAGCTACACCACGACCGACCACGCAAATTTTCTCAAGTCGATCGCCGTCTCCCGCATGCGCATGGAAGAGCATCTCCGGCCTTTCGACTATGTGCTCTCTCCTATTTTGCCGATCGTCAACTTTGCAGCGGAAGCACCCGGCGCGCGTAGCGACGTTCCGCTAGCGCATGCCAATTTTACCGCGATGTTCAACCAGACGACGCAACCCGCCGCTGCGGTGCATCAGGCATTCGCCGACGGGCTTCCCGTTGGCGTGCAAGTCAGCGGCAAACGCTTCGACGACCTGGGCGTGCTGCAGGTCGCCCATTTCCTCGAGAAGGCAAGAGGTCCCATCGTCTGGCCGGTTGATCCTCGCGCCTGAGTGGCGCAATTCATATCATGACCCGTACGCATGACGGCTGTGCGGCAGCTTCTCTATTGCCAAGCCGCCTCTCTTGTTCCTACTCTCGCTCGCTTAGCGAGGTGAGGACATCCCGTGCTCAAGGAATTCACGACGGACACCATCACGGCCACGCGGCAGCTTCCGGCTTGGCGCGAAATCATGTCGGACGTCTATTACAGCGTCGATGTGGTGCGGCAGGAGCCTGTTCTGCGGGGGAAGATCCGTGAGGTCAAAATCGAGAATCTGTCTGTCACCCGGTTCGATTCCGATCAACAACGTGTGTTGCGGACCCGCTCCAAAATTGCTCAGGACCCGGACGATTCCTATGTCTTCATCATGCCGCAACGCGAGAAGATGTTCTACAGCCAGCTCGGCCGCACCGGTTTCGTGGCCGAAGGTGACTACATTCTGGTCAGCACGTCCGAGTTCTACGAGCTGTCCTGTCCCGACAGTTTCATAAATTACACCGTCAAGATCGCAGGGCCGAAACTGCGCGAGCGGATTCCTGATATCGAAGACCATCTCTGCTGCCGTTTCCCGATGAACCGCGAGATGGCGCAAATCGCCATCTGCCTCGCCACCAAATCAGCGGCGACGCTGGCCTCCTCGCCGTCAATCCACACTGCGGCAATCGCCCGCCGCATCGAGGACTTCATCGGGATGGTCATCGAATGCGAGGACACGAGCGACGCGGGCCAGGAGAAACGCGCCCGCTTCCTGCTGCGCCAGCGCATCTCGCACTACATCCGCAGCAGGATCGAAGACCAGGATCTGAATCCGCGCGAGATCGCGGCCCGCCTGGGCATATCGGTCAGCTATCTGCACCGTGTGTTCAACGAGCACGGCATCACAGTATCTGCCTATATCATGGACCAGAGACTGAACCTCGCCTACGAGAAGCTGGCAAGCTCCAACGGCCTGCGCGCCACCATCGCCGAAGTGGCCTATTCGACCGGCTTCAAGAACCCTTCGCATTTCTGCAAGGCCTTCGCCGGCCGCTATAACAAGGCGCCGAGCGACGTGCGCCCGAAGGGCTTGTAGGGCAGAGCCTAGCATTCCCCTCGGCATCAAGCGTCTCACCGCCCAGAAATAGTGGACTGTCAGACATTCCGCGCCCGAAGCTCCCCCTGCATCATCAAGGCTGTCCGCAGAGGGAGATTTTCATGCAGATCCGTGCCTATTTCGAGGAATGGTCAAGACGTCCCGGTGAGCGCGTACGCATGGCGATCAGCACTCCACTTCCCGAAGTGCGGGCCGAACTTGTCCGTCTTCCCAAGGGGCCCGGTGCCGCCGGCGAATGCCGCATCGACAGCGAGGCCGTTGCGGAGGTCGCGGTGATGACCGTGCCGGGCCGGATACAGCATTGCCCCGTTGGCTCCTATGCGCGCCTGCCCCTGGGCGGCGGACAGGCTGACGGAAGCCTCAGCCTCTCCTGCGCAATCTGGCCCACCCTTCCCGCCAAGGGACCGCAGACGGTGTGGGCAATCGAACATTCCGGCGGGATGCTGAAGCTGGTCGTGGCAAATGGCCGGCTGAGTCTCACGCAGGGCGAAACGCTGGTGACGTCCGATATGCCTATCCTGGCGCGCAACTGGTACTCGGTGGTGGCGACGGTCGGTCCCGAAGGCTCCGCACTCGATGTCTATCTGCTCAAGGGCCACACGCGAATGCGCCACGCACGCGACGAGGGTGCAAGCTGCGCCATCGGCCGCCCCGAGGTCCTGATGCTCGCCTCCACGGGTGCCGATGCCGCACGCCGCGCCGTCGACTGTTACAATGGCAAGATCGACTCCCCGCGCCTCTACTCGTCGGTCCTCGCTGCCGGCGAGTGCCGCGAGCTTCACCTTACCGGTTCCACAAAGGTCAAAGCCAGCGCTGACTGGCTGATCGGCAGCGACTGGTCTTCCCGCGCGCTGAGGTCACTTGTGCGAGGCGTTCCAGACGGCGAACTCGTCAACGGAGTCGAGCGTGGCGTGACGGGCCGCAACTGGGATGGCCGCAGCGACTCCTTCATCGAGACGCCGGAGCAATATTGCGCCTTGCAGTTCCACGAAGACGACATGGTCGACGCCGACTGGAGCCATGACCTGGACTTCATCCTGCCCAAGAGTCTGAAGAGCGGCGTCTATGCCGTGAAGTTGTCGGCGGGTCCGGAGACAGAACACTATCCGCTCTTCGTGATGGGACCGAAGACAGAGGGCGCCTCTGCCCTCTTCCTCGCCTCAACCAACACCTATCTCGCCTATGCCAACGATCATTTGGCGGCTCTCGACTTCTCGGCGGTGATGACCCACGACATGGTGGTTCCGCCCGACGAGAAGTTGCTGTTCACCGATCCGCAATTCGGCCGCTCGTGCTACGACACGCATTCAGACGGAACCCCGGTGCGCTATTCCAGCCGGCGCCGGCCCATCATCAATGTCAGGCCCGGCTATCCCAACTGGCTCACCGGCTCCTACCGCCATTTTCCGCAAGACATGTATCTCGTCGAGTGGCTGGAACGTTCCGGCATGGACTTCCACGTCGCGACCGACGAGGACCTGCACCGCGAGGGCGCAGCACTTCTCGACAAGTACAAGGTGATCGTCACGAGTTCGCATCCCGAGTACTGGACGCGCGTTGGGCATGACTGCCTCGACAGCTACCTCAAGTCCGGCGGGCGGCTGATGTATCTCGGCGGCAACGGCTTCTACTGGGTGACGAGCCATGATCCCGAGCGGCCGTGGGTTATTGAGGTGCGGCGGGATAATTCCGGTACGCGCTGCTGGGATGCGCCGTATGGCGAACGGACCCATGTCGCAAGTCTCGAGCAGGGCGGCATCTGGAAGACGCGCGGGCGTGGGCCCCACGGTCTCGTTGGCGTGGGCTTCGCCTCCGAAGGCTGGTCGAAGGGCAGCGGCTACCAGCGGCTCGACGCGAGCTATGGCGGGCCGGGTGCGACATTGTTCAAGGGCGTGAACGAAGAGCTGGTCGGCGATTTCGGCCACGTGCTGGGTGGCGCGGCAGGCGACGAGGTAGACCGCCACGACGTATCACTCGGCAGCCCGGCGCATGCGCATATCCTTGCCTCCTCCACCCCGCTTGGCAATGAGTACCAACTGGTGATCGAGGAGCAGACGTTGGCCCTTCCCGACCAAGGCGGGCAGCACAAGCCGTCCCAAGTCCGCTCCGACATGATCTACTTCACAACGGACAATGGCGGCGCCGTGTTCTCGATCGGCTCCATGACCTATGCCGGCGCACTCGCCTGGAACGACTTCAACAACAACATCGCCCGAATCACCACCAATGTGCTCGAGGCCTTCGCCTCTGAGCTTCCGCCGGAGTGAACTCGTCCATCGCTAGTGCCAAACAGCAGGAGACCGGAGAGCATCATGGCCCATGTCACCGACGATCTGAGGAAGCTCTATGTCGAGTCTGACGCGCTGGCGCAGGCGGAACTGGTGCGACGCGGCGAGGTGCCGGCATCGGAACTCGTCGAGACCGCCATCGAGATGATCGAGAAAGTCGATCCCAAGCTCAACGCCGTGGTCATCCGCACCTTCGACATCGCGCGGCAGGTTGCGAAGAACCCAGGCAGCGGTCCTTTCGCAGGCGTACCGTTTCTCCTCAAGAACATCGGCTCAATGTGGAAGGATACACCTCTCACCGCCGGGCTTGGCTATCTCAAGGACTTCGTCTGCGACCGCGATTCGGAAATGTCGCGGCGCATGAAGGCTTCGGGGCTGGCGTTGCTGGGCCGCACCAACACGCCGGAATATGGCTGGTGCATCACCTCCGAGCCCAAACTCTACGGGCCCACGGTCAATCCGTGGAACCCGAACGTCACGGCCGGCGGTTCGAGCGGCGGATCGGCGGTTGCGGTTGCCTCCCGCATGGTGCCGATTGCCGAAGCCTCCGACGGCGGCGGCTCGATCCGCGTTCCAGCCTCGTGCAATGGCGTCGTGGGCTTGAAGCCGTCGCGCGGGCGTATCAGCTACGGGCCTGACGATGTCGATATCTGGTTCGGCAGCATCTATGCGCTGTGCCATACGCGGAGCATTCGCGACACGGCAGCTTTCCTTGATGCCACGGCGGGCTCGCTGCCCGGCGATCCCTACAATCCGCCGCGGCCGGAGAAGAGCTGGCTGTCATTGCTTGACGAACGTCCGAAGCGCCTGCGGGTGGCCTACACGCTGAAGGCGCCGTGGGGCGAGCCGCTGGCGCCTGACGTGGTGGCGGCGGTCAAGAATGCCGCTAAGCTGCATGCCGAGCTCGGCCATGATGTCGAGGAATATGATCTGAAGCTCGATCTCGAGGCCACGTGGTGGCGATACAACGATATCGTTGCAGTGGAGCACGTGGGGGAATTTGACCGGCTCGCCGCCGTGGTGGGGCGGCCTGTAACTCAAGACGACCTCGCGCCCTTCAACTGGTCGATGCTGCAATATGGCAAGACGCTCTCCGCCACGCAGTATTCGGCGAGCTTCAGGGCGGTCCGCAAGGCGGGCCAGTCGATCGCCATGGAGCTGGACCCGTTTGACGTCTTCGTGACGCCGACGCTGACGCAACCGCCGCGGCATCCTGGTTATTGGTCGATGGAAGACGGCAACCGCGAACGCTATCTCCACCGCTGGTCGGATGCCGCCTACATGTTCTCGTTCAACATCTCCGGCCTCCCCGCCATCACCGTCCCCGGCGCCATGAGCCGCGAAAAAGCGCCCATCGGTGTGCAGCTGGTGGGACGCTATGGCGATGAGGCCACGATCCTGCGTCTGGCGCGGCAGATGGAAGAAGCAGCACCGTGGATCGGCTTGCGGCCGCAGGTCTGACGTTCTTTGAGGTGTCCGAAAAATGAACTGCTCCCCAGAACGGGGATGCATGCGGCCCAGTCACACTTTCGACGGCCTTGAAGCCGTTGAGAACCTTTCGGAGAGTCGACGTCGGCAGATGGCACCCGCCTGACTCTGCGCTCCTTCATGTCGTCGCCCAGCACCCCGGTTCGCCAGGCCGGGCGAAACCCGGCCTGGATTCGAGGATTATCCCACAACAGCCGTAAGCGCTGCGTCGATCGCCGCCGTGATGGCGTCGATGTCGCTCTCGGTCGCGATCAGCGCTGGCGCGAGGCAGAGCGTGTTGTTCAGGCCTTCAATGGAGCGGTTGGTCGCGCCGATAATCACGCCCTGTGCCAGGCAGTTCGCCACCACGGCCTGAACGCGCTTCTCATCCAGCGGCTCCTTGGTCTTGCGGTCTGCAACCAGTTCGGCGCCGAGGAAGAGGCCCTTACCACGCACGTCGCCGATGACGGCGTGCTTTTCCATCAGTGCACGAAGGTTGCCGAGGCAGCGTTCGCCCATGCGGGTGGTGTTGTCGAGCAACTTCTCGTCCTCGATAATCCGCATGTTTTCGAGGGCGGCGACCGGTCCCGCCGTGCAGCCGCCAAAGGTGGAGATGTCGCGGAAATAGCTCATCGGGTCCGCTGCATCGTCCTTGAACATGGCGAAAACCTCTTCAGTCGTCACCGTGCAGGAGATGGCAGCGTAGCCCGAGGCCACACCCTTCGCCATGGTCACGAAGTCCGGCTTCACGCCGTAATGCTGATAACCGAACCATGTGCCGGTGCGGCCAAGCCCGCAGACGACCTCGTCGATGTGGAGCAGGATATCGTATTTCCTGCAGATCTCCTGCACGCACGGCCAGTAGCCTTCCGGCGGAACGATGACGCCGCCACCCGCCGTCACGGGTTCGAGCACCAGGCAGCCCACGCTGTCCGGCCCCTCGCGGAGAATCACTTCCTCGATCGCATCGGCAGCGCGCTCGCCGTAATTCTCTACGTCCCATTGCTTGCGATATTCGAGGCAATGCGGCACCATGACGAAGCCATCGGGGAAGGGCCCATACTGGGCGGCGCGCTGCGGCTGGCCAGAGGTCGCCAGCGTGGCGATGGTGGTTCCGTGGTAGTCGCGTTCGCGGAACAGGATCTTGTTCTTCTTGCCCTTGTGACGGCGCTGCGAGATCTGCCGCACCATCTTGTAGACCTTCTCGTTCGCCTCGGAGCCCGAGTTCGAATAATAGACACGTGTCATGCCCGGCATCTTGTCGATGAGCGCTTCCGCGAAGAGCGCTCCCGGCACCGTTCCGGCCGCACCCGCGAAATAGTTCATTTTGATGAGCTGGTCACGCACCGCATTGGCGATGCTCTCGCGGCCATATCCGACATTGACGGTCCACACGGCGCCCGACACGGCGTCGATGTATTCCTTGCCCTTGGCATCCCACAGCCTGATCCCCTTGCCTTCGACGAAGATGCGGGGATCAACGGTTTCGTAGGCCTTGTGCTGGCTCAGGTGATGCCAGACATGGGCGCGGTCGGCCTCCGTTACGCGTCCGAGGTCGTTGATATTGAGGGCGAGGTTCATTGCATGTCTCCAGGGTTCTCCGCTTAAACTACAGCCTGAGCACGGGTGATTTCAACCAGTGATCCGCACATGGAGGGGACTTCTTCACTCGCCAGGAAGGCGACTTGGGGCTGCCACGTCCTCTGGCTTGCCGATGCGGCCATATGGCGCGACCCTGTCGAGGTCGGCAATGGCCCGGCCGGAGCGCTTTACTCCCGGCTCGAGCATGGGCGGGTGGATCTCGCCGGGGCAGACGGCGTTGACGCGGATCTGATGGGGGGGGCGTAGTTGCGCACCAGGCTCAAATCCGGGCAGTCCGGCAAACCCACAAAGGCCGGCCCAAAGGCGCAACGAGCGGAGGATCCCCTGCCGCATCCCGGCGACGTCGTCATCAACCACCGGTACGGTCCGCATCCTCGGGCCGATGAACAGGGAAGAAAGGCAGCTGTGGGATGCCGCGAGAGAATTGAACGATGACTTTGCCGACTCGATTGCATGGGCTGAATATCGGTCTACGCCAAGAAAAGAAACGGCCCGCTGCGTGAAGCACCGGGCCGAATTGTTTGTGAGAGACCGAATTATCTGCTCGTCTATCGATACTGGAAAAAGAATGACAGCGCCGCATTGCGGCGCTGCCAGCGCTTGTAATGGTAACTGGTGATTATTCCGTCGCAACCCAGCGATTGAAGCGGTCGACGATCTCTGTGATGTTCTTAGCGTAGTAAGCCGCATCCTCCTTGAAGGCCTTTTCCGCGTTCTCGCCGGCGACAAGCCAAGGAGCCAGCTCTGTGCCATAGTCGGAAAGCTGGATCGCCTTGATCGGGGTCGTATAGGTGAGCTTCTTAACGAGCTCCTTCTGACCTTCAATATCAGAGATAAAGTGAGCGATCATGACCTGGCCGGCGACCGGATTGGGCGCACCCTTCGGTACGGCGTAGTTGGAGTTCGAATAGACAGAGTCCTGCCACTGCACCGCCAAAGGTGCCTTGTCGTTGGTGATTGCGGAGTAAACCCGGCCGCTCCAGGCGATGCCGATGGTGCATTCGCCGCTGCCGATCAACCGGACGGCATCGTCGCCGTTGTTCCACCAAATGATGTCGGACTTTATGGTATCGAGTTTCTTGAAGGCGCGGTCCAGATCGAGCGGATAAAGATCCTTCGGTTTCACGCCGTCGCCGATGAGCGCCGATTCCAGCACGCCGCCGAACTGCGGATACTTGAAGAGACAGCGTTTGCCCGGGAAGCGCTGTGTATCATAGAGGTCCGCCATACTCTTCGGCGCGGCGTCGCCCGAGAACTTGGTTGTGTTATAGGTCAGCACGATGCCGTAGCGCATCGTGTTGATACCATATTCCGAATAGCCGCCCTCGCTGAGCTTATCGAGCGGTACGATAGACGGATCGAGTTTCTCGAGATACCCGGCGTCTCGTGCGCGCAAGAAATCGCCCTCGGTTCCGAACTCGACGACGCTCCAAGGCACTGGCGCGCCGCTTTCCATGGCGGCGAAGAACTTGGTCATGTCGGCACTGAAGTCGCTTTTCAGCGTCACGCCAGTCTCTTCGGTGAAATGCTTGTTCGTGGTCTCGTCACGAGCCCGTGTCAGGGCGCCGCCCGACGCATCCCACCACACGACCTCTCCAGTCGCCTTGGCGCGAATGTCCGGCGGCAGAACGCCGTCCGCCATCGCGGTGGTGGTCAATCCGGTGGCGGTCATGGCGCCAACCGAAATCATGCATATTGTTGCGAGCTTCAGTACGTTCATGTGTTTCCTCCAGCCGCCAACGGTTTTTTTTGTTACGGCCGTAATATTAACGGCCTGAACGGCCAGCAAGTCAAGCAGTTTTTATAATGGCCGCTTTAAATAAACAGCCTTTCGAGAAGTCCTGGAGGCATATTTCAAAGATGAACAGGGCGCTGCCAAGAGGCACCGCCCTGCTCCTTATTGACATGACACCGCGCCGTCAGACCACGCGGCCATCGAGACCCTTAGCGCGCCTCTTCGAGCAGAAGAAAATCCGCCTCTCCGGCACCGATCCGCATCGCCTTGAGTTCCGCGTATTCCGGGCTATTCCAGAAACCACGCGCCTTTTCCATGCTCTCGAAGGCGAAGACGACGACGCGCGGGCGCGACTGGCCTTCGAGCACCTCGAGGCTGTCAGGCTTCACGATCAGTTCCGCACCCCACTTCGACATGACGGGACCGCTCGCCTTCGCATATGCACCCCAGGCCGCGGGGTCTGTGATGGTGGCTTGAACAAGCATCAAAGCGCGGGGCATTCCGGTCTCCACTCAAATATTTATAACGCTTGTATCAATATACGATGGTTGTCGCCTTCGTCAACAGAGAGCTGCGCCATTTGCAGCGAATTTCCGGGCCTTTAAACCCGGGCCTCAAGCGACCTGCTGGACCCCCGAGATAATTTTGCTGTACAGAAAGCCTCTCTATATAATACAATTGTTATATTTATTGCTTTGCTCTGTTGTATGGAGAAGTATCCAATGAATGCGGCGCGCCCCCTCGACGGACTGAAGGTCCTTGTTACCGGTGGATCACGCGGCGTCGGAGCGGCGATCGTGCGGCGGCTCGTGGCCGAAGGCGCCTTCCCTATCATCCACTACAGTTCTTCCATGAGCCATGCAGAAAGCCTCCTCCGGGAGATCGGCGGCCGGGGCGTTCTCGTCCGGGGAGATCTCAGCGAAGAGAAGGCGGCTGAAAGGGTATGGGCGGAGGCCGTGAAGGCCACCGGTCGAATCGACGCGCTAGTGAATAACGCCGGAATGCGGACAGAGATCGCCATCGATGCCGACATGGACGACTGGCGTGCGGCATGGCGGAAAGAGTTTCAGGTCAATCTCTTCTCGGCAATGGATCTTTCGGCACTGGCGATCCGGCATTTTCGGGAGATCGGCGGGGGTAGGATCATCAACGTGTCCAGTGTAACCGCACACCGCGGCTATTCCGGCGACACGATCGCCTATGGCGCCACCAAGGCCGCCCTCTCCAACGCGACCAAGACAATCGCACGGAACTTCGCGGCAGAGAAGATCTACAGCATGGCCATCGCGCCAGGCTGGATCAGCACGGAAATGGGCATCGCAGCAGCCCCCTCCTATGGCGGCGAGGAGGCCGTGCTCAGGGGTATTCCCACGGGACGCATGGCGAGCCCCGAGGAGATCGCGGAGATGGTGGCCTTCACCCTCAGGCCGTCGCAGATCGCAATGACGGGGTCGACGCTTGACGCCAACAACGGGACTTACGCCCGTTGAGGCACAAGCCCGTTCAGGCCCTCCACAACGCGGCATTCTCTTCTACGAAAGCTTTGAAGCCGCGCGCGGGACGGCCGAGTACCGCCTCGACGTGACCGGTCACTGCGCCCGCGGCATCACTGGACAGCAAGTCGTAGACGCCGCGGTAGTGCGCCCTCACCTTCTCCGGCAGCGCGGTGATCTTCGGATTGGTCAAGAAGTCTTCCAACGCAATGTCGACATAAGTTACGCGCCGCCCGCCGGCCTCTGAGATCATGGCGAGCGCATCGGACCATGTGTAGGCCTCGGGGCCTGTCAGCGTGTAGGTCCGCTGGCCGTGGCCGCCCCTTGCCAGCGCGGTGGCGACGACATCGGCAATGTCGCGGGTATCGATGAAGCTCGTCGGCTTTCCCGCCGTCGGAACGCTGATCGTGCCACCGCTCTTGACTGCAGGCAGATAGAAGCTGGCATCGCTGAAATTCTGCATGAACCAGTTCGGCTGCAAAATTGTCCATTCGGTGCCGCTCTCCTCTACCGCTCGTTCGACGCGCCGCTCGTCGAGCGACTCGTCGCGGCCCGAAGCGCCGATCTCTGACAGCAGCACCACCCGCTTCAGCGACCGAGAGGTTGCGAGAAACGCGCGGACCTTGTCGCCGACATCAGGCGCAGCGGGATCGGTCAGGTTGTCGGTCGGCTTCACGAGATAGAGCGCGTCAACGCCAGAAAGCGCGGTAGCCCATGTTGCCTTGTCGCCCCAGTCGAGGCGGACCTGCGACGCATCCGCGGGTTTGCTGGATGCGCCGATCAAACGAAATCCCGGATGATCCTTCAGCGCGTCCAACACGGCGCGGCCGGTTTTCCCGCGCGAACCAGTTACGAGTACAGTGTACATTTCAACTCCTCCGGTCTCAGTATAGCGACGTCAGGCTGGCACGGCGCGGTAATAGTCGGCATTTGAGGGGGGCAACGGCGTGCGGCCTCGGATAGCGTCAGAGAGCTTTTCCGCGACCATGGCGACGCTGGCGCTGATGTTGCCACAGACGGTGTTGGGCAGCACGGACGCATCCGCGACGCGCAGCCCCTCAATGCCGCGCAGACGTCCGGCGGGGTCCACGACAGCCTCAGAGCCGGTACCCATCTTGCAGGTGCCCGAAGGATGATAATGAGTGCCGAGATTGCGCCTGAGGAAGGCCTCGATGTCGGCGTCGGTCTGCACCGTGGGGCCAGGATCGATTTCCCGGGCGTTGAGCTTCTCCCATGCGGGCTGGGCGAAGAACGCGCGCGTGGTGCGGAAGGCCTCGATGAAGTCCGTAATGTCGGAACGCTCCGCGAGATGGTTGAAGACGAGAGAGGGCTGCTGACGTGGATCGCGCGAGCGAAGCGTCACCTCACCCCTGCTTCGCGGGCGCGTGAGACAGGTGTAAACGGTGAACCCTGGAGCCGCCTTTACGCCGCGACCCGTCAGTGTACGGATCAAGCCCATGAATTCGATTTGGATGTTTGGCGCGGCCAAGTCCGACCGCGTGCGGAGAAAGGCGCCGACCTCATAGAAATTGCTGGCGGCAAGACCCGTCTTGTTCCACAGCCACTGAAGACCGAGGGCGGCGCGATTGACGAGACCGAGTTCGCGGGCCAGGGAGTATCTCTCATCGATCGAATATGTGAGGACGAAACCCGGGTGGTTCTCGAGGTCCTTGCCGAGACGCGGGACGTGAAGCTTGAGCGGAATGTCAAGCGCCTTCAGGTGGTCCGCCGGGCCGATGCCGGAGAGCATCAGGAGCTGCGGGGTGTTGAAGGCGCCGGCGCACATCACCACCTCGCGCTCGCACGTGATCTGACGGTCTTCGCCGCCGCGCGTGACGTTAACACCCCGCGCCGTGCCGTTCTCGATGACGATGCCGTTCACGTAGCAGTCGGTCCAGACCGTGAGGTTCGGACGCTCCAGCGCCGGGATTAAATAGCCTCGCGCCGCCGACCAACGCAGACCATTGCCGATATAGGCCTGTTCACGGTGCACGCCTTCCTGGCGAAAGGCGTTGTGGTCGCTCACATATGTATGACCTGCCTGCTCGCCGCCGCTGATAAAGCTGTCATAGAGAATGTGGTCGGCCTGGCCGGGCCTGATGCGCAGAGGTCCGTCACCGCCGCGCCATTCATTGGCGCCGCCGCCGAATGTTTCCATCCGGCGGAAGTAAGGGAGGCAGTTGGCATAGCCCCATTCCGAAAGACCGGAACGCTTCCAGTCTTCAAAATCGTTCGGATTGCCGCGGTTGAAGACCATTGCGTTGATGGCGGCGCTGCCGCCAATGCCGCGGCCCCGCTTCTCGTCGAGTTCGCGGTTTCCAAGCTGTGGCTCCGGGCCCGACCTGTAGCCCCAGTTCAGAGCCCTGGTCTGATAGGCATAGGCCGTGCCGGCCGGCATGCGCACGATGAGCCTGTCGTTCTTGCCGCCGGCTTCGAGAAGAAGGACACGGTTGGCCGGATCCTCCGAGAGACGGGAGGCTATGATGCAGCCCGCCACCCCTGCCCCGACGACGATGTAATCAAAGCGCATGTCAGGTACCCTTCCTGCACGAGGTTTCAAGCGTCTCGTGTTAGTTGCGTGCGGCGATCCTGATCACACCGCCGTCAGCTAACGCCACTGCAACGCTCTATTTATAACGAATGTTATAATAAAATGTCGTCCTGTCAAGGGAATACTGAAGAAGAAATGAGTTGGAGGCCTCCAGCATCGGCATTCGCACGTGCCGTTGCACCAATGGCCTGTTTACAGAGCAGTCGGTGACAGACTACCGGCCGATCGCGGGCCGGTCATTCGAGCAGTTGTTCGCCGACGAGGTGACAGCTAGGGGACTGTGGCGCCAGTGGTTTCAGCCGGTCCAGTCAACTGTATCCTTGCGGCGCCCGGCTGCGCCACCAGCCGCCGAAGCCAGAACCGGACGGGTGATTGTTCCTGCAGCCTCGTCAGAACTGCGTCATCGAGCAGTGCATGAAGGCCCATGCCATCGACGAGACCGGTAAGGTCCTTTGCAATTTCGCGGCGGTTGATGTCGGGAGAAACCTCCCCCAGTTCCTGGGCGCGTTTCAGCGCGAGGCCAACGGACTTCCTCCATGACACCAGATATTCGGTGACTTCCTTGCGCAACTCGATATCGGTCATCGCCTCGACGAAGAAGAAGAAAAAGATGCGGCTGAGGGCAAGCCTTCTGCTATCCAGCGGAATGCTGCCCTCAAGCAACTGCTCAAGTGCCTGGAGTCCGTCGAGCGTCGCCAGCACCCGCGAGTTATGTTCCGACAGCAATTCGGCGGCGCGGCGCAAACCACCGTGCAAGAGGTCCTTGCGATCGCGGAAATAGTGGACGATGACGCCTGTCGACCAGCCGGAGCGCTCTGCGACGTTACGGATCGTTGCGCTATTGATTCCGGTCTCCGCAACGATGGTCAACAGCACATCGCAGATTTCCCTGCGGCGCTGGTCATGATTTACGATGCGCGGCATGAGCGCTCCACCGGCACCAAAGTCACCAGGCCAGCATCCGCCTTCGGGCGCGGGCACACGAATGCATCCGCCTGGCCATGGCGGGCGTTCGAAAACAAGGGTTCCTGCACTTCATATTCAGACATCGGCATACCGGTTGTGAAGCCATCTTCGCTGCGTAAGAGCACGCTGACCGATTGCCTATCACAGACCAGAATGGCTCGCCAGCCTCGGCCATCGGCCAAAGGTCGCATTGTCGGCGAGAAAGCCATACGCCCCTGCGCGGGGGCATTTCCGGGCCGCCTGGGATGCTCCGCTGGTGGATGAGGATATCAGCAGACCGTTCTCACTCGGGCCGGCCGACGCCCGTTACTTCGCCTTGCGAATTTCCCAGTCGACCGGATGGAGGGCATAGGCGCAAGCGGTGTATTCGTCGATCTCCCAGAGCATCTCAGAGACGTCCGGCATCCACACGGCATCACCGGGCTTCAGAACATAGAGGTCGGTCGACGTCCGCATGCGGAACTCGCCCTCGAGGCAGCGGTAGTAGCAGTCGAAGCCCGGGATGCGCGGCATGCGGGCGTTCTCGTAGACGATGATGCCGTTGCCCATTGCGTTGCTATTGTCGCGGAACACCTCGCGGCACATCCAGGCAGTGAAGGTCTTTCCTCGCCGAGGCAGGTATCGCCGGTCGGCATTCCTGTAGACGGAAGATGGCTTGGTCGGCTCAGCATTTTTGAGCGGTTCCGGCAGGCTGCCTGGCGTGAATGAATAGAAGAACGTCGCCTCGCCGTCGGGAATGAAGCGCGCCTTGGCGCCGCGCGGCAGCCAGATCGCATCGGAGTAGCCGAAGATCACTTCGGTGCCATTGGTTTCCACTTTTGCGCTGCCGGCGACCAGCATAAAGTAGGCATCGTGGTCGGCATAGTGATGCACAACCGCGTTGGAAAATTTCATCTCGCCCGCGATCAGCGAGTCGTGGTCGATGTTGCTGCAGCGATCCTCGGAAATCTTGCCATAAGCAAAATCGGTGAAGGTACGTTCGGCGGCCTTGTAGAGGCTGAGCTTGGTCATGCTGATGCCCTGTGCTTTCTAGCTTACGGTCAGGAGATGGTTGTGCTTCATGTAGGCGACATAGTCGTCGACCTCGGCTGCCGCGCGGGCGTTATCCCAGCCAAGATCCGGCGCAACGTGCCCGGCAATCGCCACGACGTCGTCCTTCTTCAGCAGATCGCTGAAACCGATATTGGTCCGGCGCAGGAGGAGATCGGCGAGGTTCAGGACCTGCTCCGAGCGGGCCGCGCGCTTCAGCTCGGCGACGATCTCCGGCGTCAGACCCTTGGTTAGCGATCCTGACACGACGGTCTCCGGCGACACGAAGGCGCTTTGCTTCGGCGTGGAGCTTGGCTTCAGGACCTTCATGATGTTCTCGGCGATCAGGGCGCCTGTCGAGCGCTGGTCGATGAGGCGGCCCCAGGTCAGGGCAAAGCCCTTCGCGAGGCCGTTGCCGATGTCGTGGAGCTTCCGGTCGCGGCCGCTGGGCGTTGGTCCATTATAGGTCAACGGACGCAAGCCCGCCCAGGCGAAGACTACGTCCTTGCGGGTCAGATTGAGGGCAGGATACATCTGGCGGCAACTCTCGAGCAGGAGATTGATGTCGTGCTCCGTCGGCACGACATCGGTGATCGGGCCGTCATGTTCCGTCTCGGTGGGGCCGAAGTAATAGAGGCCGTCGCGCCACGGAATGGCCTGGAACATGCCCTGCAGCTCGTTCGACGTCACCACGCCGATGTTGCCGCAGTCCTCCGGCAGGCGGACCATCATGTGAACGCCCTTGGTACTCCTGACGCAGCGCTGCACCGGATGGTCGAATCGGCCGTTCACCGTGTCGATCCAGGGACCTGCGGCGTTGACGATGGCGCCCGCCGTTACGGTCGCCTTGCCATTGCCGCCGGCACGGTCGGCGAGTTCCACATGCCAGGTGCCGGCTGCATCCTTGGTGGCCTTCGTTACTTCACAGTAATTTCGCGACTTGGCGCCGAGCCTCTCGGCACGCATCACGGCATCGACGCAGAGACGCTCCTGCCAGTTGAACTGGTATTCGCGGAACCTGGCGAAGCTCTTGATCTTGTCGAAATCCCGAAGCTTCGAGAGCAGCGGATTGCTGCGGACCTCGCTGGGCTTCACCATTGCCTGTTGCAGCGGGACGTCCTTGGGGCCCGAGGCCGCCAGCATCCTGAAGCCGAGCCGCGCCTGCCAGGGCGAATAGGGCGTTTCCTTGTAGATCGGATAATAGAAGTCGAAGCCGCGCATGCGGTGCGGGACATTGCGGACGAGATCGGCGCGCGCCTTCATCATCGGGGCGGCGATGCGGAGCGCCCGCAACAGCTTGCGAGGGTCGGCCACATATTCCCAGGCAGACTTGATTGGTGCCAAATATATCAGCCCGCAGTGCGCGATCTTGCTGGCCTTGCTGGTGGCGCCGCTGCCGAAGTCACCCTTGTCGACGATCAGCGCCTTATAGCCGGCGACAGCGAGGCTCTCGACAGTATTCGCGCCGCTTACGCCCGCGCCGATGACCAGGACATCGAATTTCTCACCGTCAAGGGTTTCGATCGCATTCCGCATGTTTCAATCCCATGATGCCAATTCACGTGGAGCCGGACCCAACGGAGGGTGGTCTACGGTTTTGCAAGTCAACACTCCGCGCCGCCTGCTTTTATTTATAACAATTATTATATTTAAAATGGGCGATGTCAAGTGATGTTAGATGGGCAAATATGATCAATGCGGATTTGCCGCAGTTATCCGGGAGTGGAAACACATGGCCCTGGCCCGTCTTGCGACGAACCGGGCCACGCGAGGTGACGCTGATCAGCCCTTGATGCGGGCTCCCTGTGGGTCGTACCAGGGGCCAAACTGCAGGGCGATCGGATACCGCTTCAGTGCGATCTCCACTTCCCACTTGCCGTCCGAGATCCATTCACTTGTCACGCCGCCCTCCTTGCTGACGTAAGCGAGACCGAGCGAGGCGCCGAGGCGATGGCCATAGGCGCCGGAGGTCACGGAGCCGACGCGCACATTGTCCCGGTAAACGGGCTCGTTGTGATAGAGCATCGGCATGTCAGGTCCGCCCGTTAGCTTCAGTTGCACGAGGCGGCGGGCGAGCGGACCTTCCGCTTTCTGCTTCAGCAGCGCCTCGCGGCCAATGAACCCACCGGCCTTGTTCATTGCAACCGCGAAGCCGACTCCCCCATTGTAGGGCGTATCCTCTTCGCCGATGTCATGGCCCCAGTGCCTGTAGCCCTTCTCCATGCGAAGCGAATTGAGTGCGAAGAAGCCCGCATGCGAGAGCCGGAACTCCGCACCCGCCTTGACGATCTCCTCATAGACATGCGCCGCAAATTCGGTTTCGGCATAGATCTCGTAGCCCAGTTCGCCCACGAAGGTGAGGCGGCTGACGCGAACGCGGGCGTGGCCGAAATCCACCTCCTTGCTGGTGCCGAAGGGGAATCCCTCATTGCTGAAATCCGCAGGCGAGAGACACTGCATCAGTGCACGCGCCTTCGGGCCCATCACGGCGAAGAGAGGGAGGCCCGAGGTGATGTCCGCGATGTGAACCCGCGCACCTTCCGGAATGTGGCGCTTGAACCAAGAGATGTCACGGCGCTGCGAGGCGGCGACGGTGACGATCATGTAGGCGTCTTCCGCAAGGCGCGTGACGGTGACGTCGGCCTCGATGCCACCCTGTTCGTTCAGGCATTGCGTATAGACCACCTTGCCGATGGCGACGTCGCATTCGGCCGCGCAGATCCAGTTCATCACCCTCATGGCATCCGGGCCTTCGACGCGATACTTCACGAAGCAGGTCTGGTCGAAGAGCGTCACGTGCTCGGCCGTGGCACGACATTCGCGACCGACGTTGGTGAACCAGCTCGGCCGGTAATAGGAGTATTCGATATTGGCGACCTCTTCCGGCGTGCCGAAGAAGCCCGGGCGCTCCCAGCCTGCGAGCTCTGTCATGAAAGCACCGGCTGCGACGAGCTTGTCATGGATGGGCGAGCGCCGTACACCGCGCGCGGTGACGAACTGACGGCTCGGCCAATGCATGTCGAAGTTGAGGCCCAGCGTTTCGGTGACGCGATCCTCAAGATATTTGCGGTTGCGCTGGAAGCTCTGGGTGCGGCGGACGTCGACGTCGATGAGTTCCACCGGCGGCCGGCCGTCGCGGATCCATGAGGCCAGCGACTTGCCCACACCGCCCGAGGACAGGATGCCGAGCGAGTTGAAGCCGGTGGCGCAGAAGAGGCCTGCTACTTCCGGTGTCTCGCCGATGAGGTAGCGGCCATCGGCGGTGAAACTTTCGGGACCGTTGAAGAAGAGCTGCATGCCGGTCTTCGCCAGCACCGGCACGCGTTCCGTCGCGGCGGTGAGATGCGGCGCGATGTGATCGATGTCCTCAGGCAACGAATCGAAGCAGAAATCCTTCGAAATCCCGTTCTGGCCCCACGGTTTCGCCACCGGCTCGAAGAAGCCGACGAGCAGCTTGCCGGCGTCCTCCTTGTAGTAGGACCATTCGTCACCGAGGAACATGACAGGGAGATTGCGCGGCAGGTCCGGAATCGCCTCGGTCACGACGTAGAAATGTTCCGCCGCATGGAGAGGAATGGTGACGCCGGCTTCCGCCGCTAGGTCGCGCGACCACATGCCGCCACAGATGACGACGGTGCGCGCATCGATCCGCCCTTGCTCGGTCATCACGCCGACAGCCTTGCCGTTCTCGACGATGATCTGCGTGACGGGAAGATTCTCGACGATGCGCACACCCGCCGTTCGGGCGCCTTTGGCATAGGCCATGGTGACGTCGGCCGGGTTCACCTGACCATCATGCGGGAACCAGAAGCCGCCGATTATGCCGTCGGTGTTCACGGGGGACCAGCGCTCCTTGATCTCCCCCGGCGTCACAGGTTCGACGGGAAGGCCGAAGTTCCGCGCCATCGACGCGCCGCGCGCCAGTTCCTCGTAACGCGCCGCCGTCGTGGCGATGCGCAGCGCGCCGTTGCGCTTGAAGCCGGTCGCCTGCCCCGTTTCGGCCTCGAGACGGCCGAAGAGTTCGCCCGTGTACTTGGCCAGTTCCGTCATGCGCTGCGTGGCGCGGAGCTGGGTGACGAGACCCGCCGCATGCCAGGTCGTTCCGCAGGTCAATTGCTTCCTCTCGCAGAGCAAGACATCGGTAATGCCAATCTTGGCGAGGTGATAGGCAATGGAGCAACCGGCCACGCCGCCGCCGACGATCACGACATCGGCCTTGTTGGGAATATGCATGAGGAACCTACGGAATGAGTTTGAAGAGTGAAGACTCGGCTCAGATCACCGAGCCGCCATTGATGCCGACGATTTGCCCCGTGACGTAGCTCGCATCGTCAGAGAGCAGGAAGGCGATGACAGAGGCAATCTCGCTGGGCTCCGCCTCGCGCTTCATCGGAACGGAGGTCATCCAACCCTTACGTACCTCTTCCGGTACCGCCATCACCATCGGCGTCTTGACAACGCCGGGCGCGACCGCATTCGCCCGGATCTTGTGGCGCGCATGCTCGATGGCAACGGTGCGGGTGAGGCCGACAAGGCCTGCTTTCGCAGAGGAATAATTCGACTGCCCGAAAGCGCCCCAGCGGGAGTCGGAGGAGAGGTTGACGATGGCGCCGCCCCCGCGGGCCTGCATGTGCGGGATGGCGATTTGGCAGCCGAGCCAAGGGCCCTTCAGATTCACATCAATGGCGGTCGCCCAGTCGTCGTCCGTCATCTTCATCAGCGAGCGGTCGCGCGTCACGCCGGCATTGTTGACGAGGCCATCGATGCCGCCCAGTTGCTCCGTCACCTGCCCGGTCACGGCCATCCAACTGTCACGGCTTGTCACCTCGATCTGCACCGCGATGGCACGGCCTCCGGCTGCAGTGACCTTGTCCGCCGTCGCCTTGGCGCCATCGGCGTTGCGGTCGGCGCAGACGACTGTCACGCCCTCATCGCCGAGCCGCAGGGCCGTCGCTTCGCCGATGCCTTGAGCGGCGCCGGTGACGATGATGACCTTGTCCTTCAATCCGCGCATCAGCGGCCTCCGATCATGTATTTGTTGTAGCCAGACTGCACGGTCTCGCCGCGCTGGTTGGTGATGGTGACTTCGAGTTCTACGACGCCACGCGACGGGTCCTTCGAGGATGGCTTTTTCGACGTCACCTTGTAGTTCTGCTGGATACGATCGCCTGGCAGAACGGGCAGCAGCATCTTCCGCTGGTTCTCGAGAAAAGCGATAATCCTCCAGCTGTCGAGCGCCGGGCAGCGCAGCCCCTCGCCGATCGAGGTCACCAGCAGTCCATGCGCGATGCGCGTCGGGAACGGTGTATTCGCCCTCACCCATTGCTCGTCCATGTGGAGTGGATTGAAGTCCCCGGTCACGCCGGCGAAATTGACGAGGTCGGCTTCCGTCACGGTGCGGCCGGCGGAATGATATTCCGAGCCCACCTCGATCATGTCGAACGTCGTATCCATATCAGGCCTTCGTGAAGCAGGGCATGGTGAGCCCGGGGTGGATATCGCGGAACGTGACCTTGAGCGGCATATCGCAGCGCAGCTCCTCTTCAGGCACGTCGACGATCCATGTGGTCATGCGCGCGCCCTCAGCTAGGTCCACCACCGCCAGCGTGAAGGGTGTGCAGGACGCGAATTGCGGATGCACGGACCGCTTCACCACCGTGTAGGTGTAGAGCGTCGCTTTCCCCGAGGCTTCGAACCATTCAGGCTCGCGGTCCGGCGCGCCGGCGATGTGGGCGCGGGGATAGAACTGCGCCTTGCCGGTTTTGGGATCACGCTGCAGGAGGAGCTTGCCCTGCGCAATGCCCTCGAACCATTGGGTAGATACGGCGTCTTTCGCCGGGAGGATGGAATCGACCTCGATCATGATGCTTTCCCCAGGATGAGTGTCGCGGTGGCCGAGAGCCAGCCGCCCGTGCCGTTGACGAGGCAGAGTTCGGGATTGTCGAGCTGGTAGCCTGGGCTTTCGCCACGGAGCTGCCGCACCGCTTCGATAATCGCATACATACCGCGCCGTCCGGAATGGTTCGACGACAGGCCGCCCCCATCGGTATTGATCGGGAGCCGTCCGCCCGGTGCCAGCTGTCCGCTCGCGACAAATTCGCCGACCTCGCCGCGCTTGCAGAAGCCGAGCGCCTCCAGCGATAGGGCAACGGTGATGGTGAAACTGTCGTAGATCTGCGCCACCTTGATGTCGGCGGGCGTGAGACCGGCTGTCGCGAAGGCGCGCTTGCCGGAGAATTCGGCGGCGGTCGTCGTCATGTCTGCCATCTGGTTCATCTGGGCGTGGCTTGCGGCCTCGCCGAAGCCCAGCACCACAGGCCCCTTGCCGCGCTTCGAATCGCGCGCGCGCTCTTTCGAGGTGATGACAAGTGCGCCACCGCTGTCGCTCACCACGCAGCAATCGAGCTTGTGCAGCGGCGTCGAGATCATCGGCGATGAGAGGACCTCGTCCACTGTGATCGGATTGCGGTACATGGCCTGCGGGTTCAGCGCTGCATAGGCGCGCATCTGGACGGCGATCTGCGCCAGCTGCTCGGAGGTCAGGCCATACTGATGCATGTACCGCGTGGCGGCGAGCGCATAGGCTGAAATCGTCGAGGCACCGTAAGGTACTTCGTATTGACCCGGGCCACTGCGGCCAGTGTTGAAATCCGTCGCCGGCAATTGCCAGGAGCGGCCCGAGGAGGCGTAGCTGATCACCGCGACCTTGCAGAGCCCAGCATTGATGGCGGCAACCGCATGCCCCACGTGAGAGAGCGACATCGCTCCCCCCAAGTCCGTGCTGTCGATCCATGACGGCTTGAGGCCGACATATTCAGCGATTTCGACCGCGTTGAGTTGCCAGCCTGCTTCCGCCGGGAAGGAGGCCGCAGTGGCGAAGCCGTCGACCTCCTCGATGCCGATCCCGGAATCGGCCAGAGCCGCGCCGATGACCTCGGCATGGATCTGGTAAGGATGGATGTTGGGGGCCTTGCGCCGCGGCGACTCGAAGGCGCCGACGATGCAGGCTGATCCGCGCGGGAAGGCGTCAGACGCTGTCATGTGATGTTTCACCTGTCATGTTTTGAGAGAGGGTTTGCGCAGGGCGCGTATGCCGAAGACGATGCCGCCTACGAGAACCGGAAGCGTGATGAGGGTGGCGACGGCCGAGACCGCGGGCGTGATGCCGCTGCGCAGGAAGGAGTAGATCGTGACGGGAAGCGTCTTGTCGAGGCCGGTCTGGAACATCGCGATCACCGCTTCGTCCCACGAGGAGACGAAGGAAATCAGGAAGGCACCGACCACGCTCGGCATGATTCCTGGGATGACGATCGACCAGAAGGTGCGGATGTTCCCTGCTCCCATGGTCCAGGACGCCTGCTCGATTGAAATGTCGACGAAGGAGAGCGCGTTACTGAAGATCAGGAAGGTGAGCGGCACGCAGAGCAGCGTGTGTGCAAAGATGAGTCCCGCATCAGTACCGATGAGCCCGAGCTTGCCCTGTACGTCGAAGACACCGATAGCAAGAAGTATAACGGGTACGATCAGCGGTGCGATGGCCGCCGCCTGAATGAGGCCCTGCAGCAGCCGCGATCCCGTGCGCGATGCGGCCCGCGCCAGCGCGAGGCCGACGAGGCCGGCCAGCACGCCCGTCGCCAGCGCGACGCGGATGCTCTTCAGGAAAGCCTCGATCCACATGCTGGAGGTGAGAACCTCGGCAAACCATTTCCCGGTGAAGCCAACCGGCGGAAAGCGGATCTGCGTCGTTTCGGTGAAAGCCGTGGGCATGACGACGAGGAGCGGCGAGATCAGGATGATCATGACGACCGCCAGCGCGATCCAGCACAGCAGCACCGTGGGCGTGAGCCTCAACGGTTCATGCGCCGCGGCGCCACGCGTGCCGCCCTGCGCCGGCGCCAGGACGCCGTTTCCTCCAATGCGGAGCGCTATGACGTAGCCCGCGACCGAGACGACGAGCAGGACGATTCCCATGGCGGCGGCCTTGCCCCACTGGAAGATCTGGATCTGCTGCTGGATGAAGATGGGAATCGTGAGGTTGTAGGGTCCGCCGAGGATCGCCGGCGTCAGGAAGAAGCCGAGCGCCAGGACGAAGACCAGCACCGCGCCGCTGAGCAGAGCCGGACGCACCTGGGGAAAATAAATATCGAAGAAGACCCGGTGTTCGGGGGCGCCCATGGTGCGCGCGGCGGTGAGCAGCGAAACATCGATCGACCGCATCGCCGAAACGAGGATGAGAATGAGGTAAGGTAGAAGATAGGCCACCATGCCGGTGATGGTGGCGAAGGTATTGTAGAGCATCGGCAGCGGCCCGATGCCGATCAGGCCAAGTCCCGAATTGATGATGCCCTGCGTTCCGAGAATCGTGGTGAAGGCGAAGAGGCGCACAATAATTGACACCCAGAAGGGCATCAGGACCGCCACCATCATCAGCGAGGACAGTTCTCTTGAGAGGCGCGAGATGATGTATGCCGTCGGGAAAGCGAGCAGCGCCGTCACCAATGTCGCGACCATCGCCAGCATCAGGCTGTGCGTCACCACCTGGCGGAGCAGCGCATCTTCCACCAGCGCGGTGTAGTGCCCCAAGTAGATGCCGTCTGCAATACTGGCGCGGCCCTTCTGGTTGAGACTGCGGAGCAGGATGTTCAGAAGCGGCCACAGCAGCATAACTCCGAAGAGTATTGCTGCCGGCGCGATCAGCGCCGAGCGGACGACAATATTTCTGCGGGCAGCGCTCACGCCGCAGGCCCCGTGAAGGGACGGCGGTAGTAGAGCTTCACGAGGCGCGAGAGATAACGGCGGGTGTGGCGGGGATCGATCATCTCCTCACCGCTGAAATTCTCGATGGCGCGCCAGACGGAGGTCTGGCTCTCGAACTTCTTCACGAGCTTCTCTTTCAGCGCAGCGCGTTCCTCGGGCGGTGCTGCGTCGAGTTCGGCGCGAAATGCGGCTTCGACGCCGCCTTCGAGCGGCATGTCGCCCCAGACCGCACTCGGCCAGCAGAGACGGATGCTCATCGGGTCGGCGCTGCCGGTGGCGACGCCGCCCAATCCGTAAGAGCGGCGGACCTGCACGGTATAGACCGGCACCTTCGCCTTCTGGATGGCCCTGAGCGCCATGGCGCCGAATTTCAGCACGCCCGCCTCCTCCGCCTTGGGGCCGACGAGGAAGCCCGGCACATCGGCGAAATAGACAATCGGGATGTGGAAGCGGTCGCACATCTCGGTGAATTTCGCCTGCTTCAGCGAGGACTGCACATCGAGCGAGCCCGCCAGCGTGCGGCTGTCGGAGGCGATGAAGCCTACGGTATGGCCTTCAATCCGGCCGAAGCCCAGCCGCACGGAGCGGCCATAGTCCGGCGTGATCTCGAACAAGCTAGCGGTGTCGGCGACACAGCGGAGCAGCGCCTGCGCGTCATAGATGCGCCGTGTGCTGGGAGAGACGATGGCGAGGAGTTCTTCCTGGTCATTCTCGCTCCACTCACCCTTCACGAGCGGGCGTTCGCCGATATTGTTGGGCAGATAAGCGAAGACCTGGCGAAGCTGCGCGAGCGCCTCGTCCTCGTTTGCCGCCTGATTGTCGATCAGCCCTGAGGTCTTCACATGGACGTCGGCGCCGCCCAGCGCGAACTTGTCGATATCGAGGCCCATCGCCTGCTTGACGACTGGCGGTCCGCCGGCAAAGAGGCAGCCGTTGTCCTTGGTCATCACAGAGAAATGCGAGAGATGCGCGCGCGCCGCAGAGCTTCCTGCGGTGGGGCCGAGAACGGCGGCGAGAACCGGCACCTTTTCCATCAGATCGAACATGGGAAAGGTCGGATTCGCGGCCTGCAATTCGGGATAGCCGATGGCATCCTGCAGGATCACGGAGCCACCGACGCCGTTGATCAGCATGATCAGCGGGATGCGGTAGCCCAGCGCGAATTCCTCGATGAAGCCGCCCCAGCCGCCCTTGGCCTGCGGCAGGTGCACGCCGGTGCCGCCGCCTTCGACGCTGAAGTCCTCGCCGCCGATGGCAACAGGGCGGCCGTCGATCTCGGCGAGACCGCAGACGAAGGTCGATGCGAGCAGTGAACCGTCCTTGGTGGGCGTCGTGACGAAGGTACCGATCTCCATGAAGCTGTCCTTGTCGACGAGCTTCAGAATGCGCTCGCGCGCTGTCGAGCGGCCGTAGCGGTGCTCGCGCGCGACGCGGTCGGGACCGCCGGACGCCATGGCGACGGCGCGGCGGCGCTCCACCTCTTCAAGGAGCGGAGCCCATTCGGGATGCGGAGGACGCGCCATGATCAAGCTCCTGCGGTTTCGTGGAGTTTTGCGGCGCAGATGCGCGCCAATTCCGCCTTGTCCACCTTGGTGGCGTTGCGGATCGGGAAATGGTCCATGAAGAACATGTGCCGCGGCTTCTTGTAGGAGGCGAGCCGTTCGAGCGTGAAGGCCATGATACCGTCGCGGTCGGGCTCGGCGCCCTTCCGCAGCATGACGCAGGCGGCGACAGCCTCGCCGAACTCGGCATCGGGCACACCGACCACCGCGACATCGAGCACGGAAGGATGCTGGCGGATGGCGTTCTCGATCTCGGCGGGATAAATGTTCTGACCCTTCGAGATGATAAGGTCCTTGGTGCGGCCGACGATGTAGAACCAACCCTCCTCGTCCATGCGCGCGAGGTCGCCGATCTTGAGCCAGCCGTCGCGCACCGTCTCGGCATCGAGCTGCGGGGCTTCCCAATAGTGCTGCATGACAGCGGGTCCGGCGGTCCAGACCTCGCCGATCTCGCCCACCGGAACGTCCCTGCCGTCCTGGTCGAGGAGCCGGATCGACTGCCCTGGTGCCACGCGGCCAACGGAACCCGCATGCCTTTCGATGTCTTCGCCTTCTATGTAAGTTGCCATCCCCGATTCGGTGGAACCGTAGGAAATGACGAGGCTGATGTGGGGCCAGCGTCGCATCACCTCCGACATCAGCGCCGGCGGGCAGTTCTCGCCGCCGGTGTACCAGAAGCGCATATTGGGAAGCGGGATGCGTTCCTCGTTGTCCGCCTTGATCAGTTCACGGAACATCGAGGGGAACATGAGGACATGCGTCACATTCCACTTGCCGATGAATTCGGCGAGCTTGTGGACGCTCCAGCCGCGGCTCGGCAAGATGGTGACGGTGCCGCCGGCGAAGAAGGTCGGAATTGATGCCTCGTTCATAGCCGCCGTATTGAACATTGGCGCGTTCAGCATCATCACCGCGTCGCGGTCGAGATGCCGGAACTGCGTCACCTGCTGCATCGCGCACCAGGTGACGGCCTGCGAGCGCATCGCCACGCCCTTGGGCCTCCCCGTGGTGCCGGAGGTATAGAGGATCATTTGGACGTCGTTCATGTAGCGCTCGCGGAGCGGTTCTGGCGCGGTGGCGAGGTTTTCGAATTCGGCCCCGCTCGCTTCGGTCTCCAGCATCACGACACGCGGCTTCGCTACGAGATCGGGAAGTGCGGCTGACAGGACCGGCGCGAGTTCAGGCTCGCTGAACACGACCTTCGGACCACAGTCGTTGAGAATGGAGGCGATTTCCGGCGCGGTGAGGCGGAAGCTCACCGGCACGATGGTGAGGCCGGCGAAGGCGCAGGCGAAATAGAGCTGGAAGGTCTCGCCACGGTTATAGAGAAGCGTCGCAATGCGGTCTCCACTCTGCAATCCCATGGCGCGGAGCGACGCTGCAAGGCGCAGCGCACGGTTCCGCAGATCCTTGTAGGTGAGCGCACCGTGTTCCCAGACGAGCGCAAGCCGGTCCGGCTTGTGGAAACATTGCGGCGAATACTCCCCGAGGATCGAGGCGACGCCACCGAGGGCAGAGTGATGATCAGTCAGCATGTGATGAATTCTGATGTTGTTGTTGTCATTCGGCTGAGGAGGAAGCGGTTCTCTGAATGGCCCGGTCGGGTGATTTGCTGAAGCTACCCGGCGCGGTGAGTCGCCGGAGCCAGAAGCGGACCGGCGACTGCTCGCGCAAGTGCGTCATGATGGCATCGTCGACGAGAGCGTGAATGCTGAGGCCGTCGACGAGGCCGACGAGATCGATCGCGATCGCCTTGCGGTTGACGTCTGGTGGTATGTCGCCCGCCTCCTGCGCGCGCTTGATGGCGCGAGCCACGGATTTCCGCCAGCCGACGAGATATGTTTCCACCTCTTGGCGCAGAGCGGGGTCGGTCATCGCTTCGACGAAGAAGAAAAAGAAGATCCTGCTCAGCGCCAAGCGGCGGCCGTCCAGCGGTACGCTACCTTCAAGTATCTGCTCGAGCGCCTGCAGTCCATCGAGCGTGTCGAGGACACGGGTGTTGTGTTCAGCCAGTATTTCGGCCGCGCGCCGCAAACCTCCGAGAAGCAGGTCCTGACGTCCGCGGAAATAATGTCCGATGACCCCCGTCGACCAGCCGGACCGGTCAGCCACGGCGCGGATCGTGGCGCCATTGAGGCCCGCGTCCGCCACCGTATCGAGGAGCGCGTCGCAGATCTGCCGGCGGCGGTCATCGTGTTTCACGATCCTAGGCATCTTACGTAACGATCCTGTTGTTCCGCCTGTTGCGAACCGGCCGTGGATACCGAGCCGGAAGATCCACCTCCCGGCACGCGTATTTCCGACCTGCGTTATTTATTGCATCTGTAATATTAAAAACATTGCTCCACGCTCCGTCAAGCGATAAGTTCATGAACACGAAAGAACAGTGGCGGAGGGAACGAAATGACTCGACACGATGACGGAGGTTTCGGCCGTGAACCGTCTATGACCTTACAGACGTACTAAAACCTTGGTGCATTTCATGGCGGTCAACAGCGAAGCAAACAGCATTTCGATATCGGATCTCTCGCTGACGTTCCCCAACGGCTTCGTCGGCCTGAAGTCGACGGGCCTGCAGATCCAAAGCGGCCATTTCTGTACCCTGCTCGGTCCGTCAGGCTCGGGCAAGACGACGCTTCTGCGCGCCATCGCGGGACTCATTACTCCGACGACGGGGCGGATCAGAATCGGCAATACTGATGTGACCGACCTTCCCGTGCAGGCGCGCAACATCGGCTTCGTCTTCCAGAACTACGCGCTGTTTCCACATATGAGCGTTGCGGAGAACATCGAATATCCGCTGAAGCTTCACAACTGGAAGGTCGATGCTCGTAAGGCACGGGTAAAGGAGATTCTCGATCTCATCGAGCTGCCGCATGCGGCGGGGAACGCTGTCGGCCAGTTGAGCGGCGGGCAGCAACAGCGCGTCGCCATCGGACGGGCGCTTGCCTACAAGCCCTCTCTTCTCCTGCTTGACGAACCGATGGGTGCGCTGGACCGGCGCCTGCGCCAGCAACTCGGCGCGGAACTGCGCGCGATCCAGCAACGCACAGGCATTACCGCCGTCTACGTGACGCATGACCAGGAAGAGGCCTTCATCCTGTCCGACCGCATCGCGGTGATGGCGCATGGCGAAATCCTGCAATATTCGACGCCAGCCGATCTCTACGCGCGGCCCGGCTCGCGGTTCGTCGCAGAGTTCCTCGGGGAGGCGAATCTGATCGATGTCCAATCCGTCGCGGGCGATATGGCGGTCACCGCCTATGGCCCGCTGCCCTTCACCGCGATCGAGACGCTACATGCGCGTCATGGGCAACCAAGTCTATTGGTGCGGCCGGAGGACATACGCTTCGTCGATTCCGGGTCCAACCATCCAACACCCGTTCTCCAGGCGGAGGTGACGCGTACCCTGTTCCTCGGTAGTCGCTGCCTCGTCTCGGCCAAGATGAAGGATGGGAAAACGCTCACCGTCGAATGCGGAAAATCCGACGCGCCACGCGAGGGAACGACCTGCGGCGTGACGTGGGCCAGTTCCGCCTCCATCATGCTGGTCCAATAGGCTGCACCGGAGTTAAGACATGAAAAGAATCTTGATCGCCAACCGCGGCGAAATCGCCCTCCGCATCATCCGTGCCTGCCGCGATGCCGGATATCACTCGATCGCCATTGCCTCCGACGCCGACCGTTCGGCGCTGCCGGCACGCGAAGCCGACGAGTGCCACGTGCTGCCCGGCAATTCACCGCGCGAGACTTATCTCAACCAGGACGCCGTCCTCGCTATTGCGGCGCGCGCCCATGCCGATGCCGTGCATCCGGGCTATGGGTTTCTCTCGGAGAACGAATCCTTTGCGGCGGCTGTCGAAGCCGCAGGCCTCACCTGGATCGGCCCTTCGCCCGACTCAATTGCGCGGCTTGGCGACAAGGTTGCGGCCCGTGACATTGCGCGCGGCGCAGGCGCACCCTTGCTCCCGTCGTGGGAAGGAGCGGAGATTACCGCCGCCAAAGCACTGGAATTCGTGCGGGCCAACGGTCTTCCCGTCATCATCAAGGCGCAGAACGGCGGCGGCGGCCGCGGCATGCGGATCGTGAGGGCGGAAGATGAAATCGAAGCGCAGATCGCCGCCGCGCAACGCGAGGCCGGCCTCGCCTTCGGGCGCAGCGAGTGCTTCATCGAACGCTACATCGAGAATGCCCGCCACATCGAAACCCAATGCCTTGCCGACACCCACGGCAAGATCATCGTCGTATCGACGCGCGACTGCACGCTGCAGCGGCGGCACCAGAAACTTGTCGAGGAGGCTCCTGCGCCCTTTCTGAGCGCTACACAGACTGCGCAGCTGGAACAGGCCTCGATCGCCATCCTCCGCTCCGCCGGCTATCGCGGCGCGGCCACCTGCGAGTTTTTGCTGACACCGGAAGGCGATTTCTATTTCCTCGAAGTCAATACGCGCATTCAGGTCGAGCATCCCGTGACCGAGGAAGTGACCGGGATGGACCTGATCCGCGCGATGTTCCACATCGCCGAGGGCGGGCATCTCGCCGATGCGCCGCCTGTGCGCGGCCACGCGATCGAGTTCCGCATCAACGCAGAAGACCCCTGGGCTGATTTCAAGCCTTCGCCGGGACGCCTGACGCAGATGCAGTTGCCGATGGGTCCGGGCATCCGCCTCGATTTCGGGTATCTCGCCGGGGACAGCGTGCCACCCTATTACGATTCGATGATGGGCAAGCTCATCGTGAGCGGCAGCGACCGCCAGCAGGCTCTCGAACGGGCGAGGCGCGCCTTCGCCGAGTTCCGTGTCGAGGGCGTCACCACCATCATTCCTTTCCATGCCGCCATCCTGGCGAGGCCGGAATTCACCGGCACCGACCAAGCGGACTTCACCGTCCACACCCGCTGGATCGACACCAATATCCAGCGCCTTGCGGATGAGACCCGCGCGGCGGAAGCCGCCCGCGCGCCCCAGGTGGAGGATATGCCGGGCCTCGCCGCTGACGAGCCGTCCGTTCGCGAGGCGCCACGTGCGCAATACCGCGCGGGGGTCAAGGCACCTCTCTCCGGCATGATCATCGAACTCTGCGTCGGCGAAGGAGACAGCGTTTCGGAAGGCGACGTCGTCGCCATCATGGAAGCCATGAAGATGGAACAGCCGGTCTATGCCGAGGCCTCCGGCAAAGTTGCGGCCATCATCATCGCCAGGGGGTCCTTCGTCGAAATGGACGCAGACATCATGGGGCTCGACTGACATGCCAAGCGCCCCGTTCCAGGCAGAGGCTGCGGACGAGGCTCCGCAGGCAAACGCCCTCCTCGCTCTCGAGACGACGGTCGACAGTTCCTGGATCGACTACAACGGCCACATGACCGAATGGCAGTATTATAAGGTGCTGGCCGACGCGGGCGAGAACTTCCTGCGCGCCATGGGCTTCACTGAAGATTACCGCATGAGCGGCTACAGTTTCTTCTCGGTGCAAGGCATGATGCGGAACCTCAGGGAATGCCGCCTCGGCACGCCGTTGAAGGTGTGGAGCGAGATGATTTCATACAGTGCGACCGAGCTCCACATCTACCAGTACATCGTCGATACGGACCGCATGATTACCGCGGCAACCGGCGAACATATGATGGTGCACGTCGACACAAAGGCGCGTAAACGGATCGCTGCACCGGACTACATGAAGGCGTGCATGGCAGACGCTTTGCGCCGATGGCCTCCCCTCGTTCGGCCGCGAGGACTCGGTCTTGCAATTGCTGCCCGCGTATGATTGACACGCGAGAGGCGGAAGTAGCCACCGATTTGGCACCGTTTGCAGAGGGCGACGTCACGGCCCTCAAGACAAGACCCGAAGCCATCGATCGTCCAACTGCGGTTGAAGCGCTTCGCGACCATTACGGCATCGCGGCAGAGGTATCGGAACTCCGCGGCGAGCGCGATACCAATTTCCTTGTTCATGCCGAGGGTGTCCCGCGTTACGTGCTGCGGATCGCCAATGCCGCCGAGCAAAAGATCGTCGCAGAGTTCCGCGCTGCGGAACTTCTACACGTGGCGCAAGCGGCTCCCGAGCTTCCGACGCCCCGCCTGCAGCGGACCAGAGACGGTGGCTATGGATTCGATCTGGCCACGGAGTCCGGTCCACGTCATGGGCAGCTCGTCACCTATCTTCCCGGCACGCCCGTGGCCGCGATGTCGGACGCGCGCTTCCAGTTCCATCATCTCGGCGAGACTGCCGCACGCATGTCGCTCGCGCTGCGCGGGTTCCAGCATCCCGGCGCACATTTGCCGCTGCTGTGGGACATTGCAAGGCTGCCCCAGGCGATGCAGTTCATTGCGCATACCGTGGAGGCCGAGCAGGCGCGTCTCGTGACCTGGGCCGCCGGAAACTACGCCGCTCTTGGTGATATGCTGAAAGGCGTGCGGCAGCAGGTCATCCACAATGATCTTAATCCGCACAACATCATGATGGACGCTGCGACCCACACGGTGACCGGTATCATCGATTTCGGCGACAGCGTGTACTCGACGCTCGCCAATGATGCGGCGGTTGCGTGCTCTTACATTCTTGACGACAGCGACGACCCGCTGGCGCCCGTGTGCGATCTCCTCGCCGCCTATTGCCGCATTCTTCCGCTGACGGAGACTGAAGCCGGCATGTTGCCGACGCTCATCGCAGCCCGCCACGCCCTCACCATCCTCATCACCAACTGGCGTGCCACGCTTTACCCAGAGAACGCGGCCTATATCCTCCGCAACCAGCCCCGCTCAGTCGCGGGGCTCAGACATCTCCACGCCCTGGGCCGGAGCCAAGCCCGGGACCAGATCTTCGCAGCCATTGCAGGACAGACGCCATGAACTCCTCCCTCGGCATGATCAATGCCTTCGATCCCTCGGCGGCCTCAGCCCTCGATGCGGACGAGAAAGAGATGATTGCGCGGCGCCAGCGCGTGCTCGGCCCGTCCTACAGGCTGTTCTACCAGCATCCGGTGCACATCGTGCGCGGAGAAGGAGTCTGGCTCTATGACAAGGCCGGGCGGAAGTATCTCGACGCCTACAACAATGTCCCGTCGGTCGGGCACTGTCACCCTCACGTCGTCCAGGCCGTGGCACGGCAGATGGCGGTCCTCAACACCCATACGCGCTATATCGGCGACGAGGTTCTCGACTATGCGGAGCGGCTCATCGCGACGTTTCCGGCGGTCCTTGACCAAGTGATGTTTACTTGCACGGGTAGCGAAGCCAACGATCTCGCCTTGCGGGTCGCAAAAAACGCTACCGGCGGCACCGGCATCATCGTCACCCGCCTCGCCTATCATGGCATTACCGAGACCGTCTCCGGCATCTCGCCATCTCTCGGCGCCAATTCACCGCTCGGGCCGCATGTCTATCTTGTCGATGCGCCTTTCAGTCCGGCGCAGGCTGGCGCTGCAGAAAAGGTAGGCCCTCGCTTCGCCGATGGCGTCCGCACTGCACTCGCGCAAATGGAGGCTGATGGCGTCAAGCCTGCGGCACTCATTTTCGACACCATCTTTTCGTCGGACGGCGTGTTCGCCGATCCTCCTGGCTTCATCGCCGAAGCCATCGCAGCGGTGCGCGCGAAGGGCGGGCTATTCATTACGGATGAAGTGCAGCCCGGCTTCGGCCGCACCGGGGAAGCGTTTTGGGGTTTCCTGCGCCACGGTATCGAGCCTGACATTGTCACCATGGGAAAACCAATGGGCAATGGATATCCGGTAGCAGCGATGGTTGCGCGTCATGAGGTGCTCGCCGATTTCGGAGCGAGGTCCCGCTATTTCAACACGTTCGGCGGCAGTTCCGCAGCTATGGCCGCAGCAGCAGCGGTGCTCGACGTTATCGAGTCTGAAAAGCTTCAGGATAATTCTCTAAAGACCGGCCGAATGATCCAAGACGGACTAAGGGACCTTGCCTCACGTTATCCAATCATCTCAGACGTTCGAGGCGCCGGCTTGTTCATCGGCGTGGAGATTGCCAAGAATGCTGATGGCCGACTTGAACCCTCCAGCGGCATAGCCGCAGCAATTGTCAACGGGCTACGGGAGAGAGGAGTTCTGATTAGTGCGTCCGGACCCAGCGCCAACGTTTTGAAGATTAGACCACCTCTTCCATTTGGGCGCGCCGAAGCAACTCTATTTCTGGATCTGCTTGACGACACTTTGAAGTGGGTCGTTCGTATTGCCACGGCGTAATACGCATCATTCAGTTGCGACTAAGCCGTCATGAGTGCCCAGATCAGGCAAGAGACAATACAATGCTAGAGCAGCGGGTGTTCAATTTAATCCTTATCCGGCGGCGCTGAAATAGTTTGAGCATTCTTCGGGCGAGACGAGCTTGCAGATGCTGCCGATGGCCTTCCAGAGATCGTCGATGGTTCTGGCGGCAGTCGCCCTGAGGTGGACCTTGAGCTTGGAGAATGGGATTGTGGTCGGGGCTGTAGGGCGGCAACAACAGAAGCCATGCGCACTTTGCGCTGATTGTGTTCTCGGCCGTTTCGCTCTCATGGCTGGAGAAATTGTCGCGGTTGACGACGTCACCTGGATGAAGGGGAGGTACGAGCTGGGTTTCGACGTAGGCCTCGAATACTGTGCGGTTCATCGGTGCATCAATGACCCAGGGGGGCAACGAGACCGTCGCGCCTGAGGCCTGCCACGAAGGCCTGCGTCCCCCAATTGCCCAAGGGGGCTTTGCTGTTCACGGCGTTCTGCTCGATCCACTTTACTGCGACCGCATCATCCGGCGCTGGCAGGTCTATGGCAAGGATGATGCCATTCTTGAAGCAACCGGCCCTCAATGAGGAGCGGTTGAAGTCGATCATCATCGACGAAGCCTACCGCACCACCAAGGTCAGGGATGGCAACCGCATCAATCGAACAGGATCGTGGATTCCTCGAACACATTGAGAAACTCATTCCCGACCGAAAGCCATTGGACTGGATGAAGTAAGAGTGACCTGCACCCCGTTATTCGGACCATCGGAAGCTGGAAAATTCCAGTTATGATGGCAGGGCCGGAACGGGAGGACGACGATGAAGCCGTCGAAGTTCAGCGAGGCGCAGATCGCCTACATTCTACGCCAGGCGGAGGAAG
>CAUJIO010000050.1 GCA_963205315.1 Pseudomonadota bacterium | reverse complement strand
TTCGCTAACCAGATTTATTGAGCCGCTGTTCACCACAACGGACTTTGGCAGGCGACTTGCGCCAGCGTCCGTGCACAGAGTTCCGGTGCAGCATGGCCGCAGTCTGCGCTTTCGAGATCAACCCGGCCGTGATGCGGTGTTCACCGCATGGTGGCCGCAAGCAGCTGACTGGAGGGAGGCCGCCTGATGTCCAAGTGCCTGCGCATTCTCGTCGTCGATGACGACGAAGACAACGCCAATTCATTGGGCGAGCTGTTCGAGCTGGAAGGCCATTCCGTGACGGTGGCGCATTCGGGCGAGGCGGCCATCGAGCACTATGTCAATTCGAGTTTCGACATCGCCTTCATGGACGTGATGATGCCGGGCCTCAACGGCGTCGAGAGTTTCATGGAGATCCGCAAGCTGCGGCCGGAAGCCAAGGTTTTCATGATGACCGGCTACAGTGTCGAACAGTTGCTTCAGCAGGCGATGGACCATGGCGCCATGGGGGTGCTGTCGAAGCCGATCGACATCGACAAGCTGCTGAAATCGGTGGATGAGGTCCAGCCCAGCGGCATCGTCCTGATCGCGGAGAGCGACCCCGGTTTCGGCGCGCGGCTGAAGGACATGATGGCGAGCGCCGGCCTGCGCTGCGATCTGCTGCGGCGCGAGTCGGACATCGTGTTCGATGGCGAGGCCATGGCCATCATCGATATCGGCAAGCCACTCATCAACAGCGTCGATGTCTATCGCCGCTTGCGTTTGCAGGGCCATGTGAAGCCCGCCATCATCCTTACCAAGCCCGGCCAGCAAGGTGGCGATGCCCACGAGGCACTGCGCGACGTTGCCGTTACCGGCATACTCAACAAACCCTTCGATCCGCTGCAGCTGTTGCAGCGCCTCGACTTTCTCGCAGCTTGATATTCCAGGAGAGACTTCATGAGCCGTTCCCTCAACATTCTGGTCGTCGATGACGACGTCGAAAACGCCGAGTCGCTGGCCGAGCTTTTCGCCATGGACGATCACAAGGTCATCGTCGCCTACGACGGCGATCAGGCGATCGAGGCCTTCAGCCTCAACAAGGTGGATATCGGTTTCTTCGACGTGATGATGCCCGGCAAGAATGGCGTCGACAGTTTCATCGAGATCAAGCAGGCGCATCCCGACGCGCAGGTCTATTTCATGACGGGCTATAGTGCCGACGATTTGCTGAAGAAGGCGTTGGAGAATGGCGCCAAGGGGGTCTTCGGCAAGCCCGTCGATTTGCCGAAACTTCTGAAGATGTTGGAGAAGGCTGCGGCCTGAACGGCGTTCAGTTCCTCGCCGCGATCACCACCGCGGCGCTGGCGATCGCGCTGCCTGATACGCGATTGAGGATCCGCATGGCTTTCGGGCTGCGAAAGAAGCCGCGTGCGGCATGCGCGGCCAGCGCATAGATGGCGAGGATGGTAAACAGGATGACGGCAATGATCGCTGCGCCGATGGCGAAGCCCGAGGGTGTCAGTGCCGACAGGTCGACAATGGCGGGCAGGACGGCGAGATAGAAGACGATGGCCTTGGGGTTCGACAGCGTCACCATCAGGCTGCTGGCGAACAGGCTGCTGTGCGATGTGGCTCCGCGCGCGGCAACGGTATCGAGGCTTTTCACCTCGGCCGTCCACATCTTCCAGGCCAGAAAAACCAGATAGGCCGCACCCAGCCATTTGACGATCAGGAACACACCGGCGAAGGCATGGGCCAGAGCCGCCAGGCCGGTGGCGGCCAGCCCGTACCACACGAGGTCACCGGCATAGATGCCCAGCGCCTGGGCGGGTGCCGCCTTGATGCCATGGCCGAGGATCTGGCCAATGAACGAGGCGAGGCCGGGACCGGGTGAAATCACCACGATCGCATAGGCAATCGCGAACACCACGATCCCGTCCCAGCTCACGATCTAGCCCATCGCCTTCTGCAAATTGGCGTCGACGGCGTCGAGGAAGCCCTCGGTCGACAGCCAGGTCTGGTCGGGGCCGACGAGGACCGCGAGGTCCTTGGTCATCTGGCCGGCCTCGATGGTGGCGACGACAGTCTTTTCCAGCGTCTCGGCAAACTTCTGCAGTGCCGCGTTGTCGTCGAGTTTGGCGCGGTGCTTCAAGCCGCCCGTCCAGGCAAAGATCGATGCGGCGGAGTTGGTGGAGGTCTGCTTGCCCTGCTGGTGCAGGCGGTAGTGGCGCGTCACCGTGCCATGGGCGGCTTCGGCTTCCACCGTCTTGCCGTCGGGCGTCATCAGCACCGAGGTCATGAGACCCAGCGAGCCATAGCCCTGGGCCACGAGGTCGGACTGGACGTCGCCGTCGTAGTTCTTGCAGGCCCAGACATAGCCGCCGGTCCACTTCATGGCGGAGGCCACCATGTCGTCGATCAGGCGGTGTTCATAGGTGATCTTGGCGGCTTCGAACTGGGTCTTGAACTCGGCGTCGTAGATCGCCTGGAAGATGTCCTTGAAGCGGCCATCATAGGCCTTGAGGATGGTGTTCTTGGTCGACAGATAGACCGGATAGTTGCGCGACAAGCCGTAGTTCAGCGAGGCTCTCGCGAATTCCTTGATCGACTCGTCGAGGTTGTACATCGCCATGGCGACGCCGGAGCCCGGGGCCTTGAACACTTCCTTTTCGATCACCGTGCCGTCCTCGCCGACGAACTTGATGGTCAGCGTGCCCTTGCCGGGGAAGGTGAAGTCGGTGGCGCGATACTGATCGCCGAAGGCGTGACGGCCAATGATGATCGGCTGGGTCCAGCCGGGAACGAGGCGCGGCACGTTCTGGCAGATGATCGGTTCGCGGAAGATCACGCCGCCGAGGATGTTGCGGATGGTGCCGTTGGGGCTCTTCCACATCTGCTTGAGGTTGAATTCCTTCACGCGGGCTTCGTCCGGCGTGATGGTGGCGCATTTCACGCCGACACCGTACTTCTTGATGGCATTGGCGGAATCAATCGTCACCTGATCGTCGGTACGGTCGCGGTTCTCGACCGACAGGTCATAATAATGCAGGTCGACGTCAAGATAGGGGCGGATCAGCTTCTGCTTGATGAGGTCCCAGATGATGCGGGTCATCTCGTCGCCGTCGAGTTCGACGACCGGGTTAGCCACCTTGATCTTTGCCATGTGAAGAGCCTTCTGTTGCGATGCGGAATCTAGTGCCCGGCGTATAGCAGGGGCCTGCCATGGGGGCAATTCAGACGGAAGGTTTAGACCGCTTGTGCATCATCACGTCACAAGGCAATCTCGGACGACAAACTGGGGATCAAAGCATGAACGTGTCTGGCGTTTCTCTGCAGGATGGCGGCCGTCTGTTGGAACTTGCCATCGATGGTGTCCGCCGCCGCTTCCACGCCATGTGGCTCAGGGACAATGCCGGCGATGCCGCAACACGAAGTGCCGGGAATGGCCAGCGGTTGATCACGATCCTCGATATTCCTGCCGTCACGCACATTGCGGAAGCGCGTCTGGCTGACGGTACCGTCTCCCTGCGGTTCGAACCGGAAGGCAAGACGGTCGATTATCCGGCAGCCTGGCTCGCCGCCCATGCCTATGATGTGCCGGCGCAACGCAGACTGGGGTGGACCGCGGCCGGAATTGAGCGGTGGGACGGCGGGTTGAACGCCGAATTGCCGTGCCGTTCCTGGGCGGACGTGTCGTCGAACCGTGCCGCGCTCGGTCATTGGCTGGCGGCTGTCCGCCGCTATGGCTTTGCCGTGATGACGGGCGCGCCCACCGAGCCGGGATCGCTCTGCAAGGTGGCTGAGCTCTTCGGCTATGTGCGCGAGACGAATTACGGCCGCTGGTTCGACGTCAGGGCCGAGGTCAATCCCAACAATCTCGCCTACACCAATCTCGGGCTACAGGCGCACACGGACAATCCCTATCGCGACCCTGTACCGACCCTGCAGATCCTGCACTGCCTGGAAAACTCCGTGGACGGAGGAGATTCCATCGTCGTTGATGGTTTCAGGCTGGTGGAACGGCTGCAGGCGGAACATCCGCGGTGGTTTGACCTGCTGACCCGGCATTGCGCGCGCTTTGCCTATGAGGGAGCGAAGGGCGTCCGGCTGAGGTCGAAGCGGCCGATGGTGGAACTGGGACCGGACGGCGAGTTGATTGCCATCCGCTTCAACAACCGCTCGGCCGCCGCTTTCACCGATGTGCCATTCGAAGACATGGCTGATTTCTACGCGGCCTATCGGCGGCTCGCCGAACTGATCGAGGACCCCGCCATGGCCATCACCTTCAAGCTCAAGCCGGGCGAACTGTTCATCGTCGACAACACCCGCGTCCTGCATGCGCGCAAGAGTTTTTCAGGCTCCGGCAAGCGCTGGCTTCAGGGCTGCTACGCCGACAAGGACGGCTTGCTGTCGACGCTTGCGGCCATTGAAGAAGACGGAGTGATGTGATGTCGGAGCCAAAGCTTAACCGGTCCAATATCGTTGAATTCATCGCCGATATTTTCGAGCGGCGCGGGGCCGAGTCCTATCTGGGCGAACCCGTCACCATGTCGGAACATATGTTGCAAGGGGCGGTGCTGGCGGAGGGTGAAGGGGCGCCGGAGGAACTGGTCGCGGCGGCGCTTCTGCATGACATCGGCCACTACACCTCGGAATTTGGCACCATGTCGCTGGGCGACGTGCGCGATAATTATCACGAAGAAGCGGGCGCCCATGTGCTTCAGCCGTTTTTCCCACCCGTCATCACCGAATGCGTGCGCCTGCATGTGCCCGCCAAGCGCTATCTCTGCGCCACCGACAAGGGCTACTACGACAGCCTGTCCGAAGCCTCGAAACACACCCTGTCATTGCAGGGTGGTCCGATGAGCGCGGAAGAGGTGGCGGAATTCGAGAAAAATCCCTTCCATCGCGAAGCCGTGCGGGTGCGTATCTGGGATGACAAAGGCAAGCAGCCGGGCATGGCGACGCCGCCCTTCCGCTACTATGTGCCGATGTTGCAGCGGGTGGTCAATTCTTCGGCATAATGCGAGTTATCGACTGTACATCAATGGCTTATAGTCCCATCTGCCACTGTTTTATGAACTCCAGCGGATAGGCCAGCATGATGATGTTGAGGGTGAGGTTGTCGCGGATGACGAGGCCCGCCAAAACCTCCATACCGACACCGACCAATACCGTCAGCCAGACAGGCAGGCGTGAAGCGATCATGAACCCCAGGATCATCGAGGCGAGATCACCAAACGAATTCACGATGCTGTCGCCGTAGTAGTCAAGCGACATGGTGGATGTGCGGTATCGTTCGATCACGAGGCTCGTGTTCTCGAATATCTCCCAGGCACCTTCAATGCCGACTGCCAGGGCCAGCCTTGCGCCAAGGCTCCCATTGCGCAACAGCAGCCACAGCGCGCCGAAGAACAGGAAGCCATGAATGACGTGCGACAGCGAGTACCAGTCGGACAAGTGCTGGGAGGTTTCGTTGCTGTTAACCGGTCCGAACCAGAATTTTACCGTTCCGCAGGCACAGAGGGGCAGGCGGCCCATCACCCATAACGTGAGCAGGGTGGCTGCAACCAGCCCCAGAACCAGGGCGCAGTCGCGCAACGTGACGGTGCGGTTGGGACTCATCGGCTGAGCTTGCCACAGGCCCTGTCAGCGGTCCATGCGTCACCAGGGAGGGCTGGCCGTTAACGGCCATTTAAGCGGTCCTGAGCCAAGGTGAAGTTTGAGTTTGCAAGCGTTTCGTCGTCTGGGTCGCCTGATGTCTTCCGTGGAAGTCGCGAAGAAAACCGAACTGTCCATGGCCCGGCCCAAGACTGCTGTCGCAGTCTTTGCCGCGACGCTGTTCTGCAGCGCCTTGCTCATGTTTCTCATCCAGCCGATGTTCGCCAAGATGGCGCTGCCGCGGCTTGGCGGCACGGCTGCGGTCTGGTCGCTGGCACTGGTGTTTTTCCAGGGCGTGCTGTTGCTGGGATATGCCTATGCGCATCTGCTGGTGAAAGCCTTCAACCTGCGCACCGGCGTCATCGTCCATTTGCTGGTCATGTCCTGCGCCGTCATCAGCCTGCCGATCTCGATATCCGCAGAATGGGACATGCCGCCGGACCAGGGCGAGGCGCTGTGGCTCATTGGCCTGTTCGCGGCCTGCGTCGGCCTGCCGTTCTTTGCAATTTCGGCCAATGCGCCGCTGCTGCAATCATGGTTCTCGCGATCGGGGCACGCCCAGTCGCATGATCCGTATTTTCTCTATGGCGCCAGCAATGCCGGCAGCTTCACGGCACTTCTGGCCTATCCGCTGATCGTCGAGCCTTTCCTCGGCCTGCTGCCGCAAACGCATCTGTGGAGCGCGGGCTATGTTCTGCTCACCGTCATGGTCGTGAGCTGCGGCTTCATGGCGGCGGCTGCCATTCCGGCGGGTGCGTATGTGAATGGAGCGGGTGCGTCCCAGGCTCATGTCACCTGGCGGCAGCGGCTGCTCTGGGTCGCCTTGTCCTTCGTGCCGTCGGGCCTGCTGGTCGGCAGCACGGCGCATATCGCCACCGACCTGGTTTCCGCTCCCTTCATGTGGGTGGTGCCGCTCGCGATCTATCTTCTGACCTTCATGATCACCTTCCAGTCGAAGCCGTGGATCTCGCATGCCTATGTCATGGACCGTCTTGGCATCGTCGTGGCGCCGCTGTGCCTCTTTGCCCTGTCGCCCGCCACCCAGCTGTGGCTGGTACCGGTTCATCTGGTGGCGGTGTTCACGCTGATGATGGCGTGCCACGGCGAATTGGTGAGGTCGCGGCCCGCTGCGGGCAAACTGACCGAATTCTATTTGCTGATGTCGCTGGGCGGCGTTCTGGGCGGCATGTTCGCCAGCCTGCTTGCTCCCAGCGTCTTCAACAGTGTCATCGAATACCCGTTGCTGATGATCGCAGGCTTCGCCGTCATTGGTCTGACCGGTGGCCGGCCGGCGTTCGGCGTTCGCTTCTGGGCATCCCTCGCGCTGCTGCCGGTGGTGCTGGCGGTGCTGTGGTTCACGCATGGGTTTGGCGCCGAGGGCAAGCACCTCATCATGATCGCCTGGCTGCTGCTGTCGCTGGCCTTCCTGCTGATGACGGCGACCGCGCCGCTCACGCAAGCCATCATCCTGCTCAGCGTGATGCTGATCTATCAGTCGGTCAGTAAAATCCCGGCACCGATCGAGCAGTCACGCAGCTTCTACGGCGTGCTCTCGGTCTATCCGACGGTCGATGGACGCTATCACCTGTTGGCACATGGCACGACCAAGCATGGTTCGCAGATGCGCAAGGACGCAAACGGCCTGCGGCTGACCAGCAATCCCGAACCGCAATCCTATTACTATGCCAATGGCCCGTTCGGATCGCTCATCCGGCATCTGAGGGATGGCGGGAACGCGCTGGAGAATGTCGCGGTGGTCGGTCTCGGCACCGGCTCGATGCTGTGCCATGCGCTGCCCGGCGAGAACTGGTCATTCTTCGAAATCGATCCGGAAGTGGTGCGCATTGCCCGCGACCCGCAGTACTTTACGTATCTGCGCGATTGCGGCCCGTCGCGCGTCATCATGGGTGATGGCCGCCTCAAGTTGCAGCAGGAAGAAGCGGGCAAATACGATCTGATCGTACTCGATGCCTTCTCGTCGGATTCCGTTCCGGCGCATCTGATGACGGTCGAGGCACTTGATAGCTACATGATGCGGCTGAAACCCGATGGCATGATCGTCTTTCACATTTCCAACCGTTTCATGGAATTGGCCAGCGTCATCGAAGGGGCGGCACGGGCCCGTGGTTTCGAGGCATATTACAACTCGCTGGATCTGAAATTCTGGAATCCCGATGCGGCCAAGCTCGATCTCAGGCCCTATCTGGCGGTGGTTGCGCGCTCGCCGCAAGCCTTGCGCGGATTGACCAGCGATCCGGCGTGGCACAAGGCGACGGCAGAGGAAGTTTCACCCGCCTGGACCGACGATTATTCCAACATCATTGGCGCCATCTGGCGCAACTACTCCGGCAAGACCCCCTTCGACCGCTAGGTCCCGAGGCTGTCGTAGACCGCATCGATCAGGCGCAGGCGGCGCGGATCCGCGCCTTCGCCGAACTCCTGCATGCGATTGGTGACGAAAGCGAAGCCAAGGCCTGACTCGCTGTCGCCGAAGGCGAGGCTGCCGCCCCAGCCGGGATGGCCGAAGACGCCGGTGCCGGGCCGGGGTCCGAAGTTCTTGCGGTCAAAGATCCTCACGCCAGCGCCATAAGCCAAAGCCCGTCCGTCTCCACTGTCGATGCCGCGAAAGCGCTCGCGGGTCATGGCGGCACGGCCGGTGGGCGAGAGCAGGGATGGCGTCGAGGAGGCGACATCGCCGAATATCACGGCCAGTCCGCGCGCCGTGGCATGGCCGTTTGCACCTGGAATTTCGGCGGCGCGCCAGCCGCGGCTGTTCGGCACGTCGGGCCGGACCACCGGATTGCGGCTGCCTTGCGGGTAGGGGCCCTCGGCGGCGCTCTCCGTGACGCTCGGCGTGGTGACGATCTCGGCCACCTGCGCTTCGCGCGCGGTGTCGAGGCCCAAATAGAATTCGGCGGCCAGCGGGTCTGCGACCTCGCGGGCGATGAATGTGCCGACACTGCATCCTGCGGCACGGCGCAGCGGTTCGCCCGCCAGATGGCCATAGGTGATGGGATGATAGACGTTGCGGCTTCCGGGCTCCCACAGCGGCGCCATGGCGGCCAGCGCCTCGGCGAATGGCGTCCAGGCATATAGCCCTGCCAGGTCCATGGGCACGGACAGGCCATTCAATCCGGCCTGATGCGACATGGCGAGATCCAGGGTGATCTTGTCCTTGCCGTTGGCGGCGAATTCCGGCCAGACCGCGGAGATCGGGTCCTCATAGGACAGCTTGCCACGTTCCACCATCATGGCGACGGCGACAGCGAGGACGGCCTTGGATACCGACCAGACATTGACCAGCGTGTCACGCTGCCACGGCCTGGTGCGGGCTGCATCGGCATGTCCGCCCCACAGGTCTACGACGAGTTTGCCCTCGAGGCTGACGGCAACACCGGACCCATGTTCCAGTCCATCGGCAAAGCAACTGGCGAAAGCCGTCCTCACTCTGGCGAAGCGCGGGTCGGTGTCGCCATTGATCTGGATGCTGGCTGTCGTCACATGTTTCTCCCTGGCTGGCAGTTGATGGCAGTTATGGTCTCTCCGACCCGACTATGCCGCGCGCAGCGACCTGCTGCAACAGATGCAACCGCCGCGCCGTCTTGCCGGTTGCGCAGATTCGTGGTGTTGTTGAGGGCGGGGCGGGGCCGATCATCGAAGGGACAGCACATGAAGTACTTTCGCGGGAAGGCCTTTTATTCGAGTGCCGTAGTGGCCACGGGACTGATCGCTGCAACGCCGGGCATGGCGGCCCAGCGCGGCATCAACATTCCACCGGCAGCAATAACGGTTCAAGGGACCGCGACCGCCGGAAGCACTGTCGGGCTGCCAAATACGGCGACGCCCGCCATGTTCATTACATTCATTCTGCCGCCGGATTATGCTGCGGACACGACGGTGAAGTTGCAGGTCTACATGCAGCAGGCGTCAGGTGCGTGCAGCGCAGTCGTCAGCGTGGGATCATCGACCCGCCGCCGCAATAGCCTTGCCTCGACCAACGCGGCGGGAGGCATTCAGCCCGGCGGTAGCAGCCCTGTCGTCAGTTTCGCTGGAGCGGGGATCGTCAAGGTGAAGACCTATAATATCAAAGCTCCAGTCAGTGGACTGACCGGTATGCTTCCGGGCGACGCGATTTCCATCCGGCTGGACAGGCTTGTCGACGACGTCAGTGACAATTGCGGTTCGACAGTGTTCGTCGGCGCTACGCAGGTCCTCTACGAGGCCGCGCCCTGATAACGGGCGGAAGGCTGCATATCGGCGGGCCGCGCCACGATCCTGTTCACGCCCCCAGGTCGGGCGCGCGGACCAGGGCGCAGCCGTTGATTTGCCATGTGCCATCGGGCTGCTGTTCGAAGGTGTAGATTGCTTCGTAGGTGAGCCCATCGGGTCCGAGGATCGTGACACGCTGGATCGGCCGGCCCGAAGCGCTGAAGCCGGCCTTTCCGAACGTGTAGTTCTGCGGGCGGTAGACCGGCTGGTACTTGCCGCGCACCATGTTCATGAATGATTCCGGGGTGGGAAAGATCCGCTGGATCATCGGCGCCGCGTAAGCATAGGCCGCATTGCCGTCGTCAGCGCGAAACGCGTCAATCTGCCTGGTGATGATGCTCTCGAACGCCGACTTGTCGGCGTCGCTCAAGCTTTGAGCAGCGGCGGGCTCGCGCAGCAGCAGCAGCGACAGCAGCAAGAACACGAGTTGGCGCATGATCATCCTCCTCTGGATCACTGTTTCGAGACAGATACGCCGCAGGCTGCGCCCTGGTTTCGCGTGTGCGCTGCAACATTATGCTTTGTCACAAGAATTTCTTTTGTTGAGGTCATTGGCCACACTTGACGGTGGCAGAATGGCGGATGAGTATGCGCCCCGGCGAAATTAAAGAATTCCCCACCGGAGATGGCGTGGTCACGTGATGGCCTCGCATGCTCCGGAACCCGCGGGGAGGCCAATTGGGAGGACCATCAATGCCTGCAATCACAATGAAAGTGAACGGACAGGCAGTCTGCGGCGACGTCGAAGGCCGCACTCTGCTCGTTGAGTTCCTGCGCGACAAGCTCGGCCTCACCGGCACGCATGTCGGCTGCGACACCAGCCAGTGCGGCGCCTGTGTCGTCCATGTCGACGGCAAGGCTGTGAAGAGCTGCACGACGCTGGCCATCGCCTGCGCCGATTCGGAGGTCACGACCATCGAGGGCCTGGCCAAGAACGGCAAGCTGCATCCGATGCAGGAGGCCTTCCGCGAACATCACGGACTGCAGTGCGGCTTCTGCACGCCGGGCATGATCATGTCGGCGGTCGATCTGGTGAAGCGCAATGGCAAGAAGCTCGACGACGAGACCATCCGTCACGAGCTCGAGGGCAATATCTGCCGCTGCACCGGCTATCAGAACATCGTCGCCGCCGTTAAGGCCGGCGCGGCAAATATGTAAGGGAGGACTCACCACATGAGCGAGACCGGAACCGGAATTGGCGCCCGCGTAAAGCGCAAGGAAGACCAGCGTTTCATCACGGGCAAGGGCAACTACACCGACGACATCAACCTGCCGAAGCAGACCTACGCCTATTTCGTGCGTTCACCCCATGCGCATGCCACCATCAAGTCGATCAACACCGCCAAGGCGAAGAAAATGCCGGGCGTGGTCGGCGTCTTCACCGGCGAGGATGTCGCCAACGACAAGCTCGGCGGCCTGATCTGCGGCTGGATGATCCATTCGAAGGACGGTTCGCCGATGAAGGCCGGTCCGCATCCGGTGCTGGCGCAGGGCAAGGTGCGCTATGTGGGTGACCATGTCGCGCTGGTCGTTGCCGAGACGAAGGAACTGGCAAAGGCAGCCGCCGCCGCAGTGAGCGTCACCTATGCGGTGCTGCCGCATGTCGTCGATGTCGCCGATGCGATGAAGGCCAAGGCGCCGGTGCATGACGTCGCACCCGACAACCGTGTCTTCAACTGGTCGATCGGCGATGAGGCGGCCACTGATGCCGCCTTCAAGAACGCTGCGCATGTGACGAAGATCGACCTCGTCAACAATCGCCTGATCCCCAACGCCATGGAGCCGCGCGCTGCGATCGGTTCCTATGATACGGGTACCGAATCCTACACGCTCTACACCACCAGCCAGAACCCGCATGTGGCGCGCCTGGTAATCTCCGCCTTCCACGGCCTGGCGCCGGAGCACAAGCTCCGTGTCATCGCGCCCGACGTCGGCGGCGGCTTCGGCTCCAAGATCTTCATCTATGCCGAGGAAGTGGCCTGCGTCTGGGCCTCGAAGCACATCGGCGGCCGCCCCATCAAGTGGACTGCGGAACGCTCCGAGAGCTTCCTTGCAGACGCGCATGGCCGCGACCACGTCACCCATGCCGAACTGGCGACCGATGCCAACGGCATCATCACCGGCTTCAAGGTTCACACCAAGGCGGCGATGGGGGCCTATCTCTCGACGTTTGCCTCCTGCGTGCCGACCTATCTCTACGCCACGCTGCTGTCGGGCCAGTACGCCATCCCGAACATCTATGCCGAAGTGGATGCGATCTACACCAACACCGCGCCGGTCGACGCCTATCGCGGCGCTGGCCGTCCGGAAGCCACCTATGTGGTCGAACGCATCGTCGAAACCGCGGCACGCGAACTGAAGATCGACCCGGCCGAATTCCGCCGGAAGAACTTCGTCACCGCCTTCCCGCACCAGACCCCGGTCATCATGTGCTACGACGCCGGCGACTATGCCGCCGCCCTCGACAAGGCGCTGGAGATGTCCGAGTACTCGAGCTTCGGCGAGCGCAAGTCCGCCGCAGCCAAGAAGGGCAAGCTGCGCGGCATTGGCCTGTCGGCTTATATCGAAGCCTGCGGCATCGCGCCGTCGGCGGCGATCGGCTCGCTGGGTGCCGGTGTCGGCTTGTGGGAATCGGCCGAAGTCCGCGTCAATCCGGTCGGCACGGTGGAAATCCTGACGGGCTCCCATAGCCACGGCCAGGGCCATGAAACGACCTTCGCACAGCTCGTCTCCGACCGTCTCGGCGTCGACATCAACAATGTCTCGATCGTTCATGGCGACACCGACAAGGTGCAGTTCGGCATGGGCACCTACGGTTCGCGTTCCGGTGCCGTCGGTATGACCGCCATCTCCAAGGCGCTCGACAAGATCGAGGCCAAGGCGAAGAAGGTTGCCGCCGCCGTCATGGAAGCCTCGGCCGACGACGTCGAGTTCAAGAACGGCACCTTCACGGTGAAGGGCACCGACAAGAAAATGGCCTTCGGCGAAGTGGCCCTGTCGGCCTATGTGGCCCACAAGTTCAACTCCGCCGAGATCGAGCCCGGCCTCAAGGAAGGTGCGTTCCACGATCCGTCGAACTTCGTGTTCCCGGCCGGCGTGCACATCTGCGAAGTCGAGATCGATGCCGACACCGGTGTCACCGAGGTCGTCAGCTATACGGCGGTCGATGACTTCGGCAACATCATCAATCCGATGATTGTCGAGGGTCAGGTGCATGGCGGCATCGTCCAGGGCATCGGCCAGGCACTCGCCGAAGGCTGCGTCTATGACAAGGACTCTGGCCAATTGCTGACCGGTTCCTACATGGACTACCAGATGCCGCGGGCGGCGGACGTTCCCAATTTCAAGCTGGCCTTCACCTGCACGCCTTGCCCCAGCAATCCGCTGGGCATGAAGGGCTGCGGCGAGGCCGGCGCCATCGCCTCTCCGGCGGCGGTGATGAATGCGGTGACCGATGCCCTTGGCCTCCGCGACGTCGCCATGCCCGCCACACCGCAGACGGTGTGGAAAGCCATGCAACCCATGAAGAAGGCTGCCGAGTAAGGCTGACGGGAGGATACACACATGGAAAACTTCAACTACATTCGCCCTGCCAAGGTTGCCGATGCCGCCAAGGCCATGAAGAAGGCCAAGGACGGCAAGTTCATGTCGGGCGGCATGACGCTGCTTCCGACGATGAAGCAGGGCCTTGCCTCACCGTCCGACATCATCGACCTGTCGGGCCTCAAGAACAGCGGCGTCAAGGTGGGGTCCAAGTCGGTCACCATCCAGGCTGGGACCATCCATGCCGACGTGGCCGGCAGCAAGGACCTGAAAAAGGCGATTCCGGGACTGGCGAAGCTCGCCGGCGGCATCGGCGATCCGCACGTCCGCCACAAGGGTACGATTGGCGGCTCGGTCGCCAACAACGACCCGGCGGCGGATTATCCCTCCGCCTGCCTGGCGCTGGGTGCCACGATCCACACCTCGGACCGCAAGCTCGCCGCCGACAAGTTCTTCACCGGCATGTTCTCGACGGCGCTGAAGGATACTGAGATCGTCACGGCGGTGGAGTTCCCGATCCCCAAGAAGTGCGGCTATGCCAAGTTCCCGAACCCGGCCTCGCTCTACGCCATGGTCGGTGTCTTCGTGGCGCAACTGGCCGACGGCTCGGTGCGGGTGGCGGTGACAGGCGCGGGTGCTGGCGTGTTCCGCGTTCCCGAAATGGAAGCAGCGCTCTCGAAGAAGTTCGCGGCCTCATCGCTCGACGGCATTGCGGTGAAGTCGAAGAACCTCAACAGCGACATGCACGCCTCGGCCGAATATCGCGCGCATTTGATCACGGTCATGGCGAAGCGGGCCGTGGACGCGGCGAAGTAGCAACTTACAAGCGCTTCGTTCTCTAGGTGTTTCACACTATCGTCATGGCCGGGCTTGTCCCGGCCATCTTTTTCCGGTGGAACGGGATGCCCGCGACGCACGCGGGCATGACGAAACAGGGAGGAGCAATCACAGGCGAGGACACATGACCGGGCTTCCTTCAACGATCGATGACACCGTCAAACTGCTGCGCTCCACCGGCTATATCGCCGGGCGCGATCTCGCCACCGTGGTATTCCTGTCGCTCAAGATGGGGCGGCCGCTGTTCCTCGAGGGCGAGGCCGGAGTGGGCAAGACCGAGATCGCCAAGGTGCTGGCCGATACGCTCGGCCGCAAGCTCATCCGGCTACAATGCTATGAGGGACTCGACGTCAATTCCGCTGTCTATGAGTGGAACTATTCCGCACAAATGATTGAGATCCGGCTGGCGGAAGCGAGCGGAGAACTCGACCGTGAGCGGCTGGGGCAGGACATCTTCGCCGAGAAATTCCTGATCAAGCGGGCGCTGCTGCAGGCTCTCGAAGCGCCGAAAGGGCAGGCGCCGGTGCTGCTCATCGACGAACTCGA
>CAUJIO010000049.1 GCA_963205315.1 Pseudomonadota bacterium | reverse complement strand
CTTTCTCATCGACAACAAGAAAATTCCCGACGATGTCACCGTGCAGGTCCTGGTCCAGTGCCGCGAGGAACTCATCACGCGCACCTTCGAAGGCATCCGTGGTGCCAAGTCGGCAATCGTGCATTTCTACAATTCCACCAGCGAATTGCAGCGCCGCGTCGTGTTCCGCCAGGACCGTGTAGGCATCAAGCAGATCGCGGTGGCGGGTGCACGCCTGATCAAGAAGCTGGCGGAGGAGAGCGGCATGGAAGACGCCATCCGCTTCGAGTACAGCCCCGAAAGCTTTACGGGCACGGAACTCGATTACGCCGTCGAGATCTGCGAGGCGGTGATGGACGAGATCCGCCCCACGCCCACGAAGAAGCTCATCCTCAACCTCCCGGCCACCGTCGAGATGTCGACTCCCAATGTCCATGCCGACCAGATCGAATGGTTCTGCCGCAACATCAGGAGCCGCGATTGCGTGACGATCTCACTGCATCCACACAATGACCGCGGTTGTGCGGTGGCCGCAACCGAGCTTGGATTGCTCGCGGGCGCCGACCGCGTCGAAGGCACGCTCTTCGGCAATGGTGAGCGCACCGGCAATGTCGACATCATCACGCTGGCGATGAACATGTTCAGCCAGGGGGTCGATCCGCGGCTCGATTGCTCGAACATCAACGATCTCGTGCGCATGGCGGAATATTGCAACCAGTTGCCGGTGCATCCGCGCCACCCTTACGCCGGTGAACTCGTGTTCACGGCATTTTCGGGCTCGCATCAGGATGCGATCAACAAGGGCTTCAAGGCCATGGCCACCTCCAACCAGCCGTTGTGGGAGGTGCCCTATCTGCCCATCGACCCCATGGACCTGGGGCGTTCCTACGAGGCGGTGATCCGCATCAACTCGCAATCGGGCAAGGGCGGCATCGCTTATATTCTGGAGAAGGAACACGGCATCGAATTGCCGCGGCGCCTGCAGATCGAGTTCTCGAAAGTGGTGCAGTCGATAGCCGATGGAGAGGGCGTCGAACTCGCGGCCGACCGGCTGTGGACAGCCTTCGAGGGCGAGTATCTCGATGGCAACGGCCGCTATGGCTTTGTCTCTCATTCGGCGAGTTCGGACCACACCGAGCAGGACGTGATCGCCAAGGTGACCGTCGATGGCAACCTCAAGACCATCCTTGGCCATGGCAATGGTCCGGTCGACGGTTTCGTCGATGCGATCCGGAAAGAGTCGGGCCTTGCATTCGACGTATCGGACTACCGCGAGCACACCATGGGCATGGGCTCCAACGCCACGGCGATTGCCTATGTGGAACTCCGCCTGGCGGATAACTCGACGCTCTATGGCGTCGGCATCGACAAGAACATCGTTGTGGCAAGCCTCAAGGCCGTCCTGAGTGGCGTGAACCGGGCGATCAAACACGGGTAGGGCGAACAGCGCTGGGCCCGGCGGTGCGGGGCCCGGCATTCGCCAACGCGAGGTGCGCCGCGCATTCCGGCCGCAGCACCTGCCGATGCTGCCGACGAATGGAACGTTCCACGCTGTTCCTCACGTAACTGCGTTGCGTCCGATGGTTCTCTAGACTCTCTCCATACGCCGCGATCATGCGACGCAAACAACAGGAGAAAGTCATGTTGAGCCAAGTGTTACGTTCTTCGACCTCCGCTTCCCGTCGTTCCGGTTTCGTCCGGCGCTTCACGAAAGTGTCCGCCCTGTCTTGTCTGTGCCTGCTCGGCGGTGCCGGTCTTGCACAGGCGGCCACCATGGCGGCCGGGTCACTGTTCGGCAGCCCGTCGCAGACGGTCGCGGTGTGCTACCTGTTCAACTCGGGCGAAACGCCGGTTACCATCTCGCGTTTCCGGATCACGACCCGGGCTGATTTCGCCCCGGCCCTGACGGTCAACGAGTGCGGTAATTTCCCCGCCACGCTGGCTGGCGGAAAGTCGTGCGGGATCGCGATCGCCGCCAACAATCAGGCCTTCAACTGCGCGGCGGAGGTCGGACCCGGCAAGGCGGACATGCGCGGCAGCTTCGAAATGCGAAACGGCTCCGGCCTGGTGCTGCAGAACACGCCGATGCGCTGAGTTGCCCGTCCGGCCGCAGCTAGCTTGGCTGCGTGCCGCCCGAGTTCGACCAATGCGGCACAAGGACGAGCCTGCTCGCCCTTGTGCCTTGTGGCGACCAGCGGGGACGCACGTAAGGAGGGCAGGGATCCTGTGGGCAGGAACGGCCTGTTCCCGGCGGAACAGCGCGCGGATTCCGAGGAGCGCAGGATCGAGTCATTGGCGCAACGAAGCGGCACTGACGGGAGACGACCATGGCTTTTCACCACAACGCACCGTGCCACCTGCGTGCTCTGGCAACCGAGTTACCGGACGCTGGCGACAGATCGAAGGTTCGATTGGGATACCGCGCGGCCGAAAGAGACAGGTCGATCATGCTCAAAACACTCACTGGCGGCGTCATGGCTCTCGCCCTCATGGCGGGGACGGCGTCCAGCCAGGATGTCGAGTTCCGCAGCGGCGCCTTTGTCACCTTCAGCGGCTGCGCGGGCTTGAGCGGCACGGACTACATGAACTTCCGCTACCGGCCATTCGTCTCTGGGCAGCAGCAAGGCACGCAGCTCTCCGGCTTCTTTCCATTCTTCGGCTTCAATGTCTCGTCGACAATCGACATCAATTCGGTTTTCACCATCGTCAACGGCAACACGGTCGCCGGTGTGCATGTCGACTGGCCGAACAACAGTCAGTTGAAGCTCACGAACAAGTCGCCGCTCATCATCCAGTCGACGACGAACCGCGTCGATCTCGCCGGCGAATTCAAGAACGTCCAGATCGCCAATTGCAGCGCGACCTTCCGCGCCGGGCTGGAACGCATGCCGTGAACACATGAAACGGCCGGAGTGTTACGCTCCGGCCGGGAAAGTGAAGTCGGTACGGCAGAAGTGGGGAATCATTCCACGCGCTGAACGAGGGACATCTTGAAGTCCACGGTGCACAGCGGCATGAAATCGTAACCCTTGATCTGGCCCGTGATGGCGAGGAAATCCGTGCTTGCCTTGATGGTTGAAGGTTCCGAGGTGGCAAAGCGCACCTTGACAACGTTGTCCACCGGGCCAAAACCGTCTCCCACATACATGGTCTGGACTGTCTTGAAGTTGGTGTTGAACATCCCCGGGTCAAGCCTGAACGAGGAGGCATAGCGGGCTCCGAAGAACGCAAACTGTGAGGCGGCGCCATTTTCGCCGCCGATTCCTGGCTTGAATCTCACCCGGCCGAAGTCACCCGTGGGATCGTAGTCGCAGGTTCCGGCACTGGCGGTAATCATGAATTCGCCCTGCCAGCGGACGGGCGCGGCACTGGCATCGAGAGACGACGCTGCAAGAATCAAGGCGGACAGCGTCACTGCAAGCTTCATTCGTTCCTCCTTTTTGCCCTGGCATCCGAGCAACGCCAGTGGCGTGAAGTTTGCGGAATTCGCTTTCAAATGCAACAAAACGTTGCTGCTGCTCTGCGTGCGGTTCCCGCCGGCGAGGGCGTTTGCAACGATTTCATCGGGCGCGGAAAAGACTGTAGACAAGGGTCATCAGTCAATGTAGTAACCCCGCCGTCGGCCCCGTTTCGCGGGGCCGTACGTCCCTCAAGGGACGGGCGATTAGCTCAGGTGGTAGAGCAGCTGACTCTTAATCAGCGGGTCGTAG
>CAUJIO010000048.1 GCA_963205315.1 Pseudomonadota bacterium | reverse complement strand
GGTCAAGTTTATACGTCGAAATGACTAGTCGGGTGTCTTGAAGCTGCTATTCAAGAGGTCTACACCAGCGTCGCTTTTGCACTGCAAAACGACATCAGTCTTGCCTTCGGAAGGACAGTCTCACATGGCTCGGAAGAAAATCGCGTTGATCGGCGGCGGCATGATCGGCGGCACACTTGCGCATCTCGCAGCTCTCAAGGAACTGGGCGACATCGTCGTGTTCGACATCGCCGAGGGCCTGCCGCAGGGCAAATCGCTGGACCTCGCCCAGTCGGGCCCGGTCGAAGGCTTCGATGCCAAGCTGTCGGGCGCCAATTCCTACGAAGCGATTGCCGGGGCGGACGTCTGCATCGTCACCGCCGGCGTGCCGAGGAAGCCCGGCATGAGCCGCGACGACCTGCTCGGCATCAACCTGAAGGTCATGAAGTCAGTGGGCGAAGGCATCAAGCAATATGCGCCGAACGCCTTCGTCATCTGCATCACCAACCCGCTCGACGTGATGGTGTGGGCCTTGCAGAAGTACTGCGGGCTGCCGGCCAACAAGGTGGTGGGCATGGCAGGCGTGCTCGACTCCGCCCGTTTCCGCCACTTCCTGGCCGAGGAATTCAATGTTTCTGTCGAAGACGTGACTGCTTTCGTGCTGGGCGGGCATGGCGACACCATGGTGCCGCTGACGCGCTACTCCACGGTGGCCGGCATTCCGGTGCCGGACCTCGTCAAGATGGGCTGGTCCACAAGTGAAAAGATCGACAAGATCGTACAGCGCACGCGCGACGGCGGTGCCGAGATCGTGGCGCTGCTGAAGACGGGTTCGGCCTATTATGCGCCGGCCTCTTCCGCCATCGCCATGGCCGAGAGCTATCTCAAGGACAAGAAGCGGCTGCTGCCGTGTGCGGCGCTGCTGACCGGACAATATGGCGTCAAGGACACCTATGTCGGCGTGCCGGTGGTGATCGGCGAGAATGGCGTCGAGCGCATTGCCGAGATCGCGCTCAACGATGACGACAAGGCCGGCTTCAAGAAGTCGGTCGACGCCGTGCACGGGCTGATGGCGGCGGCGAAGGTCATCGCGCCCGACCTGGCCTGAGTGACGAGCGCGTAAACCCAACCCCTCACCCGCCACGCCTTCGGCGTGGCGACTTCTCCCGCAAGGGGAGAGGCGCAGATGGAGAGACGATGAACATTCATGAGTATCAGGCCAAGGAAGTGCTCCGCGGCTTTGGCGTGGCAACCGGCAAGGGCCATGCGGCGTTTTCCGTCGACGAGGCGGTGAAGGCGGCGGAACAGATGCCGGGCCCGGTGTGGGTGGTGAAAGCCCAGATTCATGCCGGTGGACGCGGCAAGGGCGGCGGCGTGAAAGTGGTGAAGTCGGTGGCCGACGTGAAGGCAGAGGCCACACGCATGCTCGGCATGACGCTGGTAACGCATCAGACAGGCCCCGAGGGCAAGACGGTACAGCGGCTCTACATCGAAGAGGGCACGGCGATTGCCCGCGAGCTGTATCTGTCGATCCTCGTCGACCGCGAGACCTCGAAGGTGGCGTTCATCGCTTCGACCGAAGGCGGCATGAACATCGAGGAAGTGGCGCACGCGACGCCGGAAAAGATCATCACCGTGCAGGTCGATCCGGCGGCTGGCTATTCGGGTTATGTCGGGCGGCGCATCGCTTCGGCGCTGAAGCTCGAGGGCGATCTCACCAAGCAATGCGTGAAGATGATCGGCCAGCTCTACAAGGCCTTCGTCGAGAAGGACATGAGCCTGCTCGAAATCAATCCGCTGGTCGTCACCAACGACAACAAGCTGATCTGCCTCGACGCGAAGATCAACTTCGATTCGAACGCGCTGGAACGGCATCCCGAGATCAAGGAACTGCGCGACCTCTCGGAAGAAGACCCGAAGGAAATCGAAGCCTCCAAGTATGACCTCTCCTATGTGGCGCTCGACGGTTCGATCGGCTGCATGGTGAATGGCGCGGGGCTTGCCATGGCGACGATGGACATCATCAAGCTCTATGGCGCGGAGCCTGCGAACTTCCTCGACGTCGGCGGCGGCGCCTCGAAGGAGAAGGTGGCGGCGGCGTTCAAGATCATCACCGCCGATCCGCGCGTCAAAGGCATCCTCGTCAACATCTTCGGCGGCATCATGAAGTGCGATGTCATCGCCGAGGGCGTGATCGCGGCGGTGAAGGAAGTCGGGCTATCGGTGCCGCTCGTCGTGCGGCTGGAAGGCACCAATGTCGATCTCGGCAAGAAGATCATCCGTGACTCAGGCCTCAACGTGATCCCGGCGGACGACTTGAACGATGCCGCCGCCAAGATCGTGAAAGCTGTGAAGGAAGCCGCCTGATGTCCATTCTCGTCAACAAGAACACCAAGGTCATCTGCCAGGGCATCACCGGCAACAATGGCACGTTTCATACCGAGCAGGCGATTGCCTATGGCACCAAGATGGTCGGCGGCGTGACTCCCGGCAAGGGAGGCACCACGCATGTGGGGCTGCCGGTGTTCGACACCGTGTGGGACGCCAAGCAGAAGACCGGGGCCGACGCCACCGTGATCTACGTGCCGCCGCCGTTCGCGGCCGATGCCATCCTCGAGGCCATCGACGCCGAGATTCCGTTGATCATCACTATCACCGAAGGCATTCCGGTGATGGACATGGTGAAGGTGAAACGGGCGCTTTCGGGCTCCAAGTCGCGGCTCATCGGGCCGAACTGCCCCGGCGTGCTGACGCCCAACGAATGCAAGATCGGCATCATGCCGGGCAATATCTTCAAGAAGGGCAACGTCGGCATCGTCTCGCGCTCCGGCACGCTGACCTATGAGGCGGTGTTCCAGACGACTCAAGAAGGGTTGGGCCAAACGACGGCGGTGGGCATCGGCGGCGATCCCGTCAAGGGCACCGAATTCATCGACATGCTGGAGATGTTCCTGGCCGACGACGAGACGGAATCGATCATCATGATCGGCGAGATCGGCGGCTCGGCGGAAGAGGATGCGGCGGAGTTCATTGCGAAGAACAAGCGCAAGAAGCCGATGGCAGGATTCATCGCGGGACGCACCGCACCTCCGGGGCGGCGCATGGGCCATGCCGGCGCCATCATCTCCGGCGGCAAGGGCGGGGCCGAATCCAAGATCGAGGCGATGAAGGCTGCCGGCATCGCCGTCGCGGATTCGCCCGCATTGCTGGGCAAGACTCTGGTGAAGAAGCTGAAGGGCTAAGACGGCCCTCATCCGCCCTTCGGGCACCTTCTCCCGCTGAGGTGGGAGAAGGCAATGTGGAGATGGTGATGAACAAGACGGACCTGACGACGGCGTTCGAACAAACCTCGTTCCTCTATGGCGGGAACGCCCAATTCATCGAACAGCTCTATGCCAAGTATCTCGAGAACCCTGCCGCCGTGGACATCCACTGGCGGCAGTTCTTTGCCGGGCTCGAGGACAATGCCGAGCTGGCAAAACAGCAGGTGAGCGGGCCGTCGTGGCAGCGCAAGGACTGGCCGCGCGCTGAATCAGGCGATCTCGTCTCCGCCCTCGACGGGCAATGGCCGGTGGCTGTGCCGCTCGCCGCCAAGGGCGGGGCCGCACCCAAGGCGGCGGAGAAGCCCGGACTTTCGGCAGAGGACGTGCGCAAGGCGACGATGGATTCCGTCCGTGCACTGATGATGATCCGCGCCTACCGCATGCGCGGCCATCTCGCCGCCGATCTCGATCCGCTGAAGATCAAGGAACAGGTGTCGCATCCGGAACTCGATCCGGCATCCTATGGTTTCACCGAGGCCGACATGGACCGGCCGATCTTCCTCGACAAGGTGCTGGGGCTGGAACACGCCACGGTGCGGCAGATCACCGACATCCTGAAGCGCACTTACTGTGGCACGCTGGGCGTCGAGTTCATGCACATTTCCGATCCCGAGCAGAAGGGCTGGATCCAGGAGCGGATCGAGGGCGAGGGGAAATCCATCAGCTTCACCGCCAACGGAAAGAAGGCGATCCTCAACAAGCTGATCGAGGCGGAAGGCTTCGAGCAGTTTCTCAATGTGAAGTATACCGGCACCAAGCGCTTCGGCCTCGATGGTGCCGAATCGATGATCCCGGCGCTGGAACAGATCATCAAGCGCGGCGGCAGCATGGGCCTCAAGGAAATCGTGCTGGGCATGGCGCATCGCGGCCGCCTCAACGTGCTGGCCAATGTGATGTCGAAGCCGTTCTCGGCGATCTTCCACGAATTCAAGGGCGGTTCCTCGACGCCCGACGAGGTCGAAGGCTCGGGCGACGTGAAGTATCACCTCGGTTCGTCGTCCGACCGGTCGTTCGACGGCAATACGGTGCATTTGTCATTGACCGCCAATCCATCGCATCTCGAAATCGTCGATCCGGTGGTGCTGGGCAAGGCGCGCGCCAAGCAGGACCAGCGCAAGGACAAGGAGCGCACCAGCGTATTGCCCTTGCTGATTCACGGCGACGCGGCGTTTGCGGGACAAGGCGTCGTCGCCGAATGCTTCGGGTTGTCGGGCCTGCGCGGGCACCGCTCCGGCGGATCGATCCACTTCATCGTCAACAACCAGATCGGCTTCACCACAGCGCCGCACTGGTCGCGCTCGTCGCCCTATCCGTCCGACGTCGCCAAGATGATCGAAGCGCCGATCTTCCACTGCAATGGCGACGATCCGGAATCGGTCGTCTATGCGGCGAAGATCGCCACCGAGTTCCGGCAGAAGTTCAAGAAGCCCGTCGTCATCGACATGTTCTGCTATCGCCGCTTCGGCCATAACGAGACGGACGAGCCGGCCTTCACGCAGCCCTTGATGTACAAGCGCATCGCCGGGCAGCCGACGACGGTCACGCTCTATGGCAAGCGCCTGGTGGACGAGGGCGTCATCACTGCCGCCGAGTTCGACCAGATGAAGGCGGATTACCGCAAGACCCTGGACGATGATTTCGCGGTGGCCGAAGGCTACAAGGCCAACAAGGCCGACTGGCTGGACGGGCGCTGGGCAGGCCTCAAGGCGGCGAAGGACCACGAGGAGCCGCGCAAGGGCGAAACCGGCGTGCCGGTGGCCAAGCTCAAGGACATCGGCCTCAAGCTCACCAAGGTGCCGAAGACCTTCAAGGTTCATCGCACCATGCAGCGCGTTCTCGACGCGCGCCGCAAGATGATCGAGGAAGGCGTGGGCCTCGATTGGGCGATGGCGGAACACCTCGCCTTTGGCACGCTGCTGCTCGACGGATTCCCGGTCAGGCTCTCCGGGCAGGACGTGCAGCGCGGCACTTTCTCGCAGCGCCATGCGGTGCTGGTCGATCAGGAGACCGAGAAGCGCTACACGCCGCTCAATCATCTGGTGAAGGACCAGACGATCAAGATCGACGCCATCAACTCGATGCTGTCGGAAGAGGCCGTGCTGGGCTTCGAATATGGCTACTCGCTGGCCGAGCCCAATGCGCTGACGATCTGGGAGGCGCAATTCGGCGACTTCGCCAACGGCGCGCAGGTAGTGTTCGACCAGTTCATCTCGAGCGGCGAACGCAAGTGGCTGCGCATGTCGGGCCTCACGGTGCTGCTGCCGCATGGCTACGAGGGACAGGGGCCGGAACACTCCTCGGGCCGCCTCGAGCGCTTCCTGCAGATGTGCGCGGAAGACAACATGCAAGTGGCGAACTGCACGACGCCGGCGAATTACTTTCACATCATCCGCCGGCAACTGAAGCGCGACATCCGCAAGCCGCTGATCGTCATGACGCCGAAGTCGCTGCTCAGGCACAAGCGGGCGACGTCGCCGCTGGCCATGATGGACGAGGGCACGACGTTCCATCGCCTGCTGTGGGACGATGCGGAGATGTTGACGGGCGAAGCGATCAAGCTGGCCGCCGACGACAAGATCCGCCGCGTCATCCTGTGCACGGGCAAGGTCTTTTACGATCTCTATGAGGAACGCGAGAAGCGCGGGCTCAACGACATCTACCTGCTACGCATCGAACAGCTCTATCCGTGGCCGCACAAGGCGCTGATCAACATTCTTTCGCGCTTCAAGCAGGCCGAGTTCGTGTGGTGCCAGGAAGAGCCCTACAACATGGGCGCGTGGAGTTTCGCACAACCCAATATCGAACGGGTGCTCGAGTTCATCGGGGCGGCGAAGACACGTCCGCGCTATGCCGGGCGGCTGCCGTCGGCTTCGACGGCGACGGGATTGATGAGCAGGCACCTCAAGGAACTGAGAGCGTTCCTCGAAGAAGCACTCGGCGACAGCAAGGCTTAAGGGAAGAACATCATGGCGAAAGAAATCCGCGTTCCCGCACTGGGAGAATCCGTCACCGAAGCGACAATTGCCAAATGGTTCCGGCAGGCGGGCGAATCGGTGAAGGCCGATGAGCCGCTGGTCGAACTCGAAACCGACAAGGTGACGGTCGAAGTGCCGGCCCCGGCATCCGGCAAGCTCGCCTCGATCGATGCAGCCGCGGGATCGACAGTGAACGTCGGCGCGCTTCTCGGCATGATCGAGGAAGGTGCAGCCGGTGCTGCGCCCGCCAAGGCGGCCGAGGCCCCGGCGGCGAAGAAGGCCGAACCCGTGGCGGCGGCCAAGTCCGATGCGCCGCTGTCTCCCGCCGTGCGCAAGATGGTGGACGAGAACAAGGTCGATACCGCTGCCGTTGCCGGAACCGGCAAGGATGGACGCATCACCAAGGGCGATGTCATCGCGCACCTCGAGAAGCCTGCGGCGCCTGCCGCCGCCGAGGCCAAGCCGCTGGTTATTCCGGCCGCACCCGCCCCGGCACCGCGCGCCGCATCGGCACCTGCCGACGCCACACGCGAGGAGCGGGTGAAGATGTCGCGGCTGCGCCTCACCATTGCGCGGCGGCTCAAGGATGCGCAGAACACGGCGGCCATGCTGACCACCTTCAACGAGGTGGACATGACGGCGGCCATGGCGCTTCGCAACCAGTACAAGGAAGCATTCGAGAAGAAGCACGGCGTGAAGCTTGGCTTCATGAGCTTCTTCGTCAAGGCCTGCATCGCGGCGCTGAAGGAGATTCCGGCGGTCAATGCCGAGATCGACGGCGACGACATCGTCTACAAGAATTTCTATCACATCGGCGTGGCGGTGGGCACCGAGAAGGGCCTCGTCGTGCCGGTGCTGCGCGATGCCGACCAGCTGTCGTTTGCTGGTGTCGAGAAGACGATTGCCGACTATGGCAAGCGGGCGCGTGACGGCCAGCTGGCCATTGCCGACATGCAGGGCGGCACCTTCACGATTTCGAATGGCGGCGTCTACGGCTCGCTGATGTCGACGCCGATCCTCAATGCGCCTCAGTCCGGCATTCTCGGCATGCACAAGATCCAGGAGCGGCCGGTGGCCATCAACGGCCAGGTGGTGATCCGCCCGATGATGTATCTGGCGCTGTCCTACGATCACCGCATTGTCGACGGCAAAGAGGCGGTGACGTTCCTGGTGCGGGTGAAGGAAAATCTCGAAGATCCGCAGCGCGCAATTCTGGATCTGTGAGGGAATGTCCTGAACTCGTCATGGCCGGGCTTGACCCGGCCAAGGGTGAGCCACATGCAACAAGATGCCGTGACGCGCACGGGCATGACGAATAGCGGGGCAGGATGCCTGTGACGAGCACGGGCATGGCGAACAGAGGGCGAGATGCTCGTAATGGGCACGGGCACGACGAAGAAGGAACAAGGAATGACAAACGTTGCCATCGTCACCGGCGGAAGCCGCGGCATCGGCCGGGCATCGGCACTGAAGCTGGCGAAGACCGGGTACCTCGTGGTCGTCAACTACGCGTCCAACGCCAAGGCCGCAGATGATGTCGTGGCGCAGATCATGAAGGACGGCGGCAAGGCAGTTGCCGTTCAGGGCGACGTGGGCAAGGAAGCCGACGTGCTGACGCTGTTTGCGACGTCGGACAAGCTCGGGCAACTCAAGGTGCTGGTCAACAATGCCGGCATCATGGACACGCAGGCGCGGCTGGATGAGATGAGCACCGAGCGGCTGAAGCGCATTTTCGACATCAACATTCTGGGGTCGTTCCTGTGCGCGCGCGAAGCCGTGAAGCGCATGTCGACGAAGCATGGCGGCACAGGCGGCGCCATCGTCAACCTGTCGTCGGCGGCGGCGGTGATGGGCGCGCCGGCGTTTGGCGTCGAATACGCGGCGAGCAAGAGCGCCATCGATCTTCTCACCATCGGGCTCGGGCGCGAGGTGGCGGCCGAGGGCATTCGCGTCAATGCCGTGCGGCCGGGCATCATCGATACCGAGATCCATGACAGCTCGGGTATCAAGGGCCGCGCCAAGATGATGCGCGAGCAGATTCCGATCAAGCGTGAAGGCACGGCCGATGAAGTGGCTGACGCCATACTCTGGCTGGTTTCGGAGCAATCAACCTATGTGGCAGGAACCGTCGTCGCCGTTGCCGGCGGCCGCTGCTGAAGACATCAAGGATAAAGACCATGGCAGAACAGTTTGACGTCACCATCATCGGCACCGGACCCGGCGGCTATGTCTGCGCTATCCGCTGCGCCCAGCTGGGACTGAAGGTAGCCGTGGTCGAGAAGCGGGCAAGCCATGGTGGCACGTGCCTCAATGTCGGCTGCATCCCCTCGAAGGCGCTGCTGCATGCCTCCGAACTCTATCACGAGGCCGGGCATTCGTTTGCCAAGATGGGCATCATCGCCCAGCCGTCCTTCGACCTTGCAAAGATGATGGCGTTCAAGCAGGAGGCCATCGACGGCAACACCAAGGGTATCGATTTCCTTCTGAAGAAGAACAAGGTAACGGTGTTCCGCGGCACCGGCAAGATTGCCGCTGCCGGCAAAGTGAGCGTGGGCGCTGAGACCATCGAGACGAAGCACATCGTGATTGCCACGGGTTCGGACGTGGCGAAGCTCAAGGGCATCGATATCGACGAGCAGCAGATCGTGTCGTCGACCGGTGCGCTGGAGTTGAAAAAGGTTCCGGAGAAGCTGGCGGTGATCGGCGCAGGCGTCATCGGGCTCGAACTCGGATCGGTCTATGCGCGGCTGGGATCGAAGGTGACGGTCATCGAATATCTCGATCGCATCCTGCCCGGCATGGACGCCGATGTGGCGAAGAACTTCCAGCGCATGCTGCAGAAGCAGGGTTTCAGCTTCAAGCTTTCCTCCAAGGTGACGAGCGCAACCAAGGCCAAAGACAAGGTGACATTGAGTGTCGAGCCTGCGGCAGGGGGTGCTGCAGAAGCCATCGAGGCGGATGTTGTGTTGGTGGCGGTCGGACGTGTTCCGTATACGGACGGTTTGGGCCTCGACGAGGCGGGTGTGGCGCGCGACGGGCGCGGTCGCATCGAGGTCGATCATCACTATGCCACCAATGTGGCCGGCATTCATGCCATCGGCGACGTGATCAAGGGGCCGATGCTGGCGCACAAGGCTGAGGACGAGGGCATCGCTCTTGCCGAGATCCTGGCTGGGCAGGCGGGGCATGTGAATTACGATGTCATTCCGGGCGTGGTCTACACCAATCCGGAAGTGGCGGCGGTGGGCAAGACCGAGGACGAGCTGAAGGCAGCTGGCATCGAGTACAAGTCCGGCAAGTTCCTGTTCCTTGCGAATGGACGCGCCAAGGCGAACCAGACGACGGATGGCTTCGTCAAGGTTCTGGCCGACGCAAAGACCGACCGTGTTCTGGGCTGCCACATCGTTGGCCCGATGGCCGGCGAGTTGATCCACGAAGTCGCCGTGCTGATGGAATTCGGCGGATCGGCGGAAGATCTGGCGCGGACGTGCCATGCCCATCCAACGCTTTCAGAGGCTGTTAAGGAAGCCGCGCTTGCTGTCGCCGGACGGGCGATCCACGCGTAATCCCTTAACTCCCGGTACACTTTTGGGCTGTTACCTCTCGTATTCAAGTCGCGAAAGGTTGAACATGACTTCCCCGGCCAAGCAGGTTGACATTGTAGTGCTTGACGACGACGTCGACCTGTTGTCGAGCGTCGCGGAGTTGCTGAGCGACTGCGGCTATCGCGTGAAGGCGTTTGCCGATGCCGACTCTGCAATCGAATTCGCCATGGGGCAGAGCTTCGCGCTCGGACTGTTCGACTACCGTCTCGGCAGCCTGAAGAATGGCCTCGATGTGGTGGAGAAGATGCAGGCGCTGGGCTGCAAGTCCACGTATGTGATGATCACCGCCGATGTCGAACAGGCCACGCAGATGCGCGCTGTGCACTTGAAGCTCTACGAATTCATGCGCAAGCCCGTGAATCCGGAGAAGCTGCTGGACACGGTGCGGCGCGCACTGGATCACGCCCATAAGGAAGCGGCGTAACGCGCGCTCGCGGGAATCCTGATTTCTGGTGAACAGTTTCTGAACGGCTGATTGGATTTCCATTCAGCCGTCTTGCCGCATGTTGCCGTCATCAACACTCCTGATGAGGGTACGGCAATGGCAACCATTCTTACCTCTGGAAATGATGGCTACATCGCGGATGGCGGCGAGATCGTCTACGCGCGTGAGGGCAACGATCAGATCCACATCATCCATGTCGACGACAGTGGTGGCCTGGGCGGCTTCGACTTCGACTACTTCGCGCCGACTGAAGTCTATGGCGAGCAAGGCGATGACTACATCGTCAGCTTCGGCTGGGGCGACAAGCTCTATGGCGACAGCGGCAACGACACGTTGATCGGCGGCGGCGGCGACGACATGTTGCAAGGCGGCTCAGGCGACGACGTGATCCATACCGGCGCCAGCCTGGATGACGACAGCATGGAAGATGGCGACACGGTGTGGGCCGGGACCGGTGACGATACGGTGTATCTGCAAAGCGCCAGCCATGGCGATGCGATCCGTGGCGAGGATGGATACGACACGCTGTACCTGTACAATGGCAATGGCCATATCTCGCAGTTCTCGCTGTTGGCGGGCGGCTCCAATTCCGGCCTGCTGGCCTCGGGCTTCGAGGAGCTGCACTATTTCGGCAGCAGCGGATTTGAAGTCATCGAAGGCGGCAATCAGGACGACTGGATATCGGGCGGTGGCGGCACCGATCTGATCTCGGCGCTCGGCGGCGATGATTCACTGCTTGGCGGCACGGGAGCCGATGTCATCAGCGGCGGTTCGGGCATCGATATCGTGTGGGGTGGCGATGACGATGACGTGATCAGCGGCGATGACGGCAACGACAATCTGCTGGGCGAGGATGGTGACGACAGCATCCGCGATGGCCGCGGCAATGACAGCGTCAACGGTGGCGGCGGGGCCGATACGCTGCGCACCGGCAATGGCACGGACAGCGTTCATGGCGGCGACGGCAATGACATCATCCGCGAAGAGGGCAGCGATGTCATCAGTATCAACTACCTCGGGCATGCCCTGTCGACAGTGGGTGGAGACAAGCTCTACGGCGACGCCGGCAACGACGACATTCAGGGCGGCAGCGGCCATGACACGATCGACGGCGGTTCCGGCAACGACATCATCGACGGCGGCGCCCATGTCGACGTGATGACGGGCGGGCAAGGATCCGACACGTTCCTCTACGATGACCTCTCCGATTCCGGCAGTGGTGCGACGCGCGATACGGTCACCGATTTCATGGTGTCGAATTTCGGTACGGCGACCATCGACCGGATCGACCTGTCGGCGATCGATGCCGTGCAGTCCGTGGCGGGCAACCAGAGCTTCACCTTCATCGGCAGTGCCGGCTTCTCGGCCGAGGGGCAGGTCCGCGTGGTTCAGCAGGGTGACAATGCCGTCGTCATCGTCAATACCTCGGGCGCGGGCGGCGGCGAGATGGCGATCGTGCTGGCGAATTTCGATGCCAGCACCATTAATGCCGCCGACTTCATCCTATAGGCCGGTCGTCGGCCTCGGGTTCGAGCCATCGAAAAAGCGGGTGTAACGGAAGGGCGCGGGATCGACACAGGGTTTCTCACCGGTGACGATCTCCGCCATCAGCTTGCCCGCACCTGGCCCGAGGCCGAAACCGTGACCGGAGAAGCCGGTGCACAGGTGGAGCCCGGAGAGTTGATCGAGCCTGGCGATCACCGGCACGGCATCGGGCATGGCATCAATGCAACCCGCCCAGCGCTCGGCGATTTGCATCGGCTTGAAGGCAGGGTAATAGTCGGTGAGCGATTTTGCTGCGCCGTCGAGGATGTCCTGCACCGGTTCGGGATCGAGGATGCGGACCTGCTCGAAAGGCGAGACCTCGTCCAGCGCCCATGTGCGCTTCAACCGCGCCTCATCCAGAAAACGCTTGCCCAGCCGCAGGCGCAGGCCTTTCCAGTCGAGCAAGAGGGCCGGCAGGAATTCGCGGAAGAGACGGAAGGAGTCCGGAACGATATCCGCCACCGAGAAATGATTGTGGGAAACGGTGAAGCCCCCGTCCATGCGTTTGCGGAAGGTGAAGTGACCGCCCGAACAGGTGCGGGTGAGGCCGATGTCGAGAGGGGCGGTGCGCATCACCGAATTGACGACGGTGAGCTGTGGCAGCGGAATGCCCAGATTGTGCAGGAAGCGCCGCGACCAGGCACCGCCGGCCAGCACGACGGTATCACAGGCGATGGTGCCCCTTTCAGTGACGACGGCCGAGATGTGGCCGCCGGAGGTTTCGAGGCCACGCACGGCGCAGTTGGTGAAAATCCTGCCGCCTTTCTTCTGCACGCCGCGGGCCATGGCCGGAACGGCGATGAAGGGTTCGGCGCGGGCATCGTCGGGCGTGTAGAGTGCGCCCTTCCACGGTTTCGTGCTGCCGGGCTGCAGGGCATTGGCCTCGGCGGCGCCGATCATGCGTGTGGACAGGCCAAAGGGTTTGGCATTTTCCTCGAACCACTTCGTGCGGGTGGCGAGTTCCTGCGCGGTCTCGCACAGATAGAGGATACCGCAACGGGTAAAACCGGTTTCGCCGCCGATGCGGGCGTTCATGCCATCCCACGCGTCGAGGGCAACGCGGACCAGCGGGATTTCACGCGGGTCGCGTCCCATTTGCCGGCACCAGCCCCAATTGCGGCTCGACTGCTCGGCGGCGATCTGGCCCTTTTCGAGCACCACGACATCGAGCCCGCGCTCGGCGAGTTCGAGGGCTGTCGAGATGCCGGCGACACCACCGCCGATGATGCAGACGGAGGCGCGCTGGGGCAGGGTTGAATCAGGCGTGACGAGATCGATGACGGGCACGGAAACAAGCTTTCAGTGAATGGCCGTCACCTTGTAGCCCGCCGCGCGCAGGAGTTCCACCAGGCCTTCCTTGCCCGATAGGTGCAATGCGCCCACTGCAATGAAGAGATTGCCCTTCTGCAACAGCGGCAAGGCGCGCTCGGCCATCCTGTGATTGCGCTTCACGATCAGGTCGCGCTCGACATATTCGAGGATCTTCTTTTCATTGTCCCGCATCGGCTGGATCTTCAGCATGAGCGGCATCAAGGCGGTGACACGGCGCTGCTGATAGAGACTAACGAGCGTTTCAAACTGGTCGGGGACAAGAGCCGCGCCTCGTGCGACGGCCATCAGATAATCGACCTGCTGATCGAGCGGCATGCCGGAAAGGACGGTGAACTGTTCTTCCAGCGTTTCGAGGCCGTGGATGGGGATGCCCTTTTCCTGCGCCAGAAAGGCCAGCTTCATGTCGAGCGGCATGGCGCCATCCTTGACGCGAAGTGTTTCGCACAGCGGCAGGCTGAGGGCGGTGGCGACCACCCAGGGCTGATAGCCGAAGAAGCTGCCCGCAGTGCCGGGCGCGAGGTTGGGATTGTCACGGATCAGGGTTTCCTGATCATCCGGAACAAGGTCCCACAGCGATTGCCCGCCGGGGAGGACCATGTATCGCGCGAGGCGCAGTGAGGAGAGGGCCATCTGCTCGCGGCTGGCGATCTCCTCCAGTTCGAAGGCCACGTCATCAGACGTGAGAAGGGCCATTTCGACGTCAGGGCGGAGCGTGGTGACGCGGCTGTCTGTGACATGGGCGGTGCCGAGGAGATGGGAGTCGGGGAGCCCCTCGCGCTCGATCTTCCAGAACAGCGCTTCATGATTGGGAACGGCATTCGCGCTGGCCATCACGTCGGCGTAGTCGGCGGGGCGTTCGGTCTTGAGCTTTGCCAGCAGGTCGATTCCGGTACAGGCGGGTGCAGTCTCGGCGCGGACGGGGCCGAGGCCAACGAACATGCAGAACAGAATGGCGAAAAGGCGTGTCATGCGCGGGGGTGGGCCTTGCGATATTGTTCCAGCAGATGTGCCCGGTTCACTTCAGTATAGACCTGCGTCGTCGACAGGCTGGCATGACCGAGGAGTTCCTGGATGACACGGAGATCGGCGCCATTTCCCAACAGATGCGTGGCAAAGGAATGGCGGAGCGCGTGAGGCGTCGCAGTCTCGGGCAGGCCCAGCGCGCCGCGCAGGCGTTCGACCAAAAGCTGGATGTTGCGGGCATTGAGGGGGCCGCCCTTGATTCCACGGAACATCGGCTGATGGGGCGCAATCGCAAAGGGGCAGAGCTGGCGGTATTGGGCAATGGCTGCCTGTGCTGCGGGAAGAAGCGGCACGATACGGGTCTTGTTGCCCTTGCCGGTCACGGTGAGAATGGTCCCTTCGGCCTGAGCGGGGGTCAGCGACAGGGCCTCCGAGATGCGGAGGCCGCAGGCATAGAGAAGGGTCATCACGGCGCAATCGCGTGCCATCACCCATTTCGGCGTGGCGTCCGTGGCCAGTTGATCGGCGCGGGTGACGGCCTCGGCGGCGGCGATCGACAGAGGCTTGGGCACCGCATGCGGCAGCTTGGGCGAGCGGATGGCCGACAAGGCGGCGTTGCGGAACAGGTGATTGCGCTCGGCATAGCGATAGAAGGAGCGCAGGCTGGAGAGTTGGCGGGCGAGCGTGCGGCTTTCGGCGCCGTTGCTGCGGCGGCGGGCGAGGAAGGCGCGGAAATCAGACGCGGTGAGAGATTGAAGGTCGGAGATGGCGGCGGGTTCGCCCAAGTGATCGGCCAAGAAGGCGGCAAACTGGCCGAGATCGCGGGCGTAAGCCTCAAGCGTCAGGGCCGACACGCGGCGCTCGGATTTCAGCGCCGTCAGCCAGGCTTGGGCTGCGGCGGCGGCATCGGGCGCGAAGGTGAGGGCGAAACCGGACATGAGAGGGAAGGTAGAGCGGAATGGTTGATGAAATGTCCCCATCGCGCGAGGCGGAAGAAGGAAGCCGGGTCATCTCCCGCGCGGCAACAGCGGCCTAACCGGAGACGATGGTATCGCCATAGTGCTCGACCACAGGGAACGGGTCGTAGAAATGGTGCAAGAGTGCGCGCCATTGCTGGTAGCGGTCGGAGCCGCGGAAGCCGTGGGTGTGGGCTTCGAGTGTCTGCCATTCGACCAGCAGCAGGTAGCGTTCAGGGATCTCGAGGCAGGGCTTGACCTCGAGGCGGATGAAGCCCGGCGTGGCGCTGATCAGCGGCAGGGCTTTTTCAAGCGCCAAAAGAAAGGCCGGGCTTTCACCCGGCCTCACATTCAGGATGGCGTGTTCGAGGATCACAGCGTTTGGCCGGTCTTCTTCCAGTCAGCCATGAACTGCTCGATGCCCTTGTCGGTCAACGGATGCTTGACCAGGCTCTTGATGACGGCGGGCGGGCAGGTGGCGACGTCAGCGCCGATCAGGGCCACCTGCTTCACATGCAGGGGCGTGCGAATCGAAGCCGCGAGGATCTCGGTGTCGAAGGCGTAATTGTCATAGATCTGGCGGATCTCGGAGATCAGTTCGGTTCCATCCATGTGAATGTCGTCGAGGCGGCCGAGGAAGGGCGAGATGAACGTGGCCCCAGCCTTGGCCGCCAACAGCGCCTGATTGGCCGAGAAGCACAGGGTGACATTGACCATGGTGCCTTCGGATGACAGCGTCTTGCAGGCCTTGAGGCCGTCGAGCGTGAGGGGCACCTTGATAGTGACGTTGCTAGCGATCTTCTTGAGATCCGCCGCTTCGCGGATCATGCCGGCGTAGTCGAGCGATACGACCTCGGCCGAGACCGGGCCTTCGACAATCGCACAGATCTCGGCGATGACTTCCTTGAAGTCGCGGCCGGCCTTGGCGACGAGCGACGGGTTGGTGGTGACGCCGTCGAGCAGGCCCAGATCGGCCAGCTCCCTGATGTCCTTCACTTCGGCGGTGTCGACAAAGAATTTCATGGGGCTCGCTCCTGTTGCTGTGCGGCGTGGCTTAACCCCAGGCCGTCTCCAAATCAACCTCAGAGCAATCGAGGGTCAATTGACCGTCGACTTCTCTGACACTCAAAATCTGGCGCATCTTTCACTTCGCAAGCGATGCCACTTGCTCGTCCGATGCGCGAGGGTCACGGCCGCATTGCAACCGGGCGGCATCGGACAGGGCCGCCATGAGGTTTGAAAGGTCAAATGCGGAGAGGGGCTGCTGGTCGAGGGCGGTGACCGGGCGGATGAAGCGCAAGCTGTTGGTGAGACAGACGGCATCGGCGGCCAGAAGCTCGGCTGGCTTCACGGCACGTTCCTCGGTGACGATGCCGATGTGGGCGGCGGCGGCAATGAGGACCTGGCGCATGACACCGGTCAAGATGGCCTGATCGCGGGCCGGGGTGATCAGGCGGCCGTCTTTCAGAACGAAGAGGTTGGCGATGGTGGAGCAGGCGGCATTGCCATCGATATTCAGCATCAGGGCGTCATCGGCGCCGCGCGCGGAGGCCTCTCGGGCAGCGGCGATGTTGTCGATGTAGGAGGTGGTCTTGAGGCGGCTGGCAACACTGTGCGGATTGCGGCGCACCGCTGAGGTCACCAAGGTTGCCTTCTGGAACATCAGAGCCGGATCGAAGGGATCGAGGCTCAGCAGCAGAGTCGGCGATCCGCCATTGGCACCAAGGCCGCGCGCGGCGCTGCCGCGCGTCAAGGTGATGCGCAGGACATGGTGGCTCTCGTCGATGCCATCGAGAATGGCGGAAATCGCATCGTCGATTTCGGCGCGCTGGAATCCGAGGCCCAGCTCCCGCGCACTGCTTTCCATGCGGGCCAGATGCATGTTGCCCCACAGCGGCGTGCGGTTGAGCACCAGCACGGTCTCGAAGATGCCGTCGCCCAGCAGCAGCCCGCGATCCCCGGCATCGAGGGCCAAGGGGCCGTCGAGGATGGCGCCATTGAACCAGACGCGATTCATCGCGTGGTCATCAGGAAATTGCGCAGCATGTCATAGCCCCCTTCGGTGAGGATCGATTCGGGGTGGAACTGTAGGCCGAAGGTTGGGTGGGATTTGTGGCGAAGGCCCATGATCTCGCCTTCATCGCTGCGGGCGGTGATTTCGAGTGGCGTGTCGCGGCCATCGAGATCGACGATGAGGGAGTGATAGCGGCCGGCACTGAAGCGCTGCGGCAATCCTTCGAAGAGTTGCTTGCCATCATGATTGATCTCGGAGCTATCGCCATGCATGGGGCGCCTGGCGCGCTTCACGAGCCCGCCGAAGACTTCGCCCATCACCTGATGGCCGAGGCAGATGCCGAGGATGGGAAGCTGGCCCGAGAATTCGCGCATGATTTCCATCGACTGTCCCGCCTCGTGCGGGGTGCAGGGACCGGGCGAAATGACGATGGCCTTTGCCTTCAGATCGCTGCGCGTGACGGCATCGTTGCGCACGACGCGGGTGGGCTCTCCAAGCTCTTCGAAGTAGCGCGCGACGTTGTGCACGAAGCTGTCGTAGTTATCGACGATGAGGATCATGGAGTCCTGCCGGAAATGGCCGGGGATTTGCCGCAGCCTCGAGGTGGATCGCAAATGAACGTGACAGGTTGATCGCTAGAACTTTCGGGTTTTGTGTGCAAATATAATTCCGCCGGAACGAATTTTCACCCTTGGTGAACGTCCGTTCGCGTCACCTGGAGGGGGCACCCTGGGTCTCGCGGAGATTAGCCTATGTCCACTTTTCGACTCACCCTCTTTGCGGCGGCTGCAATCTGCTTTGCAGGTTCGATCTGCAATGCCGCCGATCCCGCCGTCATCTACCGGGCATCCGGAGTGCTGGATGACGGCGGCAACCCGAATGCCGGAACGGCCACGGTGTTTCACTGCACCAATTACGGCAAGACGGACACCAAGTTGCGCGTCCTCCTCTACAATGGAACCGGCTTGGTGGTGGCCGACATGAGCCTGGTGGTGGAGAGCAACATCACCCGTAGCTTTAGTTCACACCAGACACTGGCGTTCGAAGACTACGTCTGGGCGACACCCGGACCGATCAAACAGGGTTCGGCCAAGATCATGTCGACGTCCCTGGCCGTGGTGTGCTCAGGGGCGGTCGTGCCTGCCGACGCCACAATCCCGCAGGGCACGCCCCTGCATCTCAGCCGCTTCAACGAAGCAACCGGGCAGGAGGACTAGAGATGTCAGGACAACGGATCTTGCGCTACGCGCTGGGCCTCATGGCCGGAAGCCTCTTGCTTGCCACGGCCAGCCAGGCGGCGACGGAAGTTCTCATCTACCGCGTTTCGGGCGTTTATGATTTCTCGCTCTTCCAGCGCGCGACGGCCGTGCATTGCACGAACTACGATTCGACGGCGGCCACGGTACGTGTGAAATTCCGTAACGAAGCGGGGATGATTGTCAGCAACGTGACCGCTTCGGCCCTGCCCAACGGAACGGTGACCTTCACCACCAATGATACCGAGGCCTACACGGAGACGGTGGTTGCAGCGAGCAGCCGGATCGAGCAGGGAACCGCCATCATTTCTGCAACGACCCGGAAGATCGTGTGCTCGGCGAACGGCATGTGGACGAAGGGAATTTACCCGGCCGGACTCGAACTTCACATGGTGCGGTTCAACCAGGCTGCGGGGCAGAGCGACTAGAGCAACCGGCGCTCAATTGAGCGCCGATAAGTTGCTCGATCACTTTGAATATTGCGCATTTTTCGCGTCGCAAGTGATTCCACTTGCTCGCCCAATGCGCTAGCCTTCAAACGCTGCCGGCATTACAAATCATGGCTTGAAGGCCTCCATGATGCGGCGGATCTTGGTGAGGCTTTCCTCGTATTCGGCTTGAGGATGCGAGCGCGCGGTGATACCGCCGCCGCCCTGCACACGGGCAATTCCACCTGCGAATTGCGCGGTGCGGATGGCGATGTTGAAATCGGTCTTGCCGTTGAAGCCGATGTAGCCGATCGACCCGCAATAGACGCCGCGCGGGGCCTTCTCGATTTCGGCGATGATCTCCATCGCGCGGATCTTCGGCGCACCGGTAATCGAGCCGCCGGGGAACGTGGCGCCGATGAGATCGCCGATGCCGCGGCCGTCGCGCAGTTCGCTGGTGATGACCGAGACGAGATGATGGACGTTGGCGTAGGACTCTAGGCCGCAGAGAACCGGAACTTTCACCGTGCCCGGCTTCGAAACGCGGGACAGATCGTTTCTCAGCAGATCGACGATCATGACGTTCTCGGCGCGGTCCTTGCGGCTCGATGTCAGCTCGGCGATCAGGGCTGCATCACGCGAGGGATCGGCATCGCGGCGGCGCGTTCCCTTGATAGGACGGGCTTCGACGGAGGCGCCATCAAGGCTCAGCAGGCGCTCGGGCGATGACGATGCGATCTGGATCTCGTCATAGTCCATGAAGGCCGAGAAGGTCGCCGGATTCTTCAAGCGCAGCAGGCGATAGAAGGCGAGGGGATCGAAGACCTCAGGGATCGCGGCTGAAAATATCTGGGTGATGTTGGCCTGGAAGATGTCGCCGGCCAGAATGTAGTCCACGGTGCGGGCGATGGCCGCTTCATAATCGGGTTGCGTGAAATTCGATTGCCAGCCGGCGATGGCGGGACTGCCGAGCGCCTTTGGCTTGGAATCGAGCAGAGCCTCGAATTGATCGGCCTTTTCCGGGCTGATGGAGATGATCCAGGCGCGTTCCTGCATGTGGTCGAAGGCGGCGACGGTGTCATAGTGATGGAGGATGAGATCCGGGCAGACGGGATCGAAATCCGGAATCCTGGCGTGCGGCTCAAGGCTGCGGCCGAAATCGTAAGCGATATAGCCTGCGAGGCCGCCCTGAAACGGTGGCAGGCCGGGAACGTGGTGCTGGCGGTTTTGCGCAACGAGGCGGTCGATGAGGGCGAGGGCTGTTGCTTGCTGCCGCACACCATCGAGAAAGGTGCCATCCCGGGTTACCTTCAATGTTTGTGCCGGATTGCAGGCGATGAAGGAATAGCGGCCCAGATGCTCCGAGCGCATGACGCTCTCGAGCAGCGTGACGTGCGGCTGGCCCTTCAGCCTGAGTGCCAGGCTCGACGGCTCGAGGCAGATGATCTCCCTGACATGCGGCTCTCTCATGGTCTTGCGATATAGGACTGGTCGGGGGCGCTTCCCAAGTCTATTTCTGCCGGTATGAGTGCCGATTCCGCCATTGCCGATGTGCTGCTGCCGCTGGCGCTGGATGGGGCCTATTCCTATCGCATTCCCGCCGGAATGGGGCTGGGCCTGGGTGATTTCGTCGCCGTACCCTTGGGGCCGCGGCAGATGATCGGCGTCGTCTGGGCGCTGAAAGACCAGGCGATGACCAACAAGGCGCTGCGCGACGTGATCGGCCGCTTCGACGTGCCGCCGCTGTCCGACACGCATCGCAAGTTCATCGACTGGCTCTCGGCCTATTATCTCGAGCCGGCCGGCAATGTTCTTCGCATGGTGCTGCGGGCTCCGGGGGCCTTCGCGGGGCCACGCGAACAGGTGGCCTATCGCATTACCGATTCGGCGCCGAAACGGATGACGCCGCAACGCGCGCGGGTGCTGGAGGTGGCGCGCGAGGGTTTTGCCATGCGGGCCGTGGATCTGGCCGAGGCGGCGGGCGTTGGCACCTCGGTCATCAAGGCGCTGGTGAAGGACGGCGCGCTGCAGGCGGTGGCGCTACCCGCTTTGCGGCGCTTCGCCGAGCCGGTGCTGAATGCCGGTGGCTATATTCTTTCAGCAGATCAGCAGGCGGCGGCGGCGGCGTTGCGGGCCGCCGTGGTGGCGCGCGGCCACAAGGTGATGCTGCTCGATGGCGTGACCGGATCGGGCAAGACGGAGGTCTATTTCGAGGCGATGGCGGCGGCGCTGGCGGGCGGAGCGCAGGTGTTGCTGCTGCTCCCGGAGATTGCGCTGACGCAACCGTTTCTGGCGCGTGTCGAAAATCGATTCGGCTGCGAAGCGGCGCAATGGCATTCGGACGTGCGAACGCGCGAGCGCGACCGGGTGTGGCGCGGGGTTGCCGATGGCACGGCGCGGATCGTGGTGGGCGCGCGCTCCGCACTCTTCCTGCCATGGAAGAAACTCGGACTGATCGTCGTCGATGAGGAGCATGAGAGCGCCTACAAGCAGGATGAGGGTGTGCCCTATCATGCGCGCGACATGGCGGTGCTCTATGGCGCCATCGGCAAGTTTCCGGTGGTGCTGTCGTCGGCGACGCCGTCACTCGAGTCGCTCGTTAATGTCGATCGCGGGCGCTATGGCGTGGTGAAACTGAAGGACCGGCACGGGCGGCCGGAGCTTCCGGAAATCTCGCTCATCGACATGCGGAGTGTGAAGATGGAACCGGGGCAGTGGATCTCGGAGCCGCTGTTTGCCGCTGTCCAGGCGACGCTGGCATCCGACGATCAGGCGCTGCTGTTTCTCAACCGCCGCGGCTATGCGCCGCTGACGCTGTGCCGCGCCTGCGGGCACCGGCTGGAATGCCCCAATTGCGCGGCGTCGTTGGTCGAGCATCGCTTCCGCAAACAATTGATGTGCCATCACTGCGGGCATCTGGAGCCGATGCCGCAGGCCTGCCCCAAGTGCCAGACGGAGGGCAAAATGGTGCCGGTGGGGCCTGGCGTCGAGCGGCTGGCGGAAGAGGCGGCGGCACGCTTTCCGGGCGCGCGCATCGGAGTTCTGTCGAGCGACCTGTCACGCGGTACGCTGCTGAAGGATGCGTTGGCTGACGTCGAGAACGGGCACTACAACCTGGTCATCGGCACGCAGCTGGTGGCGAAGGGCCACCACTTTCCGCACCTGACGCTGGTGGGTGTTGTCGATGCCGATCTTGCATTGGAGTCGAGCGATCCGCGCGGTGGAGAGCGGACGTGGGCCTTGATGGCGCAGGTGGCGGGGCGCTCGGGACGCGGCGAAAAGCCGGGCCGGGCGCTGGTGCAGACCTACCTGCCGGAACATCCGCTGATGCAGGCGCTGCGGAAGGGCGAACGCGATGCATACCTCGATCAAGAGAAGCTGATCCGCGAGAGTGCCGGCTTACCTCCCTATGGGCGGCTGGCGGCGATCATCATTTCGGGCGAGGATGCTCCGTCTACGGAGCGATTTGCCCGGGGCTTAAGCAATATCGTGCCGATGGCCGAGGGGGTGACGGTGCTGGGGCCGGCGCAGGCGCCCATTGCATTGGTGCGCGGCCGGCACCGCTGGCGGTTCCTGGTGAAGGCGAAACGCGAGGTGAATATCCAGGGCTTCCTGAAACAGTGGCTGGAGGGCGTGAAGCCGAAGGGCTCGCTGGCGCTACAGGTGGATGTGGACCCGTATAATTTCCTGTGAGATCAGGCCAGTCCGAGCGCTTCATCGCTGGCGGTGCCATTCCACTTGCCGCGCGGTGGCCAGGGGCGCGTCTTCCAGTGCGGTTCGAAGACGAAGCTCGACCGCTTGCGGCCGGGCAGCAACGCGCCGTTTCCGGCACCCTGCGCATAATCATAATAGGATTTGACGATTTCCTCTTCGCTCACCTGCTGGGCGGCGGGGTGGGCCCGGCACGCATCGCGCCAGCGCTTCACCCGCCCGAGATTCTCCGGAATGTCGTAGTCCTCGTAATATTCGAGGAACCAGAAGCGCATGAACATCGACGTGTAGACGCATTCCGCGAGGCCGAACGTCTCGAACAGGAACGTGCCATCGGGCGAATGCTGCTGCAGGAAGCCGTCGAGTTGCGCGTATTGCGCCGTCATGGCGGCGGCCAGGTCCTCGCGTTTTGCATGGTCCTGATTCATCACGAAGCGGTAGCCGGCGTTGACGAGGCCGCCTTCCATCGCAATCAGCATGTTCTCGACAACGCGCGCATAAGGGTCGGACTGGGCAATCTGCGGCGCCGGGAAAATATCTTCCAGATAGCGCAGCAGAACGAGGCTTTCCTTGATGACCTTGCCGTCCGGCGTCTCAAGCACGGGAAGGGCCGTGGTGCCGCGCGTCTTGGCCAGCAGGGCGGGGTCACGCGGCCGGGTGATGTCCACCACGCGGAATTCCACGGCATCCACCTTGTTCTTCAGTGCAAGGAGGATTTCAAGGCGTTGAGAAAAGGGGCAGACGGGGATGTGATAGACGATGGGCCTTGTCATGATCCGCTCGAGAACCGCCATTCCATGCGGTGACGGTAGGTTTCGCCGGGGCGCAGCTCGGCTGACGGGAAATTGGCGTGGTTGGGCGCGTCGGGGAAGTTCTGCGGTTCGATGGCAATGGCCGCGTATTGCTTCAGCGGACCGTTGCGGCCGGGCATGTCTTCGTTCCAGTGCCAGGCGGTGTACATCTGCATGCCGGCCTCGGTGGTCCACACCTCCATGCGGCGGCCCGAGACGGGATCGCGCAAGGTGAGGCCGTGGCGGAGTTGGCCGCGCTGGCCATCCAGCACCCAGCAATTGTCATAGTTCTCGGCAACCTTGCGGGGCTTGCGGAAGTCCCAGCGGGTGCCATCGACATTGCGGATTTCGCCCGACGGCAGCAGCAGATCGTTCAAGGGCAGGAAGCCTCCCGCATCGATCCGCATGTCATGATCGAAGGCGTTGCGGACGCCGCCCGACAGGTTCCAATAGGTGTGATTGGTGAGGTTGATGACGGTGGGTTTTGTCGTCACCGCGGTGAAGTCGAGCGACAGGGTGTTGCCGTCGATCGTGTAGGTCGCCTCAGCCGAGAGTGCGCCGGGAAAGCCCTGGTCGCCATCCTCGGAGTTTATGGCGAAGCGGATGGAATTGTCCGTAGACTGAGCAGTCCAGCGGCGCACGGCGAAATTGTCAGGCCCGCCGTGCAGCTGATGTTCGCCCATGTTGGCGGTGAGCTTGTGTTCGGTGCCATCGAGCGTGAAGTGAGCGTTGCTGATGCGCCCTGCGATGCGGCCACAGATGGCGCCCGCCGTCCAGTCGCCGGCCATGATCTGCGCATCGGTTCCGCCGCCCATGTTGACATCGACGTCATCAACGAAGACCGAGACGAGGCGCGCGCCCAGGGTCGAGAAGGTGGCGCGGAGATTCTTGGATTTGAGTTCGTGCATGTATCCCCTCACCCGGCGCTGGCGCGCCACCCTCTCCCGCAAGGGGAGAGGGGGAAGCCGTACAGTTAATGGTTGTCGCGCGGGATGCCCATGGTCTTGGCGATGCGCTGGAACTTGGTGGCGCCTTTCAGCACCATGCCGCCATCGAGTTGGCCCACTTCCTTGCGGAAGATCTCCTGCCATGGCGTCTGGCTCTCCGGCACCTTGTAGCCGCCGGATTTTTCCAGTTCGTCATGGCGGGCCTTCAACTCGGCATCGGAGATCAGCACGTCGCAGGTGCCCTTGTTGAGATCGATCCTGACCTTGTCGCCATTCTTCAGGATGGCGAGACCGCCACCGGCGGCGGCTTCGGGCGAGGCGTTGAGGATCGAGGGCGAGCCGGAGGTTCCGGACTGGCGGCCGTCACCCACGCAGGGCAGCGAACGGATGTTCTTTTCCAGCAGGTAGGTGGGCGCGCGCATGTTCACCACTTCCGCAGCACCCGGATAGCCCAGGGGGCCCACACCGCGGATGAAGAGAATTGTGTTCTCGTCAACGCCGAGCTTCGGGTTGTCGATGTTGGCGTGATAGTCCTCGGGGCCGTCAAACACGATGGCCTTGGCCTCGAAGGCATTGGGGTCCTTCGGGTTCGAGAGGTAGCGCTGCCTGAATTCATCCGAGATGACGGAGGTCTTCATGATGGCGTTGTTGAAGAGATTGCCGGTGAGGCGCTTGAAGCCGGCGTGCTCCTTCATCGGCGAGCCGAATTCCTTGATGACGGCGCGGTCCCACGAGAACTTGCCCTTGCAGTTCTCGCCGATGGTCTTGCCATTGGCGGTGATGGCATCCTCATGGATCTTGCCGGCCTTGATCAGTTCGGCGACGACGGCGGGAACGCCGCCGGCGCGGTGATAGTCTTCGCCCAGATATTCGCCGGCCGGCTGCAGGTTGACGAGGAGGGGCAATTCGTAGCCGTGCTTCTCCCAGTCGGCGACGGTGAGCTCGATCCCCAGATGCGCGGCGATGCCGTTCAGGTGGTTGGGCGCATTGGTGGAGCCGCCGATGGCGGTGTTGACGGCGATGGCGTTTTCAAACGCCTTGCGGGTCATGATTTTCGACGGAGTCAGGTCTTCCTCGACCATCGAGACGATGCGGCGGCCGGTGGCGTAGGCCATCTGGCCGCGCTCGCGGTAGGGCGCGGGAATGGCGGCGTTGCCGGGCAGCGACATGCCGAGCGCCTCGGCCAGCGAGTTCATGGTCGTGGCCGTGCCCATGGTGTTGCAGAAGCCGGTCGAAGGGGCGGAGGTGGCGACCAGTTCTACGAAGCCTTCGTAGTCGAGTTCGCCGGTGGCGAGCTTCTCGCGCGCCATCCAGACGATGGTGCCAGAGCCAGTGCGCTGGCCCTTGTACCAGCCGTTGAGCATCGGGCCCGACGACAGGCAGATGGCCGGAATGTCGACGGTGGCCGCGGCCATCAGGCAGGCGGGCGTGGTCTTGTCGCAGCCGATGGTGAGCACCACGCCATCGAGCGGATAGCCGTAGAGCACTTCGACGATGGAGAGATAGGAGAGGTTGCGGTCCAGCGAGGCGGTGGGGCGTTTTCCCGTTTCCTGGATCGGATGCACCGGGAATTCCATCGGAATGCCGCCGGCCTCATAGATGCCGTCGCGGATGCGCTTCACCAGATCGACATGCGCCCGGTTGCAGGGCGAAAGGTCGGAGCCGGTCTGGGCGATGCCGATGATCGGCTTGTGGCCCTGCAATTCCGAGCGGGTGAAGCCGTAGTTGAGATAGCGCTCGAGATAAAGCGCCGTCATGTCGGCATTGGCCGGATTGTCGAACCAGTTCTGCGACCGGTACTTCAGGGGTTTCTTGCTCTTGTCTGTCATGTGGGGGTCCTCCGCGAATTGTCATACAATAGGCCGGAGGGGGCGGAAGGTCTAGCGGGAAGAGTTGAACAAGTGGTCCTCGCTGCCGGTTTCAAACACCGATGCAACGAAATCATGAAGAATTGTTGTGCAATGCGGTGTGTTCAATCAGGGTGAACTCTGGGTCGACAATGGTAGAATTCCACGGATTTTGATTCGACCGATCCTCAATTGGACTTCGATATTAAGGGACGTGATGCGCACATTCGAAGATTTTGTGGCAGGTGTAGTGCCTGATCCAAAAGTATGGCACATGAAAATGTCGAATTTCGACCGTGTGAACACCGACTATGTGATTCTATTCGGTGCGCGCACCGGTAGTACTTGGCTCACTCATTTGTTGAGGCGGTTGCTTGGTCATCCCGATGAATACTTGAATCCGGATTTTCTTGCGGGAAACGCTGAGCGCTTGGGGACTACAAATCCGATCGATTTCATGAAGGCAATCCGTAGCGCGTCTCAAACGGGAGGGGTATTTGGAATCGAAGCAACCTGCGAACACATCGCGATCTTTGGAGAAGACAGATTTTTCAAAGTGATTGAGCGACCTGTTGTGTTCCACCTTTGGCGAGAAAATCTTGTTGCCCAGTCCGTGTCTATCTATCGCGCCGTGAAGACCGGACACTTTCACAGTACGGAAGGAAAAGCACCTCCCGATCCGGAATATATTCCGTCTGAACTGGAGAACTGGTATCGCTATATGGCGAGAGTTGAGAATGGCAACGTCGAATTGCTTCAACGACGAGAGATAACGCCGATCAATCTAACTTACGAGACGATTTTCAAGGATGCGAGAAAGACGCTCCAGCTGTTTCATGACTCGTTGAAGCGAGTTCTACCACATGTCGATGACGTGAAGAATCAGGTTGAAAAGCTTGGTAGCGACTGGAACTCAGACGCTGAGAAGCATTTTAGGCAGTCGCATGCGGAACTTGTTGGGAGCACTGAAGACAGCCGGCTCGTGAGGAGGCTTGGTATGGTTTCAGTACTTGCTGGTTAAGTTCAAGCTAGAGGAGGGCCGCAGGCTCGTTGGCAATTCACCGCTTGCACCAGTACAGTACCGGCCAAACGACCGGCCGGATCCAATCTTCGCGAATGCGGATGCATGCCGGTTGCTAGAAAAGTCAAAGGATCAAACTTCAACTGATAGTTCGAAGTAACTAGGCAATTCGGCGGGGAGTGCCTCGTTGGCGGTGCTGTCGAGCCTGACTTGCGATTGTGCGGCATTCATGAGGGCGGTGCAGATTTCAACGGCGGTCGCGCTGCGGTCATAGACCGTGCCGAAGCCTGAATTGCGGACACGTTCGGCGGGGGCGCCGATGTCCGAGACGACGGGCCACAGGCCGGCCTTCATCGCCACCGACAAGGTGTAGCTGAAGGTCTCGGGCCACTTGTTGGGGAAGAAGCTGATGTGCGGACGCTGGCGGCGCAGCAGGCGCGGCAGGTCGGCCTCGGCATAGGTTCCGAGCAATTGCACGTTCGGCAAATCCGCGAAGGCGCCGTCGTTGCTGGTATAGCCGAACACCAGGAAGCGGAGCGGCAGGTTGTTCTGGTGCGCATGGCGGGCGCAGGCGAGGAGCTGCGAGAAGCCCTTGATCTCGCTGATGCCGCCGATGAGGGCGACGCGAATGGTCTCACCCACCTGCAGCGGCGCCGCGAAGGGCGTGATGCCGGCGTGCGGCGAGGATTCGGGAAGCGGATGCGGCATGACGGTGAAATCCGCCGTGAAGCCCAGAGACCGCATGCGGTCCGCCACATCGCGGGCGCCGCACATGACACGGTCGGCGCGGCGCAGGATGGCATCGAAATAGCCGCGATAGGCGCCAATGCTGTTTCCGGACTTCGTGGCCCAGGCTTCGAGGCCGGGATAGGGCGTGAGGAACGACGCATCGGTGGCCGAGGCATTGACGGGATCGTCACCGAAATAGGCACCGGACGGCGTGGTGAAGGTGACGCTTGGCGTGGCCCAGGCGTAGTCATGAATGGTGACGGTGAAGCTGCGGCCGGCGATGACGCGGATCAGGAAATCGGGCGGCACGCCGATGGGGCTGTGAAGGTGGATCTGATCGATGCCCAGCGCCGTGAGATCCTCGAGCAGCTGATCCAGCTCGCCGCTGCGATATTCCTCGCGATGGGTCTTCTGGAAGAAATGGCTGAAATGCTGGCCGGGACTGAGTTCGAGGCTGGCGGCGCCGGAGCGGGCAAAGCGCAGGACGATGTTGGAGCGGCCATCCTCCTCATACAGGTCCGACATGTCGGCGATGTAGCGCTCGGTGCCGCCGCCCAGTGCGTGGGTAATGTGCAGCACCTTGTGCTCGTTCAACGTCTGGGCAATCAGCGCCAGGTTGATGGGGCGTCGCAGGGCAGCGACCGGATCGTTTTTCAAGAAGTGCTGGATGATGCGGTCGTAGAAGGGATAGGTCTCGGAGATCTTGCGGCCGGATTCGATGATGCGCTGCAGCTTCTCGTCGCCAAACGACACGGCACCGCGATGGATCATGAAAGTGTCGCCGGTGAGCACGTGGCGCCAGCCGCGGGCTGCAGCCTTGAGGCAGAAGTCCACTTCCTCGCCATAGCCGCGGCCCCATTTCTCGGCATCGAACAAGCCGATGTCCTCGAGGCAGCGGTGGCGAATCATCATGCAGAAGCCGATGGCGACGGGAAGATCGACCAGCTTGCCGCGATTGAGGCGGCCCGCGGCTTCGTTGACGGCTTCGGCGGTGCGGATCGACTCCACCGGAATTGACTTGCAGATATAGGGAACGGTGGCGATCTCGCCATTGTTGGAGAAGGGCGTCACCGTGCCGATGCGCTCGTCCTGTGCGGCGGCGGCGGCAAGATTGTCGAGCCAGTGGTCGCAGACGACGGTATCGGCATTGAGCAGCACCACGTCGCGCTTGCCGGCGATGATCATGCCGACATTGACGGCGGCCGAGAAGCCGCAGTTGGCGGTGCGGTGGACGATGCGCAGGTTGGGAATGGCGCGAGCCTCGAGCGAGCGCAGATAGTCGCGGATGACCGGTTCCGGCGTGGCGTCGTTGACCAGCACCAGAAGATGCGGCGTATTGTTTTTCGCCCGCAGCAGGCTGTCCATGCATTCCGCCAGTTCGAGTGCTCCGCCATAGACCGGGACGATGACCGCGACCTCGCCGGCCGGGCAATCGAGGTCGTGAAAATATTCCTCGCGGTTGATGAACTGGATTTCGCCGCTGGTCTTGTTGATGGCACCGGCGAGCACTGCTGTTGGCAGATAGGACTGGCCCGGGGCCCCGCGATGGGCCGCGGCAATGGCAATCATCTGCTCATAGGGGCTGATGACCGACACGGTGGTGAGAAGTAGCCCGGTTTCCGCCTCGCGCAGCGCGATTTCGGCATAGGGCCCCGTAAGCCTCTCGTAGAATTCGATGCTGAAGCCGACGCGGTCGGTGTCGAGCGACAAGGAGCCGGCGACGTCCTGGCGGCGCAGTTCGGCCACGGCCGCACCGACCTTGCGGCCCTGGCACCAGGCGGTGATCGAGACGGGCGAGGCGCGGTCGCGCTCGAACACCCAGCCGTTGATGCCGTTGAAGGCGGCGGTATCGATGAAGATGCGGAAATCCGGATGGCGGATGACGCTGAGGTCGCTGCGGACCACGGCCTCTTCGTGATCGAGTTCGACGGCGTAGACGTGGGCGCGCCCATCGCAGAATTCCTGCGGCACCGGCCAGCTGATGTCGACGGCCTCGGCCGCGAGATAGCGGTTGCCGGCAGGAATCTTCAAGGCGCCGCGCGCCACGCCATCGATCTTCACCGCGGCCTTGATGGCGCGGCCCGGCCAGCCGCGCACCTTGACGCGCAATTGCCCATATTCAATGCCGTGAAGGCTGATCGACACATTGCGCGTGAGATCCAGCGGCAACCCGTCCGAAATCGGCGTGTCGTTGTGCAGGATGTGAATCCAACTGCGCAGGCGGCGGATGGCAGATGGCGGAATCGCGATGTTGAAGCCTGCGGGGCCGGAGGAGATGCCTTGCGTGATCAGATCGGGCCTCACCACATCGGTCATGGCCGAGGCGACGATGACGCCGTCGACGGCAATCGACAGTTCGACGGGCTCGTCCGAGTCCCGTGATCTGGCCCAGCCCTGCGCCGTCAACGTCTCGCCGACCGATTCGAGGAATCCCACGACCGTGTCGTTCCCGCGCTTTTCCTGCTGCATGCCAACCGCCCCTGTCACTCTCTGCCACGTGAGTCGGTGATAGAACTAAACTCATGCTTCCCGCAGGGCAAGACGCCGCGGTGCTGCGACAGCAGTTTGAGCCTGAGTCAAATCGCGCGTTACTTGAGTCGAATTGTCTGGATTTCGGGCGTCTTCAGGATTCATTTACGATTTGCTAGCCATAAGTGATTCGCAACACGGTTCGCTGCCGCTATTTTTGACCGACAGGCCTTCAGAGGATCAAGTTGAACACGTGAAAAAGATGGATTCGGCAGCGGTCGATGCCTCCGCATCGCAGCTCGTGAACGCCGCACGGCGCCTGTTCGTGCGCGGCATACTTTATGCTGCCTTCGTTTCGTTCTTCCTCAACTTCGTGACCTTCGCCGCGCCGCTGTTCATGGTCAACGTCTATGAGCGCGTCATTCCGTCGAAGAGCTACGACACGCTCTACGGCCTGATGATCATCGGCGGGCTGGCGGTGGTGCTGTATGGCATCTTCGACTTCGTCCGCTCGTACACCTATCTCGTGATGTCGCGCGGCATCGTGCAGAAGATGAATCTTCCGGCGCTGCAGGCCAGCGTCCGCAAGGCACTCGAAGGCGGCGTCAACGAAGGCAGCCAGGCGCTGCGCGACCTGCATGAATTGCGGCAGTTCATCGCTGGTAATGCCATCACCATTCCGCTCGACGCGCTGTTCTCGCTGCTGTTCGTGGGCGCGCTGTATCTGATCCATCCGGACTATGCCCTGCTGGCCGGTGGGCTCATCGTGCTGATGGTCAGCCTCAACATCGTCACCGACCGGCTGACGCGCGATGTCATCAGCTCCGCCAACCAGGCGGAGAACCGGCATCTGCAGGACGTCGCCGGGTCGCTGCGCCACGCCGAGGTGATCGAGGCGATGGGCATGCTGCCGGCGCTGGTGCGGCGGTGGCGGCGTTCGCAAGGCGACGCGCTGGACCTGTGGGGCACCGCGAATTTCCGGTCGCGCGCCGTGCTGGCCTTCACCAAAGCCGTGCAGAAGAGCATCCAGATGATGACCGTGGCGACGGGCGCCTTCCTGGTGCTGTCGCACGAAGTGAATTCCGGCGTGCTGTTCGCCGGCATGGTGTTGACGACACAGGCCATCAGCCCGTTCTCCTCGATGATCGAAACGTGGCGGCAGTGGGTGAACGCGGCGCACGGCTGGGGCCGCGTCAAGGCCTTGCTCGATGGCGACAGTTCGGTGCGGCAGACGATGCCGGCGCCGATGTCGGGCGGCGAACTCGACGTGACAAATCTTGTCTACCTGCCGCAGGGCCGCGACATTCCGGTGCTGCGCGGCGTGTCGTTCTCGGCCTCGCCCGGTGAGGTCATCGGCGTCGTCGGGCCTTCGGGCGCGGGCAAGTCGGCGCTGGCGCGGGCCCTCGTTGGCATCACACGGCCAACCGCGGGCGGCGTGTTTCTCGACGGCAACAGTACCTACTTGTGGGAGCGCGGCTCCTTCGGCCGCGGCGTCGGCTATCTGCCGCAGGCCATCAGCCTTCTCGATGGCACGGTGCGCAGCACCATCGCGCGCATGGAAGAGAGCGATCCGCGCGAGGTGATCCGCGCTGCGCGGGCGGCCGACATTCACGACCTGATCGGGCGGCTGCCGCATGGCTATGACACCACTGTGCAGGACGGCAAGCACCTGCTGTCGGGCGGGCAGTTGCAGCGGCTGGCGCTGGCCCGGGCGCTGTATGGCGACCCCAGCCTGCTGGTGCTCGATGAACCGAACTCCAATCTCGATCATCAGGGCGAGATGGCGCTGGTCGCGGCGATCAAGGAGGCGCGCGCGCGCGGTGCCGTGGTGGTGCTGATTGCGCATCGTCCATCGATGATGGCGGTGGCCGACAAGATCCTGGTTCTCGAACATGGCCTGGTGCGCCACTTCGGGCCGCGTGACGAGGTGCTGCGGATCGTGGCGCCCGACCTGGTGACCGAGGCAGCACCGCGCCGGCCGGACATCCGAATCATCCAGCGGCGGGCCGAAAACACATGAAGACGATTCCCGCATCTCCGCCGCGCCGCGACATCAACCTGCGGCCCCTGAGCGACTGGTCGTCGGTCGTCGCGGAAGAAGCCGACCGCAATGTTTCGCTCAAGGGGCCATTCTTCCTTGGGCTGTCAGCGCTGATCCTGGGAGTGGGCGGCTTTCTCGGCTGGGCCTATCTGACGCCGCTGGCGCAGGCCTCGGTGGCCGGCGGGCGCGTCGTCGTCGAGAGCAATACCAAGACGGTCTCGCATCTCGAAGGCGGAACCCTGCTCGAGGTGGTGGTTAAGGAAGGTGACCACGTCGTAGCCCAGCAGGTGCTGGTCAAGCTCGATGCAACACGCAGCCAGGCGCTGGTCACGCAACTCGGCCAGCAGATCTACTCCGCCAAGGTGCGCCTCGCCCGGCTGACGGCAGAGCGCGACGGCAAAACCAGCTTCGATGTTCCGCCCGCCGACAATGCCTCCGTGGCGCCGGAGTTTTCCGAGCAGGTGGCGCGCAACGAGCGCCGCTTCATGGACGAGCGGGCCACCCTGTACAAGGGACAGCTCGGCATCGACACGTCACTCATCGAGCAGATCGTCCGGCAGCGCGAAGCCCTCACCATGCGGCTGCAATCGCTGCAGGAGCAGCTCGGCGTCGCAAAGACCGAGCATGACACGCTGAAGAAGCTGAGCGAGAAGGGCCTGGCGACGCGCGGCCAGGTGAGCGAAGCCCGGCTTCTGCTGGTCGATACGCAATCGCAGATCCTGCAGCTGCAGTCGCAGCTTGCCGAAGGCGATGAAAAGAAGAACCAGTTCGAACTCAACCGCGCCAGCCGGACATCCGACTTCCAACGCGCTATTGCCGAGGAACTGCAGGCGGCCCAGCTCGACATTTCACGGCTCACACAAGACCTTGTGACCGCACAGGATGTCGTCGACAAGTCGATTGTGCGCGCGCCGCAAGAGGGCGTCATTGCCAATATCCGCATCCGCACGCCCGGATCTGCCGTGGTGCCGGGCACACCCTTGCTCGACATCGTGCCGGGCGACCAGCGCAAGATCGTCGAAGGAGTGGCGCGGGCCAGCGACATCGACACGCTGCGGGTGGGACACAAGGCGGAAATCAGGCTCTCGGCCTTTTCCGCAGCCGATGCCCAGCCGCTGATCGGCGAAATCATCTATCTGGCGCCCGACAGTACCGTGAACCCGCAGACGGGAGAACTGACCTATGCCTTCAAGGCGGAAATCCCGGACTCGGAACTGCGCAAGCAGCCGAACCTCTTCCTCTATCCGGGCATGGGCGCCGACGTCTACATCGTCAACGGCAACCGCACGGCGCTGAGCTATCTGCTGCTGCCGATCAAGCACAGCTTCGCCAAAGCCTTCCGCGAAGAGTGAGGCGAGTTAGCGCGCGTGGCGAGAGAATACCGTGTGCGAGCCTGCAGGATCGGTGATGCCACCGTCCTGGTGGCGCTGCCGGAGGGGGCCGGTGACGATTCACCCGGCATCAGCCTTGGCGGCGCTGAAGCCGCGCGGGTGTTCATGGCGCGCGCTGGCAAGCTCAGGCTGGCCATCGCCAGCTTTCCGTCGCTGACCACCAAAGATGAGGCCGTCACGGTGACGGTGCAGTCGGGATCGGTCGATGTGGCGATTGACGAAACGCTCGCAACATTCATCGGCAAGCTGGGGCTGGGCGCAGAGCCGATGGCGCGGCTGCTGTTCCTGCTGGCCGGCACCGTCACGACCCTGTTCCGATTGCAGCAGGATCAGGTCACGACCAGCGGATTGCTCGAGGCTTGCAGGCGGTTGCCGATGGCGCATGCCAATGTGCAATTGCTCGCCATCGACGGCTATCCCGATGCCGTGATCTGCCACAGCCCGGATGCAAAGTTATCGGGCGATACGATCCTGGTGGCGTTTGACACGGCAACAGACACGGCAAGGCGCCACGATCTCAATGTGAAGGCAAATGCGCTTGTCAGTCCGTTCCGGCTTTCGCATGTGGTGCTGCCTTGCGTTGCCAGACAGGTGAGCGGGATATTGGCTGTCAATGGGGACGAGGCGATCTGGCTCGATGCCGTGGCGGAGGTTTCGCCTTCCGCAGCCCAGTTCCACTCAAAGCATATCGACACGGCGCCCGAGGCCGTCGCCCTGCTGCTGCGCCACGGCCAACGCGATCTGATACGGGATCTTCTGGCGGCCGAAGGACTGGCGAATTCGGCGCGGAAGACGGTGGAGCTGCCGAACCGCAGCTTCGTGTTTTCGGCCGAGGTGTTGCAGGCCTTTGACGAGGGGCTCTTCCTCTCCGGCTGGATGCTCGATCCGCAAGGGCATTTCCGGACGGCACATGTGGCCGATTACAGCCTGCGCAAGTCGGCGATCGAGTCGCGCTGGCAGACATATGACGGCCTCGCCGAAGTCGACGGAAAGGTGACGCCGGTGCGCGGCTTCTGTGTCTGGCTGGAGCGCAAGCTCAAGCGTGCCGCTGCAATGGCGCCAGCGATCCGTGTGGCGTTGCGGGACGGCAGCAGCTTTGTTTGCCGGGCTCATTCGATGCCGGGAGACGCAAGAGGCCAGCGCGATGCCATTCTCTCTGCGGTGCATCTGAACGCGCTTGAGGCCGGAGCGTTGAGCGCGGCATACAGGCCGGCGCTGAGCGCGGTGGCGAAGCAGCTTCTGCCGCAACAGACGGTGCGCAAGGTTGAGGCCTATGGAAACCCATCGCAGCGGCAGGCCTCCGTCATCGTTCCGCTCTATGGCGACCTGCGGTTCCTGCGTTCGCAGATCTTCGGCTTTGCCGCGACGCCCGGACTGCGCCAAACAAGCGAGATCATCTATGTGCTCGACGACCCCCGCCTGACCAGCGAGGCAGAGCAGCGCCTTGGCAGCCTTGCGAAAGTCACCGGACTTGATCTCCGCCTGGTGCTGCTCAGCGACAATTGCGGCTATGCGACGGCGACGAATGCCGGCGCCCAGGCGGCCGAGGGTGAAACGCTGATCCTGATGAATTCCGACGTTGTGCCGGCGGGCGGCACCTGGCTAAAGATCTTGACGGACAGTCTGCGCGGCCTGGCGTCCCATTCGGTTGTTGGCCCCAAGCTGCTCTATGCCGACGACAGCCTGCAGCATGCCGGCATGTATTTCTACAGGCTGCGCGGCGGTGCCTTTCAGAACATGCACTATTTCAAGGGTTATGGCCGCAACTTCGGGCCGGCCAATGCCGCCCGCGAGGTGCCGGCGGTGACCGGCGCAGTGATGGCGCTCAGCGCCGAGGCGTTCAAGGATGTTGGCGGCTTCACCACCGATTATGTCATCGGCGACTACGAGGACAGCGACCTTTGCCTCAAGCTGCGTCGGCGGGGCGGCACATGTTTCTATCAACCGGCGGCGGAGCTTTATCACTTCGAACGCCAGAGCATCGCCACGCATCCGACGGCGAAAGACAACGGATCGTCGGCCTATAACCGGCAGCTTCATCACAGCCTGTGGGCTGGCGATATCGCGTCGCTGATGGAGAACGGAGACTTCAAGCATGATGCCAACACGTACTGAACTTCTGAAACGCGCCAGAGCGGTTCTGAAGGGTGGCGCGGTGAAGCCGCCGTCCGCCGAGGACGTGTTCGTGGGCGACGGCGATTTCATCAGCATCGCCGCCGAGTTTCTGGGATATTTCGTCGAGATCGGCGGGTTGGAACGGCATCACACGGTGCTCGATATCGGTTGCGGCATCGGCCGCATGGCGGCCGGGCTGGCGTGCTATCTCGATCCGCTCACCGGCCGTTATCATGGCTTCGATCCCGTGCCAAAGGGGATCGCCTGGTGCAACCAGGCCTTCGCTGCCTATCCGCATTTCCGCTTCGAGCAAGCCGATGTCTTCAACGAACACTACTGGCCGCAAGGCCGCGTGCTGGCGACGGACTATCATTTTCCGCTGCCGGACTGGTCGGTCGACTTCGCGATCGCGACCTCGGTGTTCACGCATCTCTATTACGAAGAGGTCGAAGCCTACCTGAAGGAAGCAGCGCGGGTGCTGAAGCCGGAGGGCGTGCTGTTCTCGACCTTCCTGCTGTTTGATGGCGAGCGCCCTCCGCGGCGGCCGAATCTGCCGCATCTCGATTTTTCCGAGCCGCATCCGCAGCGTCCGGTGATGTGGCATGTGAAGGACAAGCCGCCGCTCTCGGCCGTGGCCTACAAGACCAGTGCGGTGATCGATCTGATCAAACGGACAACGGGCCGCACACCGAAGGTTCTGCCGGGCCGCTGGCGTGGCGGTGCTGGCCCGTTCTTCCAGGACGTCGTGCTGGCATGAGTGCTGCGATCCCCAGGGTGCTGCAGGTGGCCCACGGGCACACGGCGTTTCATCCGGGCGGCACGGAAATGGTCGCGCTGGCGCTGCACCGATACTGGCGCTCCCAGGAGCAGGACTGCTGGTATCTGGGCGCCGCAGAGTCCAGCGTGAGGGCCAGTCATCCCGGCACGCGGATGATTGCGCTGTCAGACGACCAGCGCGAGGCGGTGATTCATGTCGACGACTTCCTGCGCTTCCGCCTTGAGCAGCAGGACTACTTCGGCAGCCTGCGGGAGTTTGCCAATTCGCTGGCGACCATCCGGCCCGACGTCGTGCATTTTCATCATGTGTTGAACTTCGGTCTCGAAGCCATCCATCTCACGCGGCAGGTGCTGCCGCGGGCCCGCATCGTCGTGACGCTGCATGACTATTATCTGATCTGCGCCAACAACGGCCAGCTCTACAAGTATCACACGCGTGAACGCTGCCGGGGCCCGAGCCTCAGCGCCTGCATGGCCTGCATCCCCACGGTGGGAGCAGAGGATTTCCGCATGCGGTCACTTGACATCGGCCGTACCATCGCACTGGCCGACAGGGTCGTGGCACCGTCGATGTTCTTGCGCCGCATGATCGAGGCCAATCTCGACGGCTGCCCGCCGGTCAGCCTGGTGGAGAATACGTATGTCGGGCCCCAATCGGCCGTGGCTGAACGGCCAGCCGGCGATGGACCGATGCGCTTTGCCTATTTCGGCAATCTGTCGCTGGTGAAGGGCATCGGCGACCTGCTTGAGGCAGCGGCAATGCTGCTGGATCGCGGCGCTGATCATTTCACGATGCAGGTGCACGGCTCGCAACTGTTCACCGATGCCGCGCTCGATGAAAAAATCGCCAGGGGCAAGGCGAGACTGGGTGACAAGCTGCAATTCATGGGCCGCTATGATCAGGATGATCTGGCGCAGCGCATGGCCGATGCCGATTGCGTGGTCTTTCCTTCGCTGTGGTGGGAAAACGCGCCGCTGGTGATCTACGAGGCGCTGCATCACGGCCGCCGGATCATTTCCTACCCGCATGGCGGCGCGGCGGAAATCCTGAACCGTTACGGCACCGGGGTCCTGGCCGAGGCCTCGCATCCGGCGGCGCTGGCGGATGCCATGCAGAAAAGCATGGCGGCGGCGATGTCGCGTCAGACGGTCGAGAGGGCAACGTTGCGCAGCATGGCGGAGTTCGCGGCGGACTATGCGGAGATCTATGCGACCTGAGCGCTGGCGGGCATAAGATCCAGTCCGCGCAGAAGGTCCTTGTGAGCCTCCATGGCAATGTCCATGCCCCAGCGCCGGAGCACGCTGTCGCGGGCCGCTTCACGCATGGCCGTGGCCGATCCGGATTCATTGAGGGCGCAGGCAAGGCCGTCACTCAAGGCATCCGCATCAAAGAAGTCGACGAGATGACCGTTGACGCCGGCGGTGATGAACTCGGCCACCGGGGGCGTATCCGAGGCGACGACGATGCAGCCCGCCGCCATGGCTTCCAGCATCGACCATGACAGGACGAATGGAACCGTCAGATAGACATGCACAGTGGAGACGCGCAGCAAGCCGAGATAGCGCTGCCTGTCGATGGTGCCGAGAAAATGCACGCGCTGCGGATCGAGCGCGGTGGCCTGCATCACATCGCGGAAGTGATCCTCGGTGCCGTGACCAGGGCCATAGTAGGACTTGGTATCGCAGGCGATGAGACAGTGAAAGTCCTTGAACTGCGTTTGAAGCCGCGCAATCGCTTGCACGAAAGTCTCGAAGCCGCGAAACATGTCTGCACCGCGTGCCACATAGGTCACAATCCTGTCGTCCCGCGTCAGCCTGCGGCCATCGTCAAGCAGGAACGATGGCTGGAGGGGCCGCTCGAACAGGGTGGGATCGAGGCCATCGGGAATAACTGTGATCTGGTCGCGGTAGGCCGGCGGAAACTGTTGGCGCTGCCATTCGGTGGGAGCGATCAGCCGGTCGGCATGGGAGAGCTCGGCCAGAAGCGGCAGATTCAGCAGGTCGTCGGCGATGATGCGCTCGACCTGCTGGTCCTTGCGCAGGAAGCGGATGCCGGTCTCCGGCCGGTTGTAATACCACTCGCAGTATTTGATCTGTTTGGCGCTGGGAAACACATTGTGCAGGAAGGCGCCAACACCCCAGCCGGTGTGCGTGTAGATGACATCGGGATAGAAGCCGCCGCGCTTCAAGGCATCGGCCTGCAGGGCAAGGCTTGCGGCGTTGCGGATGAAGGTTTCCGTGTGGCTCAGGATGTGTTGCGCAGGCCGGTCGAGCGTCACCTCGGCGCCATAATGCAGCACTTCAATTCCATCGACGCGTTCGTTCAGGCGTGTATCGGCGTTGGCCGCGGAAAGAGCCTTGATTACGTGGGCGGGATCTCTCGCCAACTCGCGGGCCAGCCACAGGAACTGGCCGGGGAAATTCGCATGAACGAATAGAATGTTAGCCATTGCTCGGCTTGAACATGCGCGAAAAGCTCCATGTGCGCCGGTGCTTCTGCTGCACCGTCAACCTGAGCAGCGTCTCGTCGATCCTGACGAGGAAGATCTCCATGCTGTCGATGCGCTTCTCCAGACTGGCCAGGCGGTCCTCGACATCCGACTGCATACCCGCCCGCACCGCCGGCGTGGCGTGGCGCAGGGTGCCCACCTCGACGACAACATCGTCGATTTCGGATTTCAATTGTTTCAGGGCAGCGTTGTAGCGCGAGGAATAGATCTGTAGCACAGTGTTGAGCTGCTGATTGGTCTTCTCGATCATCGGCAACACGATGTCGCCATGCCGGGAAGACCGGGCGGTGACGACGATATCGTCGACGGACTTGATTCGCGGCGGCAGGACCAGTTCGAACGCATGGTCGCCACTGCCTATGCCGGCATCCGGCAAATCGCGGCGCGGCAGTTTCGCGAGGCCATCGGCAACAACTTCATCGCCACAATGAACGTGAATTTGCAGGTGTTCGCCGGCATCGTCCGGATTGTAGGCCCAGCCGTAGAGCTTGCCGCGTTCAAATGCGTCGATATGGCCAATCAGCATCGGTTATCCGGAACAGTGTCGTGATGCGGCACCGTGGCATAACCGCAAAAAAAAGAAAAGCAGGCGGAAGCCGCCTGCCTTTCCTGTTCATACGGGATCAAACGATGTCGAAGTGATCGCCGGGATGGCTCTTGAGATCGTCGAGGTCGACGTTCTTCAGCTTGATGGTGTTGTCATGGCCGAGATCGATGATCACATCCGACCCCTTCTGCACAGCGTGCTTGAGCACATCCTTGGCAGAATTGATGCTGTTGAGACCCTTCGGAATCTGCAGGATATCCTTGGTGACGTCGAAATCGGTGATGACATCCTTGCCGGTTGCCTTCCTGCCGAAGACGAAGCGGTCAGCGCCGCCGCCGCCGGACATCACGTCGTTGCCCTTGCCGCCAGTGATGATGTCATCACCCGACTTGCCGATGAGCCTGTCGTTCCCAGCCTTACCGAACAACATTTCGGCGAAGTTCTTGCCGATAATCTTGTCGTTCCCCGATGTTCCGATATTCGTTGCCACCCTTACTCTCCTAATACGTGCCGACTATGTTGCCTCAGTCTCGCACCGAAATATGCCTGAAACGTAAACTTACTTCACGCAGAACGACCAAGTTATAGGTTTAAACTCCGGTCATCCTGTACAAATCATTTACAACCCAGACGTGACTCTCATTCCGCCGCGTAATCATCAACGCGATTACACACTGGACTGATTAAGAATCCTTAAATGAATCAGGAAGAATGAGAGTCATGTTCAGACTCTCTGCGTGTTCCGTCCGCAGATACCTCGATCGCGGGCGGATGCTGCCGATATTTCCGGCGCTTTTGCCGGTTCTGCAGTCACGGTGATGCAAACATGCGTCTTATTTTACTAATACTCCGTAAATTTTTTTGCTTTGGGACTGCTTGTCCGTAACGGTTGTCACACGAATGTGATCACCATGTGCGTGTGGAGAAAGCCGCAGCACAGGGGTCAGACATGCCTCTGCCGGCAGTTCGGGATAATTTCAGATGCAAGACAGCCGCCCGGCGCGGCGAACCTTCAGCCCGCCCTGTTGTCCGGTAGGGCCGGGCGCGGCTTTGCCGCCGGAGCACTCGGCCGTGACCAATGTGCCGCGGTATTCTTATAGGCCGCGAAACATTGCTGCGCGCAGATGGCAGAAAGTTCCGTCCACCACATGATTCGCGTGCGGGACAGCCATGACCGCCATCTCGCGCCTTGTGCAGCAAGGGTGACGGCGAAAGAGCGAGTCAGCTGTCCAGGCCCCGTCGACAGCCAGATCGTGTCATTGGCGCCTGCCATGATCCCCGCCACGGCATTTTCAAGCGCGTGCGCGATGACAGGGTGATGAGGCACGGCCGCCAGAAAATTATTGCCGATCGATCCAATGTCTTCCTGATGGGCAACGAACATGGTGCCGGTGCCGAGCAGCGAATCAAGAGGTGCGAGGCAGCGGTCATCGGCATCGCAATAGATTCCACCTTCATGTTCCAGAACGGCGAGGCGAAAGATATCGGCCTTGCCGGCGGCAGAACGGACACGGCGGAAGGCGGCCTGCACCCGGACCGAGGCATGCCTGCCAAGATAATCCGCCGCGGAGTGGCGATTGAACAGGCGATAGCCGTAGCCCGGGTTCATCGCTTGCCAGGTGGCGCAATAGGCCTTGATGTTCTGTGGGACATCTTCGCTATCCCAGAACTGAAAGATGTTGCGGGGGATCGCGTCATCCACCGCAGATGCCGGCCGCGACGGAGAATCGAATGCGCCGAGGCGGCGCAATTCGACACAGAGCGCGATGGCCCCGCTGGTCGTCTCCGCGAAGTTTTCAACGACGTTGAGCAAGGCAGCGATACGCATGGCTTCCGGTTGCGCGCGCGCCGCGATGGCGGCCTGCAACGCTTCCGCATCAAGCAGGAACTCGGTGGCGATCTGGCCCACAAGAAGGTGCGACGGCACGATCTTGCGATGGGGCGAGGCCGGATCAGCCATCGTCTTCGTTGCATAGGCCTGAAGCAGCCGGCGCGCGGCAGCAGGTTCAAGCAGCGGTATGGCGGTCCGCGCCGCTTCGGCGCTCACATAGGGCGGCGCGTTGCTCTCCTCACACAGCTTGAGCTGGATGGCGAAGGCTTCGGCGAATTGACCTTCGGCCTTGAGAAGATGGGCCATGGTCATGGCGTGATGGCGGATCTCGCCGGGGGTTTGTGGCTGAAACCGATCGAGTGCCGCCCGAACGGCGCCGAACTGGCCGCAGCGCATGGCACAGGATGCCCATTGGGCGAGGATGCCGAAATGCGCCGGAAATTTCTCACGGCCCTCGTCGAGATGTTCCAGGCAAAGCGCATACTGTCCGGTGAGCTGCTCACACTGTCCGAGGCGCGCGTAGAAGTTCGGATTTTGGCCGAGGAGTTCACGGTGATCGGACAGATGCCGAATTGCTTCCGTCGACCGGCCGGCGTCGAACAGCAGGCGGCTGACGAGGAAATGGGCCTGCATGTCGTCCGGGCCGAGTGCGGCGGCGGCGCGGGCAAGTTCCAATGCGCGGGTGTCATTGCCTGACCCGCTCTCCAGCTCTGCGAGTTCGACGAGTGCTGGCACCTGGGCGGCGGCTCTGCCGAGACTGGCCGACAATAGCTCACGCGCCTCCTCCGTCCGGCGCTGCGCCAAATGATGCCGTGCCAATTGGATCGCCGGCTGCGGATTGTCCGGATGCATCTGCATCAGCAGGCCGGTGTGGCGGGCCGCTTCGTCCGTGTTGCCGCTGTCAATCTCGAGTGCCGCAAGCAACTGCAGAACCGCGGGGTTCCTGGGATTGGACTCCTTCAAGCGGCCGAGAATTTCAAGGGCCGCCTTCGTCTCCCCCATGGCGCGTTTGATGCGGGCCTGTGCCAGATGCAGATCGACTGACTGACCGTTGCGCGCAAGGCCCTTCTCAATCACGGCCTCGGCCTCACGATAGCGTTCGGCCTCGCGGTGGATGGCAGACTCGATCAGGCAGGCCGTCGTATTGGCGGGATCGCGTGCCTGGATCCGGCCGCAGAGTGCCAGAGCATCCGCGATATTTCCTGTTGCCTTCTCTTCGACCGCCAGCATCATCAGCGCCTGGAGCGATGCGGGGTCGCGCTGAAGTGCGGTGACCAGAAGCTGCCTCGCCTCTTGTAAGTTCCCGTCTTCACGCGCCAACCTGGCACGCTCGATCCACGGCAGGGGGCTGGACGGAGACCGGCTTTCAAGCTCATCGCAAAATTCCGCAACGTCCTGACGTTTGCCGGCCCGGCGCAGCAGGTCGAGGAACTCCGTAGCGATCCAGCTTATCTCCGGCGCAAGAGCGATGGCGGTGCGATAGTGCCGGACTGCGTTCTCAATCGCGCCGCGGCTCGCACTGGCGAGGCCCAGTCCACGATGAACGCGGGCATTGCCGGGTATGAGACCTGCGAGTTCCCTGTAGATTGCCTCGGCTTCATCATGGCGGCCCAGAAGCCAGAGTTGATGAGCACATTCCACACGAATGACCGGCGAGTCCGCCGACAGGCGGCTGGCGGTCTGATAGGCGTGCAGCGCCTCTTCGTGACGCTGGCCCTCACGGGCGAGACCGCCCCGCTTCAGTGCCGTCTCGAGTGTCATGTCGTCTTGCCGCTGCACGAATCGCCCCTGCGTGTTCCGCGCTCAACTGGTGCGACAGGTCGCATCCGTACTGCAAGACAAAAAACCGCGGCCAGATGAAACTGACCGCGGTTTGTATTCAGGTCTTGTGGCGTGGCTCAGCCGGCGATGGCGAGAGCCTTGCCATAGAGAGCGACGCCGCGCTGGCCGAGACGTCGGCGGGTGGCGGTGGCCACCTGGCGCTGCGACATGGCAAGCGGCAGATCCATTTCGGCGATCGGGGCTGCATCCGGATAGAGCTCGGCATATTCTGCGGCATTGTCGAAGCGGGCGCGTTCGACGTTGTCGACGAAGGTTTCAGCCGGGGTGTTCTCGGCGACGATCAGCGAATGGTCGGCCAATTCGACATGGTGATAGGTGAAGACCTGCGGCACATCGGTTTCCTGGATGATCGAGGATCCATTGATGAGGGCAGCAGCCTGCACCAGCGCGCCATCGACGAGGATGGCATGGCCGGGCGAAACCAGCAGGTCGCGCGACGGGACATTGTCATCCAGAGCGCCGGCCTTGATGCGGACCGGAAGGGTCTTCAGCTTGTCGGCGAAGACGGTCGAGACGGTGTGGCGGCCCATCCAGCGGACAGGTTCGCTGCGGCCATCATGGGTCATGACGAGATCGCCGATCTTCAGGGTCTCGACGGCCACTTCGCCCGACGGCGTGAGGATCATCGTGCCCGGCATGAAGCACTCGATGGCATCGGTGATGGTGAAGGTGTTCGTCGAGTAAGTCGGGGTGCCCTTGGCGCCCGTCAACGAGAAGGTGACTGTTTCGGGGCTCTCCGTGATGCCATCTGCCGACATGTCGAGCGTGAAGGTCAGCACGTTTGAATTGGTGCCAAAGGACAGCGTCGTCGGCGAGATCGAATAGTCGGCGCCATTGGTTGCGGTGCCTGACGTTGCGATAGTGACGGGCTCTTTGCCCCTGCCGCCGGTGCGCGTCACGGTAACCGTGACGATTCCGTTTGCATCTGGGGCACTATAGGTGAATGCGAAGTTGGCCATGATCGCTCCTGATTTATGATGACCACTCCATACGTCTACAATGTTATACGCTCAAGAGTTGTAAGTGATTTTGCAACACTATGCTGATAGTATGAGATGAAATGCACAGAATTTGGATGTGAGCAACCATTCCCCGCCTCGTTGACCAAGGACCAAGCTGGATTAAATCCTGGAACTCGATCGGCGAGGTGTCTCTCACGTCCACTCTTGCACCCAGCGATCTTTCACATGTCCACGACACCGGAAACTGTGGATTAACCTTTTGTTATACAATCGGACTTTCCTGGCACCGGCAAACCGGCACTGGACATCGCCCGGGACTCGACGCCATCGGCGTGTGCTTGCTTCTCGAAGGAAGTCTCCAGATCGGAGCGGGAGTAGGCGGTGAGAAATGTGCCGCAGGAGAGGGGTTTGTCTTTGATCTGACCAAAGACACACAATTTGTTTGCGATTTATTAACTACAACCAAGATTTGCATTCTCTGGCTGCCGCGAATCAGGGTGCGGCTGGCGAGCCTTCACCTGCTGCATGCCGTGACATTCTCAGCGGCGACGCTGCCGGGTGCGGTATTGGCGGCGGCGCTGCGGACACTGGCGGAGCGCACCGAGGGCATCGAACCGGCGGAACTGGGTGCGCTGGCGCCCGGTCTGGCCGCCATGACGGCGGCGGCGGTGCAGGCCTCCGTCGCGCATGAGGTGAAGTGGGGGCGCGAGGCAAAGGTCGGGGCGATCCTCAAGTTCATTGACGCCAACCTCACCTCTTCACTGCTGGAGCCGGACCGCGTCGCCGCACAATTCGGCC